>JBEKXB010000007.1:0-112820 GCA_049512455.1 Solirubrobacteraceae bacterium | reverse complement strand
CAGTCTGACCGCGCGTCGCGCACAGCCCGCCGGACCGCCACCAGCCCAGCCGACCACACACCCAAACACGCCGACCACGACAGCTCGCCGACACTCACTTGACAAAACGCCCTCCATATCAGATGTGGAGCTCGCGATCGCTGCGGCCTGGCGGCGCCGCCGCAGACCTCGGTTTGGCGTTGGTGGACGAGGCGTCGGCTGGCTTACCGGCCGCTCCGCGCGATCAACCCGGCGAAGCAGCAGTCGTGGATTGCCGCTGTGCGGCGAGGTACCCTTGGCTTGTGAATGCGAAGGAGAAGCTGTTGGAGCTCGCCCCGCACTGGAGCGAGGAGCAGGCAGAGCGCGCTCTGCGCGCGGCCGAGGGCGTGGATACGAGCGATGACTGGGGCGACATCTCGCAGCTGCACGAGGCCAGCACCACCAACGTGATGCGCCGACTCGCTGACGAGGAACGCGCCGCAGGGAACGAGCCCTGGTGAGGCGCGGCGAGGTTCGCTGGGCCGAGCATCCTGATTGGCCGCGACGGCCGGCCCTTGTGCTTACCCGGGACGAGGCGATCGATCACCTCAACGATATCTTCGTCGTTCTGGCGACAACTAACATTCGCGGCCTGCCGACCGAGGTCGAACTCGGGCGCGCTGACGGGATGCCACGAGCGTGCGTCCTGAACGCCGACCATACCGCGACGATCGCGAAGGAGTGGCTTGGCGATCTGATCACCACACTGGCTCCTGAACGTTTGAATGAGGTCTGCAGAGTGTTGGATCTGGCGCACGGCTGCTGAGGCGCTGAGAGCGATCGCGCCAGACCACCCGGGCTCCGCTGTCGCGTGGCGCGGCGACTGTCGGGAAACCCCAGGCGGTCCCACTGAAGCTGACATTCGCGTCGCGCGCCGTCGTCAGCGTCGGCGCGTCCTGGCGCCAACAGCGACTGGTCAGCCAGCGTTCGAGCATCCAGGCAAGATACGGCGCGCTCGAGGTGCGCTACGGCCTGCTACGCGCGCGCTCGCGCAGCCGCTGCTTCGCGTCGCCGGGCTTGGGTGCGAGACCACCCGCATCGAGCGCCTGCTCGATCGCGCTTGTGAGGCGCGCCACCGTCTCGCCGACGCGCTCGGGTGTCGTGTGACCGAGCTCGCGGACCTCGGGCAGCACGCTCTCGTAGCCGAGCGAGCGGATCTGGAGATAGGCCGCAAGCGCATCCTCGACGATCGCACCCTCGGTCCGATCCTCAAACGCAGCGACCAGCCGGAGAAGACGCTGGGCGTCCTCGGTGATACGGATGCTCTTGGTGGTGCGCTCAGCCATGATCTCGATCCTCGGTTGGTTACTTGCTGACATTATTACGCTACGAATCGGGCGGAACAAGCCCCACTTGAGACGGCGACGCGCAATCCTCGACGCGTACGCCACCTCGTCCGCCATCGGGACGATCAGCTAGAGTTCAGACCGCGGCGTCTGCGCCGCGAACAGCCGGCGGATGCCCGAGCGGGCGCAGGCCGACGGCGCGAGCCGATCAGCGCGTCGATCCGCTCGACCTCGCCCCGCTCGCGCTCGTAATGTGCGCGCGTGTCGGGGCCTTGTAGGGAGATTTCCCCGTGATGGTTCGAGTCCATCGCAGCGCGGCGATTCGAGCAAGCTGCGCGCTGGACTTCCGCCGGCCAAGCGTCCGAGACGCACCGACGGCGACGTAACGCATATCATCGGCGCGCACGACGGGTGCTTCGTGCCCCGCGAAAGGAGAAGCGTGATCAGCGGGAAGCATGCGGTCATCGCCGAAGCCGGCGGTGAGCGCCGCCAAGTCACGTGAGCCGCGCCCAGCGCGTGCCAGACGCGGCACTCTGGACCGCGGGGATCGCGCTCATCTCGGTGATCTACATGGTGCTCGTCGTCCCGATCAGCTTCGGATCCGACGAGACCCAGCACATCTTCCGGGCCTACCAGCTGTCGCTCGGCACGGTGCTGCCGGAGATCGTTCATTGCCTCGGCCACCACCAGCCGGTGCCCTGCCGAGTTCACTACGGCGGGCATCTCGTTCCGCATCGGCGTGCCGGCGGGCCGGTATCGGTTGCGCTGCAGCTCGTCCTGCAGACCATCTACCAGGGCGCGGAGCGCGGCAAGGCCGCCGACCATTTCAACCCGCACGTCTACGCGCGCGTGCTCGGCGTGACGTTCGCAACCTCGCGCACCTCGTTCGCCCATTTCGAGAACACGGCGCTCTACTCGCCGGCCAACTACCTCCCCGAGATGCTCGTCTTCTGGGTCGGCCGAGTGTTCGCCGAGCCGGTGATCGCCACGCTGTTCGCCGCGCGCCTCGCCGCCGGCCTCGTATGGGCCACGCTGGTCACTGCTTCGGTGGCGATCGTGCCTCGCTGGAAGTGGCTGTTCGCGCTTGCTCTACTCGTGCCGACCGCGATGGCGCAGGGCTCATCGGTCTCGGCAGACTCGATGGCCTTCGCGGTGACGGGGTTCATGATCGCTTTCGCGCTATGGCTCGCCGATCGCGGCGGACCACCGCACAAGCGCGAGCTCGCCTGCATGAGCGCGCTCGGCCTGCTCGTCGGGTTGTTGAAGACGCCGCTGCCACTCGTCGTGTTCGCGGCGATCGTGATCGTTTGGCCCGTGCTCGGCACGGGCAGGGCTCGTGCCTGGCGCGTCGCAGCGATCGCGCTTCCCGCGAGCTTCGCGGCGGTGTGGTGGACCATCGCGTCGAGCGCGTTCTTCGTGCCCTACCGGAACACCGTCTTCCGGCCCATCTCGCAGGTCTACATCAGCCCATCCCAGCAGGCTCACTACCTGCTCACGCACTTCTACGACGTCCCGGCGCTGCTGTGGCAGACGCTGATCCACGGACAGCTGCTGCCGATCAGCGAGCTGGTCGGAGCGATCGGCGAGACCTCGCTCAGCAAATGGTTTGCGCTCGGCTGGCTGGCCGTGTTCTTCGTGCTCGTTCTCGGGAGCGACGAGGGCGCCAAGCCGGCGAGGCGCCTGCGCGCCTGGCTCGCCGGCACGCTCGTCGCCTTCCTGCTCGCCACGGCACTGGTGATCTACCTCAGCTGGACAGGAGTCGGAGCAGGGGTCATCAACGGCATTCACGGGCGCTACTTCACGCCCGTCATCGCGCTGCTGATCCCGGTGCTCGCCGGTCTCGGTGGGCGGCGCCTCCGCATCAGCGAGCGGACCGTCGCGTGGACGGCGATCGTCGTGCTCATCGTGTGTACCGCCACGACGTTCGTGCACACGTCCTACGACTACTACCACCAGATGCCGTGGCAGGCCCTGCCCCGCGTGACCAGCGCGCTGTTCTAAGCCGGCGGCGGCGCTGCGGAGTCGCGGACCACGAGCTGCGTGTCGAGCTCGACACGAGTGGTGCGCAATGCCGCGTCGTCGAGCAGCCGCGTCACGAGATCGAACGCGGCGCGGCCCATCGCGGCGAGCGGCTGGCGCACCGTGGTTAGCCGAGGCGTCACGAGCAGGGCCTCGTCGGTATCGTCGAAGCCGACCACGGACACGTCGTGCGGGACACGCAGCCCGCGCGCCAAGCACGCCTGAATCACGCCGATCGCCATCGGATCGTTGAAGGCGAAGATCGCGGTTGGCCGCTCGGCGAGATCGAGCAGTCGCCCGCCGGCCTCGCGGCCGCCGTCCAGGTCGAAGTTCGACTCGACGACCAGGTCGGCGTCGGCACGCACGCCCAGCGCGTCGAGCGCCTCACGATAAGCACGGAGACGCTCGTCGGTAGCGATCCAGCCGGCCGGGCCGGTTATCGCAGCGATGCGCCGGTGCCCCAGCCCGGTCAGGTGGCGCATCATCTGCTCGGCGCCCGCGTAGTGAGCGGACGCGACGGTCGGTACGCGACGGTCGAGCCGCTTGCGCGGGTCGATGACCACAAAGCGAAGTCCGTGCTCCATGACTGCGAGCAGCTCGCTGCTTGACTCATCCGGCAGTACCAGCAGCGCACAGTCGATCGTGCCGTGCGTCAGGCGCTCCAGCAGCGAAACCTTGCGGTCGTGCTCAAGGAGCGTAGGGCAGAGCACGATCCGCATGTCCTGCTCGTAGACGGCGTCCGCCAGGCCGCCGACGATCACCGAGAAGAACGCCGGGTGGATCATCGGCAGCGTGACGCCGATCAGTCCCGAGCGTCCCGCAGACAGCCCGCGGGCGCTGCGATTTGCGCTGTAGCGGTGGTCGCGCACGACGCGCTCCACGACCTCGCGGGTCCCGGCCGAGACGTAGCCGTTGCTGTTGACGACCCGCGACACGGTCGCCATCGATACGCCGGCCAGCTCCGCCACCTCGCGGATCGTCGTTCGCTTCCTATGCGCTACGGTGTCGTTCACGCGATCCCGACTTTGGGGACTGACAAACGTTAGCGCCGACGGGCGCAGCCGGCCTCGCGCCGGCAACGTCAGCGGCGGACGACGCATAGCGCCGTGCACCATCGACGGTTCCCGGTTGACCCGCTGATACCCCTCTGTTAGCGTTTCCACAGTCAGTGCTCGCGGTCTTGCGCCGCTTCGCGCTGCGCCCAAGGAGAGGGATCAAGGACAGAGATGCGGTTCATTGCTCGCCGGCTGGGGTTCTACGTGATCGCGGGGTGGTTCGCGCTCACGCTCAATTTCTTGATCCCGCGCGCACTCCCAGGCAACGCCGTCGAGTCGATGATGGCGAAATACCCGAATCTCCCGCCGTCGGCGATCGCAGTGCTCGACAAGGACTTCGGAGTGACTTGCCACGCTCACTTGGTGGACGGCTTGAGGCAGCTCTCCTGCAGCAATGGCGGCCAGGGCAGCCTGTTGCAGCAGTACTTCGTCTACCTCGGCCACATGCTCCACCTCAACTTCGGCCTTTCGGTCGACTTCTATCCGACAACGGTGGCCAGCACGCTCCACACCACGTTGCCCTGGACGCTCGGGCTGGTCGGCACGGCGACGATCCTCAGCTTCATCATCGGGACGGGCCTTGGGATCCTCGCCGGCTGGCGGCGGGGAGGGCGCTTCGACCAGGCGATGCCGGGGTTCTCGTTCCTGCAGGCGATGCCCTACTTCTTCCTCGCGGAGCTGCTGCTCCTGCTGCTCGCGAACACCTGGCATCTGTTCCCGGCGTCAGGGGGCTCAACGCTCGGCACCACAGCCGGCTTCAACTGGCCGTTCATCAACAGCGTGCTCGACCACAGCGTCCTGCCCGCGTTCACGATCATCATCACGTCGATGGCCGGCTGGATGCTGCAGATGCGCAACGTGATGATCACGACGATCGGCGAGGACTACGTGCTCGCCGCGCAGGCGAAGGGACTCTCGACGCGCCGCATCATGTTCACCTACGCGGCGCGCAACGCGATCCTGCCGAACATCGCCGGCTTCGCGCTCGCGATCGGCTTCGTCGTCGCCGGCGCAATCGTGATGGAGATCGTCTTCTCCTACCCGGGTGTCGGCTACCAGGTGCTTGCCGCAGTCACCAGCGATGACATTCCGACGATGCAGGGGATCTTCCTCGCGATCTCGTTCGCTGTGCTCCTCGCATGCCTGCTCGCCGACGTGGTGTACGTGATCGCCGATCCGCGAACGCGCACCAGGGCGGCGTACTGATGGCGCCCCAAGAGCCGACGAACGAGCCTCAGGCTCTGACGCCCGAAGAAGCAGGTGGAATCAGGGGCATGACCCCGGCCATGGCTGAGGCGGCAGATCTAGTCCTTGTCAGGGCGGGTCGGCGTGGCTTCGTGCGCAACATGCCGACGAAGGCGAAGGTCGGCGTCGGGGTGCTCCTGCTGTTCGTGCTGCTCGCGATCTTCGGACCGCTGCTCGCCACGCAAAACCCGAGCGCGGCAACCTCGATCGTCGAGAATTCCCGCAACATCGCGCTGGCGCCCACGCTGCACCACCTGTTTGGGACCGACACCTTCGGCCGAGACGTCCTCTCGGAATGGCTCTTCTCGCTGCGCGGGACGGTCGTGCTCGGGCTGCTCACGGCAACGATCGCATCGATCCTCACGGTGGGCGTAGGCGTCACGGCCGGCTTCCTCGGCGGGATCGCCGACGAAGGACTCGGGTTGGTGATGAACATCTTCATCGTCTTGCCGGCGCTGCCGCTGCTGATCATCGTGCTCACCTTCCTCCCCAACAGCGGCGTGGTGACGATAGCCCTGGTGCTGGCACTGCTCGGATGGTCGTGGGGAGCGCGGGTGATCCGCGCCCAGACGCTGACGCTGCGCGGTCGCGACTTCGTGGCGGCGGCACGCGAGAACGGCGAGCGAACCTGGCGACTGGTGGTGTTCGAGGTCCTGCCGAACGAGGTCAGCCTGATCGCCGCGAACTTCGTCGGGACGTTCCTGTACGCCGTTCTCACCTCGGTCGCGCTGGCGTTCCTCGGCGTCACCCCGATCTCGACCTGGACTCTCGGCACGATGCTCTACTGGGCCCAGAACGCCAACGCCTACATCGTCGGCTACTGGTGGATGTACGTCCCGCCCGGAATCGCCGTCGCGCTGCTGGGAACCAGCCTCGTGCTGATCAACTTCGGTCTCGACGAGCTCGGCAACCCGCGCCTGCGCGGCTCGGTCGGGCGCAAGATGCTAGGCGGCGGCCGTGCGCGTGGCGGCGCCTGGCGCCCGACCGACGCGACGCCAGTCGAGATCTTGGAGCCGTCGGCATGAGCGCCGTCACCGCCACTGACCGCAACGCGAAGGCAACCGCTGGCGCCACTGAGCGTGAGCCGGTGCTCGAGATCCGCGACCTGTCGATCGTCTACAGCGGGGACGTCAAGGCCGTCGATCACGTCGATCTCAGCTTGGCTCCGGGCGAGACGGTCGGCCTCGCCGGCGAGAGCGGCTCGGGCAAGTCAACGCTGGCGCTCGGCATGTGCCGGCTGTTGCGCCCACCCGCGGTCATTACGAGCGGAAGCGTCATCTATCGCGGCAGCCGCGTCGCAGCGGGAGGCGTCGAGCTGCTCACGCAAAGCTCGAAGGAGCTGCGCAAGCTGCGCTGGCGCGAGATCTCGATCGTCTTCCAGAGCGCGATGAACGCGCTGAACCCCGTGCTGCGCATCCGCGATCAGCTCGGAGACGTGCTCGACGCACACCTCAACCTCAGCAGCGAGGAGCGACACCAGCGACTCGAGTACCTGGTCGATATCGTCGGCATCCCGCGCGATCGTCTACGCAGCTATCCACACGAGCTGTCGGGCGGCATGCGCCAGCGGGTGATGATCGCCATGGCGCTCGCCGTGGACCCCGAGGTGGTGGTCATGGACGAGCCGACGACGGCGCTCGACGTCGTCGTCCAGCGCGAGATCCTCGCGCAGATCGTCGAGCTGCAGAACGAGCTTCACTTCGGAATCCTGTTCATCACGCACGACCTCTCGCTGCTGCTGGAGATCGCCGACCGTATCGCGGTCATGTACGCGGGCAAGCTCGTCGAAGTGGGCAACGCCGAGCAGATCCACAACCAGCCGGCGCATCCCTATACGCAGGGTCTGCTCGCCTCGTTCCCCAGCGTGCACGGTGCGCGCAAGGAGCTCGCAGGGATCCCCGGCACGCCGCCGGACCTCAGTGCGCTGCCGCCCGGCTGCCCGTTCGTTCCGCGCTGCCGCTTCGCCACCGACGACTGTCGTGGCGTCGACATGAACATCCGCCCAGTCGCCGGCTCTGAGGCGAACCACTTCACGGCCTGCCCGTTCGTCACGTTCGAGTCCTCGAAGAGCACGACCGGCGAGGCACCTGCGGCGGTAGCGGCGACATCGAGGCGGCGAACGTGAGCACTCGACCGACACCGCCTGAAGCCGTCGACGCGACCGGTCTGAGCGCCGCGCCGAAGCAGGCTGACGCCGAGGTCATCCCGGCAGCCGCCGCGCGCGGCCCGCTCGTGCTCGAGGCGCGCGCGCTCGCGAAGGACTTCCGGCTCTCGCAGGGACTCCATCGAGAGACGCTGTCGGCGGTCCGCGGCGTCTCGCTCGGCCTGTATCAAAGCGCCGTCGTCGCGCTCGTCGGCGAGAGCGGCTCAGGCAAGTCGACCGTCGCGCGCATGCTCGCGGGGCAGGAGCGGCCGACGGCCGGCCAGATCCTGCTCGACGGCAACGAGGTACAGCCCGCGCAGCACAGTCAGTTCCGCGCCTACAAGGGCAGCGTGCAGATGGTCTTCCAGGACCCGTTTGCGTCGCTGAACGCCGTGCACACCGTGCGCTACGCCTTGAAGCGGCCGGTGCGCCTGCACCAACGCGCGAAGGGCAAGGAGGCGATCGCCGCCGAGCTGACCCGCCTGTGCGAGCGAGTGCGGCTGACGCCGCCGGAGCAGTTCCTCGCCAAGTACCCGCACGAGCTGTCCGGCGGACAGCGCCAGCGCGTCGCTATCGCGCGAGCGCTCGCCGCTCGCCCGCGCGTCCTGCTTGCCGACGAGCCGGTGTCGATGCTGGACGTATCGATCCGACTCGAAGTGCTCGACCTGCTCGACGAGCTGCGTTCACAGTTCCAGCTCGCCGTGCTCTACGTCACGCACGACATCGCCTCAGCGCGTTACTTCGCCGACGACACGCTCGTGATGTACGCGGGCGAGCTCGTCGAGCGCGGACCGTCAGAGGACGTCACGCAGCAGCCCGCACACCCCTACACCCAGCTGCTCGTCGCGTCCGCGCCCGATCCCGACAACCTCGCCGGCGAGCTCAAGCCTGTCTCGGGCGAGGTGCGTCGCGCGGGGAGCGCGCTTTCGAGCACGATCGGATGTCGCTTTGCACCGCGCTGCCCCCTCGCCGAGGACCGCTGCCGGGCGCAATCGCCGCCCCTGCTGCCGGTCAACCCGCAGCGCGCGGCGGCCTGCTGGCGGCTCGATGTCGCCGCACCAGACTTGCTGAACCAAACGCAAACGGAGAGGGAGGCCATCAAGATCTGAACACGGAGGGTGCGATCCGTCCAGCACGGCGCGCGAAAGCCACCGCGCCGGACGCTTGATCCACGCGCAGGAGTTCCATGCGCAAATGAAATGTGCACATCCTTGTGCTGAACGAAAGGTACATGACGTAATGAAACCCCTATCTAGCAGGAAGCGCTGGCTCTCAGCTGCGTCCGCTACGGCCGCAGTCGCTGTGGCCGCCGCGGCCTCAGCGGGCGTGTTTGCAGCGCCCGCCGTCGCGGGCTCCGCACACAGCGCTAAGAGCTCGACGCTGTATATGGAGTCGAGCCAGATCACCACACTGGTTGACAACTTCAACCCGTTCATTTCGACAGTGGTGACCTCGATCGGCGCACCGACTCTGATCTATGAGTCGCTGCTGCAGTTCGACATCGCCAAGCCGACGCAGAAGCCGTATGACTTCCTCGCGACCAAGTACAAGTGGAATAGCACCGGTACGGCGATCGCCTTCACGATCCGCAAGAACGTGAAGTGGAGCAACGGCAAGACGATGACGCCGAAAGACGTCGCATTCACCTACAACCTCGTCGGCGCCAACAAGGACATCAACGGCAGCGGGCTCCTTCTCGCGAGCCCGGCAGCCACGGTCAAGGGCGACGTAGTCACCGTGCACTTCACCGCGCCGTCGTATGTGTCCCTGCAGTACATCGGCACCGTGCCGATCGTGCCGGCTAGCGTCTGGAAGAGCGTAGGCGATCCTGGCCTGTTCACCGACACCAATCCGATCGGCACCGGTCCGTACGTGCTGACGTCGGAAAGCAACACCTCGGGCATCACCATGAAGGCCAACAAGAAGTACTGGGGCGGCCCGTGGCAGCTCAAGAAGGAGAAGAAGGGCAAGCCGGTTCCGCCGGCAGTGTCCAATGTCGATTTCCCGACGTACGCGTCTACAGCAGCGGTGCTTGCAGCGCTGGATGCCAACCAGCTCGACTGGGCAGGCAACTTCATTTCCGGCCTGAGCCCGTCGTTCTATCCTGCTTCGGGCCACGCGGTGTGGTTCGCAGGAGTGAACACCAACTCACTCATCCCGAACCTGCGTACGTTCCCGATGAACAACCTGTGCGTTCGCCAGGCAGTCAGCCTTGCGATCGACCGTAACGACATCAGCAGCACCGGTGAGAGCGGACTCGAGCCGCCGGCGACCAACGCCAGCGGTATCGTGCTGCCGAACTTCCAAAGCCAAGAGGCTTCGGCGGTTTCAGGCGACACGCTGTCCGGTAGTGCCAACGTGTCAGGCGCCGACGCAGCCCTCACCGGCTGCAGCGCCGCCAACGGCGGTCCCTTCACGCTGGATGGCGCTGGCTACTACTCACAAGGTGGCAAGGAGGTCAAGATTGTGATCACCGACCCGTCCGATTACACGGACTATGCGTCGGATGACACGATCATGGCCGCTAACCTGCAGGCAGCACACATGAATGGCGTGTTCAACGGCCTCGCGGATACCGCGTGGTACAACGACCTCGCCGACGGTCAGTTCGGCGATGCAACAAGCCACTGGTCGAACTCCGCGATCACGCTGTGGGGCCTGTATGACGGTTGGCTCGACAGCACGCTGAACAACGGTCAGGGCGCTGGCGACTTCGAGGGTCTGAATGATTCGACCGTCGATACCGACCTGGCGACCCTCGCCGGTGCGGCCAACAACGCCGCGATCAAGACCGATGCTGCTCCGCTCGAGGAGTACGTGGCGACCAACCTGCCGGTCATCCCGACCGTGTACGGCGCCTCGTTCGACGAGTACAACACCGGTGCGTTCACCGGCTGGCCGGATGCCCAGAACGCATACGAGTCAGGCAGCCCGAACACCCCGACCAACGAGGTGATCGTCCTGCACCTGAAGCCCGTCAAGTAACACGACGGACTGACGGTCTGATTCACGGCCAACGGCCCTGCCCCCCGGAAGTCTTCCGGGGGGCAGGGCTTCGGCCTTTCTAGGACCTCCAGCTGCGAAAGGACATCGACCGATGAGCATCGCCGCAAGCCCCGCTGCGACCTTTCCGAACGGCTTCCTGTGGGGCTCGGCGACCGCCGCCTACCAAGTCGAGGGCGCGGCAAGCGAAGGCGGCCGCGGCCCGTCGGTGTGGGACACCTACAGCCATACGCCCGGCAACGTGCGCGGCGGCGACACGGGTGACGTCGCCTGTGACTTCTACCACCGCTACAAGGACGACATCGAGCTGATGGCGCGGCTTGGACTCCAGGCGTTCCGCTTCTCCGTCGCCTGGCCGCGAATTCAGCCGAGCGGCCGCGGCAGCGCCAATCAGGCGGGGCTCGACTTCTACCGCTCGCTGATCGAGGCGCTGTTGCGCCGCGACATCAAGCCAGTGCTGACGCTCTACCACTGGGATCTTCCGCAGGCGCTCGAGGACGCCGGCGGCTGGCCGGAGCGCGACACGGCACAGCGCTTCGCCGAGTACGCCCAGATCGTCGCCGCGGCGCTCGGCCAGGACTGCGACATGTGGGCGACCTTCAACGAGCCACAGGTCGTCACCAAGGACGGCTACCGCATCGGGACAAAGGCGCCGGGGCACCGCGACGACGCCCTCGCGTCCGCCGCCACACACCATCTGCTGGTCGCACACGGCCTCGCGCTGGCGGCGCTCCGCGCCACACTGCCTTCCAGCGCGCGAATCGGGATCACGCTCGACATCCACCCGGTGCGCGGGGTCGGTGAGGACATCGAAGGCGAGCGCGCGATCTCCGACGCCGAGCAGAACCGCACTTTCCTCGATCCGCTCCTACACGGTCGCTACCCGGCGGCGGCGCGCGCACACATGCTCCCGCCGGACGAGCTGATCGAGCCCGGCGACATGGAGCTGATGTCCGCGCCGATCGACTTTCTCGGCATCAACTACTACACGCCCCGCTACGTCAAGCGCAGCGACTGGGACGACCTGCGACTCGGCGAGGAGCCGCTCGCCGGGCGGCCAGGGATCGTCGACTACAAGCCGCCCGATCTGCCGCGCACCTCGATGGGCTGGCTGATCGATCCGCACGGCCTCCATGAGGCGCTCCGCGACGTGGCCGCGGAAAGCCCTCCCGGCCTCGCGCTCTACATCACAGAGAATGGCTGCGCCGCGGAGGACTACGTCAACGCGGAGGGCGAGGTCAACGACTGCGACCGCGTCGAGTTCCTCCGCCAGCACTTCGCTGCCGCATCGCGAGCGATCGCCGACGGGATACCGCTCGCGGGCTATTTCGTGTGGTCGCTGCTCGACAACTTCGAGTGGTCCTCGGGGTACGAGAAGCGGTTCGGGCTGATCTTCGTCGACTACGGGACGCAGCGGCGCATCCCCAAGCGGAGCGCCGCGTTCTACAGCGAGGTCATCCGCGCCAACGCGGTGCCGCTGCGGGGCGCCGATCAGGCGTCATAGAAAGTCTGGCGGATCTCGCCAATGCCGGAGATGGCGCTGACAAGCTCGTCGCCGGCTTTGAGGTAGACCGGAGCCTCGCGCCGCGAGCCGACCCCTGAGGGGGTGCCGGTGAACAGGAGATCACCAGGCAGTAGCGGGCAGATGCCTGAGACGTAGGCGATCAGCTGCGCGACCGAGAACGTCATCGCGCCCGTCGTCTCACGCTGGACGCGCTCGCCGTTGCGCAGGCATTCGAGCTCCAGCTCGGCGCGAGCCGCCGGCTCGTCGCTGCTCAGCAGCCACGGACCGGTGGGCCCGAAGCCGGGAAACGACTTCGCGAGGCTGAACTGAGGCGCCGGACCCGTGAACTGCACATCGCGAGCCGAGAGATCCTGACCGACGGTGACGCCTGCGACGTGGTCCCAGGCCGCCTCCTCCGCGACCGCGACCGCGCGCCTGGCGATGACAGCGACGAGCTCGATCTCCCAGTCAACGAACGGAGTCGCCAGGGCCACGGAGGCCCTAGCACCAACGAGACAGGTTGGGAACTTGGTGAAGATGAGCGGGACCTCGGGCGTGGCCATGCTGCCTTCGGCGGCATGCTCGGGATAGTTCAGAGCGACTGCGAAGACCTGTCGTGGCGCCGGCGCCGGCGGGCCGAGCCGCTCCGGCGCGACCTCCTCCCCCAGTCCCGTGGTGGCAGACGATGCCCACTCGCTGAACTCGTCCCAGCGGTCGTAGACCGACTGCGGGTCGGGACCGAAGCGCCCCGCGGAGGCTTCGCAGGCGTCAACGAATCCACCGCCGTTGGCGAACGCGAGGCGACCATCGACATTTGCGACACGCATACGGAGCGCCACGATAGCGCCGAGGGCCGCCGTCCCGTCCAGCGCCAGCGTCATGCTTGCGACAATGCGACGAAGCTCCCCCACGGTGGTGCTCGGCGTCGCGCTCGCACTCGCGTTGCCCGCCGCCGCGTCGGCCCTCGTGATCCAGGTCGGGAATGCCGGCACGGTCGCTCCGCCGAGCTGCCCAGCGTACCCGTGTGACGTGCTGTCGCGCACCACCGCGTTCCAGGTCAAGGACGGAGCTGTACGAGCGCCGCTGGAGATCAAGCGGTCTGGGCGAATCGTCAGCTGGTCGGTGACGCTGGCAGCGCCCACGAGCGCCCAGATCAGCTACTTCGACGGCAACGAGAACGGCGCCTCGAGCGCCGCGCTGGCGGTCGTGCGCAACGTCCGCGGGCTCAGCTTCAGGCTGATCGCGCAGGCACCCGTGCAGCAGCTGGCACCGTTGTTCGGAAGCACCGCCAGCTTCACGCTGAGCCAGCCGATCGCGGTTAGGCGTGGTGACATCGTCGCGCTCACCGTTCCCAGTTGGGCGCCGGTGCTGGCGCTGCACTACGCGGCCGGCACGTCGTGGCGGGCGAGCCGGAGCGCGTCGCAGTGCCAGAACGTCACCGCCGCCACGATGCAGGTCGTCGTCGGCTCACGCACCGACTACGACTGCCTCTACCAGACCGCGCTGATCACCTACGCAGCGACCGAGGTCACCTCCACGACCTCGACGCATCGCTAGCGCCGTCCGGTAGGCCGTCCGCGCCGCTCGAACGTGCCGAAGACGAGATCCCACCATGGCGCGCTGATGCCATAGCCGTGGGCGTCGTTCTCGAAGTGGTGGCGCATGTGGAGCTCGCGCAGGCGGCGCTCGATCCCGCTGCGGGCGTGAACGTGGTGATGGAGCGCGTAATGCAGCATGTCGTAGAAGAGGTATCCGGCGAGGAACCCGGCCCCCGCGGCCCATGCGAGCGGCGCCCCCACGACGAGGACGAACAGGCCGATGAACAACGCCGCGAGCGGCACCGACACGGCCGGTGGCATCACGAGCCGCAGCGGATCGTTCGGATGGTCGTGGTGCACGCCGTGGACCATCCAGTGGAAACGCGCCCCGATACCGCCCTGCGGCTCGAAATGGAAGACGGCGCGATGGATCCAGTACTCGCAGAACGTCCAGAACACGTAGCCCGATAGCAGCGCGATAGCGAACGACGCTGCACCGAGGCGTGACGCGCCGCTGATCGCGAGGACCGTGATCGCCGGCAGGAAGATCAGCGGCGGGACCGCGGGGTGCACCCGCGACAGCCGATCAAGCCACGGCCAGCGAAACATCGGTGGCGACGCGCGCAACAACTCGGTGCGCGTGCCAGCGGCAGGAGTGTCCCCAAGGGCGCTTTTCATCGTCGCGTCATGCAAGTGTCGCCTGCAGAATGAGTGGCTGCATCCCGTGTTATAGCGCCTGGGCGTCGCCGCCTGGCCGCCTGCTCGCGGCGCGCACGGCGAAGCCACTAGGCTGGGGCTCGCAATGGCGCCGCTGGACGTCGCAGTGCTCGATGACTATCAGGATCTCGCGCGGGATTACGGGCCGTGGGAGCGGCTCACCGGCCGCGTCCGCGTGCACACGTTCACCGACCACGTCGACGACGACGAGCAGCTGGCCGAGCGGCTGGCGCGCTTCGAGGTGATCGTGGCGATGCGCGAGCGTACCGCCCTCTCACGTGAACGCCTCGCACGCCTGCCGCGCCTGGCGCTGCTCGTCACGACCGGGCTTTCGAACGCGGCGATCGACGTCGCGGCAGCCGCCGAGCATGGCATCGTCGTCAGTGGGACCACGGTCACCGGCGACGCCACGCCAGAGCTCACCTGGGCGCTGATCCTCGCACTCACACGGCGGATCTGCGAGGAGGATGCCGCCGTGCGCGCCGGCGGCTGGCAGCAGGGGATCGGCCCCGAGCTTGCCGGCCGGACGCTCGGGCTGGTCGGGCTCGGACGCGTCGGGCGCCGCGTCGCCGCCTATGGCCTCGCCTTTGCGATGAACGTGATCGCCTGGAGCGAGAACCTCGACCCCCGACACGCCGCCGGCCTCGGCGTCGAGGCGGTCGCGAAGGATGAGCTGCTGGCGCGCGCCGACGTGATCTCGATACACACACGCTTGAGCGAGCGGACCAGGGGCCTGATCGGCGCGCGCGAGCTGGCGCTGATGCGGGCGAGCAGCTACCTCGTCAACACCTCACGCGGACCGATCGTTGATGAGCAGGCGCTGCTCGCAGCGCTCCAAGGCCGGCAGATCGCCGGCGCCGCGCTCGACGTCTTCGATGTCGAACCGCTCCCCGCCGGGCATCCCCTGCGCAGCGCGCCGAACGCGCTGCTCACACCGCACATCGGCTATGTCGCCGAGGACAGCTACCGGGGCTTCTACCGCGAGATCGTCGAGGACATCGAGGCGTTCCTCGACGGAGCGCCAATCCGCGTGCTGGGCAGCTGAGCGAGCGTCAGCTACTCGGCCTGCACGCCGCCGCCCGGACAGCGCACGAGCGACTCGCGTACGCGCGCGCGCTGCGCCTGCGCGCGCTCATCGGGCTGCGAGGCCCCCGACGGCTGGCCGGGGCGCGGCTCGCCGGCACGCGGCGCGGCGTTGTCATCTTGCTGTGCCGAATCGGACATCGTTCCCTCTCCTCGATCGCGGTGCACTGTATGCCAGCAGATCGATCGGATGCACCGGCTGGGGCGGCCTACTGACTCGGCGGCAGCGCGGCCGACAGCGAGGGCGGTGCAATCGAGCTGCCCCATCCGTCCGGCGAGGCCCCCATCTGCAGCGTCAACGTTCCGCCCCGCTCCAGCTCGCCGCTGGTGATGAACGCCCGGTCCAGCGCAACGCCGTCAAGCGTCGCGGCCTCGACGTAGATGTTCTGCGCCGAGCTGTCAGGAGCGTTGATCGTGAACGTGCGGCCGTTGCCGAGCGCGATCCGGGTGCTGGTGAAGACCGGCGAGCCGATGAAGTAGTAGGGCTGACCAGCGTTCGGGTACAGACCGATCGCCGACCACACGTACCACGCCGAAAGCGTGCCGGCATCGTCGTTTCCCGGTAGCCCGTCCGGCTGATCGCCGTAGTCGGCTAGCAGGCGCGACACCCAGTAGTCGGTCAGCTCGGGATGGCCCATCTGGATGAACTCGTAGGCGGCGAGCAGGTCGGGCTCGTTGGTGGGGTCATAGCAGCAGTTCATGACGTTTCCGAGCCAGCCGGCGGCGGCGGTCTCGCCGCCGAGGCGGTTGACGAGACCCTGGACATCCTGGGGGACGAACGTGGACCATTCGAGCGCCGAGCCTTCGTAGAAGGGGGCGTCGAAGCCGTAGAACACCTGCGTCGGGTCGAACGGCTCGAGGAAGCTGCCGCCGGCGTTGCGCGGCACGATCGACTGCTGGGCGGGGTCCCAGAGGTTCTCCCAGTCCTCGGCGCGCCGGCTCAGCGTGGCCGCGGTCGCGGTGTGACCGAGCAGAGCCGCGACTTCGCTCACAACGTAGTCCTCGTACGCGTACTCAAGCGTGCGCGACGCGGAGCGCCCTTCATCGGTGGCCACATAGCCAAGCCGCGCATAGTCATGCAAGTCGCGACCCTCGCTGCCTGGATGCGGTGAGCTCACCTCGGCGTCCCTGAGAATCGCCCTGTAGGCCGCCGTGCGATCGAAGCCACCGAGGCCTTCGAGGATTGCGTCGCCGATGACGATCTCAGCGTTGGATCCAACCTGTGTGATCCCGTTGTTGGTCGCCACGCGCGCGTCGGGCAGAAAGCCGCCGTCGTGGCGGTCGATCCACAGCAGGGTGCGCACGATCCCCGCCTCGCGTGCCGGCTCGAGGATCGTCAGCAGCGGGTTGACCGTGCGGTAGGTGTCCCAGAGGGTGTAGAGATCCTCGTAGTGGCTCTGGCCGGCCGGCCAGCTGCCATCGCCCGTCAGATCGTGCGGCATCGTCTCGGCGTGGAACAGCGCGGTTGCAAACGCCTCCTGCTGCGCTGCAGTGGCGCCGACGGTGCTGATCTTGCCAAGCGCCATCGACCAGGCGTGCGCGGCCCGTGCACGCGCCTGGTCGAAGCTCAAGGCGCCTTCGCTTGCCAGCTCCTGCGCCGCAGCGCGCTCGCCGGCAAACGACAGAGCGATCCTACGGTGATCGTGCGCTGATGACTGGCGTCGTAGGCAACGACGACAGCGAGTGGCACCCCACTTGCCCCCCGGGCCCCGTAGTGGTCTTCGATGCGCAAGCGTACGTCGCGGTTGAAGTCGACGGCGCAGTAGAGCCTGTATGTCCCATAACCCCAACCGCCGCTGACGGTGACCGAGCCGGCGAAGCTGCGCGGCCCGGTCAGGCGGACCGTGCCATGCGTAGGGCGCTGTCCGTCGACGGCGGCGCCGATCACCGAGGTCATGTTGACCAGCAGCCGAGCATTGCGGGTCGAGGGAAAGGTGTAGCGCTCAAAGGCCACCAGCTGGGTGGCCGTGAGCTCCACGCCGATCCCCTGGCGCGTGAGCAGCCCGCTGTAGCTGCCGGGAGCGGCCTGCTCGTCGCTGATCGGTGAGGTGCTCTGCGCCGACGGCGCTCCCCCGACTGTCGCGCTCACGCGAAAGTTGCCGTACTTGCCCGCGCCGCCCGTGCCCGACACGTGCGTGGCGCTGAATCCGAGCACGGGAGCACCCGGGAGATAGCCCGACGTCGGCGCGCCGACCATGTCGGGGCTGGGGTTGGCAAACCCAAACGGCACGCTTGCCCCGGGTACCGTGTCGCCCTCGCCCGCGGTGCCGATCAGCGGGTTGACCTCGCCGAGCGTGGCCGCGCGAGCACCAACCGCCAGCGCCAGCAGCAGCAGCGCGCTGCCCGCCGCGATGGGCGCGATGGCGCGCAAGCGCCGACGAGTGCGCGTCAAGGCGCAGCTGGCTCGCTCAGAGCGACCGTCGCCGCCGCCCCGATCTCGGCGCGCGCCGCGGCGAGCACAGGGGCAAGCCGACTGAGCAGCGGCACCGCGCAGCAGCCAACCAGTGCCAGCAGGATGAACGCGCCCGCCGGATCATGAATCAGCAGCTGCACGCCAAGCGCGACGACGAGCCCGCCCAGCTGACCCGATAGCCACAGCAGCGCCGCGACCGTACCGGCTGACGCACCAGCGCGGCGCTCGCTCAGCTCGAGCAGCACCGGCAGGTCAGTGATCAGCAGCAGGCCCATCGGAATGAGACAGAACGCGTCGATCACGATGTTGTGGACGAACGCGAGCACGAGGCAGCCGAAGATGATGAATGCCACCGAGGTGGCGATCATCGACCCCTCAACGCGACGTCGCACCACCATCGGTGGCAATAGCGCCGAGGCAACCGCGCCGGCGAGCACCATCGCGACGAGCAGGCTGCCTGCGGTGTTCGCCGAGACTCCGTAATGGTGCAGCAGCGGCTGCAGCCAGGTCGTCACTGCGACGAACACGCCGAAGCCGAGGAACAGCAGGCCGCTCAGCAGCCGCACGCCGCCGTCGGCCCAGACAGCGAGGACGTCGGCGACCCCGAACCCCACGATCTCCCGGTGTGCCTCCTCGACGGACCCGCGGTGGCGAAGCTGGACGCACAGCGTAGCCGCGGCGATCAGCGCAAACGCCGCCTGGATCTCCAACAAGGCCGCGATCTGCGAGCCGCCGAGCATGGTGCCGAGCACGAGGGCGAGCACCATGCCGCCGAAGATCCCGGCCGAGCCAACGGCAATCCCGTGCGGGCGCAGCCTCACCGGAAGGTAGGCGACCGCGACCTTTGTCACGGCGTTCAGCACGAGCGGCTGCGCGACGGCCACCAGCACCTGCCCAGCCAGTGCCCAGGCGTAGTCCGCGGCAACGAGTCGCAGGACGCCGCCAACCGCCGTGAGGACCGCGCCGATGGCGAGCCAGCGATGGAACGAGCGGTCGAGCAGCCGGCCCGCCGGCAGCGCGAGGACGACGTAGAGCAGAGGGAAGATCTCGGCGAGCCAGCCAATCGCCTGCTCGGAGACGTGGTAGTGATGCGCCGACGCAGTCGTCAGCGGCGCGTAGGTGAGCCACAGCATCTGCGTCGCGGCGGCCAGCAGCGCGTAGGCAGCGACGGCAGTCCAGCGACGACCGTCACTCTGTCCGCCCGCTCCCTCTGACCAGTTCACGACGGGCGGATGGTACGCCGCGCAGCGAACTTCGCTAGCCTCCCGACCGATGCGCTCGAGACTGCTCCTTGTCGTCCCGCTGCTCGCCGCCGCCACACTGCCCGCCTGCGGCAGCCCAGACCCCGGCACGATCGTCAACGCGCCGTCGGCGGCACAGACGGCGACGCTCCCGGCGCAGGGCACGACCTCCGCGACGACGAGCACGAGCGCGAGCGCGACAGCGACAGCGACAGCGGTGCCCAGCACCGGCCCGCTCTCGACCGAGCCGGCGATCACGGTGCCGTCCACACCCGCGCCGACAACACTCGTGACGAAGGACATCATCACCGGCACCGGCGCGGTGGCAGCCAACGGAGATGAGCTGACGGTCGACTACGTCGGCGCGCTGTACGCCAACGGCAAGGTGTTCTCCGCATCGTGGAGCAACGGCGGACCGAAGGGGCAGCCTTTCTCGTTCGAGCTCGGCACCAACCCCGCCCAGGTGATCGCCGGCTGGAACCAGGGTCTCGTCGGCATGCGCGTCGGCGGCCGTCGCGAGCTGATCATCCCGCCGTCGCTCGCCTACGGCGCTCAGGCCAGAACCGGTATCCCCGCCAACTCCACGCTGATCTTCATCGTCGACCTGCTCAAGGTCGCGCCAGTCTCCTAGGCGCGGCCAAGCCGCGACAGCGGCCGCCGGCTAACCGGTGCCGCCCCAGGGGTGCTTCAGCAGCAGGATCGTGTTGGCGACGAACAGCAGGGCGAAGAAGACCGTCCAGCGGTTGAGGTTGCGCTCGACGAGCGAGCCGCCGCCGAGCGGGCCGGCGCCCGTTCCGACGCCAAATGCGCCCGACAGCCCCGAGTCCTTCCCGGAGTGCATCAGGATCAGGAAGATCAGGATCATGCAGATGAAGACCTGCGTGGTGGAGAAGAGTCCCTGCATCGCCCTCGTAGGCTAGCGCAGCGCGTCGAGTTGGCGCAGGATCTCGACCGCTTCGGCGCGGAGCTGCCGATCGATCGCGTGGAAGTCCTCGTCGGAGAGCTTGCCGGTGCGGTAGTCGAGCTCGGTGTCGCGAATCTCCGCGTACTTCGCCTGCTTCGCCGCTTCGAGCGCGCGCTGCTCGTCGCTGACGGTGTCGTCGGCGGGCGCCGGGCGACGCAGCGGCGCACCGACGAACCACACGACGAACGTGAGCAGCACCGCGATCGCGAGGACTGCAAGGACCGCCGTCATGCGCTCGCCTGCCGGCGCACTACGCGCGGCCGAGCTCGTGCGCGACGCGCGCAAGGTAGCGCGCCCGCACGCGGCTGCCAGCCGCACCGGGTGGCGGCCAGATGGCGGTGATCCCGCCGAGGAAGACGATCAGCGCACCGACCCACAGCCACATCACCAACGGCGAGTCGGCAAGCTTCAACGGCGCCGCCGGCGGGTGGCGGACATAGCCGCGCGCGATCGCGTAGAGCAACAGGTAAGCGAGGTCCTCCTGCTTGACCGGCCCTGCCTTGGCGTCGTCGTCGACCAGCGTGTTGGCGCGGTTGATCTCGCCCTGCAGCGCCTGCTGCAGCGGGACGGCGTTGATCGCCGCCGAGAGGTCGCGGCGAAGCGTCGAGTACAGGCTCAGCGTGCTCACCGCGTCACCGCCGATCAGGCTGCCGACAGGGCCCTCGGCGCCGGTCGCGTCGGGGTAGTACTGCGCGGTCGGGTGCAGCGTCGCAACGTAGTGCCCGTCACGCGAGACGCGCACGATCACCCCCAGCGTCAGCAGCGCACCGGTGCTCGTGGGGTCGTCGATGATCGCCGCCGTAGGCCGCACGTTCGTCATCTTGAAGCCGCCGACGACGTAGCTCTGTCCCCTCCCCAGCTGCACATACTGCGTGTGCTGGAAGGTTGATGAGGCGGCAACACCGATGAACAGCACGGCGATGCCGACGTGGACGATGTAGCCACCGTAGCGGCGCCGGTTGCGGCGAATCATCGAGAGCAGCGCGAGCGGCGGCGGATCGCCGGACATCGCGCGCCGCGCGTCCAAGCCGCGCCAGAACTCCTGGCCGACGCTGGCGAAGACGAATGCGGCAGCGCAGAAGAGCGCCACCGTAGCGGGTGAGGAGCTGACCGGAATGATCGTGAAGCAGGCGATCAGCATCGCCGCGGCGGCGGTCAGCGGCGCCGCGAAGTTGCGCCGCGCGTTCGCCAGCGTCGCCCGACGCCACGGGATCACCGGACCGATCCCGCTGAGCAGCACGAGGATCAGCGCCAGCGGCACCGTGTAGCGATCGAACCAGGGCGGACCGACAAGCCGTTGCGTGCCCGTCAGCGCCTGCGAGATCAGCGGGAAGAAGGTGCCCCAGAAGATCACGAAGGTGAGCGCGACGAGGACGATGTTGTTGAGCAGGAACGCCGCCTCGCGCGAGATCAGCGAGTCGAGCTGGTGCTCGCTGCGCAGCACGTCACGGCGACTCACGACGAGATAGATCGAGCCACCGACCATCACGCCGATCAGGATCACGAACGGGACACCCAGCGTCGAGGCGCCAAACGCGTGGATCGAGCTGAGGATGCCCGAGCGGACGAGGAACGTTCCGAGGATCGCCAGCGTGCTCGCCGCGAGGACCAGCGAGGCGTTCCAGATCTTCAGCATCCCCCGCTTCTCCTGGATCATGATCGAGTGCAGGAACGCGGTGCTGATCAGCCACGGCATCAGCGCCGCGTTCTCGACCGCGTCCCAGCCCCAGTAGCCGCCCCAGCCGATCTCGTAGTAGGCCCAGCGTGCGCCGAGCAACACGCCGATCCCCAGAAACAGCCAGGAGGCGAGCGCGAAGCGCCGCGTCAGGAGGATCCACTCCGCATCGACGCGGCGCGTGATCAGCGCCCCGACCGCGAACGCGAAGGGGATCGTGAAGAACGTATAGCCCGAATAGAGCATCGGGGGGTGGATCATCATCGCCGGGTTGCGCAGCAGCGGGTCGAGGCCGACACCGTTGCCCGGTGCCGGAGAGCTGAGCGCAAACGGGGTGACAAAGAACACGAGCAAGGACGTGAAGAACGTGCCAAAGCCGAGCAGCACCGCCACCGCATAAGGGACAACTTCACGCACCCGGTTGCGGGTCAGAAACACGGCGAGACTCGACCAGATCGACAGCAGCCAAACCCACAGCAGCAGCGAGCCCTCCTGCGACCCCCACATCGCGGCGGCGCGGTAGAACAGCGGCGTCGTCAGGCTCGAGTTGTCGGCGACCGTGTTGTAGGCGAAGTCGTTGCTGATGAAGGCGACCTCGAGGATCACGAACGCGACGGTGAGGATCAGCGCGAGCGCGTAGACGCAGCGGCGACCGGCGTCGATCCAGTCGCGGCGGCCGCGGCGCGCACCGTACAGCGACGCGCCGATGCCGAACAGCGTGGTCGCCAACGCGACGATCAGCGCAGCCCGACCGACGATCGCCATCAGCGTCTCGTCGCGCTCACGCGGACTTGCCGCTCGGCGCCGCGCTGTACTTCGACGGGCACTTCGTGATCATCGAGCCAGGCTGGGCGACGTAGCCCGCGCCGTGCTTGCTGACCGTGACGATCAGCTCGCGACCGACGTGGAACGGGTCGGGGACAGCGCCGGTGTAGGAGACCGGGACTGTGGGCCCGCCGCCGGCGCGGTCGGCGAGGCTGAAGTCGAGCACACCGTTTGGCAGATGACGGACCGACCCCCTGACGACCGTGCCCGTGAGCTCGTAGGTCACCCCCGGACGGGCACGGGCGATCAGCTGCGACGGCGTCAGCGCCGCGTCGGATGCCGCGAAGCTCTCGTAGACGAGGCCACCCGCGAGCGCCACGGCGAGCGTGAGCGAGACGACGAGGCGGACCTGGCGCTTGCGACCGGGATTCATCGCGGCCGCGGATTATCGCATGGCGGGCTGGGGAGCGAAAGTGCGTTCACCCGCGTGCGCCCGGCACGTGGCGAGCCCAGGCGCTGAACGTCTCCGGACCCCAGCGGTCGCGGAAGTGCACGCGGACAACGAGGCGCATGTGCCTGGGGTGGCTGGCGGGGTTGGCGGTGATGTAGACGATCCAGTCGTAGCGGCGGTCGTAGAGCTCGTAGTAGGGGCCGAGCCGCGGGAACGAGCCGACGGCGAGCACGCGGTCCCCGTGCAGCTCGAGCACGAAGCGCAGCGCCGGCTCCATCGGCTGCGTCGCCGTGTCGAGCGCACCCAAGCGATAGTCGATCGTCTGGTGTGGCGCTATCGCGGCGTCGAGCGCGCGGCCAACCTCGGCGATCGGGGCGTACTCCTTGGCGTGCGAGTCGGGACGCTCCTTCGCGGCAACCGCCTGCCCGACGGCAACCGTGGCGCCGAGGCCCGCGAGCGTCGCGAGCGTCGCGGCGAGGAGCGGAGCGAAGCGTGGAAGACGCAGCGTAGATGCACTGAGCCGGGGGGCCAGACGCGGCCAGGCGGCGTTTCGGACGAGACCCGCGAGCAGGCAGTACAGCGACCAGGCGAGGATCAGCCAGACCCACAGGCCGAGCTGGGAGCCCCACCACATCGTGTAGCCGAGCGTGCCGGCGAGCAGTGGCGCGACGGGTGTGTTGGCGGCATTTGCGCCGAGACCCAGGCACATGGCGAGACCGATAAGGGCTGCGGCGCAGAGGTCGAGGCGGCGGCGCAGTGGCGCGAGGAGAGCGATCGCAGCCAGCGCCACGAGCATCAGGAGCGCCGAGTCGACCGAGCCGGAGCTGGGTGTCGTGCGCACACTGACCTTGCGACTCCACTCCGACTTCGGGTCCGTCAGCCACCACGGCTGAAGGCCGATCGCGCGAACGACCGCGTTCCAGCCGATCCGCGGACCGAGCGTCGTGCCGCGATCGTGGACCGTCCTTGCGATCAGCGTGAGATTGCCGGGGCTGTGCTCCACCTCGTCGATGATCGGGAAGCTCCAACAGACCCCGGCCGCGACGACGCCGATCAGCACCCAGCGCCACAGCACACGGGGCGCACGCCGCCCAGGCGTTCGTCGCGCCGCTCGCGAGTCGCGCACGCGGTGGACGATCAAACCCGCGACGCCGATCGCGCTGAGCCCCACGGTGGGCGTGAGATAGGTCAGATGTGTCTGCGTCACGAAGCTCGCGACAACGACGACCGCCGGCAGCAGTCGGTAATCGCCGCAGGCCAGCGACCACGAGAGGAAGACCAGCGCCAGAAACGGGAACATCGCCGCGGACGGGTTCCAGACGTCGTGGAACACCTCTGCCGTCAGCGACTGGCACATCAAGGCGATCCCGAGCGCCGTGGCGATCATCAGCACGAGACCGCCGCGGCGCCGCGCGAGTACGACGCAGACGATGATCGCGAGCGTGTTGACGATCCCCATTGCCAGCGCCGCGCTCGACGGGCCACCGAGCCGCACCGGGATCGCGAGCAGCCAGTAGAGCATCGGCCCGGGGCTGTGCACGACCTGGCTCGTCACGTCGCCGGCCTCCGAGTACTGGCCGACGAGCGGCGTATGAGCGCTCAGCACGTCGAGCGCGCGAACGAGGATGATCCCGTCATCGCCGGCCGGCTCCCAGCCGGCGCGGACTGCGTTGACGGTCGAGACGAGCACCGGGATCGAGGCGGCGAGACCGGCGGCCACCGCCGGGACCTGGCGCGCGACGTAGAAGGCTAGGCGGCGTGACGATCTGCGCAGATGCCGGCCGAGCGCGGCAGGTGCGAGCCCGGCGCGGACACGGTGCGCCAGCGGCTCACGCACGCGCGGCAGCTCGGCCGTGTCAGCCGGCACCGGCGGATCGGGCGACGCCGGGCGGCCCGGCCGGTGGACGGCTGCCCGAAGGCGCTTTCGCAGTGCTTCCAGCGAGGGCATGCCGACACGCTATCCCGACCGTGACCACATTGCCTGTGGAGTCGCACTATCCTCGGCCCGTGCACGCCGCGGAGCGCGCCCGCGCGATCGAGTTCATCTGCATGGTTGAGGATGTGTGCGCCGAGCACCGCCTCCCCTGCCCCGGCGGTCACGCGATCCTCGACTCCCACCACCCACACCTGTGGGACGCCAACCACCTTCGCGTGGAAAGCCCGCAGGCGCCGGACGCGGAGGCGCTCGCCACGGCCGCCGAGCAGCATCTCGGCGGCAAGAACTTCCGCATGCTCACGTTCCTGTGCGAGTCGGCGGTGCCACCGCTGCGCGACCCGCTCGCACGCCACGGCTACCAGGCCGCCAACCAGCTGCTGATGATCCTCCGCAACACGCCGCCGCCGGGCGACCCCGGGATCACGATCATGACGGTGACGAGCGAGGAGCTGCAAGCAAGTCGCGTCGCGTCACTCATCGAGGACACCCATCACGACGAGCTGGTCGGCCGCGAGCTGATCTCGCGCGACGCCGTCATCGCCACGGCGGCGACGCTCGGCTGCTACGCCGCGGTCGACACCGGCGAGATCGTCGCACGCTGCCAGACCTACACCAGCGGGGGGATCGCGCAGATCGAGCACGTGTACACGCACGCGGCCTTCCGCGGCCGCGGTTGTGCGCGAGCGCTCGTGACCAGTGCGGCACGCGACGTCCGCCGCAAGGGCGCAGACCTGGTGTTCCTCGTTGCCGACGCGACCGACTGGCCGCGCGACTTCTACAACCGGCTCGGCTTCGCCGACGCGGGCCTGCTTCCGCGGCTGCTGCGCTACCCGGTCTGAGCCACGATCGGACGGTCGCAAGACCGTCGATGGCAGCGCTGGGCTCGGCGCCGGCGCCGCCGCAGCCGGCTCTCGGGGGCCGCTACTGCGACCCGGCCGACATGGCCGCTATTCCGGCGGCCGTTTCACGGTGGCCATGCGCGTCAACCAGCAGCTTGAAGTCTTGAGCGCTAGTCGCCGCGATCATGGCGTCCTCGAGCGACACACGGGCGGCCGCGACATGCTCGTAGAGCGCCTGGTCAAAGGTCTGCATACCGTCGTAGCCGCCCTCCCTGATCACTGACAGCAGCTCCATCGCCTGCTTCGGGTTGAGGATCTTGTTGCGAACGCGGCCCGTCATGCGCAACACCTCGCAAACCGGAACGCGCCCGCCGTCGATGGCCCTGACAAGGCGCTGGGAGATCACCCCGCTGAGCGTGCCCGCAAGCATCGAGCGCATCTGCTGGTGGTGATGCGGCGGGAAGAACTCGAGCAGGCGGTTGATCGACTCACCCGCGTCGATCGTGTGAAGCGAGGAAAGCACGAGATGGCCGGTCTCCGCCGCCGACATCGCAGCCTGGACAGTCTCCTGGTCGCGCATCTCGCCGACCAGGATCACGTCAGGATCCTGGCGCAGCACGCGACGCAGCGCATCCCTGAACGAGAGCGTGTCGACGCCGACCTCGCGCTGGCCGATCATCGAAAGCTTGTCTTCGTGGACGAACTCGATCGGGTCCTCGATCGTGACGATGTTCGCGGCACGGGTGACGTTGATGTGGTCGATCATCGCGGCGAGCGTGGTCGACTTGCCGCACCCGGTGGTGCCAGTCACGAGGATGATGCCGCGGCGCTCCTCCGCCATGCGTGCCACGACGGGCGGCAGCAGCAGCTCCTCGATCGTCGGAACGCGGTGTGGAATGGCCCGGGCGACCATCGAGATACCCCCGCGCTGGCGGCGCACGCTGATGCGAAACCGTGCCACGCCGGGAATCTCGCGCGACAGCTCGATCTCGTGCCGCTGCTCGAACTCAGCGCGACGCGGGCCGTCACCGAGCATCTTGTGCAGCGCCGTCTCCACTTCAGCGGCGCTCAGCACGGAGCGCGAGCCGTTGTCCAACGGCACGAGCTCACCATGGATGCGAGCAACCGGCGGCGATCCGCCCTTCAGATGCAAGTCGGAGCCGTCACACGCGACGAGGGCGCGCAAGGCTTGATCGATGTCGATCACGCACGAACCATCCTAGCGTGAGGCCGGCGCGGCGCAGCGGCGCAGCAGCTCACCACTGTCCGCTGGCAGGACAGCCGGTCCTCGAGTTACCGGGGGCGGTCGTGCAGGTGCGGCTGATCGGTCCGTTCGGCGCACGCTCGATCGTGAAGGTGTCGCCGGTGGTGGCGGTCGTCGTGACCATGTAACCCGTGCCACCGTCCAGCGCGGTGACACCGCCGGCGGCGACGTAGGCCTGGCCATTGCCCGGGGCGATCGGGATCGACGGCTCGTACTGCTGCAGGATCGCCGGCGTGATCCCCGCATATGAGCCGCTGTGGTCCGTCGCGTAGGTCTCGATCGTCGTCTCCGCCGTGCGGGCGAGCTCCTTCGCCGAGGCGTCGGGGCTTGGCACAGTGCGGGCGGAGGCGGCACCGCACCCGACACCCGCCGCTTGCCCCTCGGCGAGACTCCGCTCCAGCGCCTGCACCTCTGGCTCGAGATCAATGGCGGCCGCATCGTGACCGGCCGCCTCGTCGTTCACTATCTGGCGCGTCACCGCAAGAGCTTGCTCGTAACTCCCTATGTACTGGCTGTACGCCGTGGCTTCGCTGGATGGGGGCGTCAGAGCGGCGAGCCGCCGCACCATGCTTGCGGCTACCGCGATTCGCTCACCGTACGGAACCTCACCGGTCGCGCTTGCGGGGCTCACCGACGCCATGGCCGTGGCGCCCTGGTTGCAGATGGCTGCTACCTGCGCGTCGAACTGGCTGACGCTCGGGCGGGAGGGGCTGGATGCGAACACGATCACGACCGCGGTCACTGCCGCCAGCGCAACCAGCGCCATGAGGATCGGTGCCGCAGGCGAGCGGCGCCCGGGACGAATCCGCAGGTTGTCGATGCCGGACGGCGCGCCCGTCCCGACGTCTCCAGCAGGCGGGGGGGTTGCGGACTCCCCGCCCCAGTAGTCGGACTTGCTCGGGTCGTTGGGGTCCCCCGGCGGCATGCGGCCACTCTATCCGCGGTATTCACGCGTGTCCATGGACGCCGTGACCACGCCGCCGGTGCGCTCGCCGGCTCCGGACTTGGACGCGAACCTCAGCGGTGTTGCAAGGGTCGAACCGGCCGCGCCGGCTATATCCCGTAAAGCCAATTGTGTTTGAGTGGTATCTTGGGCGTCAATACATGCTCACTGGCCGCGGTCGTCGACGCCGACCCCGGCTTCGAGCGCCAGAGCCAGATCGTGGGGCGGACAAGTGGTGGCTGGCGCGCGCGCATCGCACTCCCGGGTCGTGCGCACACGCCGCCTTGGCCAACCCCACCCGACGACAACGCAAGACCATCGAACCAGGAGCAATACATGGCTATCCAGCTTGGCGATACGGCCCCGGACTTCGAGGCCGAGACAACTGAAGGGAAGATCCACTTCCATGAATGGATCGGCGAGGACTGGGCCGTTCTGTTCTCCCACCCGAAGGACTTCACGCCGGTATGCACGACCGAGCTCGGCTACATGGCGTCGATCAAGCCCGAGTTCGACCGGCGTGGCGTGAAGATCATCGGCCTCTCGGTTGACCCGGTCGGCAAGCACGAGCAGTGGTTTGAGGACATCAAGGAGACGCAGGGCACGGCGCCCAACTACCCGCTGATCGGCGATGCCGACTTCAACGTCTCGAAGCTCTACGGGATGCTGCCGGCGTCAGTCGACGGCGACCCGGCGGCACGAACCGCCGCCGACAACCAGACGGTCCGCAACGTCTTCGTGATCGGTCCGGACAAGAAGATCAAGCTGATCCTCATCTACCCGATGACGACGGGCCGCAACTTCGACGAGGTGCTGCGCGTGATCGACTCGCTCCAGCTGACGGCGAAGCACAAGGTCGCGACGCCGGTCAACTGGAAGCCCGGCGAGGACGTGATCATCGCCGGCTCGGTCTCCGACGAAGCCGCAAAGGAGACCTACCCCAACGGCTGGAAGGCACCGCGCCCGTACATCCGCATAGTCCCCCAGCCAAAGTAGGCATCCCTATGGCGGGTCGGTGCCACGATCGGCGCCGGCCCGTCACCCCAGGCCGCCAGTCGTGCGCCGGCGGCCTCCCACTCGCGCCGCCCGCCGAAGCGGCACGGCTCACGAGCGCATGGAGACCGCGACCGCCCGCCGAAGCCAGCCCCTCCGGTTAGCGGCGCCGCGGTCGCCGCAACCGGTAGTGGCTA
This sequence comes from Solirubrobacteraceae bacterium, assembly GCA_049512455.1. Classification (GTDB taxonomy): domain Bacteria; phylum Actinomycetota; class Thermoleophilia; order Solirubrobacterales; family Solirubrobacteraceae; genus Palsa-513. The sequence continues at coordinate 83,528 of JBEKXB010000007.1, read as the reverse complement.
CGGAGGACACATACGTAGTGGGCCGCGATCGATTCCGCACTATTTGCATCTAATCTATCACTTCAGTAGACAATGCTTCTGGACGCCCCATCCTAGGGACGTCTCCGCAGCGAACCGGAGGGAGCACGTCCGTGCAGGGAGCCGTAGAAGTGCAACCACGGGGGCTGAAGTCGCAGGCAGAGTCCGGTCCGACTGACGCGATCACGTCGATCACGATCCTCGGCGGGCGCGGGAAGTCAGGCGAGCCGGAGCCGATTCGCCGGATCGAGTTGCGGATGGGTGACGTGATCAGCGTCGTCGGTCCGACCGGATCCGGCAAGACCACGCTGATCAACGATCTCGAGCTATTCGCCAACGGCACCACGCCGACCGGCCGGAGTGTGCTGATCGACGGAGCGGTCCCCCCCGCCGAGTATCGAGACGACCCATCCCGCCACCCGATTGCGTTGATCACGCAGCACACGACGTTCCTGTCGGACCTGCGCGTGAGGGACTTCCTGGAGACCCATGCACGGATCCGCCAGAACGAGGCGTCGAGGGTCCAGAAGACACTCGCTGAGACCCTGGCGTTCGCAAACGAGCTGACGGGCGAGCCGATCCCGCCCGACAGCCGCATGACCGAGCTCTCGGGAGGCCAGGCGCGGGCGCTGATGATCGCCGACGCCACGATCGTCTGCGAGACCCCGATCGTGCTGCTCGACGAGGTGGAGAACGCCGGCATCCATCGCACGCGCGCGCTCGAGCTGCTCCGCGCGCACCGCAAGATCTTCATCTTCGTCACTCACGATCCGCGCATCGCGTTGCTGTCCAAGTACCGGATCGTGATGGCGAACGGCAGCATGACGCACCTGCTGGAGACCGACGAGCAGGAGCGCGAGGTCTCGCTGCGGGTCAACCAGCTCGACGACCAGCTCGCGCGACTGCGCGACGCGCTGCGGTCGGGCCAGCGGCTAACAGCCCACGCAGTGGAGGGCTGGCTATGAGGCTCGCAATCTGCGCCGGCCCGTCGACGACGGGCAAGACGTCCGTCCTGCGCCACGTGATCGCCGACCTCATCGACAAGGGAACGCGCCCGGCGTTCCTCAAGATCGACGTTCAGTACGCGGAGGAGGACGAGCTCCTAGCAGCCGAGTTCGGCATCCCGACGCGCAAGGTCTACTCGGGCGAGCTGTGTCCCGACCACTGCAACGTGATGGTCCTCGGCGATGCGCTCGAGTGGGCTCGCAAGGCTGACTGCGAGGTCCTGCTGGTGGAGACAGCGGGCCTGTGCCTGCGATGCTCGCCCTACGTCGACGGCGGGCTCGGCATCATCGTGCTCGAGGCGACGAGCGGCATGAACCTGCCGCGCAAGGTCGGCCCGATGCTCACCCTGGCCGACGTGGCCGTGGTGACGAAGATCGATCGCGTGTCGCAAGCCGAACGGGAGGTCTTCCGCTCCCGGATCCAGGATGCCGCCCCGAATGTCCGCATCCGCGAGATGGATGCGCTACACGGCATCGGCATTGCCGCGCTCGCGGGACACGTCGAGGCGACGCCCGACACCCCGGACAACCTGCTGTTGCGGGGCAACCCCCCGGTGGGCACCTGCACGATCTGCGTCGGTAAGAAGGAGATCGGCTGGCAGTCGCACTTCGGAGTGGTCCGCGCCCTCGACAGCGCGACGTTCTACCGGGGCGAATGAGCAGTGGCCAAGCCGGTGTACCTCGACAACGCCGCGACGACTCCGCTCGACCCCACGGTCGGCGAAGCGATGCGCCCGTGGGTCGGATGGACCTTCGGGAATCCCTCCAGCCTGCACGCGACCGGACGGGTGGCGCGTCAGGCAGTCGACGTGGCGCGCCAGCAAGTGGCCGACCTGCTTGGCGGCGACCCCGGCGAGATCGTCTTCACCGGCAGCGGCACCGAAGCCGACAACGTCGCCCTCGTCGGCGTCGCCGAAACCTTCGCGCCAGGCGACTTCCACCTCGTGACGAGCGCAATCGAGCATCCCGCGGTGCTCGCGACCTGCGACTACCTCACGCGAAGGGGCATCGAGGTCAGCTACCTGCCAGCCAGCGGCGAAGGCATCGTGGAGGCGGACACCCTGCGCTCGAGCCTCCGGCCGAGCACGCGGCTGGTGTCGGTGATGGCCGTCAACAACGTCGTCGGCACCGTGCAACCGATCGCGGACCTGGCTCGCATCGCCCACGATCACGGTGCGCTGTTTCACACCGATGCCGTCCAGGCCGTGGGCAAGCTGCCGCTCAACGTTCACGCACAGTCGATTGACCTGCTGTCGCTCTCGTCGCACAAGCTCAACGGCCCGCAGGGGGTCGGCGCTCTGTACATCCGCAACGGCATCGCGATCGAGCCGCTCATCCACGGTGGTGGGCAGGAGAGCGGGCTGCGCTCGGGCACCGAGAACGTGGCGGGCCTCGTCGGGTTCGGGCGGGCCGCAGAGCTTGCTCGCGCCACGCTCGCGGAGGAGAACGCCAGGCTGTCAGCGCTCGGCGAGCGAATCCTCACAGGGCTCGAGTCCCGCGTGCCCAACACGTACCTGTTCGGCGATCGCTACCGCCGCCTGCCGAGCCACCTCTGTCTCGGCTTTCGCGGGCAGGAAGGCGAGGCGATCCGCCTGCTGCTGGCATTGGACCAGCAGGGTATCGCCGCTTCCGCCGGCAGCGCCTGCAGCGCCAGCCACGCGGGCGAGCCCTCCTCGGTTCTCGTCGCGATGGGTTTCGACCCGATCCGCGCCCGCGGCTCGTTGCGGCTCACGCTCGGACGCTTCAACACGGACGCCGACGTCGACCGTCTGCTCGATGTCCTGCCAGAAGCGGTCGAGTCCCTGCGACCGATCACGTCCCATCAGACACCGGCATTGACGGATTGAAAGGAGCTGTAGGTGACCACCACCACCACCACGAGCTTGACACTGGACGACCTGCCAGGACTCAACTGCGGTCTGTGCGGCTCGGCGAGCTGCGCGGAGATGATCGAGCGACTCGCCGAGAACCCCGACGTCGCCAAGCGCTGCATCTACCTGGAGCCTGCAGCGCTCGCGGCAGCGCAAGCGCCGGCCGGCGCCGTCGTTGCACCGGCCGTCGCTGTCGCCGCGCCGGTGGCGGCGCCATCGTGTACGGGCTGCGCCGTAGCGCCCAGCACCCGCACAACCATCGGCGCAACGGACGCGGTCCTCAGCAGCGGCCAGGACAACTGGTCCGACACGCTGGGGCGCGAGTACGACTTCGTGCTCGAGCACTTCCCGGAGGATCCGGGCCCCCGCGAGATCATCCTGCCGCACAACCCGCTGCTGACGCGTGAGCTCGACATCCAGGTCGGCGACGTCCTGATCGGCCGGCCGCTCGGAATGTCGTGCGGCTGTCCGATCACGCACTGCGGCGTCACGATGCAAGTAGACCATCGCACCGGCGTCATCGTGTGGTGCGTGACAGGCCCGCTTCGCCCGCGCCAGGAGGGCTACAAGGATCTCGGCTACTACATTGCCGAGGGCTACGAGGGCCTGATCAACCGGACGCGCAAAGAGATCAAGATCGGGCTGCGCTACTTCTTCCAGCCCCAAAGGTGCATGCTGCAATGGCGCCACAGCGGTCTCGTGAACTACATGAGCCGTACCGCGACCGGATTGCAGGTTCGGGTGGAGGGGCTGTGGATCGGATAAGGCCTTGCAAATGGGAGCGTGACAGCGATGAAGATCGCCGATGACATCACACAGCTGGTCGGCAACACCCCGCTGGTTCGCCTGAACCGAGTGACCAAGGGGGCCGCCGCGGACGTCGTAGCGAAGCTCGAGTTCTTCAACCCTGCGCACAGCGTGAAGGACCGCATCGGGCTGTCGATGATCGAAGCCGCCGAGCAGGCTGGGTTGATCGGACCGGACACGATCATCCTCGAGCCGACGAGCGGCAACACCGGGATCGCCCTGGCCATGGTCTGCGCGGCCCGCGGCTATCGCTGCACCTTCACGATGCCCGAGACGATGAGCGAGGAACGGCGCAGGCTGCTGCGGGCGTACGGCGGCGAGCTCGTGCTCACCCCCGGACCGGACGGTATGCCCGGTGCGATCGCCAAGGCAGAGGAGCTCGCCGCGAACGATCCGCGGTATTTCATCCCTCAGCAGTTCGAGAACCCGGCCAATCCCCAGGTCCATCGCGAAACCACGGCAGAGGAGATCTGGCGCGACACGGATGGGAAGATCGACATCTTCGTCGCCGGCGTGGGCACCGGCGGCACGATCACCGGCGTCGGCCAGGTGCTCCGCGAGCGCAAGCCGTCAATCCGCATCGTGGCGGTGGAGCCGGCGGCGTCGCCGGTGCTGTCCGGCGGGGCCAAGGGGCCGCACCCGATCCAGGGCATCGGTGCCGGGTTCGTGCCGGCGATCCTCGATCGCGACGTGATCGACGAGATCATCACCGTCGCGAACGACGACGCGTTCGATATTGCCCGGCGCCTCGCACGAGAGGAGGGCCTGCTGGTTGGCATCTCCTCGGGTGCCGCGGTCTGGGCGGCACTGCAGGAGGCCAGTCGGCCAGAGAACGCCGGCAAGCTGATCGTGGTCGTCGTCCCGTCGTTCGGTGAGCGCTACCTGACCACGGCGTTGTACGCGAACCTCGGCGAGCAGGCCACTGCGTCGGCGCCGGCGCCGGCGGCCGCTCTCACCTAGCGTGCTCGACTCGCTGCGCCAGGACGTCCGGGCGGTACGGGAGCGCGACCCCGCCGCCCGGACCGCGCTCGAGATCATCCTCTGCTACCCCGGCCTACATGCCATCTGGGGCTACCGGCTCAGCCACTGGTTGTGGACCCACCATCTCAAGCTGATCGCGCGGGCGATCGGCGAGACAACTCGCTGGCTGACCGGCGTTGACATCCACCCCGCGGCCAGCATCGGCCCCGGCCTGTTCATCGATCACGCCACCGGCGTGGTCATCGGCGAAACCAGCGAGGTGGGCACCGACGTCACGATCTACCAGGGCGTCACGCTGGGCGGCACGAGCCTCGAGCGGGGCAAGCGCCACCCATCGGTCGGCGACCGGGTGATCATCGGCGCCGGCGCCAAGATCCTCGGGCCCGTCACGATCGGCAGCGACAGCCGCGTCGGCGCCAACGCTGTCGTGGTCAGGCCCGTGCCTGCCAAGTCGATCGTCGTCGGCGTCCCCGGGCAGGTGATCTCCCGCAGCAAGCCGCATCCGGCAAGCGCGCCGCCAGACCTCGAAGCCAGCATCGAGCCCGACCTGTTCGGCGCCAGCCTGCGGTCGCTGCTGCGACGCGTGGACCACCTGGAGGCCGCGCTGGCGATCCACGCCAACTCGCACCAGGTCGAGCCATCCGAAGCCGGCGTGTGGGCCGGCGAGGACGTCTCGATCTGAACCCCGGCTGCTGAGCGGGATACGGGAATCGAACCCGTCTCTCGAGCTTGGGAAGCTCGCGTTCTACCGATGAACTAATCCCGCTGGAAGTGAGGGGAATCCTATCCGTCTAGGCTTGCGGTGATGAAGCGCTCGCTTGGTCCAATCCTCACGGCGATCTTCGGGGCGGCGCTTGTCGGGCTGCTCGCCTTCGGGCTCTCCACACAGGGGACCAGCCGCGCGCTCGACGAGGCCCTGGCAGCTGGGCGCGAGCCGCTGGCACCGAACACGACACAGCCGCTGCCGGTGCTGGACGGACTCCATGCGCGAACCGCCGCACTCACACACTGGCGCGGCGGGGTCGTGGTCGTCAACTTCTGGGCTTCGTGGTGCAACACCTGCGATGCCGAGGCGCCACTACTCGAGCGATCCCAGCGGATGCTCGTGGCGCACCACGCCGGCACCGTCGTCGGCATCACCTACAAGGACATCAGCAGCAACGCGCTGTCGAAGATCAAGGCTTCCGGGCTGTCCTACCCCAACCTGCGCGATGTCGACGGCTCCTACGCTTCGGGCTATGGCACCGCTCAGCTGCCCGAGACGTTCGTGCTCAACGGCCAGCTCCATGTCGTCGCGATCTCCCGCGGCGAGATCACAAGCGTCAGGTGGCTGATGCGAGCGATCGGCAGGGCGGAGCGCACGTGAGGCGCATCACGCTGCGCTGCATCGGCGCGGTCGTGGCGGCGGCCGTGGTGGCCATTGCGCCGGCGCCGGCCAGCGCAGCCGCGAGGCAGCGCACCTCGATGAGCGCGATCCTGCCCCAGGTCATGTGCGTCACCTGCGGCATCCCGCTGCAAGCCGCCGTGTCGCCTCAGGCCGATGCGGAGCGCGACTACATCCAGCGGCTGATTGACAGGGGTGACAGCGCGGCGCAGGTCAAGCGGGCGCTCGTGGCGCAGTACGGCTCGGCCGTCCTCGCCCTCCCGCCCGCGAGTGGCTTCAATCTGGCGGTCTACATCGTGCCGATCGTCGTAGCGGCGCTCCTGCTGCTGGTCGTGGCGATCTTGCTGGGACGCTGGCGAGGAAACCTGCGGCGCGCCGTCGGCGGCGGCTCGGACGCCGTCACGGCGCTGAGCACCTCAGACGCCGCTCGCCTCGATGCAGACCTCGCGCGCTACGACCCGCCTCGTCGTCCACGCGGCGCGCGCTAGCGCGGAGCGCTCACATCGACTCGGGTGCGCTCACGCCGAGCAGCCAGAGCCCCGTCGCGATCGTGCGCTGGGCAGCAAACGCCAGGGCGATCCGCAACGACTCGGTCGCCCTCGGCTGCACGCCGACGACGTGACAGTCGCGGTAGAAGGCCGTGAACTCCTGCGCGATCTCGAGCACCGACGACGCGATGCGATGCGGCGCGCGCCGCTCCGCTGCTTCGGCGAGGTCGTCGGGGAAGCCCAACAGCCGCTTGATCAAAGCCCGCTCAGAGGCGTGAAGTGGCTCGACCGGCGCGATCTCGGCAAGCGCCTGCGCTACGCGCGCCGCGTCGAGCCTGGAAAGCACCGACGCGATCCGGGCGTGGGCGTACTGCACGTAGTACACGGGGTTGTCGGCGCTCTTGCGCACCGCCAGGTCGCGGTCGAGCTCGACCGTCGTGTCGTGGGAGCGGGCGAGCAGGAAGTAGCGCGCCGCATCGACGCCGATCTGCTCGACCAGGTCATCGAGCGTGACGTACTCGCCTTCGCGCTTCGACATCGCGATGCGCGCACCGCCGCCCAGCAGGTGCACGAACTGCAACGCGATCAGCTCGAGGTTGGCGGGATCGCCACCAAGCGACTCCAGCGCCGCCTTCATGCGACCCGCGTAGCCGTGGTGATCGGACCCCCAGACATAGATCAGCCGATCGAAGCCGCGGGCCAGCTTCTCCTCCAGGTAGCCGATGTCCGAGCCGAAGTAGGTCGGCTCGCCACCGGCGCGCACGAGCACCCGGTCCTTGTCGTCGCCGTGGTCGGTTGTGCGCAGCCATAGCGCGCCGTCCGCCTCGTAGCTCTCACCGGCCTCGGCGAGCTTCGCCAGCACACGTTCGATCGCGCCGCTCTCATGCAGCGACCGCTCCGAGAACCACACATCAAAGCTCACGCCGAAACCTTCGAGCGAAGCGCGGATCTGCGCGAGACAGGCGGCCAGGGCCTCTTGCGCGAGCTCGTCGATGTCGAGCTCGCGCGCGCGCTCCGCCGGCACCAGCGTCGCGACGTAGTCGCCGTGGTAGCCGTCCGGCGCCACCGGCTCGCCGAGCGCAAGCGCCCGCACCGACTCGCCGAGCTTGCGCACCTGGCTGCCGTGATCGTTGATGTAGAACTCGCGCGTCACGTCGAAGCCGCGGAACGTCAGCAGCCGTGCGAGTGCGTCACCGTAGGCCGCGCCACGCGCGTGGCCGATGTGCAGCGGCCCCGTCGGATTCGCGGAGACGAACTCGATGTTGATCCGCGAAGCCTCGGCCGTGTCAGGAGCGCCAAAGCGGTCCCCTGCGGCGAGTGCCCCAGACAGCGCGTTCGCCAGCCAAGCGTCGCTCAGAAAGAGGTTGACGAAGCCAGGTCCGGCGATCTCGGTCCGCGCCAGACCGTCACCGAGCCGCCCGGACAGCTGCCCAGCAAGCTGCTCCGCCACCGCGCGCGGCGAGCACCCAAGCCGGGGGGCGAGCAGCAGCGCGGCGTTCGTCGCATAGTCGCCGAGCTCGGGACGCGGGGGACGTTCGAGCTTGACCGCACTCGCCACGCTGCGATCGCCATCGACAAGCGACGCGGCGACGTCGCGCACGACGTCGTGTAGCTGCTCCAGGGGACCCATCGGTGAAACGAGCCTATCTGTGCGCTCGGCTTCAGTGGTGGTAGGGCTCACCGGCGATGATCTTGTGCGCGCGGTAGAGCTGCTCCAGCAGCACGACGCGCGCCAGCTGGTGGGGCAGGGTCAGCGGTCCAAAGGACAGCCTGTGCGTTGCACGCCCGAGCTCGAGCCCGAAGGCGCCACCGATCACGAAGGCAAGATCAAGCCCGGACGCCCGCCGCTCCTCGATGAAACGCGCGAAGCCGGCGCTGTCGTAGCGCTCGCCGTCGCTCGCGAGCAGCGAAACGAAGGCCCGCCGGGGTAGCCGTCCAGGGACCTGCTCCGCATCTCGCAGCTCGAGCTGCTCCACCCGCGCGTAGCGACCGAGAAGCTTTGTGTAATGGGCAACATCGTCGACGTAGGGTGCGCGCAGACGCCCGACGGAGATGACGAAGACGCGCACGAATGCGATACTAGAGGGGTATGAGCCCGGAGCCATCCAGCGGTGACCCGCACTTCAACATCCAGTTCACGCCCGAGGTCATGGCGGGTCACTACGCGAACTTCGCGCACATCAGCCATTCGCCCTACGAGTTCACGATCACCTTCGCGCGAGTCTTCCACGAGGTTCCGTCAGGCGACAATCCCGGTATCGCCGTGTCGCGCATCAACCTCTCGCCGCGCTTCGCCAGCGAGCTGATCACCGCGCTCAACGAGCAATACTCGCTCTGGACCGCCGAAGGGATCAAGGATCTGCCCGAGTTCACGGGCGAGTCCGGCGACGAGGACTAGCCGAGGCGTTGGCCGCGCACGGGCTGAGGAGCAGGCCGATGCAGGCACGTCCGAGGACTGCACGAGCGCCCCAGTGGCGCCGCCCGACCGCCAGGGCTGCAAGACTGCATCTCTGGTGCGCCGGTGCGAAGGCCCGGTGTCACATGCTCGATGAAGGTCGCAATCATTTCTGACATTCATGGCAACCGGCACGCGTTCGAAGCTGTGCTGACCGATATCGCTGAAAGCCCGGCCGAGGAGGTCTGGTGCCTTGGCGATCTCGTTGGCTACGGCGCCGATCCGGACGCTTGCGTGGAGCTGGCGCGCAAGCACACCGCCGTCTGCCTTGCCGGGAACCACGATCTCGCCGTCACCGGCGAGATCGGACTCGAGGACTTCTCAGGTGCCGCCAGCTTCGCGGTGAACTGGACTCAGGGTGTCATCACCGCCGAGAACCTCGAATTCTTGAGCGCCCTGCAGCCGTCCGCGACGCAGGGCGACATCGGCCTGTATCACGCGAGTCCGCGCGACACCGTGTGGGAGTACGTGCTGTCGGTGCTCGCGGCCGAGCTTTGCTTGGACGTGCAGACACACCGCGTGTGCGTGGTCGGTCACTCGCATGTCGCGCTGTCCTTTGACCGCACCGAGGGCGGCGTCACAACCGGGGAGATCCGCCGCGCCGGCGCCGAGGCCGACATCTCCGCAGGCGAGTGGCTGCTCAACCCGGGAAGCGTCGGGCAGCCGCGCGACGGTGATCCGCGAGCAGCCTGGATGATGCTCGACGTGGATGAGGCAACCGCGTGCTTCCGTCGTTGCGAATACGACATCGAGGGCGCGGCCGGAGCGATCCGCGCCGCACGCCTGCCCGACTCGCTCGCCGAGCGCCTGGAGTCCGGTCGATGAGGCGTGCCGTGGCGCTCACCAGCGTGGTCGTCGCCTCCCTGGTGGGGCTCGCTGCCTGCGGCAGCGGCAGCTCGTCCTCCGGCCTGATCCCGACCGAGAGCGCGAGCACCATCACCACCACCCTCTCGCAGCTGTCAGCAGACCTCACAAATCACAACTGCGTCGCCACGACCGCCGATTTGCAAACGCTCTACGCCGACATCCAGGCGCTGCCGCCGAGTGTCGCAGCAAAGTTGAGGGACAACCTGATCGCGGGCGAGAACACGATCGCCAAGTATGCGCCGAAGCAGTGCGCAGCCAGCAAGAAGGTCGGGCCGACTGGCCCGACGGGCCCGACGAGCCACACCGGTCACACCCAGTCAACGACGAGCCCGACCGGGACCAGCCAGTCGACGACGAGCCCGACCGGGACCAGCCAGTCAACGACGAGCCCGACCGGGACGAGCATCACCCCTGGCGGCGGAGCGCCCGCACCGACCGGACCCTCGGGTGCGATCGGGACCGGAACCGGAACCAACAACGGCGGCGGCGGCGGCGCCGCAAGCGGGGGCTGACAGTGAGCGCAGCTTTGATCGCCGACCGCTACCGGCTCGAGAGCAGGCTCGGCTCCGGCGGCATGTCGACGGTGCACCTGGCGTTTGACGAGCGGCTCGAGCGGCTGGTCGCCGTGAAGCTGCTCGCCGAGCATCTCGCCGACGACCCGTCTTTCGTCTCACGCTTCCAGCGCGAGGCGCTCGCTGCAGCCAGGCTGATCCACGAGAACATCGTTCAGGTGTTCGACTCCGGCCTCGACGAGGACACCGACCAGCATTTCATCGTGATGGAGTACATCGAAGGGCAGTCCGGCGCCGAGATCCTCCGCTCACGGGGCTGGCTGCCGGCTGACGAGACCGTGCCGATCATCGTCGCCGCGTGCGCCGGCCTCGACTACGCCCACCGCAAGGGTGTGGTTCACCGCGACGTCAAGCCGGGCAACATCCTTCGCGCCAACGACCATCGCGTCAAGCTCGCCGATTTCGGGATCGCGAAAGCGACCGAGCAGTCGAGCATCACGCAGGTCGGGTCGGTGCTCGGGACGGCTGCCTACCTCGCCCCGGAGCAGGGCCGCGGCGAGGAGGCCGGCCCGCCGGCCGACATCTACGCGCTCGGCGTCGTCGCCTACCAGCTTCTCTCAGGAAGGCTCCCGTTCGAAGGCAAGTCGCTTACAGAGCTTGCTATCAAGCAACAGAACGAGCAGCCTGAGCCGCTCGACAAGCTCGTCGCCGGAGTGTCGCCGGAGCTCGCGAGCGCCGTTGCGGTGGCCCTGCGCATCCAACCGCAGCTGCGCTACCCGACCGCCGTTGAGATGGGACGTGCGATCGAGGAGGGGGCGAGAGGGATCCGTCCCGGCACCGGATCGGCGATCGTCCCGCCGCTGCCCGGAGCTGCCCCGGAGGCACCGCCGACAGTCGTCTCGCGAAGCCAGGAGACGCACGTCGTGCCAGCCGTGCGGCAGCGCCAGCCGCGCGTCGGGCCACCGCGGCATGACGTCGTCGGCCCGGTGGGGGCGCGCAACCCCGCGCACCGCCAGCCGGCGCCTCGGCCACCGGCGCAGCAGCCCAACGACACCGCCCGCCTGATCGGAGTCCTTGCCGCGATCGTCGTGACCGTCGTCGTCGTGGCGATCATCATCGTGTCGCTCCAGGGCAACAGCAGCAGCTCGCTGACTCTGCAGCAGGGAGGCTTCTCGACCAACGCGTCGCAGGCGATCAACCAGCTGCAGAGCGTCGTCAGCGACAACCAGCAGTAGCCGGCTCAGCCGCCGGGACTGGCGCCGCGGCGCAGCTCCGCTGCAACCTCGGCGAGCCGGCCGTCGACGATCGCGCCGCGCAGGTCGGCCATCAGCGCCGCGATGAACGTGAGGTTGTGCAGCGTGAGCAGGCGTGCGCCGGTCAACTCGCGCCCGCGCGCCAGGTAGTGGAGATACGCCCGCGAGAGCCCCGCAGCGCACGCCGGGCAGCGACAACCATCGAGCAGCGGGGCTTCGCTGTCGCGCCAGTGGGGTCGGTCGAGTTCGACCCGCCAGCGGTTGGCGGGGTCCGGCACGAGCGCCACGCCGTGGCGCGCGAGCCTGGTGGGCATCGCACAGTCGAAGCTGTCGATGCCGAGCTCGACGCCGCGGATCAGGTCGTCAACCTCGCCGATTCCGAGCAGATGGCGGGGTCGCTCGGCCGCCAGGCGATCAAGCTCACGCGTGCTCCAGTCGACCACGGCATACATCTGCTGCTTGTCCTCACCGAGCGATCCGCCGATTGCAATGCCCTCGCAGCCGCTCGCGACAACAGCCTGCGCCGCTTGCATGCGCAGATCCTCGAAGACGCCGCCCTGAACGATCCCGTAGAACAGTGAGGCCCCGCCGTCGTGAGAAGCCCGCCAACGCTGGCAGCGCTCGAGCCAGCGATGGGTGCGCTCTGTCGAGCGCGCGGTGTAGTCGCGCGCGACGTTGAACGGCGTGCATTCGTCGAACGCGAGCACGATGTCTGAACCGAGCTGCGACTGTACCTCCATCGACGTCTCGGGGCTGAGGAAGCGCTCGGAGCCGTCGATGTAGGAGCGGAACCGCACGCCCGTTTCCTCGATCGCGAGGATCGTGCCCTCGCGCGCGCCGCCGCGCCGTCCTTTGATCTCCTCAGCGACGGTCCCGTGTCCCATCGAGAACACCTGGAAGCCGCCCGAGTCGGTGATGATCGCGCGGCCCCAGCCCATGAAGCGATGCAGACCGCCGAGCGCTGCGATGAGCTCACCGCCCGGCCGCAGCAGCAGATGGAAGGCGTTGCCGAGCACGATGTCGTAGCCAAGGGCTTCGACCTCTCCCGGCCCGAGGCTGCGCACGCTGGCGGTGCTGGCGAGCGGCACGAATGCCGGCGTGCGCACGACTCCGTGAGCCGTCGCCAGCAGGCCGGCGCGCGCCCGTGACGCCGAATCCCGGGCGATGATCGAGAATGCGGGCACCGCGGGATCCTAGACCGCAGCCTGCCGTCCGCCCATCGTGCTCGCAAGCTTCCTCAGCGTCACCCAGCACCTCGGCTATCCACTGCTGTTTGTCGTCGTCGTGGTCGAGTCGCTCGGCGTGCCACTGCCCGGCGAGACGGCGCTGATCCTTGGCGGCCTCGCAGCGAGCGACGGGCGCCTCTCGATCGTGCTGGTCATTGTCGTCGGTGCAACTGCCGCGATCGCCGGCAGCATGATCGGCTTCCAGATCGGGCGGCGTGGCGGACGCGTGCTGCTCGAGCGCCCTGGGCGGTTCTATGAGGAGCGCCAGCGGGTGCTCGCGATCGGCGACCCGTTCTTCGAGCGCCACGGGCCGAAGGCCGTGTTCTTCAGCCGCTGGATCACGGGACTGCGCGTATGGGCGTCGTGGCTCGCCGGCGCGAGCTCGATGCGCTGGCGCTCGTTCCTGACGTGGAGCGCTCTCGGTGGAGTCGGCTGGGCCACGAGCGTCTCGCTGGCCGCTTACTTCGGTGGCAAGGGCGTCGAGCGTGTGCTGACGCAGATCGGGGTCTACGGAGCGATCGCCGCCGGGGTCCTCGTCGTCGCAGCCATTGTCGTGCTGTGGCGGCGCCGGGTCGCGCGGCGGGCTGCAACGTGAGGCGTCGCGGGGTGCGCCCGTCGCCCCCGCGGGTGGCGCGCCGCTCGGCGTAGCGGCGCGCCCCGCGGAAAGCTATGACGCTGACTCAGAGCCCTCCACCGTCGCTTCGGCGGCGGCGCCGACACCAATGGTGACACGACGCGGCTTGCGCTGCTCGGGCTTGGGGATCTTCACTTCCAGCACGCCGCGATCGAACGTCGCGACGATGCCGTCGCCATCAACGCCCTGCGGCAGCGTGAGCGAGCGAGCGAACTGTCCGTGAGAGCGCTCGAGTCGGTAGTAGCCGTCCTCGCGCTGCTCCTGCTCGCTGCGGCGCTCGCCGGAGATCGTCAGGACATTCTCCTCCAGCTCAATCTTCACGTCGTCGTCGGAAAGGCCGGGAAGGTCGGCCCGTAGCACGAAGTGATCGTCGGTCTCGACGAGGTCCACGGCCGGTAGGAAGCGGCCGCCATTCGTTGCGGCGCGCGGCGTGTCAAAGAAGCCGTTGAAGAGCCGGTTCATCTCCTGCTGAAGCGAGCTGAGCTCTCGCACAGGCTCCCAGCGTACGAGTGCCATATCGTCCTCCTGAGTGTCGCTGGATCTGGCACCAGCAAGAATATAATCTCAGTCGGATCGTGTCAAGTTTTCTAAGAGCCGATCCCAGAAGCCGCCCAGCGTGGCAAGCTCGGGCGCAGTGAACGAGCCGAGGAAATGCCGGCGCACGCCGCCTAGGTAGGCCTCGCGAGCGGCCCCCAACACAGCCTGACCAGCCTGCGTGATCACGGCGAACGCACCACGGGCGTCGTGCTCGCATATCCCGCGCACGACGAGTCCGTCGCGGGCGAGCCGATCAACCATCCGCGTCAGCCCGCTCCGGCTGAGCAGGACGGAGTCGGCGAGGTCGCACATGCGCATCCGCCCGCCGTCAGCTTGTCCGAGGCGTACGAGCACCTCGAACGAGCTCAGCGCCAGCCCGTGGGACTTCTCGAGCTCGCTGTCGAGCGCCTTGACGAGCAAGGAGTGAGCCCGCAGCAAGCCTCGCCAGGCACCCACCTCCGCCTGTGACAGATACGGCTGCCGCGGCCTGACCGCAGTGCTCATGGGGCTACGTTAGCAGCCCCTCAGATCACCGTTCGGAGCGTGCGAGCAGTAGCGAGCTGCCCGTCATCTCAGCCGGCTGGGCGATCCCGAGCAGTCCCAGCGCGGTGGGCGCGACATCGGCGAGAATCCCCGCCGGGGCGAGGCTCACGCCCTTGCACGTCACGATCAGCGGCACCACGTTCAGTGTGTGCGAGGTGTGCGGCGAGCCGTCGTCGTGGAGCATCTGCTCGGCGTTGCCGTGGTCCGCGGTGATGATGCACGCGCCGCCGGACTCGTGCACCGCGTTGACCACGCGCGCCAGGCACTCATCGACCGTCTCGACACCGCGCACGGCCGCCGGGATCACGCCTGTGTGACCGACCATGTCGGCATTGGCGAAGTTGATGATCGCGAAGCGCGGATCGTGCTCGCGCCAGGCCATGACAAACGCGGCCGCCGCCTCGCGGGCGCTCATCTCGGGCTTGAAATCGTAGGTCGGGACATCGCGCGCCGACGGTACGAGCTCGCGGCGCTCGCCGGCGAGCGGCTGCTCCTCACCACCGTTGAAGAAGTACGTCACGTGCGGGTACTTCTCGGTCTCCGCGACGTGGAGCTGGCGCTCGCCGGCCGCGGCGATCACCGTGCCGATCGTGATCGACGGGCGCTCAGGCAGGAACGCCACCGGGTAGGGCCATCCCTCGACGTACTCCGTCAGGGTGCTCAGGTCTCGCACCACCTCCGCGCCACCGCGATCGACCTCGCTGAAGCCTGGCTCGGCGAGCGCGCGCACGATCTCGCGCATCCGGTCGGGACGGAAGTTGAAGCACAGCACGCGGTCCTCGCCGCGAATCGGAGCCGGATCGCCGACCGACGTCGGCTCGATGAACTCATCGGTCTCGCCGCGCTCGTAGGCGGCGCGCACCGCCTCCACGCCACTCGCCGCGTGATGCTCGCCGCGAGCATGGACGAGCAGGTCGTAGGCGCGCTGCGTGCGATCCCAGCGCTTGTCACGGTCCATCGCGAAGTAGCGCCCGACAACTGAGCCGATCCGGGCACCGGCATCCTCGAGCGTCTGCACCGCAGCCAGGCCGTCGTGCGGATCGGTGTCACGGCCGTCGGTGAAGCAGTGCACGATCACCTCCGCCTCGCCGATCTCGCCGGCCAGCGCGATCAGCGCCTGCAACTGCTCGAACGAGGAGTGCACGCCGCCTTCGGACACGAGTCCGATCAGATGCACGCGGCCGGAGCCGCCGAGCGCCGCACGCAGCACCGGGTTGGCGGCCAGCGTCCCGTCACGCAACGCGTCGTCGATACGTGTGAGGTCCTGGCGGATGACCGATCCTGCCCCAAGGTTGAGATGTCCCACCTCCGAGTTGCCCATCTGGCCGTCGGGCAGGCCGACGGCTCGGCCGCAGGTCGTCAGATGGGTGTGCGGGTAGGTCTCCCAGAGCTCATCGAACACCGGCGTGCTTGCGAGCTCCACGGCGTTCCCGGGCCCCGGCGGAGCAGTCCCCCAGCCGTCAAGGACGACGAGGCACACCGAGTTGACGGGGATCGCGTCCTGGCCGCTGTGGAGCGTCATGACGCGGGCCGCGCCGCAGCGGCGATCGCGGCAAACGTGTCGGCGATCAGCGACGCGCCGCCGACGAGAGCGCCATCGACATCCGCGAGCCCGAGCAGCTCGGCGGCGTTCTCGGCGTTCACCGATCCGCCATAGAGGATGCGCATCGCGGCGGCGGCGTCTGGCGAGCGCTCGGCGAGCACGCCGCGAATGAAGCTCGCGACCTCCTGCGCCTGCTCCGGGGTGGCGACACGACCGGTGCCGATCGCCCAGATCGGCTCGTAGGCGATCGCAATCTCAGGCAACCGGTAGTCGTCGATGTCGACGAGGGCCTCCTCGAGCTGCCTGCGAATGTGCGTCTCGGTCTGCTCGGCCAGCCGCTGCGCTTCGGTTTCGCCGACGCAGAGGATCGGTTGAAGGCCGCTGGTGAGCGCGGTCTCGAGCTTGCGCGCCACGAAGGTGTCGGTCTCGCCGAACAGCTCGCGCCGCTCCGAGTGGCCGATGATGACGCCGGTGACGTCGATGTCGATCAGCATCTCCGCAGACACCTCACCGGTGAACGCGCCGCGCGGGGCGTCGTGCATGTTCTGTGCGAAGACCGCGACGCGCGAGCCGCGCGCGCTGTCAACGATCGCCGCCAGCGCCGTATAGGGCGGGCACACCGCGATCTCGACGCCCTCGAGGCCTGCCACGCGGGGTAGCAGCGCCGCAAGCAGCTCCTCCGCCTCAGCGACGGTCTTGTGCATCTTCCAGTTCCCCGCGACCAGCGGAATACGGCTCATTACGCCACCTCGTCCTTGTTGAGCGCCTCGATCCCGGGAAGCGGGCTTCCCTCGAGCAGTTGCAACGTTACGCCTCCGCCGGTCGAGAGGTGCGTCACCGACCCCTCGAGCCCGAACTGCCGCAGCGCAGCGGCGGAATCGCCGCCACCGACGACGGTCGTGCCAGGAGCGTGCGCGACGGCCTCGGCGACGGCACGAGTGCCCGCAGCGAATGCGGCGAACTCGAACACGCCCATCGGCCCGTTCCAGAAGACGGTACCCGCGACGGCGATCGCGGCGGCGTAGCGCTCAGCGGTGCGCGGGCCGATGTCGAGCCCCATCCAGCCATCGGGCACGTCGACGCCGTCGATATCGCGCCGCGGCGCGTCCGCGTCGTAGCGCTCGGCGAGGCCGAGATCACTCGGCAAGACCAGCTCGGCACGATGCGACGCGGCGCCCTCTAGCGCGGCGCGAGCCGGCTCCAGGCCGTCCGCTTCACACATCGAGGTGCCAACGGAGTGGTCCTCAACCTGCAGGAACGGGAAGCACATCGCGCCACCGATCAGCACCGTGTCGGCGATCTGCAGGAACCGCTCGATCACCTTGATCTTGTCGGTCACCTTAGATCCACCGAGGACCGCGACTAGCGGTCGCTTCGGGTCGGCGATGATCGCGCCGAGCTGAGCTACCTCACGCTGCAAGAGCAGTCCGGCCGCGACCTCGTCGACGTAGTGCGTGACCCCCTCCGTCGAGGCGTGAGCTCGATGGACCGAGCCGAACGCGTCGTCGACGTAGACATCGGCGAACGCGGCCAGCGCCTTCGAGAACTCCGGGTCGTTCGCCGTCTCGCCGGGCTCGAAGCGAATGTTCTCGAGCAGCAGGATCTCGCCGGGGGCGAGCCGCTCGAGGCACGCCTGGGCGCTCGGGCCGACGACATCCTCCGCGCACTGGACATTGGCGCCGGTCAGCTCCGCGAGGCGGGCTGCGACGGGCTTCAGCGAGAACGCCGGATCGGGGCCGCCCTTCGGCCGGCCCAGGTGCGACATCAGGATGATCCGCGCGCCGCGCTCGCGCAGCAGGTCGATCGTCGGCAGCGCAGCGCGGATGCGCGTGTCGTCGGTGATCGTCCCGTCCTTGATCGGCACGTTGAAGTCAACGCGCACGAGAACGCGACGCCCTTCTACGCGGACGTCGGCAACAGATTTCATCGGGGGGCCTCCTTACAACTTCGTTACGAGATCAACAACGCGGTTCGAGTACCCCCACTCGTTGTCATACCAGCTGACGGCCTTGACCAGCGTGCCGTCGATCACGGTGGTGAGGCCACCGTCAACGATCGAGGAAAAGCTGTTCTTGACAATGTCGCTCGAGACGATCGGATCCTCGGTGTAGGCGAGGATGCCGGCGAGCTCGCCCGTATCGGCGCGCGCACGCAAGGCCGCGTTGATCTCCTCGACGCTCGTTTCGCGCGAAGCCTCGAAAGTGAGATCGACGAGCGATCCGACCGGCACGGGGGCTCGTACGGCGAACCCGGTGAGCCTGCCAGCGAGCTCGGGGAGCACGAGGCCGACGGCCTTCGCGGCACCCGACGAGGCCGGCACGAGGTTGATCGCCGCTGCGCGTGCGCGTCGAAGGTCGCGATGCGGCATGTCCTGGAGATTCTGATCTGCCGTGTAGGCATGGATCGTCGTCATCAGGCCGTGACGGATGCCCACCGTCTGATGCAACACCTTCGCCATCGGGGCGAGGCAGTTGGTCGTGCAGGAGGCGTTCGAGATGACGTGGTGGGTCTCCGCGTCGTAGCGATCGAAGTTCACGCCGAGGACGACCGTGATGTCCTCGCCCGTGGCGGGCGCCGAGATGATCACCTTGCGGGCGCCGCCGGCGAGATGCTTCGCCGCGTCGTCGCGCTTGGTGAAGAACCCCGTGGACTCGATCACGACGTCCACGCCGAGCTCGCCCCAATTGAGCGCAGCCGGGTCGCGCTCGGCCAGCACGAGCACCTCATCGCCGTCGACGAGCAGCGTGCGCTCACGGGCCTGCACGTCGCCGGGATAGGGACCGAGGAGTGAGTCGTAGCGCAGCAGGTGCGCCAGCGTCTTGGCATCCGTCAAGTCGTTGACGGCCACCCACGCGATGTCTGCACCCGCGGCCTTGCCGGCGCGCAGCACGTTGCGACCTATCCGGCCGAAGCCGTTGATCCCCACCCGTACGGGCATCCAACCATCCTCCTGCGTTGAAAAAGCCTGCGAGCCGATGGCGGCCCCGCGCGCGCCGAAGGCTATCAGCGCGGCCGGGGTGGCTCAGCTCGACGCGCTCGGCTTGGTGGCGTCGCGGTGGCTGACCTGGACGAGCAGGTCCTCGCTCGCGCCGTAGCGAGCGGCAAGGTGCTCGGCGACAGCCACAGAACGGTGCCGCCCGCCGGTGCAGCCGACGCCAACGAGCAGGTGTGCCTTGCCCTCGACGACGTACTGGCGCAGCAGATAGTCAAGCAGCGGCTCGAGCAGCGCGTAGAGCTCGCTGAGCCTGCCGTCGCGGTCGATGAACTCGACGACGCGCTGATCTCGCCCGGTGAGCGGACGCAAGTCGGATGCGTAGTGGGGGTTGGCGAGGAACCGCACGTCAAAGACGAGGTCAGCGTCACGCAGCGGGCCGTGCTTGAAGCCGAAGCTCGCAAAGGTCACCGCAAGCTGCGTCGTCGGCTGCTGACCGAGCAACGCCTCGACGATCTTCGTGCGCAGCCCCGCGGCTGACAGCCCGGTCGTGTCGATCACGAGATCTGCCCGCCCCTTCAGCGCCTCGAGCTCCTCCCGTTCGGCCGCAACCCCTTCACTGACCGAGCCCGTCGGAGCGAGCGGATGACGGCGGCGCGTCTCCTGGTAGCGGTTCAGCAGCGTCTGGTCGTCGGCGTCGAGGAACAGCACGCGGTGGCTAAGGCTGAGTCGCTTGAGGTCGTCGAGAACCGTCTGCAGCGCATCGAAATACTCCCCGCCGCGTACGTCGGAGACGACGGCGGCCCGCTCGACCTTCGAACCCTCATGCATGAACAGCTCGATCAGGCTGCCGATCAGCCTCGGCGGGAGGTTGTCAACGCAGAAGTACCCGGCGTCTTCGAACACATTCATCGCCGTCGACTTCCCGGCACCGGAGAAGCCGGTGATGATCACGAGGTCCTGGATTGGCGAGTCGCCATCGGACCCGCCGGCGCGCCCAGCCTCAGGAGCACTCACGGACGGACCTGACATGGCTGCATCGTTGCGCACACGGCGGATACTTGGCGGCACTCACGGCGAGGATCCGAGGCGGTGGAGGTGAGCGTGCAGCTCGCGTCCGACCTTCGCCGGAAGGCCGGGTACAGCCTGCAGCTGCTCGGCGCTTGCTGCGATCACCTGTTCGGGCGAGCCGAAGTGGTTGATCAACGCCCGCTTACGGGCCGGACCGACGCCCGGGATCTCGTCCAGCAGCGACGCCGTCATCGCCCGGTCACGACGTGTCCGGTGATGCGTGATGGCGAAGCGGTGGGCTTCGTCGCGAACACGTTGAAGGAGCTGCAGCTCAGCGCTGTCGCGTCCCAGCGCCAGCGGCCTGCGCACGCCAGGCACGAACACCTCCTCGAGCCGCTTGGCGAGCGCGATCACCGCGACGCCGCGCTCGCGCGCGCCGCCGAGCACCGCCAACCCAGCCGCAAGCTGCCCCTTGCCGCCATCGATCACGATCAGGTTGGGCAGCGTCGCGAAGCTACGGTCGTAGCCCGCCTCATGGGGAGAGGTGTCAGCCTGGCGCTCCCAGGCCGCCATGCGACGCTCCAGAACCTCGGCCATCGCGGCGAAGTCGTCGGAGCCCTCGACGGTACGGATGCGAAAGCGCCGGTAGTCCGAGCGCCGCGGCGCACCGGCTTCGAACACGACCATCGAGGCCACGGTGTGCGTGCCTTGAAGGTTCGAGATGTCGAAGCACTCGATGCGCACCGGCACCGTGTCCAGTGACAATGCCGCGCGGAGTCCGTCCAGGGCCTCAGCGCGCCGTTCGCGGCGACGCTCCGCCTTGAGCTGATCCTCCGCAAGTGCCAGTCCGGCGTTGCGGGCAGCCAGCTCGAGGATGCGCCGCTTCTCTCCTCGCGCCGGCACACGAACCTCGACCGGCCCGCCGCGATGCGCCGCGAGCGCGTCCACGGCGACACTCGAGATGGCGTGCTCGGCGACGATCTGTGCCGGCACGGCCGCCGCGGTCGCGTAGTACTGCAGGAGGAACTCCTCGATGACCTCGGCGTGCGGCCGCTGCGCTTCGTTTGAGAGGTAGAAGGACTGACGGTCGGACAGCACGCCGTCGCGAACCTGGAAGACCTGAGCGTTGGCGTCGGTGCCCGAAAGCGCCACGGCGATCGCATCGAGCGTCCCGACCGCGGCGTTGGCCACGCGCTGGTGTTCGAGCAGCGAGCGTACGGCCGCGAGCCGGTTGCGCTCGACCGCGGCCTGCTCGAACGCGAGCGAGGCGGACGCGGCCTGCATGCGCTTCGCGAGCTCGCGTTCGATGTCCTTGTAACGACCGCCGAGGAAGTCGGCGACACCGTCGATGCCGCGACGGTACTCGTCACGGGAGACGTAGCCGACGCAGGGAGCGCCACAGCGCTTGATGTGGTAGTCGAGACATGGTGAGCCCGACCGGCGTCCAGGCTCTGCTCCAGTGCACGAGCGGACGAGGAATACCCGGCTGAGCACCTCGAGCGTGTCGCGGACGCGCTTGGCATTGGAATATGGACCGAAGTAGGCACGATCCCGGCGGTGCCGCTCGCGCGTGAAGTACACCCGCGGGAAGTCCTCGTCGAGGGACACCGCGATGTACGGGTAGGACTTGTCGTCACGCAGGCGGATGTTGAAACGCGGGCGGTACTGCTTGATGAAGCTCTGCTCGGCAAGCAGCGCCTCGCCCTCGCCACCAAAGACGATGCAGTCGACAGCGGCAACCTCAGCGACCATCACGTCGTGCCCGGCCGCGCCGCGGCCGGCAGCGCTGAAGTGCGAGGCGACGCGCTTGCGCACCGAGATCGCCTTGCCGACGTAGATCACGCGACCCGCGCCGTCGCGGAACAGATAGACCCCGGGCTGGTCGGGCAGCTCGCGACGCTGGGCGGCGAGATCGCTCGTCACTGCACGCCACCGCTGATCTCACGGGATGCGCTGCGGAGCGGGGGTGCGCCGACTGTCAGTAGTTGCGCCAGACCTCGTAGACCCTGATCAGCGCCACCACGCAGACCGCGAGCACGGCAAACTCGACAAGGCTGCCCGCGGTGGTGGCGAACTCTTGTGAGCCGGCGAACGCGACGACGATACCGGCTATCGCGAGGTAGAGGATCGCGCGATAGCGGTCGCCAAGCCCGTAGATGTCGATCCGCCGGTTGCGGTACAGGCGACCGGCGAAGTACGCCAGTAGCGCGGCCATCGCCAGCCACAGCACCGCGTCCAGCAGCCCGGCCGCCAGCCCGGCCGCCGGCACGGCCACGATCGCGAGCGCGATCAGCGCGAGAATCGCGACGTTCCGCAGGTGCTTCACCAGACAAAATCTAAAGCAGCGCCTCGAGCTGCGCATAAGCCGCCTCGACGGCGCGCTTCGCAGCGGTGTGGCGGGCCTCGCTCTTCGCCGCCTCGTACTTCGTGGCCCAAGCTGCGGGATCAGACAGCTGCTCCTGCACCGCCGCGAGCGCTGCCTCTGCCGCCTCGACAGCGTCGGTCGCAGCCGCCTGCCGGCGCAGGAGGTTCTTCGAAGCGGTGTCTCGCCCCTTCGCCGGCGCCTTCGCCGTAGCCGCTGCACGCGTCGGCTTGGCACGCGCCGCGGCCGGCGCCGGCGTTGAGGGCCCCACGCCGGCCGGCGGACCGGCCAGCTTGCGCTCCTCGCGAATGCGCAGATACTCCGGCCAGCCTCCAGGGTAGCTACGGAGGCCTCGGTCCTCGAGCGCCACGGTGCGCGTGCCCACAGCGTCCAGTAGCGCGCGATCGTGGGAGACGAGGATCAGTGCGCCCTCGAACGCACGCAGCGCGTCCTCCAGCGCCTCGCGCGACTCGAGGTCGAGATGGTTGGTCGGCTCATCGAGGACCAAGACGTTCGCCCCTCCGCTGACCAGCACCGCGAGCGACAGCCGGCGGCGCTCACCCCCCGAGAGCCCGGCGAGCGGCTTCTCCGCCTCCTCGCCGCTGAACAGGAAGCGGCCGAGCAGCGCACGCGCCTTGCCGGGAGTCAGTCCGGTGGCCCGCACTGCGGCTTCGACAACGCTCCCGTCATCGCCAAGCTCCTCGCCGTGCTGGCTGAGGTAGCCGATCTGCACGTTGTGTCCGCGACTCAGCTTGCCGGCCGCGAGCGCCCGCTCCCCCACCAGCGTCTCGATCAGCGTCGTCTTGCCGGAGCCGTTGCGTCCGACGAGCGAGACGTGCTCGCCGCGCTCGAGCCACAGCGCACCGTGCTCGACGAGCGTGATCGGTGGACGACCGACCTCGATGCGCCCATCCTCGAGCGCGAAGACCACACGGCCACTGCGCTCCACGCCACCGAAGTTGAACGACAGCGCAGCGCCGTCGCTCGGGGCACGGACGGGTCGCTCGATCCGCTCGAGCTGCTTGCGGCGCGACTGAGCTTGGCGGGCGCGGGTGCCCGCACTCCAACGCTGCACGAAACGCTCGAGCCGCGCGATCTCGGCTTGCTGGCGTTCGATCGCCCGACCCACCGCAAGCTCGCGCGCCGCCTGCTCCGCACGCCAGGCATGCCATGTGCCGGGGAAGAAGCGCCCGCGTCCGCCGTCGATCTCGAGCACCGCCGTGCCGACGGTCTCGAGGAACCAGCGGTCGTGCGCGACGAGGACAATCGCCCCCTTGAAGGCGACCAACGTCTGCTCAAGCCACTCGAGCGACTCGACGTCGAGGTGGTTGGTCGGCTCGTCGAGCAGCAGCAGGTCGGGGCGCATGGCGAGTGCCCGCGCAAGCGAAGCGCGCGTCAGCTCACCGCCGGAGAATGTCGCGAGGCTTCGCCCGAGGTCGGCATCGGCGAAGCCGAGGCCCCGCGCGACCTCCCACGCGCGGTTTCGCCAGAGGTAGCCGCCGTGGTGATCGAAATCGGCCTGCGCGCTCGCGTAGCGCTCCAGCGTCGCGGAGTCGCTGCCGGGCGTAGCCATGGCCTGCTCGAGCCGCCGCAGACGGGCCTCGATCGCCAGCTCAGCCACGCAGCCTGAGAGGAGGTAATCCGACAGCGAGCTGGCGCGCTCACGCGGCGGCCGCTGGTCGTGCAGCGCGACCCTGATGTGCTTGGCGAGCATCAGCTCGCCCCCGTCGAGCGAGTCCTCGCCGGCGAGCATGCGCAGCAACGTCGTCTTGCCGCTCCCGTTGCGTCCGGCGAGCGTCATCCGCTCGCGCCGCTCGAGCTTGAAGGACACGGCGCGCAGGAGAGGCTTCCCGGCGATGTCCTTGGCGAGATTGGAGGCGATGCAGACGGCCATCAGGTGATGGTATGCGGCCCTCGCCGCCTCGTATACGATTTGCGCGATGCGGCGGCTCATTCTTGCCACGACAGCGAGCGTCACTGCCCTGCTGGTTGCCGCACCGGTCGCCTTCGCCGGGGTCGGCGGCGAGGGGTTGCTCGGTGAGACCAATGACACCGACGTGACGATGGCCGGATTCATCCTGATCATCTTCTTCGCAGCTTTCGTCACGCTCGCGAGCGTGATCCAGGCCAAACTCGAGAAGCGCAAGCACGCCCACGACGACGCACGCAAGGCGCGTGCGGAAAGCGCCGACTGGCGCGGCGGCTGGTGAGCGGCGCAGCGCGCCAGCTCGCGCGATGGCCGACTTCGTCACCGCTGGTAGGGGCCCGATCGGTCGAGCGCTACTAGGGCGCCTGCTGACACGCGGGGAGCGAGTTGTTGTGCTGACGCAGCGCAACACGCTCGACGACCGCGAGCGGCTGATCGACGCGCGGGAAACGCCGGACGCCGTCACGATCCTGGCCGGCGATGTCCGCGAGCCGTTGCTCGGTCTGGGCGCGGAGCAGATCGATCCGCTGCGCGGCGCCGTCGAGCACTTCTTTCACCTCGCCGCGCGCTGCGAGGCGACCGCTGCGCCGGAGGAGATCGAGGCCGTCACGGTGCGCGGCACGCGCAATGCGGTCGCGCTCGCAAACACCCTCGGCGTCGCCCACTTCCATCACCTCTCCTCGGTCGCGGTCGCCGGCCGCCACACCGGCGTGTTCGGCGAGCACGACTTCGAGCTCGGCCAGGCACTCCCGTCTCCCTACCACCAGGCGATCGTCGATGCGGAGCGGATCGTCCGCGAGGAGTGCGTCGTGCCGTGGCGGATCTATCGCCCGTCGATCGTCGTCGGTGACTCACAGACGGGCGCGATCGACAAGGTTGATGGGCCCTACCACTTCTTCGCTGCGCTGCGCAAGCTCGCTCACCTGCTCCCGGAGTGGGTGCCGCTCGCCGGCCCGGAGCTCGGACACACGAACATCGTCCCGGTTGACTTCGTCGCCGCAGCGCTGGACCACATCGCGCACCGCGACGGGCTGGACGGCCAGGCCTTTCACCTCGTGAACCCGGCCTCCCAGCTCACGAGCGAGGTCTTCAACGCGTTCGCGCGCGCCGCGCACGGACCAACGCTCGCGCTGCGAGTCGATCGCCGGATGCTCGACGCGCTCCCGACCGGTGCGCTCGCGCTGGCGGCCCGGCTGCCCGCCGTGCGCGCCGCTTCGCGCGGCCTGCTCGCCGAGCTGGAGATCCCACCGCAGGTCCTCGCGAGCCTCACTTTCAGCTGCCGCTTCGACGCCAGCGAGGCAGCGGCGGCGCTGGAGGGCAGCGGCATCGAGGTTCCCCCCTTGGACAGCTACGCCGCGCGGTTGTGGAGCTACTGGGAGAGCCATCTCGCGGACGGCCGGGGCAGCGCGAAGTCGCTCACGGCGGCACTCGAGGGCCGCAGCGTGCTCATCACAGGCGCGTCCTCGGGTATCGGGCGCGCGACCGCAATCAAGATCGCGGCCGCCGGCGGAGTCCCGATCCTCGTCGCTCGTGACCTCGCGCGACTGGAGCAGACCCGCGCGGAGATCGCAGCCGCCGGAGGGGTCGCTCACGTGTACGTCGCGGACCTCGCCGACATGGACTCGGTGAGCGCGCTCGTCAAGCGCGTGCTCGCCGAGCACGATGTCGATGTGCTCGTCAACAACGCCGGCCGCTCGATCCGGCGATCGGCGAGCCTCAGCGGCGAGCGCTTCCACGACTACGAGCGCATGATGGCCGTCAACTACTTCGGCGCGATCAAGCTCACTCTGCTGCTCGCGAGCCACATGCGCGAGCGCGGCCGCGGCCACGTCACGAATGTCTCCTCGCTCGGCGTACAGGCAAGCACGCCGCGCTACTCCGCCTACGTCGCGTCGAAGGCGGCGCTCGACGCCTTCACTCGCGTCGTCTCGGGCGAGCTTCGCGGCGACGGGATCACGTTTACGACGATTCACATGCCGCTCGTGCGAACGCCGATGATTGCGCCGACGAAACTCTACGAGTCCTTCCCGGCGATCACCGCGGAAGAGGCAGCCGACATGATCTGCGAGTCGATCCGGCGCAAGCCGAAGACGATGGGCACACGCCTGGGGACCGTCGCCGAGCTCTCCTACACGCTCGCTCCCGGGATCGTCGACCGACTGCTGCACGCCGCCTACAAGACGTTCCCCGAGTCGGCGTTCGGCGAGGGCGGCGAGGGCCAGGGCGACCCGGCCCGGGGCCAGGCGCACGCTGTGGCCCAGTTCCTGCGCGGCATCCGCTGGTAGTGAGCAGCCGCCGTCGCGGCGCCACGACTTGAGATGATTCGCCGCAATGGCGAGCACCGAGCCGGCGATCGAGGTCAGCGCCCTGCACAAGCGCTACGGCGACCTCGAGGCGGTGCGCGGCATCGAGTTCCGCGTGGCGCGCGGCGAGATCTACGGCTTGCTTGGCCCGAACGGCGCCGGCAAGACGAGCACCGTGGAGATCCTCGAGGGCTACCGCCAGCGGACGTCGGGAGCGGTCAGCGTCCTCGGCCTCGATCCGGACCACCGTCCGCGCGAGCTGCGCGCACGTGTCGGCGTCGTGCTGCAGAGCAGCGGGATCTACAGCCACGTCAAGGTCGCCGAGGCGGTCGCGCACTTTGCGCAGTTCTACCCCCGCCCGCGCGATGTCGATGAGGTCATCGATCTCGTCGGGCTGGGCGAGAAGCGCGACGTGCGCGCCCGGCATCTGTCGGGCGGACAGCGTCGCCGCCTCGACCTCGCGCTGGCGCTGATCGGCGACCCCGAGCTGATCTTCCTCGACGAGCCGACGACGGGGTTCGATCCGGCGGCGCGGCGCAGCGCCTGGAAGACGATCCGCTCGCTGCGCGATCTCGGCAAGACCGTGCTGCTGACCACGCACTACCTCGACGAGGCCCAAGAGCTCGCGGACCGCGTCGCAATCATCAAGGGCGGGCGGATCCTCGCCGAGGGCTCGCCGGCCGAGCTCGGCGTCGGCGGCGGGTCGCGCTACGCCGTCGCTTACCTGACGGGTGACGGCGAGCCGACCGTCGTCGAGACCGACGACCCGACGACGCTGCTGCACGAGCTGACCGGCGCGGCGCTCGCTCGCGGCGAGCAGCTGCGTTCGCTGTCGGTGACCCGGCCGAGCCTCGAGGACGTCTACCTGGAGCTGACCGCCGATGCGTAGCGGAGCGTTGCTGCTGTGGCGCCAGTACCGCTTCGAGCGACGGATGTTCTGGCGCAACCCGAGCGCCGCGTTCTTCAACTTCCTGCTGCCGCTGATCTTCCTCGCGCTGTTCGGCGCGATCGTCCACGGCCACCAGAACGAGCTTGACGTCATCGTCCCCGGAATCGCCGGGATGAGCGTCATGGCAACCACCTTCACCGCGCTCGCCTACAACCTGACGTTCCTGCGCGAGCAGGGCGTGCTCAAGCGAATGCGCGGAACGCCACTGCCGAGCGGCGTCTACCTCGGCGGCCTCGCGCTCAACGCTGTGACGAACACCGCGATCCAGATTGCGATCGTGGTCTGCGCGGGGCGCGCGTTCTTCCATCTCGGCTGGCCACCACAGCCGCTCGCGCTCGTTGTCTTCGTGCTCATCGGAGTCGCGAGCTTCGCGCTGCTCGGCGTCGCGCTCTCACACGCGATCCCCAACTTCGACTCGGCGCCAGCCGTCGTCAACGGCGTCTTCGTGCCGATGATCCTCGTCTCCGGCGTCTTCTTCGACGTCAAGCACGTGCCCGGATTCCTGCGCGACATAGCACAGGCGCTGCCGCTCGAGCCGCTCATCAACGGCCTGACGGGCGGTCTGGTCGCTCATCGAGGCGGCCTCGACCACCACCTCACCGCGCTCGCGGTGCTCGGCGTCTGGGGCGTCGTCGGCGTCGTCCTTGCGGTGCGCGGGTTCTCGTGGGAGGCGCGCCGGGGCTAGCTCACGGCCGCGGCAACTCAGACGAGGATTCGCAGCGCCAGCTCGTGCGGGCAGCCAGCGTCGAGCAGTCGCTGCACATCGTCGAACTCGATGTGCTCGCCGGCGTCGCGCGTCGCCGCCAGCATCAACGCCTGGGTTGAATCGAAACCGAGCCGCAGGAAGGCGTGTGCCCGCGCCTGCTCGCTCGCCGTCGCCGTCGTCGGAATGACTTGCATTGGTCACCTCGCGTGCTAGGGAATCAACCGCTCACATCAGACCAACGCGACCGGACGGAACCCAGCCGCGCCGCCGCAGCCCCGCGGCGGCTCACGGCTATGCTCACCGCTGGATGAGCACCGACGACACGCTGACCGCGGTCCACTGGGATCTCCACGACCTGCTCGACGGAGCCGGTGTCGAGCGCGTGGACGAGCTGCTCGACGAAGCAATCGCCCGCGCGGAGCGCTTCGCTGAGCACTATCGCGGCCGGCTGGCGAGCATCGAGGCGGCAGGCCTGCGCGAAGCGATGGAGGAGCTTGCCGCGATCTCCGAGTTGGCCGGCCGTGCCGGCTCCTACGCGGGGCTCGACTTCTCGATCGACACGGCGGACCCACAGCGAGGCGCGCTGCTCCAGCATGTCGAGGAGCGCGGGACGGTGCTGGAGACGTCGCTGCTGTTCTTCGAGCTGGAGTGGGCGGCGCTCGACGACGCGCGAGCCGACGAGCTGCTCGCCGGCGCGGGCCTCGACTTCGCCCGCCACCACCTGCGCACCGCCCGCCGCTATCGCACGCACCTGCTGAGCGAGCCCGAGGAGCGCATCCTTGCCGAGAAGGCGCTCACGGCAAGCTCCGCGTGGACGCGACTGTTCGCCGAGCAGACAGCGGCGATCACCGTCGAGCTCGACGAGCCGGTGGGGCTCGAGGTCGCCCTCAGCCGGTTGGCGGCGCCGTCGCGAGAGATCCGCCGAGCCACCGCCGAGGCGCTCAGCGCTGCGCTTGCGCCGGGACTGCGTACGCGCGCGTCGATCTTCAACGCGCTGCTGGTGGACAAGAGCACCGACGACCGGCTGCGCTCCTACGACCACTGGCTCGCGGCGCGCAATCTCGACAACGAGGCGAGTGACGAGTCGGTCGAGGCGCTGATCGCGGCCGTTCACGGCCGCTACGAGCTGGCCCGTCGCTGGTACCGCCTGAAGGCCAAGCTGCTCGGCATCGACCGTCTCGCGGACTACGACCGCATGGCAGCTCTCGAGAGCGACGATGTCGAGGTGTCCTTCAGCGAGGCGCGGGAGCTCGTGCTTGGCGCGTACGGCGCTTTCTCGCCGACGCTCGGCGGCCTTGTGGAGCGCTTCTTCGACGAGCGCTGGATCGACGCGCCGCCCACCCCCGGCAAGCGTGGCGGCGCGTTCTGCGCCTCAGGCGTGCCGTCGGTGCACCCCTACGTGATGCTCAACTACACCGGCCGCCGGCGCGACGTCCTCACGCTCGCCCACGAGCTCGGCCACGGCGTCCACGCGGCGCTCGCCGCAAAGCAGGGGATCTTTCAACAGAGCACGCCACTGACGCTGGCGGAGACCGCGTCGGTGTTCGGCGAAGCGCTCACCTTCGCGCACCTCCTCGATGCGTCGCCGACGCCCGCGGCACGGCTCGCGTTGCTGGCCGCCAACATCGAGGATGCGATCGCCACGGTGTTCCGCCAGGTCGCGCTCAACCGCTTCGAGCACCTCGTCCACGGCGAACGGCGCAGCGCCGGCGAGCTGTCAGTCGATCGTTTCGGCGAGCTGTGGGCGCAGACGCAGCAGGATTTCTTCGGCGATGCCGTCGAGATGACGGACGGCTACCGAAGCTGGTGGTCCTACATCCCCCACTTTGTCAATACGCCGGGGTACGTCTACGCCTACGCGTTCGGTCAGCTGCTTGCACTGTCGGTCTATGAGCGCTATCTCCTGGAGGGCCCGGGCTTCGAGGAGCGCTACCTCGAGCTGCTCGCCGCGGGAGGGTCGCGCAGCCCGGAGGCGCTGGCGGAGATCGTCGGCATCGACCTCGCGGACCCCGGGTTCTGGGAGCGCGGGCTTGACCTGCTGGAGCGCCGGATCGTCGAAGCTGAGGCGGCGGCTGCGGAGGTCGAGTCGTATGATGGATAGTTGATCGCGCAATTGCTCTCGGGAGGTGGCGATGCGACACTCAGCACGGCTTTTGGGCATGGCAGCGGCAGCGTCGCTGGCGCTTGGTGGCGTCGCGCTCGCAGCACACACGACCACGGTCAAGGCGGCCTCGGGACCGCTGAGCGCCAGCTTGACCGCCAGCACGCACAACCCGAAGCTCAACGTCAAGATGCCGATCAGCGTCACCGCGACGCTTCACGGCAAGCCGGCCCACGCGAGCGCCAAGTACGAGTTCCTGTTCAGCGGCGCGGTGGTAAGCACGCAATACGTGTCCCACAACAAGCACTTCACCTTCACCGGTCACTACGCGGACACACTGATCTTCCCCTCCCAGGCGCTCGGTGAGCCGCTGACGCTGCGCGTCGTCATCAACTCCGATGGACACACGGTGAACCTGAACTGGGCGATCACGCCGGTCAGCTGAGACGGCGCCGCGGGGCTGCCCCGCCGACACGGCCCCGCAACGTCCCGGCCGGAGCCGAGGTCGTCGTCGAGCACGCCAGCCGGCGCTACGGCTCCGTGGACGCGCTCATCGACGCGTCGCTGCACGCCAGCCCGGGCGAGATGCTCGCGATCACCGGACGGTCCGGCTCCGGCAAGAGCACGCTGCTGAACCTGATCGGCGGCCTCGAGCAGCCGAGCAGCGGACGGGTGCTGATCGACGGCCGCGAGGTTTGGCTCGAACCGAACAAGCCGCGCAGGCGACGCGAGCTGGTCGGCTTCGTCTTCCAGCAGCACTTCCTGCTCGTCAACCTGGTCGCCCGGGCGAACATCGAGGTCGCGCTGATCGGATCCGGCATACGTCGGGCGGAACGGCGCCGCCGGGCGCTCGAACTGCTGGACGAGGTCGGGCTTTCCGACCGTGCCGAGCATCTGCCGGGAGAGCTGTCAGGCGGCGAGCGTCAACGTGTCGCGCTGGCCCGCGCACTCGCCAACGAGCCGCGCCTGCTGCTCGCCGACGAGCCGACCGGCGCCGTGGACTCAGCCACCTCTCAGCGCATCCTCGACCTGCTCGCCGAGGTGCGTGAGCGCCGCGGCATGACCCTGATCATCGTCAGCTACGACGCTCAGGTGGGCGCACGCGCCGACCGCATGCTGGCCGTGACCGACGGTTGCCTGCGCAACGGCAGCTAGCCCTCGCTTAGGCGCGCGCAAGCCCTCGCAGCGGCGGCATCTGGGTGACGCGCCAGGCCGGGTAGATGCCCCCGAGCACGCCGATCGAGACGCCGACGAGCAGTCCGCGGCCGAGAATCCAGGCGGTGATCGACGGCGTGACGTAGGTCCCCACGCCCATTACGCTCACGAGCAGCTGACTGCCGATGACGCCTAGCAGCAAGCCGAGCGCCGCGCCGAGCAGGCTCACGCCGACGCCCTCGCCGACGACCAGCGTCGCAACGCGCCGGGCGCTCCAACCCATCGCGCCCAGCAGGGCGAGCTCGCCCTGGCGCTCGAGCACCGACATCGCCATCGTGTTGGTGACGCTGATCGCGCCGACGATCAGCGCAATGATGATGATCACCAGGGTCGCGTTCTGGATCAGCACCTCGTTGGCACCGGCCCGCGCGGCCTCGCCGGCGTCAGCGATCACCAGCGCCCCCGGGAGCTGGTGCTGAATCGACCGGCGCGCCACCGACGGCAGGATGCCCGACGCAAGCTCGACCGCCACCGAGGTGGTCTGGCCCTGGAGGCCTGAGATCTGCTGCGCGACTGTGAGCGGCAGCACCGCGCCGAGATCCTCGAACGCCACGCCCGAGTGATAGACGCCTGCGACCACGAAACGGCGACCATCGACGGTCAGCTCACCGCCGGGCCCGAGCTTCAACTGCGACGCGAGCCCGTCGCCGATCTCCACCTCTCGCCCGATGCTCGGGTGCCCGCTGACGTAGACCAGGCGGCGCGAGAAGAAGCCGTGTGGATCGGCGCCGAACACGATCGACGACTGCGACCGCTTGACGGCGTTGACAAGCAGCAGCAGCGGCGTCGCGGAGGCGACATCGGGATTGCTATCGAGGCGCTTAACCACCGCCATCGGCAACCGCGACGCGGTCGGGTCGGCGACGCCGGCCTGGAACACGCCGAGGTCCGAGCCGCCGAGATGGATGAAGCCGGCGGCGGTCTGGGTGAGCCCCGCACTCAGCGCCAGCAGCGCGACGATCGTCGCGACGCCGACTCCGACGCCGAACGACGTCAGGATCGTGCGACCGAGGCGGCGCGTGAGGTTGGTGGTTATCAGCCCGAGCATGCGATTCGTTCAGGGGCGCTGCCGGGCTGGTCGCAGCCCGCCAGCCCCACGGCGATGATACGCCCGCCGCCGCACGGCCCGGCGTGGCGTGCCGGCCCGCCCCACGCAAGCAACCGCCCACTGCGACGCCCGCGCGACGATGTCACTAGGCTCGGTGACACAGCGGCTGTGCGGCGCGCCGCTCCGATCGCGCGCGTGACGGGTTACGAGCGGAGACGTGAGGAGCACGACGATGGTTGAAAGTACGACAACACCGACCAAGCGACGTGGCCGATTTACGGTGACGCTCACGTTGCTGCTGTTGGCCGGCCTGACGCTCGCGAGCTCGGCGAGCGCCGCGCCCTCGCTGTCTTGGAGCGCGACCACGCCGGTCCAGGCCGGAAACATCTTGTCGGGTGTCTCCTGCCCGTCGTTCGGCTTGTGCGTCGCCGTGGATAGCACAAGCCCGCATGCGTCGATCACCACGTCGCCGAGCTCGAACTCGGGCTGGACAGCGCCGGTTTCGACGGGGGCTGCGGGCGACCTGCTGGCCATCTCGTGTGCCCCGGCGACGACGTTCTGCGTCGTCGTGGGCTACAACGGCGCAATCAGCGCGACGACCAACGCGAACGCGGGCGTCGCGAGCACCTGGAGGGCGCCCAGCCCGGCGCCGCCCGACAGCAGCACTCTCACAAGCGTGTCCTGCCCATCGACGAGCTTCTGCCTCGCCGTGGACGACAGCGGCAACGCCGAGTACAGCACCAACCCGACCGCCGGCGCAAGCGCGACCTGGGTCAAGGTCACGGCGATCGACTCGACCAACGACCTCACCGGCGTGTCCTGCCCGACCAGCGCGTTCTGCGCAGCGGTCGACGACAGCGGCAACATCCTGACCAGCGCGAGCCCGACATCCGCGCCCTGGCACGACGCCTTCAAGGACACCACGACGCTCACCGGCGTCTCATGCACGCCCAGCGGCGCGTGCGTCGCGGTTGACGCGAACGGAAACGCGATCGCCAGCGGCGATCCGACGGCCGGCGCGCCAACCTGGAGCGAGACGCAGATCTCCTCCTACCCACTAACTGCGGTGGCCTGTACCGCCGAGGCGTTGTGCGTCGCCGGCGACGCCCACGGCGACGCGCTCGGGAGCGACGATCCTGCCGCGGCCGAGCCGTCCTGGCCCTCGGAGACACCCGACGTCACAGAGATCACGGGGCTTTCGTGCACAGACGCTGGCCTTTGCGCAGCGGTGGACAGCGCCGGCAACGCGCTCACCGGGCTCCTCGCCGCCCCGACGGTCACGACCGGTACCGGCACGGCGAGCTCGCAGACCGTCGCGACGCTGACCGCCACGGTCAACCCGAACGACGCCACGTTGACGAGCTGCTACTTCAACTACGGCACCACGACCTCCTTCGGCTCGACCGTGCCGTGCTCGAGCACGCCCTCGCCGACCGGCGGCGCGCAGGCGGTGAGCGCGCAGATCACCGGCCTGACGGCCAGCACCCTCTACTACTTCCAGATCGTCGCGACCAGCAGCACCGGATCGAGCAGCGGCGTCGACGGGGTGCTGACGACCCCTGCGCTGCTGAAGCCTTCGCCATCGATCGGCGGCACGCCCGCGGCCGGCGAGACGCTCACCTGCGCCACCGGCGTCACCGTGCCGGCCAGCGACAGCGTCAGCTACACGTGGATCAGAGACACGACCGCGATCAGTGGCGCAACCGGCGGCACTTACCTCGTTACCGCCGCCGACGAGACACACCACCTCTACTGCACGGTGACGATCTCGGGCGACGGTGGCAGCGCGAGCGCGAGCAGCGCCTACGTTGCGATCCCGTCCGAGACGCTCGGCACGGTGGACGAGACGTCGGTTGGCAACGCGTCGAGCGGGCAGCACAGCGTCAGCACGACGGTCAAATGCTCGCCGCAAGCGGACAAGCGATGCACGATCACGCTGAGCCTCAGCACCAAGGAAGCCAACGGCAGCGGGCACCACGGTGTCGTGTCGCTGGGCTCGACCACGATTCATATCGCCCCCGGAGCGAGCGCCAAGGTCACAGTCAACCTCAACGCCGCCGGGCGCGCGCTGCTCGCCCGGAGCGGCAAGCTCAAAGTGACGGTCACCGTCAGCGGCACCGTGATCGGCGTGATCAAGGGAACGCTCCGCACGCAGACGATCACGTTCACGACGAAGTCCTCGCATGCGGCGCGCCGGCGCCGCTGAGCGACTGGGACGCGCCCCGCTGCGAGCGGCGGCGCTGGCCTGCGCGGCGGCACTGCTGGCCGTGGCCGGCCTCGCGCCAGGCTCGAGCGGTGCCACCCAGTCCAGCACGGTGCTCGCGGCGACCCCATACATGGGGTGGGACACCTACTTCACGTTCGGCACCCACTACGACGAGGCGACGATCCTCGCGCAAGCCAGCGCGCTGCAGACAAGCGGGCTCGAGCGCGACGGCTACCGCCTGATCTGGCTCGATGTCGGCTGGTGGCCGGGCACGCGCAGCTCCGACGGACGGATCACGGTCAGCTCAAAGCAGTGGCCGCACGGGATGGCGTGGCTCACGCGGACGCTGCACGCCGAGGGGTTCCAGGTCGGCCTCTACACGGACGCCGGAAAGAAGGGCTGCGGCGGCATCCACGAGGGCAGCTACGGCCACTACCAGCAGGACGTCAACACGTTCGCAGCCTGGAGCTTCGACGCGGTGAAGGTCGACTTCTGCGGCGGCGATGCGCTGCACCTGAACCCGACGACCGCCTACGGCAAGTTCCACGACGCGATCCTCCACAACTCGAGCCACCGCCCGATGCTGCTGGACATCTGCGTCTTCCCGCAGCCCGGCCAGGCCGGGAACGGCCTCCCGAGCTTCGCCGACTCGGCGTTCTCCTCCTATGACTTCGGGCCGTCGGTCGGGAACAGCTGGCGCACCGACACCGACGTCGGCTCGCCGGCGGGCGTCCCGTGGAGCTCGGTGCTGCGCAACCTCGACGCGGACGCGACCGAGCCGAGCGCCGCCGGCCCCGGCCACTGGAACGACCCCGACTACCTCGGCCCCGACCTCGGCCTCACCGACGCCCAGTTCCAGACCCAGTTCAGCATGTGGGCGATGCTCGCCGCCCCGCTGATGGTCAGCGGCAACATCGCGTCGATCTCACCGGCAAGCCTCGCGACGATCAGCAACCGCCAGATGATCGCGATCGACCAGGACCCAGCCGGGATCCAGGCATCGCTCGTCTCAGCCTCAGGCGATGGCGAGGTGTGGATGAAGCCGCTGCTCGATGGCCACGTCGCGATCGCGCTGCTGAACCGCGGCGAGCTGCCGCTGACCATCTCGACGAGCGCTCAGGCGCTCTCAACGGCGCCCGGCTCGCAGTTCCCGGCCGCGGCGAGCTACACGCTCGCGAACGTCTGGACCGGCACGTCGAGCACGACGACCGGCGCGATCAGCGCGGCGGTCGCCCCCGACTCGACGGTGGTGTTCGTCGTCTCAGCGGCGGCCTAGAAGCTAGAAAGCGAAAGGACGCGACCGGCGGCTGCCGATCGCGTCCCTTGCTTCTAGCGCTGAACGTGTTGCCCTGGTACTACAGGCCGTTGATCGCCGTGGTGTCGACGTTGAACACGGCCGTCGGCAGCGGCGCGAACTGGAACCCCGCGCCCTTCTTCTCCTCCGCCGTAGTGATGGCGAAGGTGAGGAACTTCTGCAGCAGGCCCACGTTGGCGTCGTCCGGACGCACGATCGCGTACGTGAACGTCGCCATCGGGTAGGCGATGAACTGCTCCTTCTCAAGCTTCGTCAGCTTGTAGGTCTTGCAGGTCTTCGTCTTGTGGTGCTTGACAACCTTGAACTTGATGCACTGCGACTTCTTCGGCGCCGTCCAGGACGGATTGACGAGCGAGTACGCGCTCGCGATGCTTCCTGCCGTGCTCGAGGACAGCGTGTTGAGCGCCGGCAGGGTCTTTCCGGTCAGCGCGACAGCCGCCGCAGCTGCGACGTACGGGTCGTAGGGAAGGAGAAAGTTGCCGGCGTTGTTCTCGACGGACACCGCCGAGAGGTGGTTCTGCTGGATGTAGAACCACGAGTTGTTGCCGATCGCGCCCGCGGTCGAGCTGACGACGGCGGCAACACCGGCGTTCTTGGCCGCGCCGACGTCGCCCGTCGGCCACTGGACGGTGGTCGCAGAGCCGACCTGGCTCGCCCACGTCGAGCTGATCTGCGACAGATACGACGTGAATACGTAGGTGTCGCCCGAGCCGTCGCTGCGGACGACCGGGGTGATCTTCTCGTTGGGGAGCGTGACGCCCTTGTTGAGCTTCGCGATCGCCGGGTCATCCCAGTTGGTGATCTGCCCAAGGAAGATCTGAGCGATCACTGGGCCGGACAGATTGAGCTTGCTGATGCCGCTGAGGTTGTAATCCAGGCCGGTCGCCGCCAGCGCCCAGGGAATCTCGACGCAGCCGTTGCAGCCCGAGTCCTGGGTAGAGGTCATCGGCGCGTCGGATGCGCCAAAGTCGACCGACTTGTTTCCGATGTCCGTGATCCCCGTGCCTGAGCCGACGCCGTTGTAGGTCACCGAGTCGCCAGAGTTGGCGGCGGCGAAGTCCGGAGCCCAGACGTCCTGGACCATCGGCTGGACGAGCGTCGAGCCGGCGCCGGTAAGCGTGGTTGCCGTGGCCGCGCTTGCGCTGGCGCAGAGCGCCGCCGCGGCGGCCGCCGCGACGACGGCGAACCTGATGGTGGTGCGATGCATGTGCAACTTGCCTCCTCGTTGGATGCTGGTACCGTTGTAGCCTCGCGCGGGCCGACGGCGGACGTGTTTCGCGCTCGTGACTAGAGCGTTACCAAGTTGTTAACGCGCCCGGGTGCCAGCCACCGCGTGAATAGGCTGTCGCGCGTGAGCACGACCTCCGCCAGCGCACCGCTCTCCTCGGGCCGCCACTTCGCCGACCGCCTCGGCGACCGCCTGCTGCTAGGCGTCACGGCGTGCGCGTCGCTGGTGACGATCGCCCTGATCGTGCTGATCATCGTGAAGCTGTTCAGTGGCGCGAGCGTGTCGATCTCGCACTTCGGGCTCGGCTTCCTCTGGAACACGATCTGGAACCCGGCGCAGTCCGTGGGTGTCGCCCACCCCGACACGTTCGGGGCCGGCGTGCTGATCTACGGAACCGTCGTCAGCTCGCTGATCGCGCTGCTGATCGCCGTTCCGCTCGGTGTCGCGATCGGCGTCTTCCTCAGCCTGCTCGCGTCGCGACGCGCCACCGCGGTGATCGGGCCGCTGGTCGAGCTGCTGGCTGCGATCCCGAGCGTGATCCTCGGCTTCTGGGGAATCATCGTGCTGGCTCCCTTCCTGCGCTCAACGGTCGAGCCGGCGCTCCACGACGTGCTCGGCTTCATACCGCTTTTTGGCTCGGCCTCAGCGACCGGGTTGGGCCTGTTCACCGCCGGCGTGGTGCTGGCGATCATGGTGCTGCCGATCATCGCCTCGATCAGCCGCGACCTGTTCGCGACCGTGCCGCCCGAGTTGAAGGACGGCGCGCTAGCGCTCGGAGCCACGCGCTGGGAGATGATCCGCGCCGTCGTGCTGGACTCGACGCGTGCCGGTCTCGCCTCGGCCACGATCCTCGGCCTCAGCCGAGCGCTCGGTGAGGCGATCGCCGTGACGCAGTGCATCGGCGCCGGGAATGCGATCGTCACCAGCCTGTTCACGCCCAGCGACACGCTGGCCAGCCGCATCGCCGAGAACTTCCCCACCGCCGGCGGCACAGGCCTCTGGCACTCGTCGCTGTTCTACTGCGCCGTCGTCCTGCTGGTGATGGAGCTGATCGTCAACCTCGTGGCGCAGCTGATCGTGCGCCGCTCCCAACTGCCGGCCGGAATTCGCTGATGGCGACGATCGACCCGACACGACCACTGATCGCGACCGGCAACCTCCGCCGCCGCCGGGTCCTCGACAGGGTGGCGCGCGGAGGCGCGATGGCGGCTGCGGTCCTTGCCGTGGCGGTCCTCCTGGTCGTCATCGCCACGGTCCTGATCAAAGGCTCGTCACAGATCTCGTTCGACTTCCTGACCGAGAACCCGCAGAAAATCGACGGCACCGTCGGTGGCGGCATCGCAAACGCGATCATCGGCAGCGCGCTGCTGATCGCTGTCGCGACGGCGATGGCGCTGCCGATCGGCGTGATGATCGCGGTCTTCCTGACCGAGTTCTCGGGCGCAGGGCGCCTGGCACGCCCGATCCGGCTCGCCCTGGACCTGCTGAACGGCATGCCGACGATCGTGATCGGCCTGTTCGTCTTCGGCCTGCTGGAAGAGGGCGGCGTACAAACGGGGTTCGCAGGGTCGTTCGCGTTGGCGATCATCATGGTGCCGCTGATCTCGCGTACCACCGGGGAGATGCTGCAGCTCGTCCCGCGCGAGCTGCGCGATGCCTCGCATGCGCTCGGCGTCAGCCGCTGGCGCACCACGATCGGCATCGTCCTGCCGGCCGCGCTCGGCGGCATCCTGACCGGCACCGTGCTGGCGATCGCGCGCGCCGCCGGTGAGACCGCGCCGCTGCTGCTGACCTGCTCATTGTTCAATAGCAACGCCACGACGATCAACGTCTTCGGGGCCGCAGTCCCGAACATCCCGATGCTGAT
Organism: Solirubrobacteraceae bacterium; assembly: GCA_049512455.1. GTDB lineage: Bacteria > Actinomycetota > Thermoleophilia > Solirubrobacterales > Solirubrobacteraceae > Palsa-513. The sequence continues at coordinate 44,235 of JBEKXB010000007.1, read as the reverse complement.
CTTCACCGACTACGACTCGCCCTATCCCATCGACCACGCACGCGCCTGGGGCGCCGCGCTGGTGCTGATGGCATTCATTCTTGTCGGCAATCTCACTGCGCGGGCGACGCTCGCCCGCCAGCGTAGGATGATCCCCCGATGACCGCGACGAACACGACGAGGAGAGCTGAGCCAATGGAGAGCAGTCGCCCCGAGACGGACGTTTCGGACACGCCGCTGATGGCGCCACTCGTGATCGGCGAGCAGGACCCAGTCTCGCTCGAGACGCGCGAGGTCGTCTTCGACCTGCACGACATCAACGTCTACTACGGCGCCGCGCTGGCACTCGAGGACGTCACGATGAAGATCCACAAGAACGTGATCACGGCGATGATCGGCCCGTCCGGCTGCGGCAAGAGCACCTTCATCCGCAGCCTCAACCGGATGAACGACTCGATCTCCGGGTTCCGCCTCACCGGTCAGGCGCTCTACCACGGCAACGACCTGTACGCCACGGGCGTGGACCCAGTCGAGGTTCGCCGGCGGATCGGGATGGTGTTCCAGAAGCCGAACCCGTTCCCCAAGTCGATCTACCACAATGTCGCCTGGGCGCCACGGATCCTCGGCATGCGCGACGGGCTCGACGAGCGCGTCGAGAAGGCGCTGCGCGGCGCCGCGCTGTGGGACGAGGTAAAGGACCGTCTGGACCGCAGCGCGCTCGGGCTGTCGGGCGGCCAGCAGCAGCGTCTGTGCATCGCCCGCTCGATCGCGATCGAGCCCGACGTGCTGCTGCTCGACGAGCCGTGCTCGGCGCTCGACCCGATCGCCACAGCCTCGGTCGAGGACCTGATGCACAGCTTGAAGCGCGACTACACGCTGGTGATCGTCACGCACAACATGCAGCAGGCGGCGCGCGTCGCCGAGCGCACCGCGTTCTTCAGCCTCAACGTCTACGACGGCCAACGGACCGGCGTCCTCGTCGAGTACGACGACACGACGACGATCTTCACGCGACCCACCGACAAGCGCACCGAGGACTACGTCACCGGGCGCTTCGGCTGAACGGCCGCGGGTCCGGCACCAGCGCGCCAGACCCGCTTGCCGTCAGTCAGCCTCCTACGGGAGCTTCGAGCAGTCGGCCGCGAGCGTCGCCCGCACCGATGCCGGAATCGAGCTGTTGCTGGCGAGGGCTTTGCAGTACTGCTTCACTGCCGCCTCCGCGCCGGCGACGTTGTCGTTCTTGTAGTCGTTGCAGACCGTCTGGAGAAGGCTCTTCGCTGACCCGTTCAGGATCGTTCCCTCCAGGGAGAGCTCCTTCTGACAGGCCGTGCCTGCCGCAGCAGCCTCGGCCGGCGTCAGGTTCAGTGACGAGACGGCCGAGCTGGACGTCGAACTGCTTGTGGTGGTGCTGATCGTGGCGCTGCTGGTCGTGGAGCTGGTGGTCTTCGTCGTGCTCGACTTGGAGCTCCCACCGCAGCCTGCAATCAATAGACCGCTGACTGCAGCAACGGCAAACAGCGAGTACATTCGTTTGTTCATTAGCCCCCCTCGGGCCTGTAAAGGATTGCCTGACCGGACGAGTATCAGCGTGCAATCTAGACCATCGCGCAACAGCCGGTCACGGAGTCCAGCCTGCAGCAATCAAGCGCTGGCGGCGAGTGCCGATGTTGAGAGAGAACGCACCATGCACGCTGAGCTCAACAGGATGCAGATCATCGCCGTGGACGACAACACCGTGAACCTCACGGTGCTGGAGCGAACGCTGCGCGGGGCCGACTACGAGAACGTCGCGCTGGTCACCGATCCCCACATGGTGGAGGCGACGCTCGCCAAATACCCGCCGGACCTGGTGTTCCTCGACCTGCACATGCCCGAGCGCGACGGCTTCGACATCCTGCGGGCGCTCGGCCCGCAGATCGCCGACCCCGACCTGCTGCCGATCTGCGTGATCACCGCCGACAGCGAGATCGAAGTCCGCCGCCGCGCGCTCCAGATGGGCGCCCGCGACTTCCTCGTCAAGCCGATCGACAGCGTCGAGGTTCTGCTGCGCACGCGCAACCTGCTCGAGTCCCGCTGGCTGCAGCGCCATCTTCGCTACGAGCTCGACCGCTCGGGCTTCGAGAACCTCGAGCGGCTCGCGCGCATCGCCGAGAGCCGCGACATCCACAGCTTCGAACACGCGACACGCGTCGGCGCGCTTGCTCGCCGGATCGCCGAGATGCTCGGGCTCGGGTCTGGGTTTGCGGCGCTGGTAGGCGAGACCGCGACACTTCACGACGTAGGCAAGATCATCGTTCCCGACGAGATCATCCGCAAGCCCGGGCCGCTCACGCCGGACGAGATCGCAGTCGTGCGGACGCACACGGTCGTCGGCGCGGAGATGATCGGCTCGGCGAGCACGAGCGAGCCGATCACGATGGCCGCAGCCACCGCGCGCCACCACCACGAGCACTGGGATGGCAGCGGCTACCCCGACGGCCTGGTCGGCGAGCAGATCCCGCTCGTCGCCCGGATCGTCGCCGTCGCCGATGTCTACGACGCGCTCACCTCGACACGCCCCTACCGGGCGGCGCTGAGCGACTTCGAGGCGATCCGTGAGATCGACGCCGGCAGCGGGACGCAGTTCGATCCGCGCGTCGTCGACGCGTTCCACCGCTGGCGCGAGATGGCGCCGCTCGCCGAGGCGATCGACCGCATCGAGCACGAGGCCGCAGCGTAGGCTTCGTGCGCAAGCAGCCGGGCGCTCACGTCGTGAAGAGCGACGGTGACGCAGCGCACAGACCGCACCAGAGCTAGCGGCCGAAGGTCCGCAGCAGCTCGCGGGCGCGGGCACGGACGCCGCCGAGCAGCTCGCGCACCTCGCTGATGCCGGCACGCACGTCGGCGTCGCCGACATCGACCGGCAGCATCGAGTCCTGCAGCGTCGCGAGCACGCCATCGGCCCGCGCGCAGGCCGCCACCGCCACTTCGACGAAGCCCTTCGTGCCGAGCGACGGAAGGCCGGCGGACTGGCTGGCGAAGGCGTGGCGCGGCAGCTCGTAGCGGTCGGCGAACTCGAGGTGCGTGCGCTTGGCGCGCCCGTAGGCATGCTGAACGGGGCCGAACAGCTCTGCCTCGAGGATCTCGCCGGCGTGGTCGTCGAGCAGCTCGTAGGCCTCGCCGAGCGCTGCCAGCGCGTGAGCGATCTCGTCGGTCGCACCCGCGAGGACGTCGAGCAGCTGCTGGCGCGCATCTGCCGTGGTGTACGCCATGACCGCCACCATAGGGCCTGGCGCGGCGCCGCGGCGCCCGGGCTGCTAGCCGTTGGCCGGCGTGAGCGTGATCGCCACCACAGTCGCCGGTGCGAGCGTCAGCGTGGCCATCCCGGCCGTCGAGTGCACGTGCTCGTAGGTGACGGTTGGCCCGCTCGCGCTGACGCGGAGCACCTCGCCGCCGTGCCGCGCGGCGATCGCGACCTCGGCCGGCCCGGCGGCGTAGTTCGTCACGATGTAGGTCACGGCTCCGTTGGGCGCCGTGACGCGGACACCGGCGAGCGCGTGCGGGGTGACGAGCCGGCGAACGACGGCGCCGATCGGCAGCAGGTCGACGGCGGCTTGCAGCGCCTGGTAGAGCGGTCGCGTGGTGACGGTCGTGCCGTTCACCACGAACGGGTCGTAGCTGGAGCCGCTGGAGTGGAAGCGGACCGAGCTGATTCCGGCATGCACCGCGTTGACGATCAGGCGGAGCGCCCAGACCGCCGACGCGGGTGAGTCCGACACGCCCGGCTTGCCCGAGCAGCCGACCGAGTTGGCCTCCGAGACGACGATCGGCAGATGAGCGCTGCGCGCCAGCGCGAGCGTCTCGCTGAGTGGGCCATCGATCGCCGCGGCGCCGCGCGCCAGCAGCGCCGCGACTGTCACGCGGGCGGGCTGGGTGCAGACGTTGAGCGGATAGAGGTGCGTGTCGATCGTCTGCAGCGACAGCGCCTGGGCGATCTGCGGGATCTTCGCGACCCAGCGCGCACCGGTCAGGTCGGGACCCTCGATGTCGGTGAGCGGGCCGATCTGCGTCTCGAGTGCCTGGGCTCGCTCGATGTAGGTGGCGAACGGCATCGGCGAGTAGACGAGGGCGGTCCCGTTCCACCACGGCACGACCACCCCGTAGACGTCCGGCTCGTTGCCGAGCTCGAAGCTGAGGCGACCGGCGGGGATCGCGGCCCGCGCCGCCGTTGCCATCTCGTCGGCCCACACCGGCATGCCCGATGCGACGTTCAGCCCGACGACGATCGGCTCACCGGTCTGGGCCTCGAGGCAGGCCAGCTGCGTCCAGAACGTCGCGGGCAGGTCGCTGACGCCGGGAAACGGCGCTGTCCCGGCCGGCGCAGTCTGGTCCTGCGAGTCGCCGCCGATCCGAATCGTCGGCGAGCCGAGCGCCTGCAGCGTGCCGATGAGCGCGGGCGGCGGGCACGGGCCATCGCCGAGGTCGCGTGCCAGCAGCGGGTATTCGATGCTGAGGCCGACAGGGTCCGTCGTGACGGTGACCGCTGCGCCGTGGGTCGCTCCCAGCACGACGGCCGGGGTGGCCGCGTCGGCGGGCGCCGGCGCGGCGGAGCTGGCGAGCAGGAGCGCCGCGATCAGCGCAGTGGCAGGAAGAACGCGGCGCACAGCGGCCGAGTCTACGCGGTGGCCGCGACGGCACGGCGGCCGCCTATCCGTAGTAACCCACAGGGCGGGCACGGTGCCGGCGGGAAATGTGTGCGGTTGGCGGCGGATGGCAGGGGCACCGCGAGACGGCAGGATTGTGCGCGCTGTCACAAAGTCTTGTCAACCGGTAACAGGAGGCGCTTTGCGCACATTTTTGAGCAAGATCACGCAGCTCACGCCGATCGCCGCGGGGGCCGCAGCCGGAATGATCGCCCTCGGGGTCGTGTCGATCGTGGGCGGCAACTACGACCACAACGTCGTGCATCAGCAGCTCGCGCCGCAGAAGATCTTCTTCGAGAAGCCTTCTCGGTACAAGGACCTCGCGCCGTACGCGGGACAGCAAGTGGTCAACGGCAGCCAGGCCGAGCTGTATGCCAACGATCAGCTCGGGCCCGACCTCAACAGCATCGCCGGCGGCAAGACCTATGCGCAGGTGAGCAGCGAGTGGATCGCCGGCGGCATGAAGAACGCCACGCTCGCCGCAGAGCGTCAGGAGCTGTTCACCGGAGAGACGCTGAAGGGCTTGCTGCTGAACGCCTGGGGCTGGGCGCAGATCGGCAGCATCGCGATCCTCGCGGGGATCCTGCTGATCGTGATCGGCGCGATCCTGTTCCTGTTGCCGGTGCTCAACTGGCAGCTGAACCTGCGCGGAGACAAGAAGAAGGCATAGCTGGCGAGCCCCCCGCCGGCGTCTCCGTCAGCAACCGATCCTCCGGCGCGCGGTGCGCGCCGGAGGATCGGCGTATTTTCCCGGCTCCCGCGTCCTGGCGAGGAACCCTCAGACGAATGTCGGAACCGGCCGGCGGGGCGCAGGCGCCGTTACGATTGAAACGCGTTACAGCTCGATTTACGAGGAAAGTGCGCAGGGAATGCCAGCTCGCCGAGGACGTTGCGACGCCGATGAGTGCTCCTCGCCCCGTTGGGGTTGCCTTGCGTAACCTGCGGCTCCGCGAGCGCGCCACGGTTGACCGACCAAGCTTGCGCCAAGCGTTCGCCGCACTCGACGCGCCGCTCTTTCGCCGCTGGTTCTTCAGTCAGATCCTCTCTGCATCGGGAACCATCACGCAGGGTGTGGCGCTGTCGTGGCTCGTTCTGCGGCTCACCGGCAGCGCCATCGACCTCGGGTTGATGAGCTCCTGCACGTTCCTCCCGATGATTCTTGCCGGCCCCTGGTCGGGCGTGCTCGTGGATCGGGTGGATCGGCGCCGCCTGCTGATCGTCACTCAAAGCCTGTTCATCGTCCTCGCCGTCCTGCTCGCAACGCTCACCTTGACCGGTGTGGTGCGGGCTTGGATGCTCTTCCCACTGGCCTTCGCGACCGGTCTCGTCGGCGCCCCGGACAACACCGCCCGGCAGGTCTACGTGACGGAGATCGTCGCGCGGGAGCGGCTGCCCAGCGCCGTCAGCCTGTACGAGGTGATCCTCAACGCCTCGCGGGTCCTCGGGCCGGCCGCCGGCGGCGCGATGCTGGCGACTGCCGGGGTCGCTGCGTGCTGCTTCCTCAATGCCGCTTCCTACGTGGCGCCGCTCGTGGTGCTGGCGTCGGCGCGCGCCGCTCGAGCACCACGGCGCGAGCCCGGCGTGGACGCGCGGCGGCCGGGCCAGTTCCGAGCCGGCCTGCGCTACGCCTGGAGCAACCCACCGATCCGCATCACCCTGCTGCTGGCCGCCGCCTCCGGCATGCTGTTCAACCTGACCGTTGCCGTACCGCTGATGGCGACACGCGTGTTCCGTGTCGGTGGCGGTGGCTACGGACTGATGATGTCGATGTTCGGCATCGGGGCGATCGGGGGCGCGCTGCTCGCCGCCTCGGGGAGCACGCAGCCAAGCTGGCGCTCCGTGCGCGTGCTCGCGGCGCTCACGGGCGTTGCGATTATCGCGGCCGCGATGCCATCGAGCTTCGACCTGGAGCTCGCCGGGCTCGCCGTGACGGGCTGGCTGTCGATCTGGTTCATCGCCAGGGCCAACACGGTCGTCCAGCTCGCCACGGTGCCGCATATGCGGGGCCGGGTGATGGGGCTCTGGACGATGGCGCTGCCGGGCTCACTGCTGCTGACCGCCCCGCTCGTCGGCTTTGTCGCCGATCTGCTCGGCGCCCGTGCAGGCTTCGGCCTCGCCGGTGCCGCGCTGCTGGTGATCGCCGCGATCGGCTGGCGGGCGCTATCCGGAGGGGTCGCGACGCCGCCAGCCGCGGTGATCGACGCCGGCGCGCTCACACCCGGGGTGTGAGACGCTCACGACGCCTGCCCTGGCTGCGTCACCAGGTCTGGCGCAACCCGCGTAGCCGCGCTAGTTGCTGTTGGCCGGGTGGTTGCGGGCGCCGAGCTCGGCGACCTTGTGCCACCACGAGATCCGCCGTTCGAGGTAGCGGTCGACGCTGTAGCGGCTGGTGCCGGCTTCCAGGCTCAGCACGAGCAGCGCCAGCGCGACGAGCGCGTAGATGCAGGCCGTACCGACGTCGGTCGCGCCCGTGGTGTAGGGACCGCCGAACCCCTCGGCGACCGCCCATATCCCCAGGCCCATGCATATCGTCACGATGTAGGTGATCTTCCGCGCGAAGCCGAGGATCAATGCCAGCGCGATCAGCGTTTCGAGCGATGCGATCACGTACGCCCACGCATGCGGGCTCGACGCGAAGACGTTGTTGGTGAAGGTGAAGAACCAGTGCAGCCAGCTCGGCTGGCCCTGACCCGCCGACTGGATGATGCCCTTGAACTCGTCTCTGAAGCCGGCGCGCCATTTGAACTGCGCATCGATCGCCCAGATCACCCCGAAACCGATGCGAACCGCGCTCCTGGGCCAGGCCGGCGCCGAGCGCCCCGTGGCCACTCCTGCTTCACTGTCCGGCGCACCAGCTGCCATCTCTCCAGACTCCCTTCAGTGTGGAAGCTCCCAATCTCGGAGATCCTCGCGCCACGCCGCGCTCGCGTCATCAGGGAAACCGCGCACTAGACGCGGGTAACCCGCACTCATCGTGTCCATTCGGGCTGAAACAGCGCGATCGTGTTGCCGGCGGCCGTGCGAGGGCACGTGCCGCACCTGCCGCGCAGCTGGCCGGCGCCCTGTTAGGTTGCCGCGATGCGCCGTGGCAAGCGATCAGCAGCCCCCAGCGACTCGTCCGGCCCCGATCTTGACGGGGCGGCGATCAGTGTGCGGGACCTCGCCAAGTCCTTTGGCAAGGTGCGCGCGCTTGACGGGGTCGACCTCGACGTCGAGGCCGGGACGGTTCTCGGTCTCCTCGGCCCCAACGGCGCCGGCAAGACAACGATGGTCAGGATCCTCGCGACGCTGCTCAAGCCCGATGGCGGGACTGCACGCGTAGCCGGGCTGGACGCCGTGCGCGACGAAGCAGCGCTGCGCGAGCGGATCGGACTGGCCGGTCAGTACGCGGCCGTGGACGAGAACCTGACCGGGCTCGAGAACCTGACGATGGTCGGGCGGCTCTACGGCGAGCCCCGCCGGGTTGCCAAGGGCCGCGGCAACGAGCTGCTGGAGCGCTTCGAGCTGCTCGACGCGGCCAACCGGCCGGCGAAGACCTACTCGGGCGGCATGCGCCGCCGCCTCGACCTCGCGGCCGCTCTGGTCGCCAACCCGCCGGTGCTGTTCCTCGATGAGCCCACCAACGGTCTCGACCCGCGCAGCCGGCTGGCGCTGTGGGAGACGATCGAGGGACTCGTGGCCGACGGCACGACGGTGCTGCTAACCACCCAGTATCTAGACGAGGCCGATCGACTCGCCGGCCGGATCGCGGTGATCGACCATGGCCGGCTGCTGGCCGAAGGCACACCGGACGAGCTGAAGGATCGCGTGGGCGGCGAGCGTCTCGAGATCCAGCTCGAGCGCGCCGCCCAGGCCGAGGACGCCGTTGCAGCGCTGGTGGCGATGAGCGACGAGGGGCCGCCGCGGTTCAACGGCGAGGTGGTGCAGGTCGCTGTGCGCCAGCGCAGCGGCGCGATCGTCGACGCGGTGGAGCGGCTCGTGAAGGCGGGAGTCGGCGTAGCGGACATCGCGCTACGCAGGCCCACGCTCGACGACGTGTTCCTGGCGCTCACCGGCCACGCAGCCGAGCCCGCCGAGGAGCAGCCGGACAGATGAGACGCACGATCAAGGACACGCTGGTGATCGCCGAGCGCAACCTGGTGCGGATACCGCGCGCCCCGGAACTGCTGCTCGCGTTCACCGTCCAGCCAATCATGTTCGTGCTGCTCTTCCGCTACGTCTTCGGCGGCGCGATCAAGACACCCGGCTTCAGCTACGTCGACTTCCTCGTCCCGGGCATCATCGTGCAGACCATCGCGTTCGGCGGCTTCGTGACCGCGCTCGGCCTGAACGAGGACCTGCACAAGGGCCTGATCGACCGCTTTCGCTCGCTGCCGATGTCCCGCGCGGCCGTGCTCGCGGGCCGCACCTGCGCCGACCTCGTCACCAACGCGCTGGCGATCATGGTCCTGGTCCTCACCGGCCTGCTGATCGGCTTCAGCTTCCACGCCGGCGTGGTGCAGATCATCGGCGGGTTCGCGCTGATGCTGCTGTTCGGCTACGCGTTCTCGTGGGTCTTCGCGTTCCTCGGCATGATCGTGTCGTCAGCCGAGGCTGCCAACTCTGTCGGGTTCATCGTCCTGTTCCCGCTGTCGTTCATCTCCTCGGCCTTCGTCCCGGTCAGGTCGATGCCGGCCGTGCTGCGCGCCTTCGCCCAGGTCAATCCCTTCACCCTCACAGTCGACGCGATGCGCGCGCTGTGGCTCGACGCTCCCGCCGGCAACGACGTCTGGGGCGCGTTCGCGTGGACGATCGCGATCATCGTCGTGTTCGCCCCGCTGGCGGTCGCGCGCTACCGCCGCGCCACCGGTCAGTAGGCCGCCCGGTGCCGCGCGATCTCAGCGCTCTTCGGCGATCGGCGTCGTGTTGGCCGCCTGGTGATGGGTGACGCGCGGAACCGAGCTCGTCGCACGGCGCGGTCCCGGACCCGCCTGCCTGGGTCGTGAAGGGACCAGGCGCCGCAGGACGCGCTCGAAGCGCGAGGCCGCTCGTCCGTCGATCGCGGCAGCGACGAGTCGTCGTTGCGCGGCCTGGCGGCGCAGCTCTTCGATTCGCGCCTCGATCGCCTGGTATGGCAGGTAGTTGATGGTTGCCTCCGTTCGGTCGTGATCGCCTACAAGCAAGGTAGCGGTCAAGCGGCCTGCTGATAAGATCCAATTCAATGCCTGGCGAGTGGGCCGCTTTGGAGCCGAAGTTGTTCATACGGCTCGACCGCACGGACCGCGAGCCGCTGCGCAGCCAGCTCGAGAACGCGCTGCGGGAGGCGATCCGCGCCGGGCGGCTGGCCGCCGGCGACCGGCTACCATCCTCGCGCGAGCTGGCCCGCGCGCTCGGCGTGTCGCGCGGTCTGGCTCAGGAGTGCTATGCGCAGCTGCAGGCCGAGGGCTTCCTCAGCGCACGCACCGGTTCCGGAACTCGGGTCGCCTCAGGGGCACACCAGCCACCGGCCGCGCCGGCGGTGACGGCGCCCGCGCCGGCGCTCGCGGTCGACTTCCGCCCTTGGGTGCCGGATCTGGGGAGCTTTCCGCGGCAAGACTGGACGTGGTCGGTTCGCGAGGTCGGCCGCACAGCGCCTGCGGCGGCCTTCGGGTACGGCGACCCGCGGGGCGCCAGGGAGCTGCGCGAGACGCTCAGCGGCTACTTGCGTCGCGTCCGCGGCGTCGTCACGGATCCGGAATCGATCGTGATCTGCACGGGCTTCGTGCAGGGCCTGAACCTGCTGCTGGGCGTGCTGGCGCGCAGTGGTGTGAAGCGGATAGCGCTCGAGGATCCTGGCCAACACGCGCGGGTTGGGAGATGGGCGCTGGAGGCCGTGCCGGTCGCCGTCGATGGACGGGGAATCGACGTGCAGGCCCTCGCTGCCACGGACGTCGGCGCAGTCGTGCTGACCCCCGCGCATCAGTGGCCCACCGGTGCGCTGCTCGGCCCCGACCGGCGTCAGGCGCTTGTCGAGTGGGCCGACAAGCGCGACGCGACGATCATCGAGGACGACTACGACGCCGAGTTTCGCTACGACCGTGAACCGGTGGGAGCGCTCCAGGGCCTGGCGCCCGAGCGTGTCGCGGCACTCGGCACGGTAAGCAAGTCGCTCGCTCCCACGCTCCGGTTGGGCTGGATCGTCTGCCCGCCCCAGCTGATCGACGCCGTAGCCGAGGAAAAGGACCTCACCGATCGTGGCTCTCCCGGACTCGACCAGCTCGCTCTCGCGCGGTTGATCGATTCCGGCCGGTTCGATCGCCACCTGCGCCGAATGCGCGCCCTGTACGCCGCTCGGCGCGAGGTTCTCATCGATGCACTCGCACGACACGCGCCCGAGGTCCAGCTTCGCGGCCTCGCCGCCGGATTCCACGCCGTCGCGCACCTGCCCGAAGGGCTTGACGAAGCCACGATCGTCCAGGCGGCCCGACAACGCTCGGTCGGCCTCTACCCGATGAGCGACTTTCGCGCGAATGGCAGCGCCCACCCGCCCCAGCTCGTACTCGGTTTCGGCAACGTCAGCAACCCGGCGATCGAGCGCGGCATCGCCGCCATCGGAGACCTGCTGCGCACGAGCTGAGAGCGCCGCGAGGCACGACGTCCCCTGTGGCCCGCTGGCGCCCTGATCGCATACGATCGGCACGTGCGCAGCCGGCGGGAGCGCTGCCGCGGCCGAGCAGCTGTCTTGTTCGTCTGTCGCCGGCATGACGATCGCCGACGGCTACCTGTACTGGGCCGACCAAGATGCGATCGGGCGGGTCGCCCTAGACGGCAGCAATCTCGACTACCGATTCATTCAGCTCCCACGCCATAGTCGCCCGCAAGATCTCGCGCGATCGGCCTTCCGTCCAGCCCCTGCCGCGACGGGACTCGCACATGTGACTAGCTTCGGGTGGGAAAACGCGGGTCGGGCGCTCGTCAAGCCGATCTCCAGTGAGCACGTCAAAGCAACGTTCCGGCCGCCTGGGCTCGGAGCATCACAGGGGGGTTCATGAGGCGCTACACGCTGGCAACACTCGTCGTCGCTGCGGCTCTGCTCGGAGTCGTGGCGGTTCCCGCAAGCTCGGCCAGGACGGAGGCGCACCATGTGACGCCGCACACGTTCTCGTTCCTCGCCACGGTCGTCAAGTCGAATCCAAGCGGGCTGATGGTCCGCGCGTCGAGCGGGAAGCAGCTGTGGTTCCCGGCGAGCGAGGATACGCACCCCGGCAAGGCGGCGAAACGATCGAAGCACCACCACAAGGGCACGCCGAAGCGCGCCGCCCGCGTCGCGGACACGAGCACGGCCACGGGCACGACATCGTCGAAGCCAACGGTGACGATCAGCGTCGTCGGCCTTCAGCCTGGCGTCACCGTGTTGATCACGGAGACCGTCGCGGCCAACGGCGACATCACGATAACGATCACGCTGCCGCCCTCGACCCCGACAACGACCACTGAGCAGAGCGTGAGCGGCGTCGTGGACGAGGTCGACGACACCGACTTCTACCTCGACCCGGGGGACGGCAACGACCTCGAGTTCATCATGGATGCAGACGCACTGTCGAACCTCGACCTGCAGCCGTGTGACGCGGTCACCGTGACCTATCACCAGGATGCGGGCGTCCTGATCGCCGACACAGTCGTCGTCACGGGAAGCTCGTCGGCAGGTGATTGCGCGTCGAGCAACGACGTCGACGGGACGATCCTGCATGTCTCCGCCGCCGGCCTGGAGATCCAGTCCGATCAGGGACCGATGTCGTTCGTCGTCGACTCCTCAGATATCACCGACGGATTCAGTGTCGGCGACGTCGTCGACGTCACCTACTCGCAGGACAGCGACGGCACGCTCGACGCAAGCGATGTCGAGTACGTAGAGGGCGACGACACCGGCTACGTGACCGCAGTGACGGCCAAGAGCCTGACGGTCGCCGACAGCACAACCGGCGAGCCGGACGTCTTCATCAACGACCCGTCCGAGATGCAGCTGAACACCGACGCGTTCACCGGCATAGCGGTCGGTGACTGGGTCGATATTTGCTTCCACACGACGAAGGCCGGCCTCGTCGCCGACACCGTCAACGACTCGGGCCCGTCCGGCGGTTCGAGTAGCTAGGGCCCAGCTAGCTGCCGAGGTCCGCCTCGGCAGCTAGCCGCCGAGTAGTGGACGGCTGCTTCTTCTTTGGCTCCTTTGCGGCTGAGCGCATCCGCTCGCTCACCGGCGCCGACCTCCACCACGCGGCACAACGATGGCGCGGCCGCGTTGGCGCTCCGCCGGGGGGAATGCGACAGCGGGGCCGAACATGTCGCGGCATTGGTCGAGACCGATTACGTCTACAGGCAGCGCGTTGTGGCTGCGCCACGCTTCGCTGTCCAGGCGAACCTGAACCATCGGCGCGGATTTCCCGCTCGGGCCGATCTCGACGTTGACCCCGGTCTGCTCATATCCGAGCGCTGCGCTGACGCCAAGCGAGGCGGCGTTATCTTTGTGCGCTGCCGAGAGCGCCTCGTGAGCTCCGAGTTCCGCGAACGCCAGGTGCAGCAGTGCGGCACGCGCCTCGGTGCCCAGCCCGCGGCCCCGCCACTCTGGCAGTAGCCACGACCCGGTCTCTACGGTGCGCGCTTGGGTGAAATCGTCTGCAGTCAGCCCGAATCCGCCGATCGGTTGGGCGTCGTCGAATGCCACGAGCTGCAGCGACCACGACTCCGGGCGCCAGTCGCCACGGGCCTTCCAGTGGAACTGCATGAAGTTGCGCTCGAACGCCGGTGATGGCAGCTGCGTCCATCCAGTCGCCATGAAGTCCGCCTGCGCCGCCGGCAGCACCCTGCCCGCAGCCGCCGTCGCGAGCACGTCTAGCTCGTCGTCGGATGCCAGCCGCAGAGATATCCGCGGCGTCCGGACGATCAACGCGAACAGCGGCCACGAACGCATAGGCGCATCTTGATCGACTATGCGGGCGCCGTCCAATAGAGCGCCGTTCATGCTCGCTGTTAGCGCAAGCGACCACGCATCCGGTTGGGTTGGTCGCGTCCGTTGTTCTTGGAGCGGTCGTCTGTGTGACTGCGGTGCTCGTACTTTCCCAGTGTTAGTGTGTTGCGGGTGCGGGCGCGCCGATTGCGGGATCGTTTGACGTATTCAAACGTGATGTCGACGCTGGCGGTGTTCTTCGCTCTGGGCGGAGGCGCCTACGCCGCGACGAGCGCTTCCGTCACGACGACGCCGTTCGTCGGCGCGAACGGCGTCATTCATGCCTGCGTGTCGATCTATGACTACATTCGGGTCGTGAAGCCGGGCCAGAGATGCCAGCCGGGCGACACGCCGCTGACGCTCAACGTGCGAGGCCGGACCGGCGCGCGGGGTAAGCAAGGGACGCCCGGAACGAATGGCGTCACCGGCCCGCAGGGAGTCCCCGGGTCCCCTGGCGCCACAGGCCCGACAGGCATCGGTCAAGCTGGCCAAGCCGGTGCTAGCGGACCAACGGGCGCGACGGGCGCAATCGGCGTAACCGGCGCAACCGGCGCAACCGGCACGACAGGCGCAACCGGCGCAGCGGGCCCGGCCGGCTGACCGGTCCCGCGCAGATCAACGGCGTCGCTGCGGCTCTCCGCGCAGGAGGGGTGACCGCCTACGGCTCGTAGGCCATAGATCTCGCCCTTTAGCCTCGGCCGATCGCGGCCTTGGCGCCGCCGTCGGTGATCACGCAGACCCCGCTCTGTGGGCAGGAGATCTCGGACGGTATGAATGGAGTCTTGACCTTCTTCCAGCCGCCAGACGCGGGGGTTGTCGAGACCTCGATGCCGGATGTTGTGGCGATGGCGCAGAAGCTGGTGCCGGCGCAGGAGATCGACCCGGGTGTCACTCCCTTGATCGCCTTGAACGAGCTCGGGCCGGCTGCAGGGTTAGTCGATACGTAGAGCTTCGAGCCCGAGAGGACGCAGAGGCCGCTCGACGGGCAGGCGATGGACCCGAGGGATTGGTTGTGGGGGAACGTAGCGGTCTGCCAGCTGCCGCTGATCAGGTTCGTCGTCCATGCAAAGTCGCCACCGTCATCGTCGGCGGCGCAGAAGCCGCCGGACTCGCAGCTGATGCTGGCGCCGCTCAGACCCTCCGTGGCGTTGAACACCGGATGGATGTTGTTCACGACGTCGTTGGTGAGGGCGACGGCGTGGCCTTCCACGTCGATCCCGCCGCAGACAGCGCTGGCGCACGACAGGCCGACGAACGCATCGCCAGTCGGGATGCTTTGCACCCAGGCACCGCCGCCGCCAGTCGGGGTGTTGGTCTCCCAAAGGTTGGCGAAGCCGTCGGCGATCGCGCAGAAGGTGGTGGTGGGGCAGCTCACGTTGGGGATCGGCTCGGGGCCGGCCGACAGCGACGGCTGGACGGCGTTCTCGAGCGGCGCCGTCTGCCACGTGCCGGAGGCTGGGTTCGTGGTCCAGAAGACGTTGTTCGTGCCGCCACTGGCGGCATCGAGGTCGACCGGACCACTGGCGACACACAGCAGGACGCTCGGGCACGAGAGTCCCTGGATCTGCGTCTGCGTGCCCGGGATCGCCGATCGCGACCAGGACCATTTGGCCCGCGCGTGGTGGTGGTGGTGGTGGTGCTTGGCAAGCGCGACCGGCACGAGCACGAGCGGCGTGAGCGCGACGAGCGTGACAATCAACAGCCGGCTGGCAGAGCGGCTCATGGATACTGTCCCCCTTAGGTGCAGAAGCTGGCCGCGCGGAAGTCTACGCGCGGTGTCTGGCCGCGCGGGAGTCTAAGCGAGGTGGATACGGTAGTCAACGCGGCCGTACATATCGAAGTGGCCGCGCACTTCGCGATCAGCCAGCATCTCGGCTTGGCATGATGGGCAGAACACGTGGCACTTGCGTGGCCCACCGGTGTCTTGCGGCGGGTCCCAGGCGGCGACTAGCTCGTCGTCATCGTTGATTGGGCAGCGGCCTGGTCTGCTCTCGCCGCTCAGCGCGAGGCGAGTCGCTGCGAGCCAGCCCGCGTCTTTGGCGAGCTGCGCTTGCTCTGTGTTGTCAGGGTGGTAGTGGGATTCCGCTACGGTGTCGTGTACGCAATCCGGTACACTTCTGACAATGGCGAAAACGGTTCCGGTGCGTGAATTCAGAAGCCGGCTGAGCGCGCTGCTGAGCGATGTCGCTGACCGACGCGATCATGTGCTGGTCACGCGCAACGGCAAGCCAGCTGCGGCGGTCATCCCGATCGATGAGTACGAAGCACTCGAGGAGACCGCGGAGATCCTCTCCGACTCCGCGACGCTCACGGCAATCGAGGCGGGCTTGGCCGAACTGGCGCGCGGCGAGACTGTCACGCTGGCCGATCTTCGCGGCGAGCTCGCCGCGCTACGCGCCGCGCGCTGAGCGGTGGCCCGAGTAGTTCTTGCGCGCAGAGCGCGACGCGAGCTCATCGAACTGGGCTGGCCACTGATCGACGCTGTCGAAGATGCGCTCGGTCTTCTCGAACGTGAGCCGCTCATCGGCTACGCGCTGTGCGGCCGCCTGCGCGGACTGCGATCGCTACGCGTCGGCACCTACCGCATCATCTATCAGCTCGCCGATAACGACCAGACCGTTCGCGTCGCGACGATCCGCCACCGCTCGATCGCCTACCGCACCGACCCGCGCTAAACGCTCACCACCGCACGCTGCCGCTGTTCGCGCTACGCGACAGCGCGGCTTGGGTCGTAGCTGTGTTGAGCTACGTGCGGCCCGGCGCAGTATTTTTGGCTGGTGAGCTGGCGTCTGCATTGCGGAGTGGTTCTGCTGACGGTCACCGTTAGTGCTGGCGTCGCACGTGCTTCGTCGACGCCGATCACGCGCGGCAACGCGGCCGCTGTTGCCAGCGCCGTTGACCTCCGTCCGAGCGACCTGCCGGGCTACCGACACAAGTTCTTCGACCCGACTGCGCAGGGCTTGCGCGACACGGCCGAGATCGAAAAGTGCGAGGGCGGCGTGCCGCTGAGCGAAGCGCTGCTGAATGCCCACTCGCCGACGTTCAACGGCCCCGGCGTCGGTGGCACGCCGGAAGTTGCTTCCGACGTCCTAGTCTGGCCCTCCGCAGCGTTGGCCGACCGGGCCTTCGCGGCGGTCCCGGCGACGCGCGGTATCTCGTGCTTCGACGCCTCCTTCGGCGCTGCCCTCCGCGCGAAAGAACCAGAAGGCGTGAGCGTGACGGTCCACGGCGCGCCACTACGGTCAACCGTGCGAGGCTGCGACGACACTCACGCGGACCGGATCATCGCGACGGTTCACGTCGAGAAGCCCGCAACTGAACTCGCCCCCAGACGGGGCGCGACCCGACTCAGCGACACGGTCTACATAGATCAGTTTGGATTCGTCTGCGGACAAGTGGCTGTCGGCTTCTACGTACTCGCCCCGACACCCTCACCGTCGCTCGAACGCCACATCGCCGACTTGCTGGTAAGGCGCGCGCGTCGCGCGGCTGGCTTGACCGCGACCTCGTAGAGACTTCGCGCGCACTCACGCGATCACAGGCCGCGGACACCTGGCCACCGCGTTGCCGCTGCCGCACGTAGCGCTTCGCGACAACGCGCGGCTCGGGCCCGTAGACGCCTCCTTCCCCGAAATGCGGTCGTGCTCGGGGGGCGTCCCAACGCAGGCCGGTGCTGCTCGCCCAAGGTGGCGCGCGGGGCGGTTAGGAGTGCCATACCGGATTTTGTGGTACCGCGTCTTGGCAGGTTCTGGTTGTGTTTGGTTGGGGCTGCGATTGTCGGATTGGCGGCTTTTGCGGTTGCTGCGGGGGCGTCAGCGTCGAGGGTGCGGCTAGCCCCGATCACCGGCAGTCTCAGTCGAAGCGGGTACACGGTGCTTGCGATTGCCTATGACGGCAGGGCGATCACGGCGAAGGGTGGGGCTTTCAGGATCACCCGCTGGCGAGCCCAGTGACATTGCAGCTGGTGAACGCACACGGCGTGTACGCCGGTCCTGTGATCGTCGGTGGTAGCGGGAGCAGGGTTTACGAGGGCGTCCGGGCCGGTGCGAAGCTCGGCACGATCATTGTTCGAGCGGCTACGCGGTCGTGACTCGCCGGCTGGCGAGCCGGTTCATCGACAGGTCTCGCTGGGCGCACGCCGTGCACGGTGTTCCGGTCGCGAACGGGCGCAACTTCGGGCTGGTTCGGATCCACGGCAAGGACGCGGGCTCGTCCGCTCCGGGCGGCGATCTCGCGCATAGCGGCGTGCCCAACGACATCAACATCGACCCGCAAGCGAACGGGCAGATCGCGGCCCTCGCCCCGGCGTCCAAGGCAAAGACGGGCCAGCCGGGGTCTTGCACACAGATCTGCCCGTTCGATCTGTTCACTACCCACGGGGAGGGCGTGCCGTGGGTGGCGAATGTCGATGCCGGAAGCAGCATCGCGGACATTGACGGCGAGTCGAACCTCCGGCTCAACATCGATAACCGGGACGCGCCCGATGAGGGCAACACCGCCGCCGTGTTCCCGCCGGGCACGAGCCTCGCCGAACTGGACTGCGCCGGGCTAAGCTGGTGCTCGCCCGGAGGCAGCGGACATCTTGATCCCCCTCCAGGCGCCGCCCGCGGCGCTTTCCCGGATTGCTGTGATCCGAGCGGTGACGGGTTTGGCACGATCTTTGGTCCCGGCGGTCCAACGTTCCCTACGGGCTATCCGATCTTCGCGCTCTTGCCTGACGCCACTCCCGAGCAGATCGGCACAGGCGACACGCCGATGCTGAGACTCACCATCAACGGCGCCGTGGTGGAGCAACCGCTCACGCTCCCCTATGTATTTGCCACGGTGCCCACGATCGACACTTGGAGTGACGGCGCCGGTCACAGCGGCACGCTGACCTACCTGGGGTTCGGCGAGGTTATTCCAGACATCTGCCCCGGAGGGCCGCCGGGCAATCCCTGCGACCGCTGCCGTTGGCCGCCGGCTCCTCTGGCGATGTGATGCTGACGCTGACCTGGTGGCGACCGCAACGAAAGGGCATTCCGGGCGCCGGCGAACCCGCCTTCATGGACATCGGCCACCTCGCCTACAGCCTCGACGTCGATGAGGTCTCTTGCCCGGGTGCAACGATCACGACCAGCGACCCCGACCTCGTCGTCACAAGAGCGCCGCTATCCACCAGCGGCGCCAACGATGCCTTGATCGACTCCGCCGACGACCAGCCCGCCAACCCGGCGAACACGCTGACCGCAACGGTCAACCTCACACAGTGCCTTGCCGACGCGGGCCAGACCTTCCCCGTGGGAAACGGGATTGATTTCGAGATTTTCGCGAGTCCTCAGCAGGCGCCCAACCAGGGCTTCCCGCTGGCCAGCTACGCCGCCACGTCCGTGACGTTCGGGCGCGTGGGTTAGCCGAAACGACGACTCGCGCTGTCGCACGAGTCGAACCGTGGTAGTGGAGACGGCGGGAATCGAACCCGCGTCCGCGATCGCGTGAAAGTGGCGTCTACGAGCGTAGCCGGCGCTCTGATCTCATCTCACGCTCGCCTCGCCGGCGGGGTTGCGTGCGACCAGCCTGCTGATGTTTCCCCGGATCGGCGCAGGCGGGCCTCCCCAAGGTGAGCCTGCTATCTGATCCCGGTGATCCCTGCCGCAGGCTGCGGGGGCCGAGACCTCATCGTCCTAGCGTTGGCTAGGCGGCGAGGGCGTACTCGTGAGAGTCCGCACGTATGGTTTTTCCGGGTGTTTTACGAGGCCGCCCGGAACCTCGACTCGCGACCACCCCCACGAGCCGACCGCGTCGAAGCCTGTCGTCCCCTGGGATATGTCGAGGACATCGTAGCGCCCACGTCGTGAAGAGCGGCGCGATTGCCCACACAGACCGCCCCCAGAGAACGAAATAGACGCGGACCCAAATCGCTTGAGGAACCCTCCACCGGTCGCCCCCGAAAGGGCTTGCGGTCTCATGGTGGCGCGGCCTCACACCTCGGTGGCCTCGCTCTTTGCGACTCAAATCCGCGTCTGAGATCAACATATACGCCAGCGCTCCCGATGCGCAAGAGCACGACTGCAATGAAGCCGCATCCTCCGCGAAAAATGCTTGCGCAGGTCCGCTGCGCGACGCACTTATCGCCCGCCAATCCCGGCCTGCGACACTGTGATGAGCAATGGATGAGCCTTCATCGATACGGATCGGGCCGCCGCTCCAGCCCGCCGAGGCCTTCGGCAGGCCGCGCCGCTCGTGGATCCGCGAGAAGCTGAGCGCGGCCGGCGCGGCGATCGTCGCGCTGCTGGCGAAGCTCAAGGCAGTCCTGCTGCTGCTGCCGAAGATCAAGATCCTCGTCACCGCCGGCACCGCCCTGGTATCGATCGGTGCGTACAGCCTGTTGTGGGGCTGGCAGTTCGCGGTCGGCTTCGTCGTGCTGCTGTTCGTGCACGAGATGGGTCACGTGATCGCTCTGCGGCGCGAGGGGATCAAGGCGACGGCACCGACGTTCATCCCATTCCTTGGCGCCGTGATCTCCGCTCGCTCGCTCGGCGACAACGCGCTCGCCGAGGCACGCATCGGCCTCGCGGGGCCGATCCTCGGTTCGATCGGCGCCGGTGCCGTCGCGATCGTGGGGCTCGTCACCCACACGCCGCTGCTCGAGGCGCTCGGCTACGTCGGCTTCTTCCTCAACCTGTTCAACCTGCTGCCGGTGGTGCCGCTCGACGGCGGGCGGGCGATGGCGGCGATGGCTCCCTGGATGTGGTTCATGGGCTTCGTCGTGCTCGTCGGCCTGGACGTCGTTACGCCCAACCCGATTCTGCTGCTGATCACGCTGTTCGCCGGCTTCGAGCTGTACCGCCGCTGGGAGCGACGCCGCAATCCGACGGCGATGCAGACCGGCTACTACTCCGTCTCGCCACGCAACCGGTTGGCGGTCGGCGCGGTCTACGTCGGCCTGATCGCAGTGCTGGCGCTGGGCATGCACTTCACCTACCTGCACCGCACGATCAGCTAGCGCCGGCGCTCAGCGATGCGCGTCGCGCAGGCCGCGCTCGATCTCCCGCTGGGAGTCGCGGCGGCGCAGCGTCTCGCGCTTGTCGTGCACGTCCTTGCCGCGGGCGAGCGCGATCTCGACCTTGGCATTGGCACCGGAGAAGTAGATCCGCGTCGGCACCAGCGTGAGGCCGCGCTCGGCGACGCGCGCCGCCAGACGGTCGAGCTCGCGCCGATGCAGCAGCAGCTTGCGCTCGCGCTCCGGCTCGTGGTTGTCGCGGCTCGCCGGCGCGTAGGGCGGGATGTGGACGTTGCGCAGCCACAGCTCGCCGTCGCGAATCGCGGCAAAGCCGTCCTTCAGCTGGGCTTTGCCGCCGCGCAGCGACTTGACCTCGGTCCCCTCCAGCACGATGCCGCACTCGAAGCGCTCGAGCAGGTTGAAGCGATAGGAGGCGTAGCGGTTGGACGCCACGTCGCCGCTGCCCAGCTTCCTCTTCTTCGCCTTGGCCATGCAGCGACAGTAGCGTGCGCGCCCGTCAGTGCAAGTCCAGGTCGACCCGCCCGCGCGGCGCGTCGATCGCGTGAACAGCTACACGCACGGCGTCACCGAGCCGCAGCGCGCCGCCGTGACGCGTGCCGTGGAGGATCGTCCCCTCCTCGTTGCACTCCCACCAGTCGCGGCGCATCCGGCGAACGGAAGCCATGCCTTCATAGCCGTCGCCGAACGACACGAACACCCCGGAGCCGATCACGCCGACGATCTCACCGTCCCAGACTCGCTCGCGGTCCTCCCGGCCGAGCGCGAAGCAGCGCGCGATATCGTCGGCCGCCCGCTCGATGTCGATCGCCTCGCGCTCGCGCAGTGACGTCCACTGGGCGAGCTCGCCGAGCGTCGACGCAGCGGGCATCGGCTCCTCGCCGCTCAGCGATGCCAGCAGCGAGCGGTGACAGATGAGGTCCGGGTAGCGGCGAATCGGCGAGGTGAAATGGCAGTAGCGCGGCGAGCGCAGCCCGGCGTGACCGAGGTTGCGCGGGGAGTAATGAGCCTGCTTCAACGAGCGCAGGATGAGCGAGCCAAAGGCGAGCCGGCCGCGTCCGGCGGAGCGGACGTAGCGGTCGAGCGCCTGCGAGATCTGACCGACGAGCTCACCGGCCTGCGCCGACGCGAACTGCTCGGGCAGCGCTGGCGTTGGCACGCCGAGCGAGGCGAGCTGCACCACCAGCCGCTCGACGCGCTCGGGATCGGGCTGCTCGTGCACGCGGTAGAGCGCAGGCAGGCCGCCCTCGTCGAGCAGCTTCGCAACCTGTTCGTTGGCAGCGATCATCAGGTGCTCGATCAGCTCGTGCGACTCGGTCTGCTCACCGAGCTTGACCTTGCGAACGTGACCGGAGCGGTCGAGCTCGAACTGCGGCTCGGCGCTCGTGATCGCCAGTCCGCCGCGCCGTGCCCGTTCGCGCGCGAGCTCGCGCGCCGCGGCGCGGGCAACGTCGAGCGGACCGGCCCACGGTGCGCTAGCCGCCTCGCCGCCGGCGAAGATCCGATCGACGCGGTCGTAGTCAAGCCGTTCGTCCGAGCAGATCAGCGAGCGGGTGAACGCCGCCCGGACCACGCGCGGGCCCTCGAAGTCGAGCTCGGCGGTGACGGCGAAGCGATCCTCGCCGGGTAGGAGCGAACACTTCTCATTGGACAGCGCGGCCGGCAGCATCGGCTCAACGGCACCCGGGACATACACGCTGGTTGCGCGACGTTGCGCTTCACGGTCGACCAGTGAGCCGGGCGGGACGAAGGCGGCGACGTCAGCGATGTGCACCCAAACCCGAACGCGCTCGGCCGACAACCGCTCGGCCGAGATCGCGTCGTCGTAGTCGCGTGCACCGGTCGGATCGATCGTGAACGTCGGCAGCGAGCGCAGGTCGCGCCGCTCGCTGGTCCCGCCGTCCGCTTCTGCCGCCTCGCGCTCAACAGCAGGATCGAAGGCACGCGAGAGACCGCGCTCGAGCAGCAGCGCCTCGATCACGTCTCGCGCAACCTCGGGGCGACCGATCCGGCGGACGATCTCGGCACGCCCTCCGCGGCGCGTCGCTACGACGCGCACCAGCACCAGATCGCCGGCGCGCGAGTGCGAGCGCGCCGGATCGACGGTCAGCTGCCCGTGGCCGGCTACGCGCGGCCCTTCGCCACTGCGCGAAGCGAACAGCTCACGCGCGACGACGAAGCGCCCGCGACGTTCGAGCACCGCAGCGAACGCCGGCGCCTTGCGGCTGCTCAATGCACGCGTGCCGCGACGAGTGCCACCGCGAGCGCAAGCGCCGGATCGCGGCTCGCCGTGACCGGTGAGCGGACGACGACGTTCGGCGTGATGCCGCCCCCGCGCCGCAAGCCGCCGCGACCGAGGTTCTCGCCGTCGGGCAGGAAGTACTCGCCGACGGTGATGTCGATCGCCCCGCCGTTGGAGAGCTGGCGGACCTCCTGGTAGACACCCTTGCCGTAGGTGTGGGTCCCGACGATCGTCGCGCGGTGATCGTCCCTGAGCGCACCGGCCACGATCTCCGCCGCCGACGCGGTGTCACCGTTGACGAGAACGGCCATCGGCTGCGTTGGGGCGAGCGGATCTCCCGTGGCGTACTGCGTGATCGCCGGCTGATTCCGCCCGCGCGTCGTGACGATCACGCCGTGGCGAATGAACAGGCTGGCAACCAGCCGCGCCTCGCTGACGAGGCCGCCGCCGTTGTCGCGGAGATCGAGCACGAAACCCTTTGCGCCCTTGTGCAGCAGGCTCTTGAGCGTGCTCGCCACATCGTTGTGAATCCCCTCGACGTCGAAGGTCGGCAGCTCGATGACGCCGACCTTGACACCATGGGAACGCTCGATCACGCCCGTCACGAGGGGCACAGTGACGAGCGCGCGCTTGAGCGTCAGCGTCAGATGACGCGATCCGCGCTCGATCAGCACCCTCACGACGCTGCCCGCCTTGCCGCGGATGACACTTGTCGCGTAGAGCAGCGAGCGTCCGGTCAGGGCGTGGCCGTTGACGGCCAGGATGATGTCCCCCGCCTCAACACCGCCGCGCTGCGCGGGTGAGTGCGGGATGACGTCCTCGACGAGCAGTCGCCTCGCAGCGAGCCTCACTTCGACACCGATGCCGGAGATCTTCGGTGGCGGCGTCGCGAAGTCGTCGAACTCGTGCGGCGTGTCGTAGGTCGCATAGGGATCGTTGAGACTGGCGACGGCGCCGGCGATCGCCGCATTGGTGAGCTTGGTCTGGTTGAGCGGACGGAAGTAGTCGTGTTCGATGTCCGCAATCGCCTGGTCGAGCGTCGTGCCGTGCGGATTCGCAACAAACGCGTTGCGCAGGAACGGCGGCAGGTCGGCAGGATGTCCACCCCACCAGATGCCGCCGACCAGCAGCAGCATGGCGGCTAGGACGGTGAGGATGATCTTCTCGGTGGCGGGCTGCATTGGTTACGAGGGGGCCTGGGTGGCTGCTGCCAGCGTACCGGGCCGGTGTCGCCGACCGGGGCTACTCCGTGCCACGCCCTGCCGCGCATTCGCGAACTCGCCCACCGTGGCCGACTGATTCTCGTCGGCCGTCCTTGTGGACGTCACGACTGATCGCGACCCGCGCCGAACCTGCTTCGCAAGGCGTCCAGGGGCGCCGCGAGCCGACACGCGAACCGGTAGCGACGCGTGGCGCGCAAGTCTTGCAAGCGCTGATTGGCCAAGCTCAACTCCCTGAGGTGCGCCTCCGCTGAGGCGCGAGCTTGCGCTGCCTCCAGCTCGGCTTTCTCCGCGCGCTCGCGGAGCGCTGTGTTCTCCTCGACGGCACCGGCGAAGCGTGCTCGTACCCGCCACTCCAGGCGGACGAGCCTGGCCAGCTCCTGGGCGTGCGACAGCGGCTTCCGGTCGGGCGCCCCGTGATCTCGCATCAGCTCGACGAGCGCCATCGCGTGTTTCGTCGCACCGTGATGCGCCGCGGCCAGAGCGCGATTGCTGTGGCCCATCCCCACATCCCAGTCGTGCAGATCGGAGGCCAGGGCGTCTCTGTCCAGCGGCGTGCCGCCGACCTGACCTGAGAAGCCGTCGGCCTCGAGCGCCGCGTAGCGAGCCGGAGTGACCCAGCCGTCCGCTCCCCCAACGCCGTAGACATATGCGGCACGGCGGCTGGCCATCGCTTCCAATATGCAGCGGCCGAGACCGATCACCACGTCGGCGTCGGCAATCGCATGCTCGGGCGTGGCGCTCACACGAGCGTGGGCGCCCAAGAACGACACGTCCATGCCAGCCGCACGGCAAGCCTCCTCGAGCAACTGCGCCTGTGCGCCGTGCATGTAGTTACCGATGACGAGTGCGCGGCGCGGTTGCGGGGGATAGAGGCCGAACGAACCGAATCGCTGCAGGTCGATCGGCTGTCGCAGACGGACAATCTGCGGGTGGAACGGGAGCTGCTCGATGAATCGACGCACGCGATCGTTGAGAACGACTATCGCCTGGCAGACGCCCTCCAGTTGCGGTGGAATCTGGGCCGCGTAGCCCCTTGAGTGGGCAACGAACACGCTCACAGCACTCGGGTAGCGCCCCGCGAGCTCCAGGGCGCTCCCGGCATCCTGCGCCAATACCGCATCGCACGAGGGAGGCAGCTCGACAGCGCTGGCGGTGGCCCGAACGCCGTGGTTGCGCGCGAACTCCGCTATTGGTCCGATGCGCTGCGCGTAGATCAAAGTCTCGTGGCCGAGCCAGTCGAGGTGCTGCGCGACGGTGAACATGTAGGTCTCGGTTCCGCCAAAGACCTCAAAGGACTCGTGGCTGATCACGACGCGCATGGCAGCCCCTCGTGGTCGGTGGACGTCAGCGGCGTGAGCCGCCGAGGGGCGCGCCGGGGGGCGCGACGATCACAGTGAAAGGGCCGTCTGGTCACGCTCCAAAGACTGCCACGTTCTCTCGCAGCCTCGTCGACGCGACGCACGGGCTCGGCACTGCCCGCCCAGCGAAGGCTAAGATCGTTGCCGATCGACTTGGTTCGGACCGTGCCCTATCGAGGTTTGCACGAGATGCACCGTTCGCTAGGGCACGGGCGTCGTTCCCGGATGCGTCGTCTAAGCGGGGTTTGATGTGGGTGGCCTGCGCGTGGCGGTGCTGAGCGGCGGCCAGTCTTCTGAGCGCGAGGCGTCATTGGCTTCTGGCGCGTTGGTGCTCGAAGGGCTCGAGGCTGCGGGCCACGTCGCGGTCTCGATCGACGTGGGCCGCGACGGAGCGTGGTACCGCGACGGCAAAGCCGTGATGCTCGAGCCGGGACGCGGTGTCGAAGGTGTTGATGTCGTCTTCCCGATGCTTCACGGCCCGTTTGGGGAGGATGGAACGGTCCAGGGATTGCTCGAGTGCCTCGGTGTTGCGTACGTCGGCGCCGGCGTGCTCGCATCCGCAGTGTGCATGGACAAGCTCATGTTCAAGGAGCTGATGGCTTCTGCGGGTGTACTCCAGACCGACTACCACGCGGTGCGGAGCGAGCAGTTCAGAGTGGACCGCGACGGCGTGCTTGAACGGCTGACGCCGCTCGGTCTCCCGGTGTTCGTCAAGCCGGCCCGCCTTGGGTCGTCGTTCGGAGTCACGCGCGTCCTGGCCGCCGAGGATCTACCGCAGGCGCTCGGCACTGCCTTCGAGTACGACTCGCTCGCGCTCGTCGAGGCGGCGGCAAGCGGCATCGAGGTCGAGTGCGCGGTGATTGGCAACGAGCGACCGGTCGCCTCAGCGCCCGGCGAGTTGGTTGTCATATCCAGCAAATCGGGCTGGCGCGACGTTGAGACCCAGTTCACGCGCGGCTCGATTCGGCTGATCGTTCCAGCACGCCTGCCGGAGTACGTGTGCGAGCGGATTCGCGAGCTGGCGGTGAGTGCGTTCGTGCAGACCCGTTGTCGGGGCCTCGCGCGGGTGGACTTCTTCGTCGACGGAGAGCGGATCCTGATCAACGAAATCAACACGATGCCTGGGTTGAAGCCGACGAGCGTGTTCTCCCTGATGTTGATGAAGGCGGTCGGACTCAACTACCCAGAGATGCTCGATCGGCTCGTCCAGTTGGCGCTCGAGTGCGGGCCGTCCCGTGGTGAGGGCGATTCCGAGGCGAACGCCGACGAGCGCCTCCCATGCCAGTAGACGATCACCCAAACCTTGGTTCACGTGCGCCGGAGCTCTAGTGTCGGACCGCACGCTCATGATTGTTGGGGGCGGCAGGCAAAAGTACCGCGAGTACGGTCTGCGGTCGATTGCCGACCGCTATGACGTGGTGCTGCTCGCGTCGCGGGAAGTCATGTGGGAGCGCGCCTACGTCAGCCGCTGGCGCGTAACGGACTTCGAGGATGAGGAGCGGTTTCAGTCGGACGGCCTGAGCTTCGTCAAGGAGACCGGAGCTGTTGGCCTGATGACCTGGAGTGACCGTGTAGGTGAGCGATGCGCCCGACTCGCCAAGGCGCACGGGATGCCGTTCGCGGATCCGGCGGCGATGAGAGCGTGCAAAGACAAGAGCGTGTTCCGCGATCTACTTGGCGCCCGCCCCGACTGGGCCGTCGCCGCCACGCTGGTTCACGATCTCGCTGAGGCTAGGCAGGCGGCGGATGCGATCGGCTATCCGGTGGTGATCAAGCCGCGAGCGCTCGGCGGCAGCGTGGGAGTGGCCCGCGTTGATAGCGAACAGGACTTGGAGCGACGACTAGCGTCTGCAGTCGATGCGTCGGTCGGAGGTCTGAGTCCGATCTACTCCGGCGCTATCGTCGAGGAGTACCTGGACGGGAAGGAATACAGCGTCGATTGCCTGAGTCTCGAGGGCGACACCATTCCGCTCGTCGTAGCAGAGAAGATGCTCGGTGCCGAACCGTACTTCGAGGAGACTGGACACGTCGTGCCTGCACGACCGACGCCGGAGCTCGCCGACGCGCTCGCTGTAGTGCGTGACGTGCATCGCGCCGTCGGAGTGGACTACCTGGCGACCCACACAGAGTTTCGCCTGACTGCGACCGGCCCCCGCCTCATCGAAATGAACGCGCGCCTAGGTGGTGACTTCATACCTCGGTTGGGGAATCTTGCGCTGGGAATCGATCTGCCAGTCGCCGCAGCGGAGGTGGCGATGGGTGAACGCCCGCGGCTCCCAGCCGCCCGGCGCTGTGTAGCCGCCGTGCGCTTCTTCTACCCGAAGTTTGACATGGAGCTGAGCCAACTGGAGTTGGGTGGGTCGGGGCATCGCGGCCTCGTCGCGTTTGAGACGCTCGTAGGTGCGGGCGCGACAATGCGACTTCCGCCGCGGGGGTACATGTCGCGGCTGGGGTACGCGATCGTGACAGGAGCCAGTCGAGCCGAGTGCATGGACAACCTAGACGCGGTCGAGTCCGACATCGTGGCGCGAGGGGAGGCCCTTTAGGATGGCGTTTCCGCGAGCACAATCCCGTGCACGGACGCGGTCGACCATCGTGTGGTGGTGTCCGAACCGCCCATCCGTGGGATGACGCAAGCGAGTTTGGCGCCTACCGACCCGGCTCCCCCGCCGCCTGATCGAGACCAGACGAGCGCCGCGCGTGAGTGGCATCTTGCTCTAGCGTGCAGGGATGCCAACGATCTCCACCACCGTCGCGCCCAACGGGCTGCCGATCCATCAAATCTCGATTCCTGGCACGCGGGCGCTCACGGCGCTGGTCGCCTTCGACGCGGGCGCCCGCAGCGAGCAGCCGCAGGAGAACGGCATCGCCCATTTCCTCGAGCACCTCGTGTTCAAGGGCGGGGAACGCTACCGGACCTACCGCGACGTGAACCAGACGGCTGAACGGATGGGCGCGCTGCTCAACGCCTACACCAGCCATGACCTCGTCGCCTTCCACATCACCTCGCGTGCCGAGGCTGCGCCGGCAGCGATTGACCTGCTCACGGACATCACCGGCTGCCCGCGGATCGACGCCGACGAGCTCGACCGCGAGCGCGGCGTGGTGATCCAGGAGATTGCGCGCGCCGACGACCAGCCGGCGACGGTCGCCGAGTACTTGATCGATCGCGCAGCGTTCGGCGAACATCCGCTTGGACGACCGGTGCTCGGCAGCGAAGAGCGTCTTCGCGACTTTCGTCGCGACGACGTCGTCAGCTTCCGGGAGCGGCGCTGGACGCCGGCGCGCGGCGGCGCGTTCCTGGTTGGCAACACCGATCACCTGCCGGACGATGAGACGCTCGAGCAGTGCTTCGCGCGCTTTCCCGCGTTCGCGGCACCTGAGGCGTTTCAGGCGGCGCCGCCGTTCCAGCCGACGACGCTCGTCGAGCAGCGCGAGACCAACCAGTCCCATCTGCGGATGCTCTACCGGCCGCAGATCGACGCCACCGACGCACGTGAGCGCGCGGCGCTCGGGATCTACGCGACGCTGCTCGGCGGCTCGATGGGATCGCGGCTGTTCGACGAGATTCGCGAGCAGCGAGGCCTCTGCTACTCGGTGTGGTCGGTCGATCACAGCTACGCCGACGCGCCCGTGCTGGGGCTTGGCGCCGGACTCGACTCGTCGAAGTGCGTGGAGGCCTACGCCCGGATGCGTGAGATCGTCGACGAGCTGCGTCGCGACGGGCCGCGCGAGGAGGAGCTCGAGCGTGCACGCGCCTACGCCGCCGGCCGTCGCGTGCTCAGCTTCGAGAATTCGGGCGCGGTCGCCCGCTACGCAGCGAGCCAAGCGATCATCCACGGCGACGACATCGACCCCGACGCCGCAATCGCTCGGATCGACGCCGTGACCTTCGACGAGGTAGCCGCCGTCGCCCGCGCCGTCAGCGAGGAGCTCGCCGTGGCCTGCGTCGGCCCGCACGCGGCGAGCGACTTCTAGCCGGCGAGCCGGACCCGCGATCAGCTGATCGCGACCATCCGCTGGATCGCGAGCCGTGCGGCGTCGGCCGTGGCCGCCGGGACGCGAACCTCGTGAACGCCGTCACGTAGCGCATCGCGGAGCTTTGGCAGGGTGATCATCTTCATGTAGCGGCAGCTCGCCTGCGCGTTGGCCGGGATGAACGCGACGTCGGGTGCAGCCTGGCGCAGCGGATAGAGCATGCCGATCTCGGTGGCGACAATCGCAGTCGATCCATGCTCGGCGTGGCTGGCGTAGTCGAGCATTCCGCCGGTCGCCAGCATGTGGACTCCTCCCGCGGCAATGTCACCGGCGGCGACGTACTCCATCACGCTCGTCGAGCAGCCGCACTCGGGGTGGATCAGGAAGTCGGCATCCGGATGCGCGGCCCGCACCGCCGCGATGTCCGCCGGGCGGATGCCGGCGTGGACATGACACTCGCCGTCCCACAGGCGCATCGAGCGACCGAGCTCACGCTCGACGTAGGCGCCGAGGAACATGTCCGGCCCGAACAGGATCTCGGTGTCGGGCCCGCGCTCGGAGAGGATGTGGCGAACCACGCTCACGGCGTTCGAGGAGGTGCAGCAGTAGTCGGTGAGCGCCTTCACCTCGGCCGAGGTGTTCACGTACATCACGACGACGGCGCCGGGATGCTCGGCCTTCCAGTCCGACAGCTGATCAGCGGTGATCGAGTCGGCGAGCGAGCAGCCGGCGTCGAGGTCGGGGATCAAGACGGTCTTGTCGGGGGACAGGATCGACGCGGTCTCGGCCATGAAGTGCACACCGCAGAAGGCGATCGTGCTGGCCGGCGTGCGCGCAGCCTGCTGGGACAGCCCGAGCGAATCGCCGACGAAGTCGGCGACATCCTGGACCTCCGGCAGCTGGTAGTTGTGGGCGAGAATCACCGCGTCGCGCGCGCGTGCCAGCTCGCGCACCTCAGCGTGAAGCTCGGCGATCTGGAGCTCGTCCAGCGGCGGCGCCCCGGTTGCTGCGATCGGAAGCGCGTTCACCCCGATCAGCCGATCGGCTCGAGGATCATCGACAGGTCGAGTGCCGGTGCGGAGTGCGTCAGCGCACCCATCGAGATGAAGTCTACGCCGGTGCTCGCGACCGCCTTGAGCGTTTCGAGCGTCACGCCGCCGCTGGCCTCGAGCGCTGCCCGGCCGCCAACCTGCGCCACGGCGTCGAGCAGCTCGGGGATGCTCATATTGTCGAGCATCAGCCGCTCGGCGCCGACGGCAAGCGCGGCCTCGATCTCGTCGGCGTTGCGAACTTCGATCTCGACGGCGAGACCGGGAGCCCGAGCGCGCACGGCGGCAACGGCTGCTGCCACGCCACCGGCGAGCGCGATGTGGTTCTCCTTGATCAGGATCGCGTCGAACAGCCCGTGGCGATGGTTGGCGCCGCCGCCTGCCGCGACGGCGGCCTTCTCCAGCGCCCGCAGCCCGGGCGTCGTCTTGCGCGTGTCGAGGACCTGCACCCTGGTGCCGGCGAGAGCAGCACTGCAGCGCGCGGCCAGGGTCGCCACGCCGGAGAGGCCCTGGAGGAAGTTGAGCGCCGTACGCTCCCCAGCCAGGAGCGCCCGGGCCATCCCCTCGACGGTGAGCACGACGCCGCCGGCCTGGCGCCACTCGCCCTCAGGCGCGTTGCGCGTCACGCCGGCCTCCGGGTCGAGCAACGTGAACGCGAGCGCCGCCGCGTCCATCCCGTAGATCACGCCCGCCTCCTTCTGGAAGATTCGCGCCCGTGCCCGGGCATCGACCGGCACCGTCGCCTCGCCTGTCAGGTCGCCGGCTCCGAGGTCCTCGTCGAGGGCGCGCTGGACTACCGCGGTCAGCCCGGTGATCTCCTCGCCCGTCACAATCACCGCTTCAGCAGGTAGGCGCGTACGAAGCCGTCGAGGTCGCCGTCGAGGACGCGCTGGACGTCGCCCATCTCGAAGCTCGTGCGATGGTCCTTGACGAGCGTGTAGGGGTGCAGGACGTAGGAGCGGATCTGGGAGGCGAAGTTGACATCCTGGGCCTCGCCCTTCTCGCGCGCGATCTCCTCCTGGCGTGCGCGCTCCTCGCGCTCGGCGAGCTTCGCCCGGAGCATCGACATCGCCGTCTGCCGGTTCTGCGTCTGCGAGCGCTCGTTCTGGCACTGGACGACGATGCCGCTCGGCCGGTGCGTTATCCGAACAGCGGAGTCGGTCTTGTTGACGTGCTGCCCGCCGGCACCGCTCGCACGGTAGGTGTCGATGAGGAGGTCGTCATCGTCGATCTCGATCTCCCCCTCATCGGCGACGACCGGCGCAACCTCGAGCCCGGCGAAGCTCGTGTGGCGGCGGTTGGCCGAATCGAACGGTGACATCCGTACGAGTCGATGGACGCCCTTCTCCGCCCCATACAGGCCGTAGGCGTTCTCACCGGCGGCGCGGAAGGTGGCGGACTTGATACCGGCTTCCTCGCCCTCGCTCACCTCGAGCAGCTCCGTCTGAAAGCCACGCTTCTCCGCCCACCGCATCTCCATCCGCAGCACCATCTCGGCCCAGTCCTGGGCGTCGGTGCCGCCGGCGCCCGCGTTGACGGTGACGAGCGCGTCGCCCCCGTCGTAGCGGCCCGAGAACAGGCGCTCCTCTTCGAGCTGCGCGAGGCGAGCCTCGACGGACGCTATCGCGCCGTCGAGCTCGCCCGCGAGCTCTTCATCCTCGGCGGCCAGCTGAACGAGCGTCTCGAGATCACCGATGTCGGAGTCGACGCTGCGGAACAGTTCCAGCCGCCGCTGGCTCCGCGCGTGCTCGGCACCGATCTTGGCGGCCGCCTGCGAGTCGTTCCAAAAGCCTGTCTCGCCCATCTGCGTCTCGAGCACCGCGACGCGCTCGGCAAGCGCAGGAGGGTCAAAGATAGTCCGCGAGCAGCTTCAGCTGGTCGCGGATTGCCGCGAGGCGCGCCGGCGTCGGCTCTGAGCCCATCGCAGCCGGCATGACTAGGCGCCGTGGCAGCGCTTGAACTTCTTACCCGACCCACACCAGCACGGATCGTTGCGCCCCAGCTGCTCGTCTTCGCTCACGTGGCGCTGCGCGACAGCTGCGGGCAGCGGCTCGCCCTCGCCGAACGGGTTCTCCTCGACAGATGTCGCGGCGGCCGCCGCGCCGATCGCCGCGGCACCAACTGGCGCACCCGATGAGTAGGTGACGTTCGCCGCGCGCGTCGAGCTGCCGCCAGGCTGGTAGGCCGCGGCGCCCGGAGCGCCGCCGCCGTTGGGCGCGGCAACCTGGACCTGCACGTTGAAGATCATCCGCGCGAAGTCGGCCCAGACGGTGTTCATCAAGTCCGTGAACAGCGTGTAGGCCTCGTTCTTGTAGGCAACCAACGGATCGATCTGAGCGAAGCCGCGCAGGTGAATGCCCTCGCGCAGGTAGTCCATGTCGTAGAGGTGCTCGCGCCAGCGCTCGTCGATGATCTGCAGCAGCAGATAGCGCTCGAGCGCACGCATCAACTCCTCGCCGAGCTCCGCCTCGCGCGCTTCGTAGCAGCGGCCGGCGTCGTCGGTGACGAGTGCCACCAGCCGCTCGACGTCAGAATGCTCACGATCGAGATCCGCCGCCGAGACGGTCGTCGGGTAGATCTGCGACAGCGCGAGGAGCAAGCCGCCGATGTCCCAGTCCTCGGCGTACTCCTCCGCGGTGTAGTCCTCGATCGTGCGCTCGAGTGCACCAGCGATCTCCTCACGCGCGAGCTCGGCCATGTTGCTGCCCTCGAGCACCTGGTCGCGCAGGGCATAGACGACGCGGCGCTGCTCGTTCATCACATCGTCGTACTCGAGCGTGTGCTTGCGCTGGAGGAAGTACTGCTCCTCGACCTTGCGCTGGGCTTTCTCGATCTGCTTGGACAGCAGGCTCGCCTCGATCGGCTCCTCGTTTCCCTCAACGTCGACGGTGCCGAGCCGGTCGAGGATCCGGTAGATGCGATCGCCGGCAAACAGGCGGATCAGGTCATCCTCGGCGGAGAGGAAGAAGCGCGACTCGCCAGGATCGCCCTGGCGCCCGGAGCGGCCGCGCAGCTGGTTGTCGATACGCCGCGAGTCGTGACGCTCGGTGCCGATGATCAGCAGCCCGCCGGCGTCGAGCACCTGCTGGCGCGCGGCCTCGATCTCCGCCTCGACGGCCGGGAGGCGCTCGGCGTAGCGCTCGGCGTAGCCCTCGTCACCGGGAAGCAGGCCGAGCTTCGCGAGCTCGAGCCTCGTCATGTGCTCGGGGTTGCCGCCAAGCTTGATGTCGACACCGCGGCCGGCCATGTTCGTCGCGATCGTGACCGCCCCGGGCCGGCCGGCGTCGGCGATCGTCTCGCCCTCCCGCTCGGCGTGCTCGGGCTTCGCGTTCAGTACCGTGTGCGCGATGCCGCGGCGGCGCAAGCGATCGCTCAACAGCTCGGAGACCTCGACCGAGATCGTGCCGACCAAGACAGGCTGGCCGGCCTGGTTGCGCTCGGCGATCTCGCGCTCGACGGCTGACCACTTGCCGTCCTTGGTCTTGTAGACCTGGTCGTTGCGGTCGGTGCGGATCATCGGCTGGTTCGTCGGGATCTGCACGACCGGCAGCTTGTAGATCTTCATGAACTCGGTCGCCTCGGTCAGCGCCGTACCGGTCATGCCGGCGAGCTTGTCGTAGAGGCGGAAGTAGTTCTGCAGCGTGATCGTCGCGAGCGTCTGGTTCTCGTCCTGAACCGCGACCCCCTCCTTGGCCTCGACGGCCTGGTGGAGTCCTTCCGACCAACGCCGCCCCTCGAGGATGCGGCCGGTGAACTCGTCGATGATCTTGACCTCGCCGTCGATGACGGCGTAGTCGACGTCGCGCTTGTACAGCGACTCCGCCCGCAGCGCCTGGATCAGGTGGTTGACGAGGTGGCCGTTCTCGGCTCGGTAGAGATGGTCGATGCCGAGGAAGCGCTCGGCCTTCGCGACGCCGAGCTCGGTGACGGAGACGGTCTTGTGCTTCTCGTCGGGCTCGTAGTCGAAGTCGGCGACGAACTCCTTCTTGGAGCGCGGGTCGAGACCCTCGGGGGTCTTGCCCGGCAGCATCTGTGGGGCGAGCCTGGAGAACTGGACGTAGAGCTCCGCAGCGCGCTCAGGCGCACCGGAGATGATCAGCGGCGTCCGCGCCTCGTCGATCAGGATGTTGTCGACCTCATCGACGATCGCGAACGTGTGGCTCGCGACGTTGCGCCCCGATTCGTCGATGCGCCCGCCGTGCTGCACCTTCTCTTCGAGGCTCCCCGCCATGTTGTCGCGCAGGTAGTCGAAGCCGAACTCCGAGTTCGTCCCGTAGGTCACGTCGCAGGCGTAGGCGTAGCGCTTGTCCTCGATCGGCTGGTGGGCCTGCAACACGCCAACCGTGACCCCCAGCGCATCGTAGATCGGGCTCATCCACTCGGCGTCGCGACGGGCCAGATAGTCGTTGACCGTGACGACGTGCACGCCGTTGCCGGCCAGCGAGTTGAGCACGACGGCGAGCGTCGCCGTCAGCGTCTTGCCCTCGCCGGTGCGCATCTCGGCGATTGCACCGCCGTGCAGCACCATCCCGCCGATCAGCTGGACATCGAAGTGACGCATCCCCATGCGTCGCTCGCCGATTTCGCGCACGATCGCGAAGCACTCGGGGAGCAGCTCGTCGAGCGAGGAGCCAGCGTGCGCCTGTTCGCGCAGGACGTCCATCCGCTCACGCAGCTCCTCATCGGTGTCGAGCTTCAGCTCCGCCTCGTAGGCGCCGATCAGCACCACGCGCTGCTCGTGGCGGCGGAAGATCTTTGCTTCGCCGACGTTCAGAGCCCGGTCGAGAATGCCCATCAGCTCAGGGTATCGCCTCGGACATCGGGTCGGCTAACGCCAACCGATTCCGCGGCGGGCTGACCTATACGTGCTTGCAGTCCTGCAGCACCCGATAGGCGTGGTAGAGACCAGCCAGGTCGTGATGGCTCTTGAGGTCGTGGATCGTCCGGTCGGCGTGGAGGATGCAAAGTGCCAGCGCGACCGACTTGTGGTGGTCGACGAGATTCTTGATCGGATGCAGCACCGAGCTGCCGCAGCCCGCGAGCGTGGCGGTGGCCAGCAGGGCGATCATCATGCGACGCATGAGCGGCAAGCTATCAGCTTGCCGCGATAGCGCTCGTCGATCTCAGCCGCGCGGGCGCAGGCTCGCGACGATCCCGTCGTGGCCGGCTATCGCGCCGACGAGCAAGGCGCCGTGGGCAAGCTCAGTGCCGGGAAAGACGATGCTGTCGCGGACTGACGCGCGCGCGCCGACCCGTGCACCGTCGCCGATCACGACCGGGCCGAGCAGGCGAACGTCGCCGCCGAACTGGACGTCCCGACCGATCCACACCATTCCCTCGGCACTGGCCACACCCGTGAGCGCCGATCCTTCGCCGACGATCACCCCGGGACGCTCCTCGTGGCCCGCGACCTCGATCCGCAGCTCGCCGGCGAGGGCGTCGAACGTGCCCTGGCGGAGCTCGGCGAGCGAGCCGACATCGTTCCAGTACTGGGTGATCTCGTGGACGGCGAACGGCACGCCGCGGTCCAGCAACGCCGGGAACACGTCACGCGCCCAATCCACGACCGGCTGCTCGGGGAAGTAGTCGAAGATCGCCGGCTGGAAGCAGTAGATGCCGCAGTTGCCGAGGTCGGAGAGCGCTTCGTCGGGGCTCGGCTTCTCCTGAAAGCCGGTGACGCGACCTGCGCGATCAGTGAGCACAACGCCGTATTCGCGGGTGTCGCTGACACGCTTGACGGCGAGCGTCGCGACGGTGCCGCCGGCACGGTGGGCGGCGAGGAACGCGCTCAGGTCGATGTCGGTCAGCGCGTCGCCCGAGATGACGAGGAAGGTGTCGTCGCCGAAAAAATCGGCGCAATTGCGGACGCCGCCCGCAGTGCCGAGCAGCTCGGGCTCGTAGCTGTAGCTGAGCCGCTCGCCGAAGTAGCCGCGAATCGCGTCGGGGAAGTGGTGCAGGTTTGCGACCACCCGCTCGATGCCGTGACGGTCGAGCAGGTCGATGATGTGCGCCATCACCGGCCGGTCCAGCACCGGCACCATCGGCTTCGCGATCTCGTAGGTGATCGGCCGTAGACGAGTGCCGAGACCGGCTGCGAGAACCATCGCGCGCACCGCCTGCACGCTAGCGGAACGAGCGCAGATAGCGCTCCTGCTCGGGGCGCAGGACGTCGATCGTGATCCCCAGCGATGCCAGCTTGAGCTGCGCGACCTCGCGATCGAGCGCTGCCGGCGGGATGTGCACGCCGGCTTGCAGCTGGCCGGCGCTGCTTGCGAGATGCTCGACGGCGAGGGCTTGTGCGGCAAACGACATGTCCATCACCGCCGCCGGATGACCGGCAGCTGCCGCCAGGTTGACGACCCGTCCCTTGGCAACGAGGTGCAGGCGCCGACCGTCCGGAAGCTGGTACTCATCGACGAGTGGCAGAACAGCCTGCGCTGGGCCGTTCGCGATAGCCGCGAGATCGCTGAGGCTGATCTCGACATCGAAGTGGCCGGCGTTGGCGAGAACGGCGCCATCGGGCATGCGTTCGAAGTGCTCCCGACGCAGGACGTCCGGTGCGCCGGTGACGGTGATGAAGACCTCACCGATCGCCGCGGCGGCGAGGGCGCCCATCACGGCGAAGCCCTCCATCCGCGCCTCGAGCGCGCGTACCGGATCGACCTCGCAGACGGTCACGGCGGCGCCGGCGCCCTTCGCGCGCGCCGCGACACCGCGACCCGCAGATCCGTAGCCGAACACGACGACCGAGCGACCGGCGAACAGGAGGTTCGTGGCGCGGAGGATCCCGTCGAGCGTCGACTGGCCGGTGCCGTAGCGATCGTTGAAGACGCGCTCGGTGAGCGTGTCGTTGACGGCCAGCACAGGGCAGCGCAGGGTGCCCTGGGACTGCATCGCACGCAGACGGACCAGCCCGGTGGCAGTCTCCTCGGTCGCCCCGATCAACGAAGCGGCGATTGGCGCCGCCGCTTCGTGCGCGGCCACGATCAGCTCGGCGCCGTCGTCGATCAGCAGCTGCGGCGAGGCTGCCACGAGGCGGCGCAGATGACCGGCGTAGGCGGCGCGATCCTCGCCGCGCTCGGCGTAGACCTCGGCGCCGTGGTCGCTGACCAGCGCCGCGGCAACATCGTCCTGCGTAGAGAGCGGATTGGCCGCACACAGCGCGACGTGTGCACCACCCGCGCAGAGCGCACGAACGAGGTTCGCCGTCTCCGCCGTGACGTGCAGGCAGGCTGCGATGCGAAGGCCCGCGAGCGGCTGGTCGTGCGCGAAGCGCACGCGTACCGCGCGCAGCAGCGGCATCTGGCCGTCCGCCCAGGCAATCCGCGCGGCGCCCGCCGCCGCCAGCGCCGCATCGTGCGATGCGCGCGCGCTGTGGCGCCCGGCGGGCATGCTAGTAGCGGTACTGGTCGCTCTTGTAGGGACCTTCGACAGGGACGCCGATATAGGCCGCCTGCTCGGGGCGCAGCGTGGTGAGGCGGATGCCGAGCGCGTCGAGATGCAACCGCGCGACCTTCTCATCGAGATGCTTGGGCAGCACGTAGACACGCTTCTCGTACTCGTCGTTCTTGGTGAACAGCTCGATCTGGGCAATCGTCTGGTTGGTGAAGGAGTTCGACATCACGAAGCTCGGATGGCCGGTTGCGTTGCCGAGGTTGAGCAGCCGGCCCTCGGACAGCAGGATCACCGAGTGGCCGTCCGGGAAGACCCATTCATCGACCTGCGGCTTGACGTTGACGCGCTTGATGCCCGGAAGCCTGGTGAGGCCCGCGACATCGATCTCGTTGTCGAAATGGCCGATGTTGCCGACGATCGCCTGATGCTTCATGCGCGCCATCTGCTCGGCGGTGATGATGTTCACGTTGCCGGTGGCGGTGACGAATATGTCGGCGCTGGCGAGGACGTCGTCGAGCGTCGCGACCTGGTAGCCATGCATCGCCGCCTGCAGCGCGCAGATCGGGTCGATCTCAGTGACGATCACGCGCGCGCCCTGTCCGCGCAGCGACTCCGCGCAGCCCTTGCCGACGTCACCGAAGCCGCAGACCACGGCGACCTTGCCGCCGATCATCACGTCGGTCGCGCGGTTGATGCCGTCGATCAGCGAGTGCCGGCAGCCGTAGAGGTTGTCGAACTTCGACTTGGTGACCGAGTCGTTGACGTTGATCGCCGCGAACAGCAGCTCGCCGGCTTCCTGCATCTGGTAGAGGCGATGAACGCCGGTGGTCGTCTCCTCGGTGACGCCGAGGATGCCGGCCGCCATCCGCGTGAAGCGCTGCGGGTCCTGCTCGAGCGAACGGGCGAGCAGTGCGAGGACTGTCTGAAACTCCTCGGAGTCGGCTGTCTCGGGCGCCGGCACGTGGCCGGCGCGCTCGAACTCGGCACCCTTGTGGATCAGCAGCGTCGCGTCGCCGCCGTCGTCAAGGATCATGTTCGGGCCGCCCTCCGGCCAATCCAGCGCCTGCTCGGTGCACCACCAGTAGTCCTCGAGCGTCTCCCCCTTCCAGGCGAACACGGGAACGCCCTGAGGTTGCTCAGGCGTCCCGTTCGGGCCGACCGCCACCGCCGCCGCGGCGTGATCCTGGGTCGAGAAGATGTTGCAGGACGCCCAGCGGACCTCGGCGCCGAGCGCGACAAGCGTCTCGATCAGCACGGCTGTCTGGATCGTCATGTGCAACGACCCTGTGATGCGTGCTCCGGCCAGCGGCTGGCTCGCCGCGTACTCGCGCCGCGTCGCCATCAAGCCCGGCATCTCGTGCTCCGCCAACTCAATCTCCTTGCGTCCAAACGCCGCGAGCGAGAGGTCTGCAACCTTGAAGGCACTGGCGGTGAGGGTGGCGCTTGGTGTCATGCGATCTCCAGTTGAATGGTTTGCGTTGCGGCGGCAATGAGCGCCTGGTGCTTGTCCTGCTCCCAGCGCAGCCAATCATCGGCTGCGACATGGGCCGGGCGCTCCGGCTCGGCGTCAAGCCAGGCATCGACGGCGGCGCGCAGCGCGGGCTCGCGCCGCAGTCGCTGCGCGAAGCCGAGCTCGGCGAGCCCGAAGTTCATGCTCGAGAGCAGCTCGCGCAGCGTTCTCAGGCGCTGCAGCTGCTCAGGCCCGTAGAGCCTGTAGCCCGCGCTGGAGCGGGCGAGCTCGAGCAACCCAGCGCGGTCGATGTAGCGCAGCATGCGCGGCGACCAGCCGGTGGTCTGCGCGGCCTCCTGGATCGTGAGCCCTTCCATCGCGCGACAGACCTTACCAAAGAATTGTCAAGGTTTGTGAGCGCGTCGTCGCGAGCCTCGGCGGTGAGCACCTGCAGGGTGCCTGCTGCTGCCAGCCATTGCGAGTAGAAGACCAGCCCGGTGAGCTCGCTGAGCACGTCGTAGTCGCGGTCGTAGTGCAGCACGCCCGCCCCGTTGGTGTGCGCCCACGCGATCAGCATCGTGTATCGCTCATAGCGTGCCGCGCGCCAGGATTCTGCGACACGCAGACAGCGCGCGACACGCCCACGCATCCCGATGCGAGCCGGCGGGTGGTGCGTGGCTGTCGTGGCAAGGAGCCGCCTGGGCGGTCTGGTTGACCATGCTTGGCCAAGCAGATACCATGCCGTTATGCGCGTAAACGTTGGTCAGGCCAAGACAGATCTGTCAAAGCTGCTCGCCCGTGTAGAGGCCGGCGAGGACATCGAGATCGCACGCGACGGCGTTCCTGTAGCGCGATTGGTCCGGATCGTTCCACCAACAGGACCGGGCGCCCGCTTCCTCCAAGCGCGCGGCTCGCTGAAAGGACGGATCTCGATCGGCGAGGACTTCGAGTTCACGGAGGAGGAACTCGACGAGCTCTTCTTCGACAGACCTGCGTGAGGCTGCTCCTCGACACGCACGTCGTGCTCTGGGAGCTCGAAGGCACACGCCGCGTCGGGCCATTGGCGCAAGAAGCGATCGAGCATGCGGAGGAGCTGACGTTCAGCGTCGTGTCGTTTGCTGAGATCGGCGTCAAAGCGTCGCTCGGCAAGCTCACGATTCCCGCCGACTTGTATCCCAACGTCTTGCGCACCGGCCTGCGGATCCTCGGACTTGCTCCAGACGCCGCGCTTGCGGTCGCCGAACTCCCGTTGCACCACCGCGATCCGTTCGACCGACTCCTCATCGCACAGGCCCGCTCCGAGAGCCTGACGATCATCACTGCCGACCGTCGCTTCAGCGACTACGACGTCTCCACGCTCGACGCCAACACGTAACCCCGACAGAGGCAAGGGAAGCGCGGCCCACCCGGGTTTCATGCCTGCACGGAAGACCGGTAGCGAAGGTAGACCACGCTAGCGCCAAACGTCTGCGTGTCGACCAACTCCAGGTTGATCGTTTCGTCGAGGGGCGGGACGTAAGGCGTGCCGCCGCCGAGCAGGACCGGGCTCACGAACAGCCGCCACTCATCGATCAGACCCAGTTTCATGCACGCGCGAGCGAGGCCGGCGCCGCCGACGGCGATGTCCTTTCCGGGCTGTTCTTTGAGCCTTCCAACCTCCT
Organism: Solirubrobacteraceae bacterium; assembly: GCA_049512455.1. Taxonomy (GTDB): domain Bacteria; phylum Actinomycetota; class Thermoleophilia; order Solirubrobacterales; family Solirubrobacteraceae; genus Palsa-513. The sequence continues at coordinate 3,256 of JBEKXB010000007.1, read as the reverse complement.
CGCCGACACCCTCCCTGGCCAGCCTGGTGTTGCCCACCACGCTCTCCAGCGTCGTGGAGAACACGACCTTCGGCAGGGCCTTCCAGATCTGGGCGAACTCGACGTGCTCCTCGGGCAGCGAAGTCTCCTGCGCGGTCTCCCAGTAGAGCATCGTTTCGTAGAGCCGCCGTCCGCAGAGCTGCACGCCGGTCTCCTGCACCTGCTGGGTGTGGAAGGCGAACAGCTCCTCGTCGGGCACCGACCAGTCGATCGCGCCGTCCGGCCCAGCGATGAAGCCGTCCAGCGACACAGTCATCGAGTAGATCAACCTGCGCATCAGATCCTCCCCCGGCTGGCGTCCAATTCTTCCGTGGAAAGCAGTTGCCTCACGTCTTTGATCATCGGTACCCCGTCGACCACACTCGGTGGCCAGACACGGCTACGAGTGGCGGTAGTCGGTGGTGACGGCACCCATGTTGGAAAGCTTGGGATAGCGATCTAACATCCCGAAGTCCTCGACGTGCCCCGTCTTGGCGTCGAGGACGATCGCGACCACCGAGTACACCTGCGAGCTTGGTGAGTCCGAGTAATCCGCAGCGTATGAGCCTGGTTCGCCGGTGGCTTTGAAGTGGCCGCGGATGGCGATCAGATAAGCCCAGCTCCAACCCCAGACGAGATCCTGCGAGGCGACCCGGTTGGCCTCAAATCGTGTGCCCTCCGCATACTGAATCAAGCTCGGGTGCGGGTCGCCGGCGCTGGCGGCCGTTTGCAGCGCGATTCGCTTGATGCGCCGCTCGGGCAGCTGCGGCGCTGGGCCGGGATCGAACTTCAGGATGCTCAGTGTGGCCCGAATCTGGCGGAGGTGGCCGTCAAGACCGGCCGCGTGCCAGTGCTTGGATAGGAACTTGTAGAGCAGCGTGATGCGATACCGGCCCGGCCGCAGGTCGTCGTAGAGCATCAGCGCCCACTTGCGATCAGAGCGAGCCGCCTGCGGCGGCGCGGAGTACCTCCTCGCGCACGGAACGCTGATCCGGTGAGTGCTGTTGATCGTCGTCCACGCGTCCCGTTCGCGCAGCTGCAAGATGAAGCAGCCGGTGTAAATGACCGGGTTGGATGCGTCGTTGACGATCCTCACCCGCACAACCTGCCCGGCCTGCAACCTGTGACCGGGAAGGACCAGCCGCACCAAGGCCGTCGGCCGCGCGCTCCTTGAACGGTTGGCCACCAACGCGGCTGCCGTCACCGTTGCCACGAGGATCACCGTCCCCACCATGACGAGAACCCAGCGCCTGCTCACCCTGCGCACAATAGGCCCCGTGCGGCCGATCCGGGCTGCTCCTCTCGACGCCGCGGCGGCTGATCCTCGAGCACCTATTCGGGCCAAAGCGGATCGTGCCCCTATTTGTCTACATAGAGCATCTGGCGCATCCACCGAACGCCAGTTCGGAGGCGGCCTACGGTTGGCGGAAGATGTCGTGCGTGACGCCACGCGGCTTAGGGCGCGGAGCGGCTCAAGAACTCGGCTGTGCAGGCCGAGGTTAGCCATATGACCGCGAGACATGGACGGCCTTTGCACCTCTGCCTGACGAGGACAGGCGGATCTACGCCTGTGCAACACCTCCTGGGAGATCGGCCGCAGACCGCAGGCCGATCGCGTCGCGTAGACCTGCCAGGCTGGCCAGCCGCGCTGGCGCCGCTCGTCCTGGCCCTCGCCGTCGGCCTTGGCGGCCTGGGAACCCGCGCCGCTGCCGCTGGCAGCACCAGTGGCTCCTCGCGGCTTCCCACAAGTGCTCAGATCGCTGTTTCGCGCGGGCTTGGCAGCGATGAGGCGCAGTACTTCGTACGCCGTTTCGCCGCTCGTGCTTTCGCCCTGCGCAACCCGGCTCAGCGCTTCGAGGTCACTATGAGCGGCGGCATGCTCGCGCTCACTGGCAGCGGCCGGTTGAACCTGGGTCTATCGATGCTCAGCGTTGGCCGCGGCGCGCACGCGCGGCCGGTCGGACTCCGCGGCGCGTCGGTCGATCGTAACGAGCTCCGCTTGGGCTCATCCGGTCTGCGGGAGTGGCTTGCGAACGGGCCGCTCGGCCTCGAGCAGAGCTTCTTCGTTACGCGCCGTCCACCCGGGAACGGGCCGCTCGCGATATCCCAGCTGATCTCAGGTGCCGCGATCGACAAGTTGGCTGACGGTAGCGTTGCGTTCAGCTGGGGGGCGGGGACGCTGCTCTACACCCAGCTGGTTGTCAGCGACCAAAGCGGCGCTCGCGTACCCGCCCGGCTCGCCATCGCCCACCACCGCCTACTGATCGAGATCAGCGACGCGCGAGCCACCTACCCGCTGCGCATCGACCCGACGATCGAACAGGTTCGCGAGCTCACCGCCTCCGACGGCAGCCCGGACGACCGGCTTGGCTCCGCCGTCGCGGTCTCGGGGTCGACGCTCGTCCTCGGCGCTCCTGACCACGGGGCCGGCGCGGTCTACGTATTCACTCTGCCGGCGTCGGGCGGCTGGGCCGACGCGACACAGACAGCAGAGCTGACCGTGTCTGACGGCACGCCTGACGACTGCTTCGGCTGCTCCGTCGCGATCTCGGGTCAAACGATCGTCGTCGGGGCACCCGGCCGCACGATCGACGGCAACGCGGGGCAGGGTTCCGTGTACGTCTACACGGAGCCGCCGGGCGGCTGGGCGAGCAGCTCGACGCCGAGCGCTCAGCTGATCGCCTCCGACGGCGAGCAGAACGCCAACCTCGGCTACTCGGTCGCGATCTCAGGGCCTGTGATCGTCGCCGGCGCATTTGGTGGTGCAGGGGGCAGCGCATACGTCTTCAGCGAGCCCGCGGCAGGCTGGGCTTCGGCGCCGACGCCGACGCCGCAAACAGCCGAGCTGGCGGCCTCCGACGGCGGCGGCGACCTCGGCTACTCGGTCGCGATCTCAGGCCCTGTGATCGCCGCCGGTGCGCCAGATTACATAGCCGGACCCAACGCCTCGCAGGGCGCCGTATATGTCTTCAGCGAGCCGCCAGGTGGCTGGAGCTCCGACGCGCCGACGACGCCACAGACGCAGGCTGGTGAGCTGACGAGCGCCGACGGCACGGCCTACGACAACCTCGGCTTCTCGGTCGCGATCTCAGGACCTGTGATCGTCGCAGGCGCGCCGGGACACGCGGTCGACGACAACGAAAACGCGGGCGCTGTGTATGTGTACGCGGAACCGCCGAATGGCTGGAGCACCACCTCCCAGGCGACCACCGAGCTGACGGCCTCCGATGCGGCGACG
>JBEKXB010000006.1:0-129970 GCA_049512455.1 Solirubrobacteraceae bacterium | reverse complement strand
GCCGGGATACTCGTGGTAGGCGAGCCACTGACCGCTCTGACCGGCACCTGGAGCCCGTCGGCGACCTCGTACGCGTACCAGTGGCAGCGCTCCACCAACTCCGGCAGCACCTGGTCGAACATCACCGGCGCAACCGGCGCAACCTACGTCACGGTCACAGCTGACGCCAGGGCCTACGATCGGGTGGTCGTGACCGCGACCAACAGCTATGGCTCGACCGCCGCCGACTCCCCGGGAGTCGGCGCGATCGATCCTTAGATCAACAGACGCGCGCGAGCGAGCTCTGTTCGTTGCCGCGCGTCGCCGCCCGGCGTAGGCTTGTCGTGACGTGACCAGGTGCTGGCGATCGTGCGTGCTGTTCGCGGGTCTGTGCCTCGCGGCTGTCGCGCTGAGCGCTGGTGGGCATCCAGCAGTGGCAGGTGCCCGCTCGGCGCAGGCGAGTGGCTGCGGAGCCGTCAACGTGTCCTACCCCGCCGGGAAGGTCGGCGGCGGCTCAGACGTTCGCATCGTCGCCGTCACGCACATCGGTTGCCCCGCGGCGCGACGCGTCACCGCCCGGTGCATCCGCGATTACAAGGTCCCCGGCTGGTCAGCGTTCGTGTCGCGCTCGAATCTGCAGGCGATGAGGCTCACGAACGGCCGCATGGTGATTCGCTTGGTGGGCATCGCCGGCGGCGCTCCGCGCTGCACCGCCGCCGCCTACAACAAGCAGGCCACACCACACGGACGCCGCGCTGGTCGTGCACAGCAGTCGCTCTCCGACGGCTGACCCCACGTCTTGGCCCTAACTGCCGAGGGCCCCGCTCTCGCGGGGCCCTCGTAGCTTGAAGAAACCGGCGGCGACCTACTCTCCCGGGCCCTTGCGAGCCAAGTACCATCGGCGCTGAGGGGCTTAACTGCTCTGTTCGGAATGGGAAGAGGTGTTTCCCCCCCGCCATAGCCACCGGAAAACGGTGAGAGACCGCTCCAGCAGTCCTTCAAAACTGCACAGCGCCACGAATCATGCGGGTACCACAAAGTTATCCGTCAAGCCCTCGACCCATTAGTACCAGTCTCCTACAGACGTTACCGTCTTTCCAGAGCTGGCCTATCAACCTGGTGGTCTACCAGGGGTCTTACTCCCTCATGGGGATGGGAGAGCTCATCTCGAGGTTGGCTTCCCACTTAGATGCTTTCAGCGGTTATCCAATCCAGACGTAGCTAATCTGCGATGCCGTTGGCACGACAACAGATACACCAGAGGTCTGTTCATCCCGGTCCTCTCGTACTAGGGACAACTCCTCTCAACTCTCCAACGCCCACGGCAGATAGGGACCGAACTGTCTTGCGACGTTCTGAACCCAGCTCGCGTACCGCTTTAATGGGCGAACAGCCCAACCCTTGGGACCGACTACAGCCCCAGGATGCGACGAGCCGACATCGAGGTGCCAAACCGGGCCGTCGATGTGAACTCTTGGGCCCGATAAGCCTGTTATCCCCGGAGTACCTTTTATCCGTTGAGCGACGGCACTTCCACTTGCTACCGCCGGATCACTAAGACCTGCTTTCGCACCTGCTCGACCTGTCGGTCTCGCAGTCAAGCTCCCTTGCTGCCTTTACACGCTACGCACGATTTCCGACCGTGCTGAGGGAACCTTTGTGCGCCTCCGTTACATTTTAGGAGGCGACCGCCCCAGTCAAACTACCCGCCTGGCAATGTCCACCGCCCGGATTCACGGAACGATGTTAGAAATCCAGTACACCAAGGGTGGTATCTCAAGGTTGGCTCCACGCCGGCCGCAACCAGCGCTTCAAAGCCTCCCACCTATCCTGAGCGAAGTGCACCGAATCCCAATACCAAGTTGTAGTAAAGGTTCACGGGGTCTTTCCGTCTAGCCGCGGGTACTCGGCATCTTCACCGAGACTGCAATTTCACCGAGCCCATCGTTGAGACAGCGCTGAAGTCGTTACGCCATTCGTGCAGGTCGGAACTTACCCGACAAGGAATTTCGCTACCTTAGGACCGTTCCTGACTGTTACTACTCGTCGCGCGATTGTGTCCGACGAGCGGTCCGCTCATTTCTGACGGACTCTCATGGTCGCCCATGAGAGCGGACTATCTCATCCCACTGACCGCTCTTGGCCGTGGGCTCGGCGTATAGTCTCTGAGGATTCCGTCCATCCGATGGCGTCTCTTTCCACCGCGGTTCATCCGTTCCCGGAGAGCTAGAACCTTGGTGTAGTCCTGATCGTTGAGATCCAGACAAGAAGCTACCGAGCGAGGCCGAGATGGCCCCTATGCACGGTCTTTCCTGCTGATTGTCCGCACCCGACACGTTGTCACGATACCGCCCACATCGGACGGAACTCGTAGTGCGGGATGCTCGGATGTTCCAGCATATAGCCGAGTTTTACAACTACCTCGGTCAACTGATAGTTACGGCCGCCGTTTACCGGGGCTTAGCTTCAGTGCTTCGGGTCAAGCCCTAACACCTCCACGTAACCTTCCGGCACCGGGCAGGCGTCAGCCCCTATACGTCGTCTTTCGACTTAGCAGAGACCTGTGTTTTTGGTAAACAGTCGCTCCAGCCTAGTCACTGCGGCCCCCTCGGGCTCCGTCAGCAAGTGACTTTACCCTACCGGGGCGCCCCTTATCCCGAAGTTACGGGGCAATTTTGCCGAGTTCCTTAACGATGGTTATCTCGATCACCTTAGTATTCTCTACTTGTCCACCTGTGTCGGTTTTGGTACGGGCACGCATGTCCTCCCTAGGAGCTTTTCTTGGAGGCATGGCGTCGGGGACTCGCCGGCTTACAGCCAGCTGACATCGCGCCTCAGGTTATGCGGTCCCGGATTTGCCTAGGACCACCCCTACACGCTTATCCCAGGACGACCATCGCCTGGGTTCCCTTAGCCTTCCTCGTCCCTCCATCGGTCAAACGGACACGACGTGGTACAGGAATATCAACCTGTTGGCCATCGACTACGCCTTTCGGCCTCGCCTTAGGACCCGACTAACCCTGGGAAGACGAGCTTTACCCAGGAAACCTTGGACAATCGGTGGAGGGGATTCCCACCCCTCTTTCGTTACTCATGCCGGCATTCTCACTTCCCAAGCCTCCACGACTGGCTTCCGCCGCCGCTTCACTGGCGTGGGAACGCTCTCCTACCGCGCGATCGGCCCGAAGGCCTCACGCACCCGCAGCTTCGGTGTCTAGCTTGAGCCCCGCTACATTATCCGCGCCCGAACACTTGACCAGTGAGCTGTTACGCACTCTTTCAAGGGTGGCTGCCTCTAAGCCAACCTCCTGGTTGTCTATGCATTCAGACATCGTTTACCACTTAGCTAGAACTTGGGGACCTTAGCTGGCGGTCTGGGCTGTTTCCCTTTTGACGCTGAAGTTTATCCCCCAGCAACTGACTCCCGGAGTAGACGTCGTGGTCTTCGGAGTTTGCATGAAGTCGGTAACCTGGTAGGGCCCCTAGTCCAAACAGTGCTCTACGGCCACGACGCAGTTTATCCGAGGCTATACCTAAATATATTTCGGAGAGAACCAGATATCACTGAGCTTGATTAGCCTTTCACTCCGACCCACAGGTCATCCGCCCAGTTTTCAACCTAGGTCGGTTCGGCCCTCCACGAGGTCTTACCCCCGCTTCAGCCTGCCCATGGGTAGCTCGCTCAGTTTCGGGTCTACCGCCTACGACTGAATCGCCCTATTAGGACTCGCTTTCGCTACGGCTCCGCTCATCGCTTAACCTTGCCGCAGACGAGTAACTCGCCGGCTCGTTATGCAAAAAGCACGCGGTCACAGGACAAAGCCTGCTCCCACCGCTTGTAGGCGCGCGGTTTCAGGTACTATTTCACTCCCCTTCCGGGGTACTTTTCACCTTTCCCTCACGGTACTTGTCCGCTATCGGTCACTAAGGAGTACTTAGCCTTGGAGGGTGGTCCCCCCAGATTCAGTCCGCGTTTCACGAGTGCGGGCTTACTCAGGAACGCCTGACGGGAGATCGCGAGGTTTCGCCTACGGGACGATTGCCCTCTATGGTGCGCGGTTCCACACGCTTCGACTACCACACGATTTTGTAACTCCCGCCGAGCTGGCCACAGCTCGGAACAAGCGCCCTACAACCCTCGACGCGCAACGCGTGGCCGCTTGCACGCGCCGAGTTTGGGCTGATCCCTTTTCGCTCGCCACTACTCAGGGAGTCTCTTTTGATTTCCTTTCCTCGGGGTACTGAGATGTTTCACTTCCCCCGCTTGTCTTCCGCCGGCCTATGTGTTCAGCCGGAGATAGCGCCGCATTACCAGCGCTGGGTTTCCCCATTCGGGCATCCGCGGGTCAAAGGCTGTTCAGCGCCTCACCGCGGCTTATCGCAGCCGTCCACGCCCTTCATCGACTCTTAGTGCCAAGGCATCCACCATGCGCCCTTATTATCTTGACGGTGATCGAACCAAAATGGTTCGGTGATACCCGTTGATGCGATCGCGATGGCTCGCGATCGCTGTGGCTACTGTGCAGTTTTCAAAGACCGCCGGAGGCGAACGCCTGCCGTGTCGGTGGCCTTGCTCGCGTAGGCGAGTCTCCACCCGGCAGGCGCCGGTCTCTCAAAGCTCAACAGCATGCCGGCCACCGTTGCTCGCGCGCAAGAAGACGCGATCGACGGCGCATGGCCGGCCAGGTTCGGTCGACGTACTAGGCCCGACGGCCGCTCGAACGGGCCGCACTGGCCCGCTGGCTCCGCCGGGGCGCCTATTCGGCGCTCCCTAGAAAGGAGGTGATCCAGCCGCAGCTTCCGCTACGGCTACCTTGTTACGACTTCACCCCAGTCACGAGCCCCACCGTCGACGGCTCCCTCCCTTGCGGGTTAGGCCACCGGCTTCGGGTGTTGCTCACTCCCGTGGTGTGACGGGCGGTGTGTACAAGGCCCGGGAACGTATTCACCGCGGCGATGCTGATCCGCGATTACTAGCAACTCCGCCTTCATGCAGGCGAGTTTCAGCCTGCAATCCGAACCGAGACGCGCTTTGAGGGATTCGCTCCACCTCGCGGTATCGCAGCCCTCTGTACGCGCCAATGTAGCACGTGTGTAGCCCTGGACATAAGGGGCATGATGACTTGACCTCATCCCCGCCTTCCTCCGGTTTGTCACCGGCAGTCTCGCATGAGTCCCCAACTAAATGCTGGCAACATGCGACGGGGGTTGCGCTCGTTGCGGGACTTAACCCAACATCTCACGACACGAGCTGACGACAGCCATGCACCACCTGTGAAAGCGCCCCGAAGGGAAGCCGTGTTTCCACGGCGGTCGCTCACATGTCAAACCCAGGTAAGGTTCTTCGCGTTGCGTCGAATTAAACCACATGCTCCGCTGCTTGTGCGGGCCCCCGTCAATTCCTTTGAGTTTTAGCCTTGCGGCCGTACTCCCCAGGCGGGGCACTTAATGCGTTAACTTCGGCACGGGGGGAGTCGACACCCCCCGCACCTAGTGCCCATCGTTTACAGCGTGGACTACCAGGGTATCTAATCCTGTTTGCTCCCCACGCTTTCGCGTCTCAGCGTCAGTACCGTCCCAGCGAGCTGCCTTCGCCATTGGTGTTCCTCCTGATATCTGCGCATTTCACCGCTACACCAGGAATTCCACTCGCCTCTTCCGGACTCTAGTCCGACAGTATCCACCGGCATCCCAGGGTTGAGCCCTGGACTTTCACAGCAGACTGATCGAACCGCCTACACGCTCTTTACGCCCAATAATTCCGGACAACGCTCGCACCCTACGTATTACCGCGGCTGCTGGCACGTAGTTAGCCGGTGCTTCTTGTGAAGGTACCGTCACTCCAGCCGGCTATTAACCGACGGAGCTTCGTCCCAACTGAAAGGGGTTTACAACCCGAAGGCCTTCTTCCCCCACGCGGCGTTGCTGCGTCACGCTTTCGCGCATTGCGCAAGATTCCCTACTGCTGCCTCCCGTAGGAGTCTGGGCCGTGTCTCAGTCCCAGTGTGGCTGATCGTCCTCTCAGACCAGCTACCCATCGTTGCCTTGGTAGGCCATTACCCCACCAACTAGCTAATGGGCCGCGGGCCCATCCCGATGCGGAGGCCTAAGCTTCCTTTCCTCATGGCCATCACGGCCAAGAGCACATTTGGTATTAGCCCGGGTTTCCTCGGGTTGTCCCAATCATCGGGGCAGGTGACCCACGTGTTACTCACCCGTTCGCGGCTTTGCCCCAGGGTAAACCCTGGTTCGTCGCTCCACTTGCATGTATGAGGCACGCCGCCAGCGTTCGTCCTGAGCCAGGATCAAACTCTCCGTGAAGAGAGTTGTCATGGTGGTTCGAGGCCTATACACATGGGCCCTCGACCATGACGGGGTACTGCTAATTCTTGACTCTTTCCACGATCGGCACGCCAAAGACGCGTCGACCGCGGGTCGAACCTGGACGCACACCAGATCGGCCGAAGCCGTTCTCGGTGCGCATGCTGTTGAGTTTTCAAAGACCGCCACGCCTCCCGCCCCGGGATTCTCCCAGAGCAAGGCGCGCCGCAGGCATCAAAAGATGGCCCGCGGAACGGACGAGCAGTATAGCGCTAATCGGCGGGCTCGCCGTCAGGCTTGGACGCGCAGGCGGCGGTACTTACGCCGCCCGACACGCAATACGGAGCCGTCCAGGCGGTCGGTGCTGACGTCGACGTCCTCGATTGGCTGATCGTCGAGGTAGACCCCGCCGCTCGTGATCAGACGGCGAGCTTCCGAGCGGGACATGCCGAACAGCTCGGCGAGCACGGCGGGCATGTGGACGACGCTATCCGCGCCGGAGACGACTGCCTCGTCGATGTCGTCTGGCTCCCCCTGGTTGACGAACACCTGGTCCCACTCGTGCTCGGCCGCGTCTGCAGCGTCCGCGCCGTGGAACTCGGCAACGAGGTCGTGGGCGAGCAGGCGCTTGGCGTCGCGCGGGCCGAGGCCCGCTGGCAGCTCGCGGCCGAGCAGCAGGGCGAAGTAGGACCCGAGCAGCTCGTCGTCGATCCGCATCGTCCGGCCGTAGATCTCGCTCGCTGGATCGCTCACCCCGATGTCGTTGCCGAGCGACTTCGACATCTTGTCGCGGCCGTCGATGCCGACGAGCAACGGCATCGTCAGGATCGCCTGCTCGGGCTGCCCGTAGGCCCGCTGGATGTCGCGGCCGAGCAGCAGGTTGAACGTCTGGTCGGTTCCGCCAAGCTCGATGTCGGCGCGTACCGCCACCGAGTCATAGCCCTGCATCAGGGGATACAGGAGCTCGAGCACGGATACCGGCTCGTTGCGCGCGTGGCGCTTGACGAAGTCGTCGCGCTCCATCAGCTGAGCGACGGTTGTCGTGCGCACAAGCGCCAGGAGCGCCGTCATGTCCATGTCCAGCCACTCGCTGTTGTGACGCAGCTCGAGGCGCGCCGGGTCGCGGTCGAGCACGTGGAAGGCCTGCTCCTGGTAGGTCAGCGCGTTCTCCTCGATCTGCTCGACGCTGAGAATCGGACGCAGCTCCGAACGCCCGCTGGGGTCCCCCAGCCGTGCCGTGAAGTCGCCGATGATCAGGACGACGAGGTGCCCGGCGTCCTGGAAGGCGCGCAGCTTGCGCAGCACCACGGTGTGACCGAGATGGATGTCCGGCGCGGTCGGGTCGATCCCGAACTTCACGCGCAGCGGCCGGCCGAGCGCAAGCTTGCGCTCGAGCTCGCCGGCGGGGAGAACCTCGACGGCACCTCGCGCGAGCAGCTCAGCATCGCCTTTCCTCACGCGCGCAATGCTAGACTGCGGTCTCTCGCGGGGTCCCTCGGGTCTAACCCCGCTCGGGCGGGAGGTCTACGAGAAGCATGCCCGCCGACGTGCGCGTTTGCGCACCAGCAGCGACATCCGATGACTGACGCCGAGCTTCCCGGATACTCACGGAGCGCCCCGCCGGAGGAATCCGGTGCAGTAGTCGTCCCGCTCCGCTCCAGCGATCGCGAAGCCCTGCTCGAGCGCGAGCGTCGCCGCGCCGAGCGCGAGGCGCGCCGGCGCATGCCGCGGCCGGGGCATGTCATGCAGTGGCGCCGCCTGTGGCTGCTGCTCGTTCCGCTGTCGTTCCTGGCGCTCGTGTCGATGATCTTCGGCTTCGTCATGGCGGTCGCGGCGCAGCTTCCCCCGCTGCCGCAGTTCATCGTGCAGAACCCCCAGAACTCGGTCCTCTACGACGACGACAACCGTCCGATCGCAGTGATGACTGACGCCAACGCCCGGGCCTACTTCGTCAACGCGAGCGAGATCCCGCAGAACATGCAGTGGGCGATCGTCGCGGTCGAGGACAAGCGCTTCTACACCGAGTCGGGCGTCGACATCAAGGGCATCGCCCGCGCGTTCCTCAACGACATCACGGGTACCGGCACCACGCAGGGCGCGTCGACGATCACCGAGCAGCTGATCAAGGTGATGCGCGGCGCCTACTACAAGCGCAACGTCTTCGAGAAGCTCACCGAGGCGGCGCTGGCCTTCCAGCTCGCTCACAAGTGGAAGAAGCAGGAGATCCTCTCCGAGTACCTCAACAACGTGTACTTCGGCAACGGCGCCTGGGGCATCGAGGCTGCGGCGCAAACGTACTTCGGCAACGACCCGACATCGAACCTCTACGGCTGCGACTACGACCCGAGCCATCCGAAGAACCTCTGCGTCCCGCGCCTCACGATCGCCGAGGACGCGCTGCTCGCCGGGCTCGTTCAGAACCCGCCGTTCAACTGGACACCCTCCGAGCAGAACTTCGCCTACAGGCGGCGCACCATCGTGCTCGGCGACATGCTCGCGCAGGGCTACATCTACCGGTCGGAGTACACGCAGGCGATGGCGACGCCGCTGCCCGCCGCGCAGTACGTGATCGCGCCAGGCAACGAGTACACGAAGCCCGGCTACGGCTACTTCACGAGCTGGGCGGAGCAGCAGGTGCTCGCAGACAGCAAGCTCCTCCCCAACCCCTACACCGCCGGCTACCACATCCACACGACGCTCGACGAGCCGCTGCAGAACGAGGCGCAGACCGCAGTGAACGACTACCTGCCGCCGGGCGAAGGCCTACCCTCCGCGTCGCTCGTCGCGATCGACAACCAGACCGGCGGCGTTGTGGCGATGGTCGGCGGCAACAACTACGACACCGAGCAGTTCAACCTCGCGACGCAGGCCGAACGCCAGCCCGGGTCAGCGTGGAAGGTGTTCGACCTGGCCAGGGCGCTCGAACGCGGCGTCTCGCCCAACCAGGAGTTCCCGTCGAAGGAGTGGACGTGGCGGTACGGGCCGGGGCCGCTGTTCCCGATCCACAACGACGAGGGCGGCTACTCCCCCACCGGCTACCGCACGCTCGCGCAGGCGCTCACCTACTCCGACAACAGCGTCTTTGCGCGCGTCGGCCTGGAATACGACGGCGGCCTCGCCAGCATCGCGGACTATGCCCACGACTTCGGCATCACAACCGACGTCTCGGAGAACCCGGCGATGACGATCGGCGGCCTGTACACCGGCGTGACGGTGCTCGACATGGCTCACGCCTACGAGACGATCGCCGATGGCGGCCTGCTGCGAAGCGGCTCGCTCGCGTCGAACGGCTGCGCGGGCGGTGCACAGGTTCCGAAGCTCCAGCGACAGGTAATCGTGCAGAGCAGCTGGCCAACGGACAGCTGCCCCGGACCGGTCGGGATCTCGGTCGTCAACAACTCGAAGGGACAGGCCGTGCAGGTTGACCAGCCGAGCTTCTATCAGGTCCCCGGGTTCACCCGGAGCATGGACACGATGGAGATCGAGATGATGCGCAACGTCGTCCTCGAGGGCACGGGCACCACCGCGTATATTCCCAGCGTCTACGTCGTCGGCAAGACCGGCACGACGTCCAACTACGCTGATGCCTGGTTCATCGGCTTCACGCCGCAGATCACCGTCGCCGTCTGGGTCGGCTACTCGAAGACCAGTGCGTCGATGGCGACAGCCTACGGCGGCAAGCCGGTCTACGGCGGCACCTATCCCGCGCTGATCTTCAAGGCCTTCGTCGAAAGCGCGCTGCACACCATGGGCGTCGAGGCATACGACCGCGCGCACCACATCTCCCAGGCCTCGCTGCTCGCCTCCACCGAGAACGTCGCAACGCCGGCGGCCGTGGCGCTGCCCACCTACAGCGACGGCGGGACACCTTCCACCACCACGACGACGACCACGCCGACAACAGCCACCACCCCGACCACGACGACCACGCCAACGACCACCACCACCACCACGCCGCCCGCCACGCCGGCCCCAACCACGACACCCACCCCAACCGGGCCTGGTGGGGGCGCGTCAGCGCCCTAACAGCGCGGTCGCGGTCGCGACACGAAGCGGCTTCCAGCGGCGCTGTAGCGCCATGGCAGCTCGACTGCCTTGCTGATGCCGACGCGCACCGACACCACGACCTGATCCGCCGGACTCCCGAGCGCGCACCGTTCGATGCGCACCGGACCGTCGAGCAGACTCGTCGCGTTGTGCTCGAGCCCGATGCCGAGAGCCTGCGTGAGCTTCCCCGGCCCGGAGCAGAGATCCTCGAGTCCCGCCACGCCGCGGCGAGCCTGCATCAGCGCGATCCCTTCGAGCGGCTCGAGCGCCCGGATCAGCGCCGCAGCGCCGACGCCCTCCGGCTCGGCGACCGCGTTGAGCAGCGCGTGCACGCCGTAGGACCGGTAGACGTACGCGCACCCCGGCACCGCAAACAGCGTCTGCGTGCGCGGAGTGCGCCCGACGTAGGCGTGACACGCCGGCTCCGACTGGTGGTAGGCCTCGGTCTCGACGATGATGCCGGCGCACCCGCCGTGACGGACCACCGCGCCGATCAGCTCCCGCGCGACGGTCTGGACATCGCGCGCGTAGAAGTCGCCGTTCACCCGGCGCCGAGGGCGGCGCGCGCCGCCGCAAGCTGCTCGAGCACGCGCTCACGCGCCGTGCCGCCCTCAGAGCGCTTCGACTCGAGCCACGACCGGCCCTCGAGCAGGCGCCGGAAGGCGCTCGGATCGATCGCCTGGCAGTGCGCCGCGAGCTCGTCGTCGCTCAGCTCGGACAGCGACCGGCCGGCGTCCAGCGCGTAGCGGACCAGCCCCGCCACGGCCGCGTGCGCGTCGCGAAACGGGAGTCCGCCAACCACCAACTGGTCGGCCAGGTCAACGGCAGCGATCATCTCGTCGGCCGCCGCCGCCGCGAGTCGAGCACGGTTGAACACCACTGAGGCGAGCATCCCGCTGGCCGCGAGCAGGCAGTCGCTGAGCGTGTCCGCGGCGTCGAACAGGTGCTCCTTGTCCTCCTGGAGATCCTTGTTGTAGGCGAGCGGCAGGCCGTGCAGCACACCGTGCAGAGCGGTGTGGTGGGCCAGCATCCTTGGCGCCTTTGCGCGCAACAGCTCCGCGGCGTCGGGGTTCTTCTTCTGCGGCATGATCGACGAGCCCGACGTCCAGGCGTCGGCCAGCTCGCAGAAGCCGAACTCGCTGCTGCTCCACAGCACAAGCTCGGCGCCGAGTCGTGACAGGTGGGTCGCGCAGGTCGCCGCCGCGGCGAGATAGTCGAGCGCAAAGTCGCGGTTGGACACCGCGTCGAGCGAGTTCGCCGACGGCTCGGCGAAGCCCAGCTCGCTCGCCAGCAGCGACCGGTCGGTCGCGAAGTTCACGCCGGCGAGGGCCCCCGCACCGAGCGGCAGCACGCTGCATGCTTCGAGCACGTGCTCGAAGCGGCGACGGTCGCGCAGCAGCATCCAGACATACGCGAGCAGGTGGTGGCCGAGGTACACCGGCTGGGCTCGCTGCAGGTGCGTGTACCCGGGCATCGGCCAATCGACGTGCTCCTCGGCGCGCGCGAGCAGCACGCCGATCAGCTCCTCGATCCGCTCGCGCGCGCGCTCGGACGCCTCCCGCACGAACAGCACGACATCCGTCGCAACCTGGTCGTTGCGCGATCGCGCCGTATGCAGCTTTCCGCCAACCGGCCCGGCCAGCTCGGTGAGCCGGCGCTCGATCGCCATGTGGATGTCCTCGTCGTCGGCGGAGAAGGAGAACGTCTCGCTGCCGAGCTCCGCCGCGACCGCCTCGAGCCCACGCAGCAGCTCGTCACGCTCGTCGTCGGCGATGATCGCGGCGCTTGCGAGCATCTTGACGTGCGCCTTGGACTGGGCGATGTCGTGGCGCCACAGGCGACGGTCGAATCGCAGCGACGCGTTGATCCGCTGAAAGTCGGGGTGTTGGGGCTCAGAGAAGCGGGACATGGCTTTGCGGCGAGTCTAGAAGGATCATCCGCGACCGAGCGCAGCGGCAAGCGCTTGCGCGACGCGCGCCACGTCGCGCTCACCGAGCGCCGGGAAGAACGGCAGCGCCAGCGACCGCTCGGAAACGTCCTCGCAGACCGGGTACTCGCCCGGGCGATGGCCGAAGCGCTCGCGATAGAAGCTCATCAGGTGGATCGCCGGCAGGTAGGGCTTGCTCGCGATCCCGCGCTCACGGAGCGCCGCGATCGTGGCGTTGCGATCGGTTCCGCGTGGCAGCAGCACCGTGAACACGAACCAGCCGCGCACGATCCCGCCGGCGTCGGGGCAGGGCAGCTCGAGCCCTTCGATTCCGCCGAGCGCCTCGCGATAAGTCGCCGCGACGCGCGCGCGGGCTCCGAGCAGCTCATCGAGCCGTTCGAGTTGGGCGATCCCCAGCGCGCAGGCGAGATCCGAGAGGCGGTAGTTGAAGCCGAGGCGGTCGTGGTCGAGCCAGTCCATGTTCGGCGCGCGGCCCTGGTTGCGCTCGCTGTCGATGCGCGCCTTGAGCGCGGCGTCGCCGACGACGACCATGCCGCCCTCGCCGGTCGTCATCTGCTTGTTGGGGTAGAAGGCGAACACGGCGGGATGTCCGCGGGCACCGACCGGAACACCATCGGCGTGGACCGCGCCGAGCGCCTCGCAGGCATCCTCGACGATCGGCAGGCCGAGCGCCTCGAGCGCGCCGATCTGTGCCGGCCAGCCGAAGATGTGGACGGGCAGAATCGCGGTCGTCCGGGCGGTGACGGCGGCGGCGGCGGCGTCCGGGTCGATCGTCCACGTCCGCGGATCGATGTCGACGAACACCGGACGGGCGCGCTCGTAGAGGATCGCGTTCGCCGATGCGACGAATGAGAACGGGCTCGTCACCACCTCGTCCCCGTCGCTGACGCCGACCGCTCGCAGTGCGAGGTGCAGACCGGCGGTCCCGCTCGAGGTCGCGCTGGCGTGCGCGACGCCGAGGCGAGCAGCGAAGCGCCGCTCGAAGTCGGCTAGGCGCGGTCCCAGCGACAGCTGTCCGGAGCGCAGCACGTCGAGCACGGCACGCTCCTCTGCTTCGCCGATCGAAGGGCGCGAAAGCGGGATCGCGTCCTTCATGGCGCACCCCGCGGCAGCATGCCACGCTCGAGCGACTCGACGAGCGCCTCCCACGAGGCAGCGATCAGGTTCTCCGAGACGCCGATCGTGCCCCACACCTCCTGGCCGTCCGACGCGTCGATCAGCACCCGTGTCACGGCGCCCGTTCCCTTCGCCTCATCGATGATACGCACCTTGTAGTTGACGAGCTCGATCTCGCGCAGCCGCGGATGCGCGTCACCGATTGCCGAGCGCAGCGCGCTGTCGAGCGCGTTGACGGGACCATTGCCCTGGGCGGTGCGCTCGTAGTGCTCGCCGTTCGCGTTGATCTTGATCGTCGCCTCTGTGACGACCTCGCCGGCGCGCTCCATCGCGACGACCACGCGCCACGATTCGAGCTCGAACAGTGGCTCGTAGCCGCCCGTCTCGCGCAGCATCAACAGCTCCAGCGAGCCATCGGCAGCCTCGAACTGGTAGCCCTTGTGCTCCAGCGTCTTGACCCGATCGAGCACGCGTGCCACGGCCGCGTCGTCGAGCTCGAGCCCGAGACCGGCTGCCTTCTCGACCATGCTCGCCCGGCCCGCGAGCTCGGAGACGAGCAGCGCCCGTTCGTTGCCGACGGTCTCGGGGTCGACGTGCTCGAAGGTCGCGGCGTGCGCTGCGACGCCCGCTACGTGCATCCCGCCCTTGTGCGCGAACGCGTTGCGCCCGACATAGGGCTGGTTGGGGTCAGGCGTGAAGTTCAGCAGCTCGTCGATGAAGTGCGCGGTCTCGGTCAGCCGCCCCAGCTGCTCATCGGACAGGCAGTGGAAGCCGAGCTTGAGCTGCAGGTTGGCGATGATCGAGATCAGATTGGCGTTCCCGGTCCGCTCGCCGTAGCCGTTGACCGTGCCCTGGACCTGACGCGCGCCGCCTTGCACCGCCGCCAGCGTGTTGGCAACGCCGCACTCGCTGTCGTTGTGGCAGTGGATGCCGACCCGGACGCGCTCGCCGAGCGCCGCGACGACCGCGCTCGTCGCCTCGGCGACCTGCGACGGCAGCGACGAGCCGTTCGTGTCGCACAGCGTCACCGTCTCAGCCCCCGCCGCCGCGGCCGCACTGATGCAGGCGATCGCGTAGTCCGGCTCGGCGCGCCAACCATCGAAGAAGTGCTCGGCGTCGTAGATCACGCGCTTGCCCTCAGCGCACAGAAAGGCGATCGACTCCTCGATCATCCGCAGGTTCTCGGACCGGTCGACCTTGACGATCTTCTCCAGATGCAGCGTCCATGTCTTGCCGACCAGCGTGCAGACGGGCGCGACCGACTGCGCCAGCAGGACGAGCGCGGGATCCTCGCTCGCTGCCACCTCGCGGCGGCGCGTCATGCCGAAAGCCGCGATCTGCGCGTGGGCGAAGCGCTCCGAGGCCAGCAGCTCAAATAGCTCTCGCTCCTTCGGGTTGGACGCCGGGAAGCCCGCTTCGATCAGGTCGATGCCGAGCTCGTCGAGGCTGTGGGCGACGCGGAGCTTCTCCTCCGCCGACAGCGACATGCCCTCGCCCTGCATGCCGTCGCGCAACGTTGCGTCGTAGAGCTCGATCGTGTTCACGTTCACTTCCTTTCAGAGTTCGGGACGAACCGGGGCAGCAGCGACCGCGCGCGGGTGCGCTAGCCGGCCGCCTGCGTAATTCGTCCGCCGAACAGTGAAAGAGCGCCCATCGCTATGCGCTTGCCGGCTCGCGAACCTCGACCAGATCCAGCCAGTCGAGGTAGCGTTCGCCGCGCCCGTGCAGTGCGTCGTCGAACGCCCGCTGGAGCACCTTCGTGATCTCGCCGGGGGCACCGGAGCCGACCGGATGGTCATCGACCTCGCGCACCGGGACGAGCTCCGCGGCGGTGCCGGTCATGAACACCTCGTCGGCGAGGTACAGCTCGGCGCGCGCGATGTCGCGCTCGACGATCGGGTAGCCGAGGTCGCTCGCGATCGCCAGCACCGAGCGCCGGCTGATCCCGTCGAGGATCGACGCCGTCTGCGGCGGCGTGAGGATCACGCCGTCACGGACCAGGTAGATGTTCTCGCCCGAGCCCTCGCAGACGCGGCCATGGTCATCGAGCAGGATCGCCTCGTCGTAGCCGGCCTTCAGCGACTCGATCTTCGCCAGGACGTTGTTGAGGTACTGGCCGGACGCTTTTGCCTGCGGGATCAGCGAACGGGGGCTGATCCGCTCCCACGAGGACACCTTGGCGCGCACGCCGGCCAGCTTGCCCTCGTCGCCCAGGTAGGACCCCCACTCCCACAGCGCGATCACGACCTCAACCGGGGAGTTCAGCGGATTCAGCCCGAGCTCGCCGTAGCCGCGGAAGGCGAGCGGGCGGATGTAGCACGAGCGTAGCTCGTTGCGAACGACCAGCTCGTGGGTTGCCGCCCGCAGCTCTGCCGCCGAGTACGGGAGATCCATGTAGTAGAGCTTCGCCGAGCGCTCGAGACGGTCGAGATGGTCGAGGTGACGGAAGATCGCCGGCCCACGGTCTGTGTCGTAGCAGCGGATCCCTTCGAATACGCCGGTGCCGTAGTGCAAGCCGTGCGTCAGCACGTGAACCTTGGCGTCGTCCCATGCGACAAACGCCCCGTTCTGCCAGATCAGCTGGGATTGATTCACGACTCGACTTCCCTCTCCTATAGGTGGGCGAGCACGGCGGCGGTCGCCTCTACCGTCGTCGCGTCACCGCCCAGATCGGCGGTCCGCAAACCGTCGGCCAGCGCCCGGTCCACGGCCGATTCTACCGCCCCAGCCTCAGCTTCCAAGTGCAGCCCGTAACGCAGCAACATCGCGACCGACAGGATCATCGCGAGCGGATTGGCGATGCCTGCACCCGCGATGTCCGGCGCGGAACCGTGGATCGGCTCGAACATTCCGGGGCCATCGGCGCCGAGCGACGCGCTTTGCAGCATGCCGATCGAGCCGGTGATCATCGCCGCCTCGTCGCTGAGGATGTCACCGAACATGTTCTCGGTGACGATCACATCGAAGCGGCTCGGCGCGCTGACCAGCTGCATTGCCGCGTTGTCGACGAGCACGTGCTCCAGCTCGATCTGCGGGAACTCCTCATCGTGCACCCGCATCACGACCGCGCGCCACAGACGTGAGGTTTCGAGCACGTTGGCCTTGTCGACGCTCGTCACGCGACGCCGTGCTGCCTTGAAGGCGACGCGCGCGATCCGCTCGATCTCCGCGACGCTGTACTCGCAGAGGTCGCTCGCGGTCGTCTCGGTGCGTGTCTTCGCGCCGAAGTAGATGCCTCCGGTGAGCTCACGCACGACGAGCAGGTCGGTCCCCGCGATCCGCTCCTCACGCAGCGGGCTCGCACCGTAAAGCGCCGGCAGCGCCCTCACCGGGCGCAGGTTCGCGAACAACCCGAGACCCTTGCGCAGGCCCAACAGCCCCTGCTCCGGCCGCGGCTTGTGTGGGTCCGTGGTGTCCCACTTCGGTCCGCCGACCGCACCGAGCAGGACGCCGTCGGATGCGGCGCAAGCCGCAAGGACCTCGTCGCTGAGGGCAGTCCCATGGGCGTCGATCGAGACGCCCCCGATCAGGTGCTGCTCGACCTCGACGCTCGCCACCGCGCCCAGCACCTGGACTGCGGGCGCCATGATCTCCGGCCCGATCCCATCTCCGGGAAGCGTCACGACTCGTGTCATGCAGACCGCACCGTAGCAACGCTCATGCAGCCCACCTACAACGCTGTGGTCAGCGGACCGCTGCGTTCGCGATCGCGCTCGTAGGCGGCGATCACCTCCTCGTGGCGGAGCGCAAGGGCGATGTCATCGAGCCCACCGAGCAGGCGGTGGCGAATCTCGGCGTCGATCTCGAACGGCACCGCACGGCCCGCGAAGCGAACCTCCTGGGCCTCGAGGTCGATCTCGCCGCTGCCGGCGCCGGCCAGCGCGCGCACCTCAGCCTCCGCCAGGACGACCGGCAGCAGACCGATCTTCGTCGCGTTGGAGTAGAAGATGTCGCCGAAGCTCGGCGCCACGATCGCCGCGAAGCCGTAGTCCTGGAGCGCCCACGCGGCGTGCTCGCGCGAGGAGCCGCAGCCGAAGTTGCGCCCTGCCGTGAGGATCGGTGCCGCTGCGAGCTGCCAGCCGGGCTCCTTCGCCCAGTCGTAGAAGAGGAACTCGCCGAAGCCGCTGCGCTCGATCCGTTTGAGGAACTGCTTGGGGATGATCTGGTCGGTGTCGACGTCTGAGCGGTCGAGGTCGCTGACCTGGCCGGCGATGATCGATACGGGCTCCATGCCTAGCTCCAATCTCGGATGTCGACGAAACGGCCGGCGATCGCTGCCGCGGCCGCCATCTCCGGCGAGACGAGGTGCGTGCGACCGCCGCGACCCTGGCGTCCCTCGAAGTTGCGGTTCGAGGTCGACGCGCAGCGCTCACCGGGCGCGAGGATGTCGGGGTTCATCCCGAGGCACATCGAGCAGCCGGCGCTGCGCCAGTCGAAGCCGGCCTCACGGAAGACAGCGTCGAGCCCCTCGGCCTCGGCCTGCGCGCAGACGAGTTGTGAGCCGGGGACGACCATCGCCTTGACGTGGTCGGCGACGCGGCGGCCCTTGATGACCGACGCTGCGGCGCGCAGATCGCCGATCCGCGAGTTGGTGCACGAGCCGATGAAGACGCGATCGAGCCTGATCTCCTGGATCGGCGTGCCCGCTTCGAGCCCCATGTAGTGGAGCGCGCGCTCGACCGCGTCGCGCTCGGCGGGAGTCTCGAACGCGCTCGGCGCTGGAACGCGTTCGGCCACGCCGACGACCATCCCCGGGTTGGTGCCCCAGGTCACCTGAGGCGATATCGCCGCGGCATCGACCACGATCTCGCGGTCATGGCTCGCGCCGTCGTCGCTGCGCAAGGCGCGCCAGCCGGCGATCGCGTCGGCGAGTGCAGCGCCACTTGGCCCGCCGGGGCGAGTCGTGCGCTCGAACCAGTCGAATGTCACGTCGTCCGGTGCGATCATGCCGGCGCGACCGCCACCCTCGATCGTCATGTTGCAGACGGTCATGCGCCCCTCCATCGACAGCGCTGCGATCGCCGGGCCGCTGTACTCGACGGCGTAGCCGACGGCGCCAGCAACGCCGATCTGGCCGATCGTCGCCAGGATCAGATCCTTGGCGCTGACGCCAAACCCGGGGCTGCCTTCGTAGTGGATACGCATCGAGCGCGGCTTGGTCTGGACGAGGCACTGCGTTGCCAGGACGTGTTCGACCTCGCTCGTGCCGATGCCGAACGCCAGCGCTCCGAACGCGCCGTGCGTGGAGGTGTGCGAGTCGCCGCAGACGATCGTCATGCCCGGCTGTGTGAGGCCGAGCTCGGGGCCGATCACGTGGCAGATTCCCTGGCGGTCAGAGCCCATCGAGAAGAGCGGCACGCCGAACTCGGCACAGTTGCGCTCGAGCGTCTGGACCTGGACGCGCGAGAGCTCGTCCTTGATCTGCGCGGCGAGCGGTGTGCCGTCGGTCGGCACGTTGTGGTCGGCCGTGGCAAGCGTGCGGTCGGGCCGCCGTACCGTCCGCCCGGCGAGGCGCAGCCCTTCGAACGCCTGCGGGCTCGTCACCTCGTGGACGATGTGGAGGTCGATGTAGAGCAGGCCGCCGGGCAGCTCATGGCCATCCCAGATCTTGTCGAGCAATGTCTGTGGCATCGGTGTCTCCTGCGTCGTGTCGGTGCGCTTCGCTACGTCCCTCAGCTGCGGCGCAGCCCAGCGGCGAGCACGGCGAGCAGCCGTGCCGGCCCCGGGCCGGGATTCTCGAAGTGGTGCGGCAGGTCAGCGTCGAAGGTCACGCAGTCGCCGGTGGCGAGCTCGTGGCGGCGACCGTCGCAGATCAGCACGACAGCGCCCTGCTCGACGAGCGTCGTCTCACGGCTGCCCGGCTCGTGCAACGGCGGGTCGCTCTTGCCGCCGGTCGCGGCGCCGGGGCTCAGCGTGTGCAGCGAAAGCTCGGCGCGCTGGCCGGGCAGCGGCGGCGTGAGCACCTCGAAGCGATGACCGTCGCCCGGGGTGCCGCCGCCGCGTCGCTCGCTGGCGCGCACGATCGTCACGGAGCCACCCTCGTCCAACCGCAGCAGCTGCGACAGTCGCAGCTCGAGCCCCTGAGCGATCCGCGCTGCGACGTGCAGCGTCGGGCTCGTCTCACCGCGCTCCACCTGCGAGAGCATCGGCGCACTCACCCCGCAGCGCAGAGCAAGCTCCCGCAACGAGAGGCCCATCGCCTCGCGCAGCGCGCGAACGCGGGGACCGACGGCGGCGGCGTCATACGGCTCAGTCGTGACCTGGCTTGCCATACGCGCGTACGTTATCACGTACAGCCGTCTACTGCCGGCGCACAAGTCGCGCGGTCGTCCCGCCCGGCTCTCCGAACGCGAGGCGGTAGAGCGCACTCGCCGCAACGACGGTCCCGGGAGCGCTGGGGAGATAGCGCACAACGAGAAAAGTGGCGTACCGCTCGACCCGCGGCGGCTCAAAACCGGACAGCGTCGGCAGCGACGCCGGCAGCGACGGCAGCGTGCTGCCGTCGCCAGGCGCGCGCGGTGCGAACAGGATCACCTCAACCTGGCCGACCACCGCAGACGCCGGCATCGCCCCTATCCCGCGCCGGTAGTAGGACAGCGGAAGGACCCCCGCGGCGGGGCTGACGATGACCGCGGTCGGTCCGCCGTGCGGTATCGACGCCGCGGCATCCCGCCAGTCCTGGCGCTGGTAGCGCACGTTCGCGGCCACCCCCACGCTCGCCACGACGCCGACGGCGCACAGCGTGGTCAACGCGGCCGCGCCCAGGCGGTTGCGCGTCATGCCGATCGCCAGCACGAGCAGCAACGGCACCAGCGTCGCGATCAGGTTGCGCGTGATGAAGTAGTCCCAGCCTGCCAGCGCCAGCGCCAGCGGCAGCGCCACGGCGAGCACGGCAAGCCCGGCAAGCGACGCCGAGGTCCCCCAGCCCGCGCCGAGGATGGGCGGCAGCTGCCGGCGCGAACGCCAGGCGAGCGCGAGCCCGACCAGCGCGGCGAGGATGGCGAGCACCGTCAGCGTCACCTCCCCCGGCGCCGCGTAGCCCGACAGCAGCTGCTTGGGCAGCTGGGCCAGCCGCAGCGGCAGCGATAGCTGGGTGATGAACCGCGCCCCGCCACGCGCCCGCTGCGCCGCTGCGAGCGGAACCAGGGCGACCGCCGTGAGCCCGATCACACCACAGGCGAGACCCAGCGCGCGACCGCGCGCGGATCGCCACACCAGCCAGACGAGCTCGGGGGCGACGATGAACACGGCAAAGTAGTGCGTCGCAAGCGCGAGCGCACCAGCTACGGCCCACAGCAGGACCGCTTGCCGCTGCCCGCGCGCAGCCCCCGGCAGCGCCCACAGCCCAGCCGCGATCAGCAGCACGAGCAGCGCGTAGGCGCGAGCTTCCTGCGAGTACCAGATCAGCAGCGGGTTGAACGCGACGAGCGCGCTCGCAGCCAGGGCGCCACGACGGCGCAGGGTTTCGCCGGCCCCGTCGAGCAGCGCCCGTGCGGCCAGGTAGACCACCACGATGGTGAGCGTCCCGGCCAGCGCCGAGAGGGAACGCAAGGCGACCGGCCCGGTGCCGAACGGCCGCGTCCACAGCCACTCCAGGACGTAGAACAGCGGTGGCGTGGACTCACTGCGCGAGACCCCGCGCAGCATCGCGTGGAAGCTCATCCGCATCAGACGAGCGGTCGCCGCCTCGTCGAACCAGAGGCTCTGCAAGCCCAGCGTGGCGAACCGCAGCGCGCCACCGGCGAGAAGAACGCCAGGCAGCGCCGCGCGCCGGCCCCAGCGGGCCGCCGTCGGCCGGGCCATCACGGCACTGCCACTCACTACGGCGTGTGTGCGAGCGCCGACGCGGCCGCCTTCGCTTGAGCGGCTCCTCCGGGCGTCTGCGCCGCGTGCTCAGCCCGCCGGTGCAGCGTCGACAGCGCGCGCAGGTAGGCCCGCGCCGCGGCCTCGATGATGTCCGGCGCGACGCTCTGACCCGGAGCGGATGCACCGCCGACCTCGACCACCACGGATACCTCGCCAAGCGCGTCCTGGCCTTCGGTCACAGCGCCGACGCGAAACTCGCGCAGCACGCCGCCGAGGCCGGTCGCGTCGTTGATCGCCCGCAACACCGAATCGACAGGGCCATCGCCCGCGCACTCGCCGCGAGCGGTCTCACCGCTCGGCAGCGTGACGAGGACCGCGGCGTGCGGCGGCGCCGCAGTCGACGCCTGCACCTCGTATGACTCGAGCACGAACGCTGTGAGGTTCTCACGCAGCTCATCAGTGACGAGCGCCTCGAGATCCATCGCGGTGACCTGCTTCTTGCGGTCGGCGATCTCCTTGAAGCGTTTGAACGCGGTGTTGAGCCCCTGACCGGAGACCTCGAAGCCAAGCTCCTCCAGCGCCTGGCGCAGCGCGTGGCGGCCCGAGTGCTTGCCGAGCACGAGCGAGTTCGCTTCCAGCCCCACGCTCGTCGCATCCATGATCTCGTACGTCGTTCGTTCCTTCAGCACGCCATCCTGATGGATGCCGGACTCGTGAGCGAACGCATTGCGACCGACGATCGCCTTGTTCGGCTGCACGACGTAGCCGGTCAGTCGCGAGACGAGCCGGCTCGTACGGGCGATCTCGCGGGTGTTGACGGCGCAGCGCAGACCGACTTCGCTCGCACGTGTGTGCAGCAGCATCACGAACTCCTCGAGCGACGCGTTTCCGGCTCGCTCGCCGATCCCGTTGATCGCGCACTCGACCTGACGGGCGCCGGCCGTCACGCCGGCCAGCGAGTTGGCGACAGCCAGCCCCAGGTCATCGTGGCAGTGCACCGACAGGACGACGTCACGGAGCGCCGGCACCAGCTCGTACAGCCGCGACAGCCACGCGCCGAACTCGTTCGGCAGCGCGTAGCCGACGGTGTCGGGGATGTTGATCGTGCTCGCGCCTTCCGCGATCGCCGCCGCGACGACCTCGGCCGTGAACTCGATCTCCGAGCGTGTCGCATCCATCGGCGAGAACTCGACATCCTCCACTTGCCCCCGCGCGTGGGCCACGGCGGCACGCGCCTGGCCGAGCACGTCCTCGCGCGTCGTCTGCAGCTGGTGGACGATGTGGATGTCGGACGTCGAGATGAATGTGTGGATGCGCGGCCGTGCCGCCTCCTTGACCGCGTTGTAGGCGGCGTCGATGTCCGCTACGTGGGTGCGCGCAAGGGCCGCGATCACCGGACCCTCGACGGTGCGTGCGATGCCCTGCACAGCCGCGAAGTCGCCCGGCGAGGTGATCGGGAAGCCGGCTTCGATCACGTCGACGCCGAGGCGTGCGAGCTGCTGCGCGATCTCCAGCTTCTCTGCAGCATTGAGCGAGATGCCCGGTGACTGCTCGCCGTCGCGCAGCGTTGTGTCGAAGATCAGTACTCGGTCGTCACTACGTTCATCCGTCATGGTGTTCCTCGCTTTCGCGGTCGTCCTGCGGCTTTCCTCCAGTGGGTTTGCGGCTACGCGGCCGCCACGCGCTATTCCCCCCGAAGGGGGAGGAGGAGAAGCAGGGCAAGGGACGTGCGAAACGCCATGCCCGCAGAGCCTAGCATCGCGCCGGGCACGAACGCCGCAAGCAGCACGTAGCGGTCGCGCCGGGCGAGCGCCCCAGTCACCCGCGGGGCGCTCGTCCTCGGCACGCCATCTCTCAGGACAGCGTTACGCTGCGCCCGCTGACAAACCCGTCGAGTGCGAGGATCTTCTTCAGCACGTCCTCGCCGACGGCCTCCACGGTCGTCACGACCATCGCGGCCAGGCCGCCACCGTCGCCGGACCCATCGGCCGGCTCGTGGCCAACCGCTGCCGAGGAGATGTTGATGCCCTGCTCGCCGAACACGGTCCCGACACGACCGATCATCCCGGGAACGTCGCGGTAGCGGAACACGGTCACGTGCTGCGCGATCTCGACCATGAAGCGCTGACCCCACACCTCGACCAGGTGCGGTACCTGGTGTGGGCCGACGCCGGTCCCCGCCACGGCCACACGCTCACCGCCGGCGATCACCGTGACGCGAACCAGGTCGTGGAAGTCCTGGGCCTCGGTGACCTTCTTCTCCTCCACGACGATCCCGCGCTCCTCTGCAAGCGACGGCGCGTTCACGTAGTTGACGGGGTCCGCAGTGCGTCCGTGGAGCGCCCCGTTCAGCACCGCGACCGTCAGCAACCGCGTGTCCAGCTCGGCGATACCGCCCATGAAGGCAGCCTCGATCCGCTCGACTGAGCTGCCTTCGGCCAGCTTCATCGCCAGCCGACCGAGCTGCTCGGCGAGCGGCAGGAACGGCCGCAACGCAGCCATGTCCTCGGCCCCTACCGCCGGGATGTTGACGGCTGTCGAGACCACGCCACCGTTCAGCGCGGCGACCACCTGCTCCGCACTCTGAAACCCCGCCCGGTCGGTCGCCTCGGACGTCGAGGCACCGAGATGCGGCGTCACGACGACATTCTTGTAGCCGTCGAACAGCGGGTAGTCGGTGATCGGCTCGGTCGGGAACACGTCGAGAGCGACGCCGGCGATCTTGCCCGAGTCGAGCCCATCCTTCAGCGCCGCGTCGTCGATCAACGGACCACGCGCGACGTTGATGATCCTCACGCCGTCGCGCATCTTGGCGATCGCCGCGGCGTCGATGAATCCCTTGGTCTCATCGTTCTTGGGCAGGTGGATAGTGATGAAGTCCGCGCGGGCGTAGACCTCATCCGCCGTCGCCGCGTTCTCGACGCCGAGCTCGCGGAAGCGGTCAGCCGAGACGAACGGGTCGAACGCGATCATGTGCAGCCCAAAGCCGCGCGCACGCTGCGCGACGAGCTGCCCGATCCGCCCGAAGCCGAGGATGCCGAGCGTCTTGTCGTAGAGCTCGACGCCCGAGAACTTCGAGCGCTCCCACTTGCCCGAGATCAGCGACGCGTGAGCCTGCGGGATGTTGCGCGCGAGCGCGAGCATCATCGCCACCGTGTGCTCCGCTGCCGTGACGACGTTTGACGCCGGCGCGTTCGCAACAACGATCCCGCGCCGCGTCGCCGTCGGAACGTCAACGTTGTCGACGCCGACACCGGCGCGACCGATCACTCGCAGCCGCACGCCCTTCTCGATCAACTCGGCGGTCAGCTTGGTCGCCGAGCGGATCACGATCCCGTCGTAGGAGCCGATCCGCTCGGCGAGCTGCTCAGCGCTCCAGTCGAACGCCGTATCAACCTCGAAGTGCTCGCGCAGCAGCGCGATTCCGGAGTCACCGACGTTCTCCGCTACCAGCACTCGCGGGACAGCCGCGCCGCCGGCCTTGTCCTGCTTCGTCTTTGTGGCGTCCGCGGGGCTCATATCGTCGCCTCCAGGACATAGTCGATGCTCGCCGTGAGTGCTCGCACGTCATCGGGCTCGACCGATGGGAACATCCCGACACGCAGCTGGTTGCGGCCGAGCTTGCGGTATGGCTCGACATCGACGATGCCGTTCGCCCGCAGCGTCGCCGCCAGCGCCTTGGCGTCGACCGCCTCATCGAAGTCGATCGTCCCGACCACGAACGACCGCAGCGCTGGATCGGTCACGAACGGCGTGGCGTGCGTTGACGCCTCAGCCCAGCCGTAGAGGTAGGCCGCCGATGCGCCGCTGCGCGACACGCACCAGTCGAGCCCGCCACCGGCCAGCATCCACTCAACCTGGTCGGCGAGCATGAACAGCGTCGCGATCGCCGGCGTGTTGTTCGTCTGCTGCTTGCGCGAGTTGTCAAGCGCCACGCTGAGCGACAGGAACGGTGGGATCCACCGGTCCGACGCCTCGATCCGCTCGATCCGCTCGATCGCCGCCGGGCTCAGCAGCGCAAGCCACAGCCCCCCGTCGGAGCCGAACCCCTTCTGCGGCGCGAAGTAGTACGCGTCGACCTGCTTGGCGTCGAGCGCAAGGCCCGCCGCGGCAGACGTTCCGTCGACGACGATCAGCGCTCCGTCGCTGTCGGCCGGGCGCTGCACGCCGACCATCACGCCCGTTGAGGTCTCGTTGTGCGCCCACGCGATGATGTCGGCGCCGGGCGCGCTCTGAACCGGCGGGGCGCTCCCCGGCTCGGCGCTGAACACGATCGACTCGCCGAGGAACGGCGCGCCGGCCGTGACCTTCGCGAACTTGCTCGAGAACTCGCCGTAGGCGAGGTGCGCGGCCCGCTGCTCCACGAGCCCGAACGCGGCAGCGTCCCAGAACGCGGTGGCACCGCCGTTGCCGAGCGCAACCTCGTAGCCGTCGGGCAGCGCGAACAGCTCGGCCAGTCCGCTGCGAACGCGAGCGACCAGCGAACGGACGGGCGCTTGGCGGTGCGACGTGCCGAGCACCCCGGCCCCTTCGCTCGCGAGGCGCGCGAGCTGCTCAGCGCGGATCTTCGACGGACCGCAACCGAAGCGCCCATCCTTCGGCTTCAGCTCGTCGGGGATGGTGATGGCCGGTGCGCTCACAGCCTGACTAGGCGGCATCATCTGGGTTTCTCCCTTGCTCGCAGTGCAGAGGTGCCCAGGCGCGCGGCTCTTGTAGCTCCATCGCTTCCCGGTGGTTAGTCCACCCAGACGCCAGTTGCGACGGCTGCGACAGTCTAGCTCAAATGGCGGAGCGACCCGCCGTTTCGCCATGCCAGTCGGCAGGCAGCCGCGCGGCGCTCACACCAGCCGCCAGCCCGTGCGTCAGCAGGCACAGCCCCGGTGCCGGTCCGAGTGCCAGCTGGCGCCGCCAGAGGCTGGCCCGCGCCGGGTCGATGCCATCGGCGAGGAAGTCCTCGAGCGCCGGCGTGTGGCGTCCGCGCGCCGGCGTGATCCACGTCGCCATCCGCACGTGCTCGAAACGCGCCACACCGTCGAGCAACCGGTAGATGCCGCCGGTCCCGTGCGTCGACAGTCGCGCGGCCGCGTTGTGCGAGGTCGCGTGCCCACGCCCCACGGCCGCCTCGTTCAGTACCCCAAGGTCCGCGAAGTCCTCGACGACATACCAGTCCTCGTAGCCAACACCCTCACCCTCAAGCCAAGCTAGAGCCTCTACGCGGAAGCACACGGATGCCACGAACCCACCCGGCGGCTCAGCCGCCAGCGAGCGGTGAAACCGTGACGTGGCTCCCTCGTACTCCTCCGGCGAGACGCCCGCGGCGGCCCGGTGCCAGAAGACGTAGCCGATCATCGCGCGTCTAGAAGCTCGGCTTGATCCAGTCCATGTGGGAGCGCAGCTGCTGGCCGACCGTCTCGATCTGCGTCCCGGCCTGCTCGGCGCGCATCCGCTTGAAGTTCTCCTGCCCGGCGCGGTTCTCGGCGATCCATTCGCGGGCGAAGTCGCCCGACTGGATCTCCGCCAGGATCGCTCGCATGTTGGCGCGCGTGTCCTCGGTGACGACGCGCTTGCCGCGCGTGTAGTCGCCGTACTCGGCGGTGTTGGACACCGAGAAGCGCATCCCCGCAAGGCCCTTCTCGTACATCAGATCGACGATCAGCTTAACCTCGTGCATGCACTCGAAGTAGGCCATCTCCGGGTCATAGCCGGCTGCCACCAGCGTCTCGAAGCCGGCCTGAACGAGCTCGGAGATGCCGCCGCAGAGCACCGCCTGCTCACCGAACAGGTCGGTCTCCGTCTCGTCCTTGAACGTCGTCTCGATCACACCGCCGCGCGTCCCACCGATGCCCTTCGCGTAGGCCAGCGCCAGCGCCCGGGCGTTGCCGGTCGCGTCCTGATGGATCGCGACGAGGTCCGGCACGCCGGAGCCCTCGGTGAACTGGCGTCGCACGAGATGCCCGGGGCCCTTCGGAGCGACCAGCGCGACGTCGACACCCGGCGGCGGCACGACCTCGCCGTAGTGGATCGAGAAGCCGTGGCCGAACAGCAGCATGTTGCCCTCGGCGATCCCGTCGCGCACCTCGCCTTCCCACACCTCGTGATGGCGCTCGTCGGGGACGAGGATCATCACCAGGTCGCCGCGACTCGCGGCCTCGACGACCGGCAGCACCTCGAGCCCCGCGGCGCGTGCCGCGGCAACCGAGCTCGAGTCCGCGCGCAGGCCGACGACGACGTGGACGCCCGAGTCCTTGAGGTTCAGCGCGTGGGCATGGCCCTGCGAGCCGTAGCCGATGATCGCAACGGTCTTGGAGTCGAGCTCGTGGAGGTCTGCATCGTCGTCGTAGATCATGTCGCGCAGGCTATCTCTTTGGGGCGGTGGTCGGCCTGCGCGGCCGCACGCTTCACGAAGCAGCGCCTCAAGCGCTGGCCGCGACGACCAGCGTCCGGGCCGGAACGACGATCTCGCCCCCCGTTCGCTGCGCGCCGAGTCGCTTCGCGACTTCGGCGGCCACCTCACGGTCTGTCTTGGGATCGGCGGCGCGAACGGCAGCGCCCGAGGGCGACAGCTCGAGACGCCGCTCCCACCACTCCTCGAAGCTCGCCGCCCGCCACTGGAAGTCGATCGCCTCGATCTCGACCTCAACGAACCCGGCTGCCTCGAGCAGCTGCCGCAAGCGCTCACGATCAGCGAGGGCGAAGGGGCCCGGACCGTCCGGGTCTGCCGGCTCGACCAGGCCGTGCTCGCCAAGCACGGCCTGCGGAACCGCAAGCCAGGGGTTCGCGTCGCGCTCTGCCCACACCGCGAGCGCGAGACGCCCGCCGGAGCGCAGCACGCGGCGCGTCTCGCTGAACGCCGCCGCCGGGTCGATCATCAGCATGTAGCCCCAGCGGCACAGCACGCCGTCGACGCAGGCCACGGGAAGGTCGATCGACTCCGCGTTGATGACCCGGAACTCGACGTTCTCGAGCTCGAGGTCCTTCGCGCGAGCGCGCGCCAAGTCCAGCATCGCCTCCGACTGGTCGCTGCAGATCAGGCCGCCGCCGGGCGCGATCAGCTCCGCGGCCAGCAGCCCGGTCTCCCCTTCCCCGGCGGCCAGTTCGAGCACGCGGTGACCCGGTTGCAGGTCCAGTGCATCGATCATCCAATGCGACACGGCGGCGGTCCGCGCGCGCATCCATGCGGCCGCCTTCGCCCAGCCGTCGGCGGCGCCATCCCACTCCTGCAGGCAGTCGCGACGGCGCTGTTCGGGGTTGCTCAGAGTTCCGGGCAGGACAGCGTTGAGGTGAACGCGCGGCCGGAATGCGCCGGCCGCTTGCTTGCGAAGGTGAGCTTCAGCGAGCGGTAGTCGTCGTGGCCGTCAGGACAGCGCTTGGCCGCGGTGAGGAGGAGCTTCACCGCGTAGTAGTGGAACTGCCCGGCCGCGCAGTTGGGCGTGCAGTCGTTGATGCCGTAGCGACCGGACCCGGCCGCCGTGGCGCCGCCAAACGTCTTCCACTTGATCTTCACCACATCGATATTGCCGTCGCCGCAGGCGATCACTATGTAGGGCGGCTTCACCTGCGACCTGGTGCAGTCGCCGACGACGCGGTCGGACCCGGACGACGCCTGCGCCGCCGAAGCGAGCAGCGCAAAGGCGAGGGCGGTCGTGACGGCTATCACGCGGCGGCGCATGGCGCGGATCATAGGGTCACGGCGCCGCGTTTGGCGATCCCAGCTCGCTGCGGCGCAGCTTCCCGGACGCGGTCCTGGGAAGCGAATCGACTACGTCGATTCGCTTTGGCACCTGGTAGGGGGCGAGGCGAGACGCACAATGGGCGCGCAGGGTCTGCGTGCTTGCGGGAGCTCTGAGCACGACGAGGGCGCACACGGCCTCGCCCCACTCGGCGTCAGCTGCTCCGTAGACACCCGCTTCAGCCACCGCCGGATGCCCGAGGAGCACGGCTTCGACTTCGGTCGGGGCGACGTTCTCGCCGCCGGTGATGATCGTGTCGGCCTTCCGTCCGATGACGCTCAGGTTGCCTTCGCTGTCGAGCTCGCCGAGGTCGCCGGTAGCCAGTACGCCGCCGACGGACGGCGAGACTGTCGGGCCGGACACCAGGATCTCACCGTCTGGCGCGAGCTCTACGCGGGTGCAGAAGAGCGGTGGGCCGGCACCGGCGCTGCGCGCCGCGCCGGCCGGCTGAGTCGCGACCTGCGAGCACGCCTCCGTCAGGCCGTAGGTCTGGCTGACGTGCACTCCCGCCTGCTCGGCTCGCTCGATCAGGGCAGCGGGGATCGAGCCACCGCCGGCGAGCGCGCAGCGGAGCTTCGGCGGGTTCTCCAGACCCACGTCAAGCAGGCGTTGGAGCGTCGTCGCGACAACCGAGACCAACGTGATCTCGTCGTTCATCAGCGCGTCGCACGCCGCCCGCGCGTCGAACCGCTCGTGCACCACCGCCGTTGTCCCGTAGATCGCGCTGCGGATCAGAATCGAAAGGCCCCCGACGTGCGTCAGCGGCAGCGTGCACAACCACCGCTCCTGGGGATCCAACCCCAGCGCGACGGCTGACCCGATCGCCCCCCACGCGAAGTTGCCGTAGGTCAATGGGACCTCCTGCGGAGTCCCATTGGCCGTCCCAGAGGTGCGGACGATCACGGCGACGTCGTCGAGGCTCATCGCTCGTTGCTCCAGCTCCCTTCCCGACCAGCCGAGCGGCCGGTCCACCACCGCCCCCGCAATCGGCCAGCGTTCGCGAGGCTCTCGCAAATCGACCGGCACAGCGATCGCGCCGGCCACGAAGCAGGCATGCAGCGCCACCGCAAAGTCGATTCCCGCAGGCAGCGCAATCGCCACCCGCTCCCCCACACCGACTTCGAGCTCCGCTGCGCCAGCGCGACTCATAGCGGCCAGTTCTGCGTAGGCGAGGATGCCAGACGGGGTGTCCACCGCTACGCGTTCGCCCAACGTGTCTGACACCCGGAGCATCAGCAGGTTAGCCTTGCACGCGTGCCAGTCAGTTGGGAGCCCGCGGGCAGCTACGACGACATCCGCTACGAGCGGACCGGCGGGCCCGGCCCGCGCATCGCCAAGATCACGATCAACCGGCCCGAGGTGCGCAACGCCTTCAGGCCGCAGACGGTGATCGAGCTGAGCGACGCGTTCACGCGCGCGCGAGAGGACACCGAGGTCGGCGTGATCATCCTCACCGGCGAGGGTGAGCAGGCGTTCTGCTCAGGCGGCGACCAGCGCGTGCGCGGCGAGTCCGGCTACCTCGAGGACCCGGAGAAGCCCTCAGGCGTCGGGCGTTTCCACATCACCGATCTGCACGTCCAGATCCGGCGCACGCCAAAGCCCGTCGTCGCGATGGTCGCGGGCTATGCGATCGGCGGCGGCAACGTGCTCCAAGTCGTCTGCGATCTGACGATCGCCGCTGACAACGCGCGCTTCGGCCAGACCGGCCCGCGCGTCGGATCCTTCGACGGCGGCTACGGCGCGAGCATCCTCGCCGCTCAGGTCGGACAGAAGCGCGCGAAGGAGATCTGGTTCCTCGCCCGCCAGTACGACGCGGCGCAAGCACTGCAGATGGGCCTCGTCAACGCGGTGGTTCCGCTCGAACGGCTCGAGCAGGAGACACTCGCCTGGTGTGAGGAGATGCTCGCGCTGTCGCCGTTCGCACTGCGGCTGCTGAAGGCCAGCTTCAACGCCGCCGAGGACGGGCTCGCGGGGATCCAGCAGCTGGCCCACGACGCGAACCTCCTCTTCTACGGGCACGAGGAGGCGCGCGAGGGACGCACCGCGTACACCGACAAACGCCCGCCCGACTTCTCGAGCTTCCCCCGTCGCCCGTGAGGATCTGGATCATGGCGGCGCGTCCGCGGACGCTGCCGGCCGCGCTCGCGCCCGTCCTCGTCGGAACCTCGCTCGCCATCCACCAGGGCACGTTCCGCCCGCTCGCATTCGTCGCAGCGCTGCTCGGCGCGATGTTCATCCAGATCGGGACGAACCTCTCGAACGACTACTCAGACGCGCGGCGCGGCGCCGACACCGATGACCGCCTCGGGCCGGTGCGTGTCACCGCCGGCGGCCTCGCACCGCCGGCGCAGGTGCTGAGGGCGACCTACGCCACGTTTGGCCTGGCCGTGCTCTGCGGCGTGTACCTGATCGCGATCGCCGGCTGGCTGCTGCTCGCGGTCGGAGCGGCTTCGATCCTCGCCGGGGTGCTGTACACCGGCGGGCCGCGCCCCTACGGCTACGAAGGACTGGGCGAGCTGTTCGTGTTCCTGTTCTTCGGCATCGTCGCCGTCAGCGGCTCCTACTTCGTACAGCGCCAGACGCTGCCATGGGAGGCCTTCGTGCTCGCCGTGCCGGTCGGCCTGCTGATCGCGGGGATCCTCGTCGTCAACAACGTGCGCGACATCGAGAGCGACCGCCGATCGGGCAAGCGCACGCTCGCGGTGCGTCTCGGGCGCCGGCGCACACGCGTGATGTTCGTCGCCATGCTCGTGCTTGCGTTCGCATCCGGGCTCGTCTGCTGGATCGCTGGGCCACTGTCGCCGTGGCTTGCGTTGACGCTGATCGCCGCGCCGCTCGCGGTCGTCGTCGCGCGCACCGTCTGCACACGCACCGACGGTCCGTCGCTGATCGGCGCGCTGGCCCGTAGCGGCATCCTCGCTCTCGTCTACTGCCTGCTGCTGAGCGCTGGCGTGCTCGCGAGCTGATGAAGCTCGAGCTGAAACGACTCGAGCGACGCTTCACGAAGCCGCAGCACACGGCGCACGGAAGGCTCGCAACACGCGTGCTGGTTGAGGTGGCGTTGTGCGACGACGACGGCGTGGTGGGGCGCGGTGAGGCCGCGCCGCTCGCCAGCTATGACGGCGTGAGCATGGAGGCGGTGGTCGCAGCGCTGGAGGCCTACCGGCCGGTGCTCGCACGGCGGCGAAGTGTTCGCCGCTTGCTCGATCGCTGCCGCGAGGTCGCCGACGTCCCGCAGGCGCTCGCCGCCATCGACATTGCTCTGTGGGACCTCGCGGGGAAGCGAGCCGGTCGGCCCGTTAGCGAGCTGCTCGCCGAGCAGCCGGCGGGCAGTATCGCTGTGAATGCATCAGTAGCCAGTGATGATCTAGAGACTGCAACGCGAGCGGCGGCGGCGGCCGTCGCACGCGGCTACAGCTGCGTGAAGCTGAAGGTCGGGCTCGGCGATGACCTCGAGCGGGTCCGCCGCGTGCGTGAGGCAATCGGCCCGACCACGAGCCTCCGCTTGGACGCGAACGGGGCCTGGACGGTCGATCGTGCGGCGCAGCTGCTGGACGCAATGGGCGCGATCGGCCTCGAGCTGGTCGAGGAGCCGGTGCGCGGGCTAGCCGACATGCAGGCGCTGCGCGAGCGCGTCGCGGTTCGCATCGCCATCGACGAGAGCGCCACACAGCCCGGCGCGCTGACCGCCCGCGTCGCTGACGCCGTGTGCCTCAAGATCTCTCGCTGCGGCGGGATCGGCGGCCTGCTGGCTGCAGCCGCGCTGGTGCGCGCGAGCGGCGCCGACGTCTACCTCGCCTCGACCTACGACGGTCCGCTTGGCATCGCCGCTGCCCTGCACGCCGCAGCCGCACTGTCGCCGCTCCCACCCTGCGGCCTCGCGACGCTCGAGCTGTTCGACGGCGAGCCGTCACCGTTCCCGGTTCGCCGCGGCGCGATCAAGGTGCCCCGCGGTCCAGGCCTCGGCGTCTAGCCGACCTTCCAGGAGATCGTGCCGTTGTAGTCGTACTCCAGCGCCGCGGCGTTCTTGCCCTTGGGCACGCTGAAGCCGAGCCAGCCCTCGTCGCACTGCAACGGCTTCAATGGCTTCAATACGAGCGCCGGGCTCTTCGCTGCGCCGGTCGACTCGCTGACCGTGCCGCCGGTCTTGAGGCTGAGCGTGAACAGCATCGGGTCGATCGCCGTGCCGGGCGGCGTGTGGGCGCTCGTGCAGACCTTCATCTCGAAGTTTGCGACCGGCTTGGATGAGGTCGGCGGGTCATAGGCCTCGAGCGTGAAGAAGTTCCCCGTCGGGCTGGTCCGCTCCGCTGGCAGCTTCAGCTTCGAGGGCGTCGACTTCGCGGCCGCGAACGATGGCGCCATCACCAGCGCACACAGCAGCGCGAGCGTCGCCGCCACGTTCGCGTACGTGAACGTGTTGCGGCGGCGCTGCGTGCTGTCCACGACCCCCATGAGCGCGGCATCGTACAGCGCCGACGCGCCCGGCGCAAGGGTCGTCGCTCCACTTCCGCCAAGCTCGCCAGCTGGTGGGCTCCGCCGTGCTAGCCTGCGCACCTGCGGCTCCGGCCGGGCGACCGCCGGCAAGCAGCCAACGCACAGACCACGACGGGAAGGGGCAGCCCGTGATGCGCACCAGACGCACTCGCCGCAGCGACCGCAAGGACGGCGCTCCGCGCAGACGTGTGAGCTACGCCAGCGTCACGGCGACGCTGGCGCTCGTATTCTCGATGACCGGCGGGGCGTTCGCCGCCAGCCACTACCTGATCACCTCGACCAAGCAGATCAAGCCGAGCGTGCTCAGCCAGCTGAAGGGCAATGCCGGCGCCCCGGGGCAGCAAGGGCCGCAAGGGCCGGCCGGCTCCGCCGGCGCCCAGGGAAGCCAGGGCAACCAGGGAGCCACCGGCATCGGCATCGACGCGCTGTTCGGCGACGGCTCGGACGGCAACGTGACGATCAGCTCGAACACGTCGCTGACGCGTGACATGTACTACGACAACCTCACGATCGACGGCAGCGTCACGCTGAACCCGAACGGCTACCGCATCTTCGTGTCCGGCACGCTGACGCTGGACAACGGCGCGATCATCGCGCGCAACGGCAACCCCGGCACCAGCAGCGGCGGCTTCGGCGCAGGGCTGGCCGCCGGCACGCTCGGTGTGGGCGGCGTCGGCGCGGGAGACGAAGACACTCCGAACAATGTCTCGAACTCGCTCGGTGGCAGCGGCGGCGGCGGCTACAACGGCTCCAGCGGCTACAACGCCGGCGCCAGCGCAACCGCGGTGCCGGCGGCGGACGGCGGCAGCGGCGTGTTTCGCTCGGCGATCCAGGCCATAAGCGGGTACTCGCTCAACGGACAGCAGGTCAACGGCGGCGCCGGCGGAACCGGCGGGCCGAACACCTTCAACTCCACGACGACCTACGGCAGTGGCAGCGGCGGCGGCGTGGTGATGATCGCCGCCAACACCATCGTCCTCGAGTCGGGGAGCGCATCGATCGACGCGAACGGCGGCGCCGGCATCGACGGCGCGGGCAGCGGTGGCGGCGGCGTGGTCGTGGTCATCACGACGAGCTCGCAGCCGAGCGGTCTGACTCTGAGTGCCGCAGGAGGGACGATCAGCGGCGCGGAGGGCAGTCCCGCAGAGTCGGGCGAAGCCGGCAGCCCAGGCTTCACCGACTGGCTCTCCTAGGACCCTCGCGACCTGGGTGCGCATCGCGCACCCAGGTCGCTGCGGGTAGCTCAGCCGGCGATCGCGGCGACAACCGCTTCTGGCGCTTCGAGTGCGACGCGGTGCCCGACTCCCGGCACGATCTCGAAGCGGGCGGCCGGAATCGCCGCGGCGAGACGCCGGCCGATCTCGCAGTAGGCGCCGTCCCGCGCCCCCGCGAGCACAACGGTCGGCACCTCCAGCGAGCCGAGGCCGTCCCAGAGCGGCTCGAGCGCCCCTGCACCGAACGCCCGCAGCGTCGCCGCGAGTTGTTGTGGAGCGAGTCGGCGTGTGTCCTGCGCAATCGCGTCCGCGACCCACTCCGGGTCGCCCGCGAACAGCGGCGTCGTCCTCCACCGCGCGATGAAGTGGGAGATCGAGCTTCGCTCGCTCTCGGAGGCCAGACGTTCGTCAGCGGCGAGGCGCGCCGCCCGGGCGGCGTCGTCGGCGATGCCGGCGGTGCTCGATACCAGCACAAGCCGCGACACGCGGCCGGCGAGGGCGCTTACGACGTGAAGAGCAACGCGTCCGCCCATTGAGTAACCGCACAAGATGAAGCGCTCAGGCGCCTCGCGGGCGATCAGGTCGGCCACGCCGGTGACGCTCAGAGGATCGGCGTCGGTGAGCTCCAACGCCAGCGGCGAGTAGCGTTCGCGGTCGCTGAGCGCCACGACCCGGTCCCAGTGGCGCGCCGTCCCGCCGAAGCCGTGCAGCATCACGACCGTCTCGGACACCCCACCATCTTGACGCCCGCGCTCGACACCCACGTGCTGATCGGCGCGTTCGTCGATGAGCTGGTGCGCTGCGGCGTGACCGATGCCTGCACCTCACCGGGGTCGCGCTGCGCTCCGCTGGTGCTCGCGCTGGCGCGGGAGCCGGGACTGCGCGCCCACTCGCACATCGACGAGCGCTGCAGCGCCTTCTTCGCGCTGGGCCTCGCGAAGGCCAGCGGGCGGCCCGTCGCGATCACCTGCACGTCCGGCACCGCCGCGACAAACCTCGCGCCGGCCGTGATCGAGGCGCGCGAGGCGCGCGTGCCGCTGATCGTGCTGACCGCCGATCGCCCGCCTGAGCTGCGCGGCGTCGGGGCCGGTCAGACGATCGACCAGATCAAGCTCTACGGCGACGCGGTGCGCTGGTTCTTCGAGGTCGGCAACCACGACTGCTCGCCCGAGCGGCTGCGCTGGATTCGAGCCCTCGCGTGTCGCGCGGTCGCCGAGGCCTGCGGCGAGCGATCCGGCCCGGTGCACCTCAACTGGCCGCTGCGCGAGCCGCTCGTGCCAGCCGGGCCGGTCGAGGTGCCGGAGGGGCGCAGCGGCGGCCGGCCGTGGGTGCGACGCGTCGTGCGCGCGGCCGGTTTGCCCGAGGTGGCGCTCGAGCGCGCTCGTGGCGTGGTCGTGGCCGGGCGCGCCGAGGGGTCGCCTGCCCTCGCGCGGTTCGCCGAGGCGGCCGGATATCCGCTGCTGGCGGATCCGCTGTCGGGGGCGCGGCGCGGTGGCGCGGCGATCGCGCACTACGACCTGTTGTTGCGTGACGAGGCGTTCGTTGGGACGCACGTGCCGGAGGTTGTGATTCGAGTTGGTGATCTGCCGACCTGCAAGCCGCTGCGTGGCTGGCTTGGTGGCTTGGAGGGGGCGCGGCAGATCGCGCTCGACCCGCAGGCGGCTTGGCAGGACCCGGCTGGCGTCGTCGAGTGCTCGCTGGCGTCGGGGCTGGATGGACTCGCCGCACCGCCCGCGGCTGAGGCCGCTTGGCTTGCGGGCTGGCGCGACGCCGATGCGCGGGCCGGGGCGGTCGTGGCGGAGGTCGTTGGCGACGGCTGGAGCGAGCTTTCGGTGGCGCGGGCGCTCGGCCAGTGGCTTGCGGCGGACTCGACGCTGTTCGTTGCGGCGTCGATGCCGGTGCGCGAGATCGAGACGGTCTGGCCGGTGCGCTCCGATCCGCCGCGCGTGCTGTCCAACAGGGGCGCGAACGGGATCGACGGGACGCTGTCGAGCGCCTTCGGCGTCGCAGCAGCCGGCGGCGGCCCGGTCTGCGCGCTGGTCGGGGACGTCGCGTTCGCCCACGACATCGGCGGGCTGCTCGCGGCGTCGCGGCTCGGCCTCGCGCTGACGGTCGTGCTGCTCGACAACGGCGGCGGCGGAATCTTCGACCACCTGCCGATCGCTGGGGCCAGCGACGTTTACGAGCAGCACATCGCGACGCCGACCGGGCTCGACTTCGAGCTGGCGGCGCGGCTCTACGGGCTCGACTACGCCGCGCCGGCGTCGCTCGGTGAGCTACGGGGTGCGCTCGCCGAAGCGCTCGCTGGCCGGCGGCGCTCGACGCTGCTTCATCTGCGCTTCCAGCGGGCCGCCGGGGTCGAGCTGCTGCGCCGGTTGCACGAGGCGGCGTCAGCGGCGGCTATCGCCTAGCACGCCGGTCGCCGGCATCTGGCTGGAGTCGATCCACCGCGTCGTGATCTGCGCTCGGTGCTGATCCAATCCCATCACGATCGTCATCACGGCCTCCTCGCGCTAGCCACTGAACCCATCGACCGTGGGGGTCGCAGAATGCGACCGGGTGATGGTTTCGGGCGATCACGAAGTGCGAATCGGCGACCGGCTTCACGGTTGGGGCCGAAAGCCCGGGTACCACATCAGGTGCTTCGTTTGAGATCCACTCTGCCCCGATGGCGGCGACGTCCGTCTCGAAGCGAGTGCGTTGCTCCGTCGAGAGGTAGGCAAGGACGGCGGTGTGGAAGACGACGAGCGTGGCGTCGGGCGGCGCCTCGGACGCGACGGTGGCTAAGGCGTCAAGCAAGTTCGCACGGACGACGCGCGGCCGCTCGCGCCGGGCGATTCCGATCGCCAGTCGCAGCCGCTCGAGCCGGTCGGTCTGCTCAGGCCAGACGAGCGCTTCGAGCCACTGCATAGCGTCCCGGTCGTCGAGGTCGATCGGCTCAAGATCGATTCCCGCGCGCCAAGCGACTTGCGGCAACTGGTGTGGCAGCGGGACGTCTCCATGCGCTGAGCACTCGAATACGACCTCGTCGCCACCGATGCGGTGGCCGTCGTAGTCGTAGCCGTAGTGGTCGGCGAGCAGGCACAGTCCTGCGGCGGCCCCGACCTCCAACAGCGCCAGTGGTTGCGGCAACTCGCACAGCAGCGGCAGCAGCGCGGCACATCGCGCCGGCTCATTGGTCTGTGTTCGTCGCGTGAGGAGCATCGCCGACACCTCGTCGCGGTGCTCAAGGACGACAGCGCGGAACGCGGCGTAGCTGCTCTGAAGTCCGAACAGCACGCGGACGCTCGCAAGCAGCAGATTCGGCTGGCGCTTCGCCGACGGCTGCTGGGAGAGGAAGTCGAGCATCTGCGGATCGTCGGCGACCCCCTCACAGAGCTCCTCGTAGAGCGCCGACTTCCCATTCGCCTCACCACGCGCGAACCGCCGGTAGCTCTCCGCCAGCGTCTGTGTGGGATCGGCGCCGATCATCGACCGGTCACGATATTCAGATCACCACGACACGCTGACGAGCCTCGCGTCGTGACCGCCGTGGCTTGTTCTACCCGCGTCCGGCGGGATAGCTTGGCACGCCATCGGGAATCCTTGACCAGGAGACCCGCGATCGCGTCCAGCATTCAACGCCCGGTTCGACGCGCGTGGGATCGTCCAGTGATCCGGCGGTCACGTAGACGTCGTCGGGGTGCGACTCGGAGCTAGTGAAGAGCGGCGAGCCGCAGTCACGGCAGAAGTGGCGGGTGAGGACGTCCCCTCGGTCGC
The DNA here is from genome assembly GCA_049512455.1 of Solirubrobacteraceae bacterium. Lineage (GTDB taxonomy): Bacteria > Actinomycetota > Thermoleophilia > Solirubrobacterales > Solirubrobacteraceae > Palsa-513. Next base: position 91,556 of record JBEKXB010000006.1, on the reverse strand, counting down.
CGGTCTTTGTGAACCCCGCCGGGTCGCCGAGCATGATCCGAAACGCGTCGGCGCTCAGTCGGACGCTGACGTTGAAAGGGCCTCCCGTCCGGCGCCGGCAGTCGGTGCAATGACAGTAGTTCGCTCGTCCGACCGCACCCGTGTAGGTGTAGCGAACCGCGCCGCACAGACATCCGCCTTCAAGCGTGGACATCAAGAGCTCCAGCGACACCCCGCTCCATGCTCCGGCCGAGCGCTCGGTCGACCGTTTCGGCAAGCTCGTCCATGCGGTCATCGTAAACAGGGCCGGCTCCCGAGACAGCCCCGTCGTCGATGCAGGCACGCCGCTGGCGCTGCGAGTAACGCTTCGACACTCGCACGGGTCGCGCTATCGTCACTGGCGGGTAATGACACCTCCGCCATCGTCCGAGTACAGGCGTCCCCGCACGATGGCCCGGGTGCGCATTGCTATCGGTATCTGGCTGCTCTTCGTCGGCGCGTTTCTGTGCGGCTCCGGCCTGTGGTGGGGAGTGCTGTTCGTGGCGCCGGCAGGACTGCACTTCTACCTCGCCTACCGCCTGCAGCACAGCGCCCAAAGCTAGCGGGTAGCAGCCTCGTCGGCGCGAGCAGGCCTCCCGGCATCAACCTCGGGGGATAACACCCCGGATCTCGCACACCCTCCGTTTCGCGGCGGCTGGTGCGTCGCGAGCGCAGGCGAGCGCGCCCGCTATCGGATGTTGCGACCAGCGTGCTGCCCGATTGCCGGCGGTCTGGGGCTATCGTATTGATGCGCGAGCTCGACGCCTGGAGGAGGCCATGACCACACTCGAGAATCGGCCGAACACAGCACTTCTCGTTGTCGACGTGCAGAGTGGCGTCGTCGCGCACGCTCACGAGCGCGATTCGGTCGTCGCGAAGGTCCGCAGCCTGGTCGAAAAGGCGCGGCGGGAACGGGTCCCCGTCGTCTGGATCCAACACTGCGACGAGGAGCTTGCGAGGGACAGCGAGAGCTGGCAGATCGTGCCCGAATTGGCTCCGGGCGCCGCCGAGCCACTCGTAGCGAAGAGCTACGGCGACGCGTTCGAAGACACCACCCTCGAGACCGTGCTGTCCGACCTCGGAGTCGGGCGACTCGTCGTCGTCGGCGCACAGACCGATGCGTGCATCCGCTCGACGCTGCACGGCGCGTTCGCGAGGGGCTACGACGCGACCCTCGTCAGCGACGCCCACACGACGGAGGACCACACGGAATGGGGCGCGCCGCCGCCGGAGCAAGTCATCGCGCATACGAACCTCTACTGGACTTATCAGACGGCGCCGGGACGAACGGCCGCGACGGTCGAGACCAAGGATGTCGAGTTCGCCGGCCCGTCCTGAAGCCCGTCGGACGCGGACGAAACCCTTCTCCTAGCCGGTCCGACGATCGCCACAGCGTCGCTCCCGCGCGTGAATCGGCGCACGCCACGTGAGTCACCCGCATCGGCAGCGCACGTCACGCAGGGGAGCCGGCAGCTCGTCCAATGGCTTAGGGCGCTTGTGCCGGCGTGGAGCTGACCGTCATGGCTTCGTAGTTGTGATAGCCGACGGCGACGCAGCGTCCTGGGTTCGTGCAAGCGACCGATTCGAGGCTCGACTCCGCGGGCTGCGCGGGCAGTTGGGTTGTGCCGAGGTTGTTCATCAGCGTTACTGTGGCTGGTGGTCGGTTGTTCGGCAGCGTTATCGGCTGTGGGCGCTTCCAAGCGACACTACCACCGCGCCAGAACCGATGAGGCCCAATACCGCCGTCGCGCGCCAGAGGTGGTTTCATCTTCACGCAGCCACGTTGCCCAGGAAGAAACACGCCACCAACCACGCCACGCCCCGTCGCAACCGCGTGACAGGAACACTCTGGGTTGCGGAGCGGTCGCTCCCCAACGGAGGAAGAGCGAGAGCGCGCCAGCAGGCCGCTCGCTCCTGCTTGCGGCCCAAGAGGGAGGGTTTCGCTGTGCGCCGTGGGCAGCGGCGGTTCAGAGGAGTTACTTCGGCGATCGCCGGCGGAGCGAGCTGTATGTCCGTTCCAATGCGGACTCTCCTGGTGGCGGACCCATTCGCGGCACGGGCGGGCTCGGAGGTGGTTCTGGAGGTAACGGCTGCGCGCGTGGCCGAGTACGGTAAGCGACAGCAGAAGACGCCGCGCCGGACCCCGACGAAGAGGACGCCGGGCGAGCGCACTGTCTTCCTCGGCAACTAGCACGCCGGGCGTGCTCAAGGTCGCTTATGTCGGGCGCGCGACCGATCGCGCCGCCTGAGCTGGGTCCACGAGGCGCCGCGCACACCTTATGCGGGTAGGTGGTCGCAGCAGGCCAGCATCTCATCGAAGGATTACGTGCGTGTCCGACTGGTGATCTCGATCGACGTGCTCCCGGGCGACTTGCATGCCTCACGCCAGACGGTCCCCAGCGCAATCCTGAGATCGGCCTCACCGAACGGGATCGCCACCTTCGTCACGTCCGTAATCGCGTCATGGCACGGAACGGAACGGACGCCCTTCAACCCCGAGATGGGCCACCATGCCCCGATCACGAGCGTCGCCGTGCCGTCATGCGGGATGTGGAACGACATCGCGTAGCCAGTGTCCAGCACCTGGATCACTCGGCCGACGCCTTTCGCGTTCACCGCCTGAATCGTCTTAGGCAACTCAAGAACACAGTCGGCACCGGAATTGCGGATGCGCTGCGTCACGTAGACCGACGCACCCCCAAGTTGCGCCGCGCCGGGCGCGTGACTCGCCTTGCCCATCAAGACGAAATCGCGCGCCGAACAGCCTGCAGTGGCCAACTGGCCAACCAAATCAGTAGCCTGAGCACGCTTGTGACCAGGCAAGCGCACGCTGTGTGCCGAGCCTTGATTCGGACGCCCGGTGTCGCTTGTGGCAGCCAACGATCCGACAATCAAGGCACCAACAGCAGTCACACCGACAACGGCCCTCACCCACACACTCCCCACCACTGGTCACCCCATCTCAGCTCGTGTCGCCTGCGCCTCGTAGACCACTACGGATTGCGCCCCAGACTCCGCTCGGACGTGCTTCATGGGCACGTCCCTGAACCCCAGGAATCCGTGAAGGACTGGGCGTCTGAGCCGACGTCCCCAGGCACGATGCAATAGTTCGACGCCGAATAGCCTGCCGCGACTTCCGTCAACGTCCGGCTTCCCAAAGTCACCCATGAGCCGCTGGAACCGAGCTCGGCGTTAGCGTCTGTAAATGTCACCGAGCCGAACTTGGCGGCCTGCCCAGCCGGCGCCTCACCAATCCATTCGGCGGTGTTTCCATCGAACGACCAGCCGTTCGGGGCTCCTAGCGAGCAGCTGTGCGCAACGCCGGTCGTCTCGTTCTCAAGATAGAAGTTCGCTTCGTTTGAACTCGTCTGATAGCTCATGTTCTCATAGATCTCAGAACCGTCTGCAGGTGTCCATGCGCTGTACCCGCAGAAAGCGAACGGACCGGTGGTGTTGGCAAATTCAATGAACGGCCTCCAGCTACTGCCCGAGCCCACGTCGCTGTTGCCGCACACTACGCCTTGTTGAACCAGAGTGTTGGCGCCGGCGAGGGTGCCTCCGAGGCCGATCCAGAAACCGAGGTCGTTGTAGTTTTGGGGTAAGCACTTCCCTCCCGTGGACGGGAGACTAAAGGCATCCTTTAGCGCCACAAACCAGTGGCTCTGCGTCTGCTGGGTGCCAGCAATATAACCTCCCCAGTTCCAGCCATACTGAGGCGCGTACTCCAGCGACGCGGTAATGCTGGTGGCGATTTGAAGCGGTTCACTTGGCGGGCTATCCGATGTATAGGCATCCATAGCAGTCGTCCAGTCAGCGAGCGCGGACGGATCCGTCGGTCGTTCCGGAAACCCATATTCCTGGAGTGCAGCATCGCTTGCAACCAGGGGATCAAACCCCACCGGCGGTGTCGTGCTCGTTAGTGCCTGACCATCGGGCAGTTGGTACGTCGTCTTAACCGTCCCGCCGGAAAGATGCGTCACGGCCGGCTGGACATCCACAACGCCCTCGGCAGACGGGGCAGACGGGCTCGTAGATCCAGTCGAGTTATCAAGCTGGCCAAGGGTAACGAGATTGGCGCGGCGAGCAGACGCGCGATGAGCCCCTGTCGCCAGTGCTGAGGCGTTCCCCGCGGACAAGCCCAATGAGAGGATGAGCGCGCCAGCGATGGCGGCTGTGGCGCTCGCCCCTACGGCCGTCTTAAGAGCGTGACCTCTACCGACCTTGAACACTGTACCCTCCCGAGCTCGTACAGCAGTTCATCTGGACAGCGTCACACTAGATCGCATGCTGCGGGGACGCAACCATGACGACGCGTTGTTAACATGCGTTTTGTGCATCGTTGGTGACATGGGCAGCCAAACTGCTGCAGCGCACGTCACCGACGGAGCGAGTACCGTCCCAAAGAAGCCAGTTGGTGTGGCCGTCGGACGCCAACCGCGACTAATACTAAGCGTTGGCAAATGCACGGCTCGTGTCGCCACGCCGTGATCGACGCGTGTGTACGCGTGCAGACCGCTCCAGCCTGTCTCGCGAAACTCGCTGAGCTGCCACATCCTGCAAGCAGGAGTCCTGCGACGGCAATCACGGCCAGGCCCGCGAGTACCGCGCGCCTCGGCCGGCCAATCGCCGATAGCCGACGACCAGGACGCCGCTTGACCTGACTCGCGCGGAACATCTAACCAACAGTATCCCCGTGTGACCGGCCTCAGTGCGACACGGTCCCCGCGTCGCGCCGAGCAACGACGCGCGAAGGTTGGCGCGCTGAGGACTGGGTTAGCCAGCGGCGAATCCGGCCGGGCCCACGTCGTGCTCTATGACTTGCTGGCTGCCGGTGACGCTGATGGTCTCGAGGTTGGAGGTTGTCGTAACGCCTCTTGCGTTCAGGTGCCCCTCTTGCACGTCGGCGAGCAGGCTGCGATCACCGGGCAGCCAGGCGAGCTGCACAATCGATTCTTCAGTGTTTGGCGTGCGCCAAATCGACCGCAGGTGACCTCCAAGCGGGCCGACGAGCACCTCGTTGAAATCCCGGCCGAGCGCGAGGTCGCTGCCGTCAACGCTTAGTGCGGCGGGACCGTAGTCAGCCTTCTTCGACAGTCCTGGGACGGGCGGGAAGTCGCCTGGCTGGCCGACCACGCCTTCGCAGAGCATCTCGTAGCTCCCGTACTGCGGGGGGCCGTGGTAGAGGTGTTCGAGGATGAGGCTCGGCCGGCCGGGTGGACCAGGGGCGATGTCATACCCGTAGGACACCCTGTGCACGCTACCCGCCGCAACGTCGAGGCTATAGGTAACCAGCGATCCGAAGGTGTACGCAGACGTCGTGAAGAACAGCCCGCCCGCGGGATCGTGCGCGATGGAGCAGAGCGCTCCCCCGGCCGGGGACACCTCTCGATCGATCCGCGCCGCCCTCGCAACTGGCGAAGCGCGACCAGTGATGTAGAGATTGCAACTCTTGGTGAGCCCGGGAGTGCCGCTCAGCGAGTAGAAGAGCTTGCCATCGCTGAAAGCCAAGGAGAACACGTAGCCGTGAGGCTTCGCCACCGCCCGGGCGTTCTGACCGTCATCCTGGGCCTCGTAGATCGTGCCGTTCTTGACAAATGCGATCGTGCCCGAGCCGGGTGTCCGCAAGCCGCTGCCGCCTTGGCGCGCGGACGCCGCAGTACGCGGCTCGTCACGCGCCGCCCGACCCGCCCGCGCAGACGCCGCCGGCGCCGCCACGACCAGCGAGACCGCGCCCAGCACCGACAGCGCCGCGCACAGCAAACGACCCCGAGTCCGACACACCCGAGATCCCAGCGTGGAAGGGGGAGTCCGAGGCCGTCGCATCACATCCGGACAGTGACACCGCGCACGAGGATGCCGTTCGCTCGCTCGTGCGTGCCGCTGTCTCCGCTCACTACACGGCGGATGTTCCCACGATCCTAGTGCCCGTTGTCGCTTCGCCCGGCGAAAGGTGGCATGTGTAGGGGCCTCCTCTGCTCAAGCGCGGATCGGGCGACGACGGGTTGGCGGCTAGTCGTCAAGGCGCCGCAGCCCGCGGGTGCATGCCGCATTGGGAGCGGGTCAGCAGGTGGGCGTCAGGGCGTAGACCGTCATGTCCCACTTGCGTCCGTCGGCCTCGTGGCTGTCGCGTCGCAGTCCTTCGTTGGTAGCACCGAGGCGTGCGGCGACGCGGTGGGATGCGATGTTGTCCGGCGGGACGGCCAGCTCAATGCTGGTGAGATTGAGCTCCGCGAAGCCCCATTCGCAGAGCAGCCGCGCTGCCGCGACGGCGAGGCCGTTGCGGCGCGCTGCGGGGACGACCCAGTACCCGAGCGCGGCAGTCCGGCTCGCGTCGCTGAAGCGCACGAGATTGACGTTTCCGAGCGCGGTGCCGGCTCCAGGCTGGGTGATGGCAAGCGCGATGCCCAAACCGGCCCGGCGGTTGGCGCCCACGCGCGCGACCCATTCAAGGACGTCCGAGCGGTTGTAGATCCACGGGACGGATGTGAACCGGCAGACGTCGGGATCCCCGCACACCGCTTCGAAGACTGGAACGTCATCGTCCCGCCAGTCGCGCAACACCACGCCGCGTCCTCGCAGCGTCAGCGATTCCGGTAACACGGGCATGGCCGAGACGATCTCACATCACGACAAAGGGCCGGCGCCCTCCCGTCAGGTACGGCGCGTGGCGATGATGATTGCCATGTCGGCCGTCACCAACAGCTCGACGCCGACAAGACGCTCGTCGGTGAGCAGCGCTTCGCGCACCTGATCGCCTTCGATCGCAGCGCCCGGCGCCAGATCGTCCTTGATCAGGATGCCGCCAGGCGCGAGCAGCCCGACCGCCAGGTTGAGGGTCTCCGCACGCGTCCCGCCATCGAAGAAGATCAAATCAAACGGTCCACGCCGCGGCAGAACGTCCTCCCAGTTCGCGTTCAGCACCTCCGCTCGCGTGCCCTCCAGGATCTTCACCGCGTGCGCGTATCGCTCCGGGTCCGGCTCTACGGTCACGAACGTCGCGTCCGGTCCCAGCGCCCGCGCGATCGCCGTCGCACCCTCACCGAACGCAGTGCCGATCTCGGCGATCCTGCCGCTGGCTTTCGACGCGGCAAGCACCGACAGCACCCGCTGCACCTCGGGGATCGACGACCCGCCGGCACTCACCGGCGCAGCCTACGTCACGCTGACCCCGCCGTGACAGCGGTCGGCTGGTACGGCTGCGTCTTGGAGCAGCGGTCGTCTCGCGATCAGCTCAGCGCCAGCCTGGCGATCAGGGCTCGCGCGCCAGCGCGAGCACTCGGCGCACGGCGTCCAGCAGCGGGGTCGGAATCTGCTCGGGCCGCAGCGCCTGCAGGCGCCGCCACGCCTGCTCGGGCTTGTGGCGATGGCCACTGAGCCCGGCCGCAGCCTCGAAGTCCGGCGCGAACACGACGATTCGCTCCGGTCCGGCGATGTCGGCGATCAGCGCGTTCAACAGCCTCGTCGAGTACGCCGGGCGTTTGCCGGCCGGCGCGTCGCTATCGTAGGCCGCGACGAACGGCACGCCCGTGGCCTTGCAGACTCGCGCGAACAGCGGGATGTTGGACTTGCCGCCGCAGGCGACGATCGAGATCCCCTCATGGTCGAGGTCATGACCGAGCGCATCGAACACGAACGGCAAGGCCAGCTTCTCGGTCTGTCCCTCGACCAGCAGCGCGGCGCGGGACAGGAACAGCTCGCTGCGCTCAGCGTCGAACTCGGTCAGCACCCGGAAGTCATCGTCCGGGCTGATCGGCTCGGGCTGCAGCACGCTCGTGCCGCTGTCGGAGTGGCGCTGCACGAGAGCGATCTCCTCGAGCCGGGCGACGTTGAGGAAGCTCGGTGAGTGTGTCGAGTACATCACCTGGTTGCCGGCGTCGGCGAAGCGTCGCAGGAGCCGGTAGAGATAGCGCTGGGCCTGTGGCCGCAGATAGAGCTCGGGCTCCTCGATCAGCAGCGTCACGCCGCGGACGTCGAGGTTGCAGCACGCCTCGAGCGCGCCGACGAACGAGACGGCCGGTCCCGTCGCCGAGCTGTCGGCTCCGCCACCACTTTGCTCGGCGAGCACCGTCACGAAGCGGTCCAATGCCGGCGCGACGTGCGCGCCCCCTGGCTCACCAGCCGGCGCGATCAAGACGTCGGTGCGCAGCTCCCCGGGGAGGAAAGCCACCGCAGGTGCCTGCTGACCGCTGTGGTGCAGCGGCCCCGGCGGTCTGGTGGTGAGCGTCAGCTCGCCGATGCCGGCGAGCCGGCCATCGATGACGATCTGACCGTCGCCGTTCGGCGCGACGTCGTCCGTGCTGAACTGAGCGGCCTGCGGATCGAGCAGCGCCCGCACCGCCAGCAGCAGGTTCGATTTGCCCGCGTTGGCCTCGCCCACGAACGCACACAGCCGGCCGGGCGTCAGCGAGACGTCGAGCGCCGAGCGAAAGCCGCGCACGCGCAGCCGCTCGAGGCCGAAGGCGGGACTGGCCGGGACGGGCCGCGATCCGCCGATCGCGGAGCGGCGGCGCTCGTCGTCGTGAGCAGAGACGGAGTCCACCCTCGGGAGCCTCTCAGGTCAGGCGCGTACGCGGCCTTGTGAGCTAGACCACTCAGCTGAGCACGGGCAGCAGTGCGGCGAGCTTGACCTCGGTCTCGGCGAGCTCCGCGGCCGGGTCGGAGTCAGCGACAACGCCGACCCCCGCGTAGCAGCGCGCGACGCCTCCTCGCACAAGCGCGCAGCGCAGCGCGACGCAGAACTCGCCGTCGCCGCCCGAGTCGGTCCAGCCGATCGGGCCGGCGTACCAGCCGCGGTCGATGCCTTCGAGGGCAGGAATCAGCTCGCCGGCGCGCCTTGCAGGCTCGCCACCGACGGCGGGCGTCGGATGCAGCAGGCCGGCGAGCTCGATCGCACCGAGCGCGTGGGCGAGCTGCGCACGGATCGGCGTTGCGAGGTGCTGGATGTTGGCGATCCGCACGAGCGACGGCGCGTCGGGCATCGTCACCCAGACGGCGTGTGGGCGCAACTGCTGCTCGATCCGCCGCGCCACGATCGCATGCTCGCGGCGGTTCTTGTCGGAGCGGAGCAACCGCTCGCCGAGGTGGTCATCGACGGCCGGGTCGGCGCTGCGGCCGGTCGAGCCGGCGAGCGCGATAGTGCTCGCACGGAGACCCTCGCGGCGGATCAGCAGCTCGGGGCTCGCAGCGATGAACGCGGCGTCGCTGCGGCCGACAGCGACCACGAAGCAACCGGCGAAAGCGCTGCGCAGGACACCGTAGAGCGCGGCGATGTCGTAGGCCTCGGGCGCATGCACCTCAACCTCGCGGGCGAGGACGATCTTCTCCAGCTGACCGGCGCGAATCAGCTCGACAGCGCGTGCTACGGCCGCCTCATAGTGCTCGGGTGCGAGCGCCGCGCCAACGTGGTGGCGCTTCGTCGGGTGTGGATCGAGCAGCGGCAGCTCGCGCGTGCGCAGCGAGGCGAGGCGTCGCTCGATGCGGCGCAGCAGCTGCTCGCCGAGATCGTCCGGACGGGCGAGGACGGCGACGGTGCACCACACCTCTTCGCCGCGTCGCGCAAGCGCAACCTCGGGAACCACCAGCGAGGCCGCGGCAAAGGACTCCCACTGCAGCGCGCTCGCGCCGTCGTCGGCGAACGCGAAGGCCGCGGTCGCCACCAGACCGCTCCCCGGTGGGCCCTGCGAGGGCTCGGCGGCGGCTTCGCTTGCGAGCTTGCGCCAGCGCGCGGCGACGCGTTCGAAGCGACCGGGGCCCCGGTCCTCGATCGTCGTGACAGCGCCGAGCGTCGCGAGCGCGGTCGTTTCGCGGTCGGGCTGCTCAAAACACAGCCAACTCTCGCCGGGCTGGCGCGAGGCGAGCACGACAGCGCTCGGATCGATCGCACCGTCCAGCCGCCAGCTCGCGGCGGCGAGGCGCTCCCCGTGCCGGCGCGCAGCGCGCACCGCCTGGTTGAGCGCGTCGGTGAGCTGCGAACGCGCTCTGGCCGGGATTGCAAACGGCGGGGCGGTCGATCGCCGACCGCCCCGCCGCCCTTCAGAGTCCTGCCGCGTCCGAGCAGCCGCCACTACGTGACGCTGCGTCCCCGCGACATCGCGATCTCGCCTGTCCGCATCAGCTCAATCAGGCCGTGGGGCCGGACCATGCGCTCGAACGCGTCAATCTTCTCCGCCTCACCGGTGATCTCGAGCGTCACCGACCGCTTCGTGATGTCCACGACGCGACCGCGGAACACGTCACAGATCTCGAGAAGCTCACTGCGCGCCTGTCCCTCTGCTGCGACCTTGAACAGCGCGAGCTCGCGGGTCACCGTCTCCGCCGGCTCGAGGTCGCGGATCTTGATCACGTTGATCAGCTTGTGCAGCTGCTTGGTGACCTGGTCGATCGGATGCACAGCACCATCGACGGTGAGCGTTATCCGCGCGAACTCCTCGTTCTCGGTCGGCCCGACGGTGAGCGTCTCGATGTTGAACCCGCGACGCGCGAACAGTCCCGCGATACGGGTCAGGACACCCGGTCGGTTCTCGACGAGGATCGACACGACATGCTTGCGGCCGGTGCGAAACCCAACAGCGGCTTCGAGCTCCTCGAGGCTCAGCAGTTCCTTGGTTCCTGGTTCACCCATGGCCGCTCACCCCACCATGTCGCGCGCGGCAGCGCCGGGAGCGATCATCGGGTAGGTGTTCTCCTCGCGCGTCACACGGACGTCGGCCACCACGAGGCCGGGCGTCGCGATCGCCGCACGGATGTCCTCGACGAGCGAACCCTTGTCGGTGAAACGCAGGCCCGTCCCGCCGTTGGCCTCCGCGAGCTTCACGAAGTCGGGGAACTGGCCCATGTCAACCTGGCTGTAACGGCCGTCCCAGAACAGCTCCTGCCACTGTCGAACCATGCCAAGGTAGCCGTTGTTCATGATGAACACCTTCACCGGGATCGCGTTCTGCGCGCAGGTTGCGAGCTCCTGGATGTTCATCTGAATCGAGCCGTCGCCGCTGATCACACAGACGACGTCGTCGGGCCTGCCAACCTGCGCGCCCATCGCCGCCGGCAGCCCGAAGCCCATCGTTCCAAGGCCACCCGAGGTGATCCACTGGCGCGGCTTGGCGAAGTGGTAGTACTGCGCCGCCCACATCTGGTGCTGGCCGACGTCGGACACGATCACCGCGTCACCACCCGTGGCTTCGTATAGCGCCTGAATCAGGTACTGCGGCTTGATCTCGCTGTCAGACGAATCCTCGTAGCGCAACGGGTACTGCTCGCGCCAGCCATCGATCGTCGCCCACCAGTCGTCGAGTCGCCCAGGATCGGCCTCCAGTGCCCGGTATTCGAGCAGGAGCTTGGCGAGGATCTTCCCTGCGTCCCCGACGATCGGGATATGCGCGGCGACGTTCTTCGAGATCTCCGCCGGATCGATGTCGATGTGAATGAACTTGGCGTCTTGTGCGAACTCCGAGATCTTGCCGGTGATGCGGTCGTCGAACCGCGCACCGACCGCACAGATCAGGTCGGCGCCGTCCATCGCATAGTTCGCGGCGCGCGTGCCGTGCATCCCGAGCATCCCCAGCCACTGCTGGTGCGTGCCCGGGAAACCCCCCAGGCCCATCAGCGTGCAGGTCACCGGGAAACGGCCCGCGAGGGCGAACTCGGTCAGCTCCGCCGCGGCATTGGCGTTGACAACGCCGCCGCCCGCGTAGATCACCGGCCGTTGCGCGCTGAGAAGCGCCTTCGCGGCTTGACGGATCTGCTTGTGGTTGCCCTCGATGGTCGGCTGATAGCCGGGCAGATGGACTTTGTCGACCGGCTCGTAGGCGATGTCCGCCCGCGAGAGGTCCTGTGGCAGATCGATCACCACCGGCCCTGGGCGTCCAGTGCGTGCGATGTGGAACGCCTCATGCAGCGCCATCGGAAGATCGCGCGGGTGCTGGATCATCAGCGAGTGCTTGACGATCGGCATCGTGATGCCGATCGTGTCGGCCTCCTGGAACCCGTCCGTGCCGAGCAGGTCGGTACGCACCTGGCCCGTGACGAACACGACCGGAACCGAGTCCATCATCGCGTCGGCGATCGGCGTGACGAGGTTCGTCGCGCCAGGACCCGAGGTCGCGAACGCCACGCCCACCCTGCCGGTCGCCTTCGCATAGCCCTCGGCGGCGTGCCCGGCGCCAGCTTCGTGGCGCACCAGCACATGGCGGATACCGGCGTCATAGAACGCGTCGTACGTCGGGAGGCTGGCACCGCCGGGCAGCCCGAATACGACTTCCACACCCTCGGCCTTGAGACACTCCATCACTGCATCGACTGCACGCATCGCGCTACCTCCTCTCGACGAATCGAATTTGCCGGTACTACCGGGTAGGGCCTACCCCCTCGGGCCTCGGACCCGAAAGCGAGGATAGCGCGCGCTCACAGGTCCCGCCGCAGCGTGATCTACGTGCAACGGGCGCGCCAAACTACGTAGCCGCGCTCACAGCCGGGCGCGCACCTGGATCCTCGAGTCCGGCTCGATGATCTCCGCCGGCTCCGGAAAGCCGAGCTCGGCGCCGCAGCGCATGCACATCGCATCGTGGATACGGACCGCGTTGCCGCAGCCTGGGCAGCGTCTAAGCGCAACCTCGGTCTCGCGGCGGTAGAGCAGCGCCGCGATCGGCCCCAGCACCGGCACGATCAGCGACACCAGGAACCAGACCAGGTAGGAGCTGCCCTTGCGCTGGCCGATCGTCCCGCCGATGACGCCCGACAGGAAACAGACGGCCGGATAGACGACTTCGGCCATCTGCTCAGAACAGAACGCGTACCGCCCAGATCGCGCCGACGATCGCGACAGCTACGGCGACGATCGTGGCGAGGAAGACGACGAGACCGAACAGCAGGTGCAGCAGCAGGTAGGCGCAGACGAGCAGGACGAGCGCCGCCAAGACGTGGTGGCCGAGCTTGGTCATGCGCGATTCGGTGTGTTCTTCGCTCATGGACGAGAGCTTACGCCTCGCTGCGGGGGCCCAACCCCGATCGGCCCTGGACGGCGTCAGTGGATGGCGAACGCGCGGTGCCTGGCGGGGCCGGCGTGGCCATCGACGGCGATCGCGCGTACGTAGAAGCTGTAGGTCACCCGCGCCGCAAGCCGCCCGGTCGTCCGCGGCGACTTGCACGCAGCCCACCCTGGCTTGAGCTGCTTGGCTCCTCGCGCCAGTGAGCACTCAAACCTGCTTGCGGCGGCGCTCGCGCGGAAGGTGAAGGTCGCGGTGTCCGCCTTGAGGTGGATCTTCAGATGCAGCATCGTGATGCTGGGCGGAGTCGTCAGGGTCGTGGCTGGGGTTCCGAACGACACCTCACCACCGCCAACAGCAACACACAGCGACACCGACGGACACGACACGCCCTGAGCGATGAACCCGGCGGGCACCGGCGATGTGCTCCATGCGCTACCACCGCCCGCCGGATCGGTCGATGCGAACGGCAGCCCGCTGGAGATCACGCACAGCGCCACCGACGCACACGAGACATCGGTTGGGCCGGGGTCCACGACCGGGTTGTAGAAGGCACTCCACGCGCCCGCTCCGCCGGTCGGATTGGTGGCGGTCAGCGTGTTGCCGTAGTTGTCGGCGAGAACACACAACGACACCGTCGGACAGGCGACGGACAGCGGCACGCCGGTCGCCGACGCCGGAGTCAGGGTTGTAAACGTCCAGGCGCTCGTCGCGTAGAGCGGGTTGGTCGTCGTCTCGACGCCTTCAGGCTTGCCCGGGCCGGCGCCGGAGCTGACCACGCACAGAGAAATCGACGGGCAAGCGACGCCCCACAGCGAATGTCCGAGCGGCGTGACGGTCCAGTCGTCCGCGATGGCCGGTGACCGCGTGGTCAGCACGTCGCCGCCCTGGTCGGTCGCGACACACAGCGTGCTGGACGCACACGAGACGTCGAACAGCTCAATCGAACCGTCGATGTGCTCGACCTTCCAGGCGCCCGCGCCGCCCGTTGGGTTCGTCGAGGTCACGACATCGCCAGCCTGGTCGGTCGCGACGCACAGCGCGCTTGACGGACACGACACGGCACTGAGGTGCGTTGTCCCGTCGACGTCCGCAACGTGCCACGCGCCAGCTCCGCCGGTTGGATCCGTGGATGTCTGAACGTCCCCGTTCGGCCCGTCGATCGCGACGCAGAACGACACGGACGGGCACGAGATTCGCGCAAACCCCTCGAACCCGGACTGCGCGTCGGTGTCGGGGTTGGGCGACGCGATCGTCACGGTCGGAGACCACGTGAGAACGGACGCGAACGCCGAGGCCGGCAAGGCGGCGCACGCCGCAATAGCACCCACCGTGAGAAGCGCTGCGAGCCGGGGGCCGCACGCAGCACGCCATACCCGAACGCCTAGCCTCATCGCTTCCCCGATCTGTGCAATGCAATTGCCTATGACGCTCACCGCGGACCCCGCGTGGCGTCGGCGCGTCGAGCGTAGCACCGCTCGTCGCCGCTAGGGACGCTCGACCAGGAGGTCGAGCTGCCGGAGCTGGAGCGCGCGCGGCGTCGCGGCGAGCATCGCGTCACGCAGCGTGCAGGCGAGCCGTCCATCGCGCTGCGCGGCGGCGCCCCAGTAGCGCGAGAACAGCGTCGCCAGCGTGGCGGTCCAGGCGCGGCGGCGCCGGTAGGCCGTGAGCGCCGCGTGGACATCCCCTGTCTCGGTCAGGCATTGAGCCAGGACGGCGGCGTCGACGATCGCCTGGCAGGCGCCCTGACCGAGGTCTGGAGTCATCGGGTGAATCGCGTCGCCGACGAGCGTCACCGCGCCACGGCTCCAGCGCCGGCTGGGCCGGGCGTCGTAGATGTCGGTGCGGATCAGCGCGGCGTCCGGCGTCGCCTCGATCACCGCTCCGATCGGCGCGTGCCAGGCGCCGAACGCCTCGAGCAGGCGCGCGCGGGTCTGCTCGTCGTCCGCCACCGCTTCGCCGGCGTTGAGCCCCGCATACCAGAGGATCCGCCCGCCGCTGGTCGGCTGCAGGCCGAAATGGCCGCCACGGCCCCAACTGTCCGTTGAGTCAGCCACCGGGGGCACCGAGCCTGGCGCCGTGGTGCCGCGCCAGTTGGTGTAGCCGCGGTAGCGCAGCCGGGCAGGTCCCGAGAGCTCCGCGCGCACCACCGAGTGCACGCCGTCGGCACCGACGAGCACGTCGGCTTGGACGTCGACGTGATCGCCGCGTCCTTCGAAGCGCAGCGCCACGATCCCATCGCGCTGCTCGAAGCCGCTGCAGCGGGCCCCCAGATGAACGGTCGTGGGATCGAGGCGCTTCACCAGCAGCGCGTGAAGCTCGGCACGATGCACGCAGGCAAAGGGCGCTGCCCAACGGTTCTGCATCTCCTGCGCGGACTGGCGCATCAGCCACCGCCCGTCCGCGCGCCGCAGGCCGATCCCGACCCCCCCGCCGGCCAGCGACAGCACATCCTCCCCCAGGCCGAGCCGCGCCAGCACGCGCAGCGCGTTTGGCCACAGGCCCATGCCGGCCCCGACCTCGCCGAGCTCCGCGGCCTGCTCGTAGACAGCCACATCGAAGCCGGCTCGCGTCAGCGCGATGGCGGCAGTCAGTCCCCCGATGCCGGCGCCGACGATCGCAACGCGCCGAGGAGCCACGGCGCGATTCTATGGCGTCTCGTAGCCGGCTAGCCGCGCGTGCGCTTGGGGCCAGGTCGGCGCGCCGGCAGCGGATCCGCGCGCTGCGCGGGGATCCGCGCAAGGCTGTAGCGGCGCAGGACCGGCTGCTTCGCGCTGACCGACGGCTCGCATTGCTCGGGAAGGAGGAGAAACCGAGAGCGTCCGTTCTTGTCTTCCATGACGAGATGATCGGCGCTCGACCGCGTTGCGTCCTTGGCCCGCTGGCCAAGATCGCCGTCCGGCGGTTGGCCCGCCTGGGGGCCCGCCTATAAGCCGAGCTGCTCGCGCATCAGGCGGGTGACCTCGCCACCGTCGGCACGACCACGCGTCTCGCGCATCACCGCACCGACGAGAGCGCCAATCGCCTTCTCGTTGCCGGCGCGCACCTGGGCTGCGGAGTCGGGGTCGGCGGAGAGCGCGTCCGCGACCATCGTCGCGAGCGCGGTCTCGTCGGCCAGCGCACCGAGCCCGCGTTCGGCGACGATCTCCCGCGGATCGCCGCCCGCAGCCACGAGCACGTCAAGCACCTCACGCGCCGCATTGTTCGTCAGCTCGCGCGCCTCGACCATCGCCACCAGCGTCGCGAGCGCCTCCGGCGCCACCCGGCTCTCAGCGGGGTCCTGGTCGCCAATCCGAGCGACCAGCTGGCCCGAGATCCAGTTCGCGATCTGCTGCGCATGATCCACAGGCGCGAGCGCGACGACGGCTTCGAAGTAATCCCCGAGCTCCCCCCGAAAAGCCAGCAGGTGAGCGAGCTCGGCCGTCAGGCCGAGAGTCGCGAGCCTGCTTGCGCGAGCGCTGGGCAGCTCGCCGATCGCCGCGTGAGCCGCCGCGCGCATGTCAGCGGTCGTGGCGACGGGTGTCAGGTCCGGCTCCGGGAAGTAGCGGTAGTCGTGCGCCTCCTCCTTGGAGCGCAGCGAGGTGAGCGTGCCGCTGACCGGGTCGAAGTGCAGCGTTTCCTGCTCGACCTCGCCCCCGCCCTCGATGATCGCGCGCTGGCGGTCGATCTCGGCGGCGACGCCGCGCTCGAGGAAGCGGAACGAGTTCATGTTCTTCAGCTCGGTCTTGGTGCCGAGCGTGACCTGACCAGCCGGTCGCAGCGAGACGTTGGCGTCGGCGCGCAGCGACCCCTCGTCCATGTTCACGTCGCTCACGCCGAGGCTGCGGAGCGTCGCGCGCAGCAGCATCAGCCACTCGCGGACGTGCTCCGGCGAGCGCAGCTCGGGCTCGGTGACGATCTCGACAAGCGGCGTGCCGCCGCGGTTGAAGTCGACCACCGACTGCTCGGAGCCGTGGATCCGGCCGCTCTCACCCAGATGGACCAGCTTTGCTGCGTCCTCCTCGAGGTGTACCCGATGGATGCGCACGCCGGCCAGCTCGCCGCCGCGGCATAGCGGCTCGTCGTACTGGGAGATCTGGTAGTTCTTCGCCTGGTCGGGATAGAAGTAGTTCTTGCGGTGGAAGATCGAGCGCTCAGCCAGCTCGCAGCCGAGCGCGATGCCGATCATCAACCCGAAGTGGATTGCCTGCGCGTTGGCCACCGGCAGCGCTCCCGGCAGGCCGAGGCAGACCGGGCAGGTCCGCGTGTTCGGTGGCTCGCCGAACGACAGCTCGCAACCGCAGAACATCTTCGTCGCGGTCTTCAGCTGGACATGGATCTCCAGCCCGATGACCGGCTCGAGCTCGACCGTCACGAGCGCACCGCGCTGCCGTCGAAGCCCAACGCCTGCTCGAGCGCGAAGGCGGCGCCGAGCATGTCGCTCTCGCTGAACGCCGGGCCGATCAGCTGGAAGCCGACGGGTAGCGGCGTTCCGCCGCCGGGAGGCTCGGCCAGCCCGACCGGGATCGACATCGCCGGAATGCCCGCCAGCGACGCCGGAACCGTGCAGAAGTCGTTGAGGTACATCGCGAGCGGGTCTGCCAGCTTGGCCCCGAGCTCGAACGCGACCGCAGGCGAGGTTGGCGTGACGACGAAGTCGAAGCGCTCGAAGGCAGCGGCGAAGTCCTCGGCGATCTTCGTGCGCACACGCTGGGCGCGACCGTAGTAGGCGTCGTAGTAGCCGCTCGAGAGCGCGTAGGTGCCGAGCATGATGCGGCGCTTCACCTCCGCCCCGAATCCGTCGTGGCGCGTGCGCGTGTACATCGACAGAAGGTCGCTTGCGCCCGGCGCGCGGTAGCCGTAGCGCACGCCGTCGAAGCGGGCGAGGTTCGACGAGCACTCGGCCGGCGCGAGGACATAGTACGCGGCAAGCGCGTGCCCTGCGTGCGGCAGCGTGCACGGCTCGACGCTCGCCCCGAGCCGGCGGGCAAGCTCGAGCGTCGCCTCGAACACCCCAAGCACACCCGGCTCGATGCCCTCGCCGGACAGCTCGGCGGGGACCCCGAGACGAACGCCCTTCAGGTCCACGCGCGTCGGCAGGGCGATCGCGCCGGGGTAGTCGAGCGAGGTCGAGTCGCGCGGGTCGCGCGCGCCAACCATCGCCGACAGCAGCAGCGCGGCGTCGCTGACGTCCCGCGCCAGCGGCCCCGCCTGATCAAGCGAGGAGGCGAACGCGATCATCCCGTAGCGCGATACGGCGCCGTAGGTCGGCTTGCACCCGACGATCCCACACAGCGCCGCCGGCTGGCGAATCGAGCCGCCGGTGTCGGTACCGATCGCCCACGGAGCGAGGCCTCCGGCGACCGCCGCGGCGCTGCCACCCGAGGAGCCTCCCGGCACGCGCCGGTGGTCCCACGGGTTGAGCACCGGACCGAACGCCGAGTTCTCGTTGGACGAGCCCATCGCGAACTCATCCTGGTTGGTCTTGCCGAGCAGCGGCGCACCGGCCGCCGCGAGCCGCTCGACGACGGTCGCGGTGTACGGCGGGCAGTAGCCCTCGAGGATGCGCGAGCCGGCCTGGCTCGGCACGCCCTCGGTGGCGAACAGGTCCTTCACCGCGAGCGGCACCCCGGCGAGCGGCCCGTCCGAGCGCGTCTCCGGCGCGGCGCCGGCCACCCACGTGAAGGCGTTCGTCTCGTCGCGGGCGGCACGCTCGCGGTAGAAGTCGAACAGCTCGGCGGCGTCGAGCTCGCCGCGCGCGATGCTCGCCGCCGCCTGGCTGGCCGACAACTCGAGCAGACCGCTCATGCCTGCGGGCTCGGCACGGCGAAGCCGCCCTCGGCTACGTCGGGCGCGCTTTCGAGCGCCCGCGCGACCGGCAGTGACGGCGCCGGCTCGTCGGCGCGAAGCGCGTTCTCGACCGCCACGACATGGGTCGTCGGCGCGACACCCTCGAGGTCGAGCTCGCCGATCGTCGCGATGTGGTCCAGCACACCGGCAAGCTCGCCGGTCATCGCGTCGACCTCCTCCTCGCTGAGCGCCAGTCGCGCGAGGCGCGCGACGTGGAGCACCGTCTCACGATCGATGCTCATTGCGGAGCACCGCTCGCGCGGACACCCCAGGACGGCCTCTCGTCGCGCAGCGAGAGCCAGCCAGCGACGAGCACCCCGATCGCGCCGGCGAGCGCCAGCCAGAGCCCGTAACAGCGTCCAAGCGCCATGCCGGGAAGCGCCACGACGCGGACCGTGACCACGACAACCGAAACCAGACCGAGCGCCGTCGTCCAGATCGCTAGGGCCACCGGCTGCGCGGACGAGCGCGCCACGGGCGTCACCGCGACCAGCGCCAGCGCGACCAGCGCGGCAAGCGCCGCCGGGACCTCGGCGACCGTCAGCGCGTGCCAGGCGTCCTCGCGGCCGCCCGGGAAGTCGTACCACGGCAGGAACAGCGCAACGGCGAGCAGCACTCCGGCCAACAGGGCGAGGATCTCGGGGGGGCGGATGCGGCGCAGATCGAATCGCACGCCCGCAAGACTAACCGGCAACTAGGGAGGCACGACACGTACCCGGTTGCGGGAGCACGCACGCCCAGCCGATAGCCGCGAAACCGCCCGAACCGTCCGTCTGAGAAGAGCGGCGAGCCAACTAGACACACGAGCAGCGTATGGGGGTTCGCGCGATGATGCGCGCGTGGCCGAAGGACGTCAGACACCATGGCAGCGGGCTAGAGCCGATTGGCGTGGCGTCCGGTTCTGGCGGGAGGTCGTCACCGCGGCGGCGGGCGCTGGCCTGGGGGTGGTCGCATTGCTAATCCTTGGGTTCTCTGAGTCAATCGTCCGCGCAGCGGTTGTCGTGGCTATTGCCGCGGTTGGCGCTGCCGTCCTTGTTCCGCTGTTTGAGCTTGGCTGGGCGTTGGCGCGCGCTCCCCACAGGCTCCTTGCCGATGATGTCGTGGCGATACGCGGCATGTTGGAGACTGAGCGGGCGGCAGCTACCGCCCAAAAGCCAACGACGCCAGATGCCCCGGCTGTGAACGTTCGCGTCGGCGTTGCGAACCTGATACGCAAGGGCGAGGACATCACCCGAACCGGCATCCCGTCCAGGTACGTACCGGCGTGGACAGAGGAAGCGGGCGCGTTTCTCAGCGAGCACGTTTCGCCTCGCGACGCCGAAAACTTTCTCCTTGCCTCGCGCGGCGAAACGCTAGCGACTTGCGAACTCCGACTCGGGGTATTGCGCGGCATCCTAGGGAGGCTTCCTTCGGATGATACTTGACACACGTACGTGTAGCTGGTATCGTTTCGAGTATGGAAGCACGCCATCGGAACCGCACTCTCCCCGCCGCGTCGAGCGAGTCGCAGATGACCTACTCGCGGTTCCTAGAGCTATTCCCGGGCAACGATGCGTGCCTCGCGTACCTCAAGGACAAGTTCTTCCCGGACGGCTCGGAGTGCCCGAAGTGCGGCAGGGCGACGCGGTTTCACAAGCTGACGGGTCGGTCGGCGTACTCGTGCCAGTACTGCCGCCATCAGGTCTACCCGACTGCTGGAACGATCTTCCACAAGAGCAGCGTCAGCTTGCAGTTCTGGTTCTACGCGATCTACCTAATGTCGAGCACCCGCTGCGGGATCTCCGCCAAGCAGCTCGAACGGGAGATCGGCGTCACCTACAAGACGGCTCACCGGATGTTCAAGCAGATCCGCACGCTGCTCGGCCAGGACGACACGCAGTTGTCCGGCGAGGTCGAGATGGACGAGACATGGGTCGGCGGCAAGGTCTATAACCACAACCACCTAATGACCCACTCGCAGGCGGTCCGCAAGGGCATGGCGAACAAGACGATCGTGTTCGGCGCGGTAGAGCGCGGCGGGCAGGTGCGGACGCGGATCGTGCCGAACCGCGGGCAGCGCACGTTGACGAATGTGGCGCGCGAGTTCGTGCTACCGAGCGCGATGGTGTTCACGGACGAGTGGCACACCTACGGCGTGGTCGGCGAGCAGTACCGGAGCCATCGTCGCGTGTCGCACAAGGCCCGCGTGTATGTGGACGGGACGGCGCACACGAACACGATCGAAGGGTTCTGGTCGCTGCTGAAGAACGGCTTGCGCGGCGTCTACCACGCGGTCAGCGCGACCTACCTTCAGAGCTACGTGGACGAGTACAGCTTCCGCTACAACCGGCGCTTCAGCGACCAGCCGCTGTTCTACGCGATGCTGGATCGTGTGGAGCGCGGCCGGCTAGCAACTCGGTAGCACGGTCCGTCGAGACGTGGTCGAGGTCGCGTAGGAAGTCGGCCTCCGTGTGTTCGGGATCTTGGATCTCGCGCACGTCCGCTGGCGGCGCGGTCGGTTTTGGCTTGTCTGGGCGCTTTCGGGCGGGCATATTCGGGCCTTTTAATTTTGCCTCGGCAGTGATACCGTTAGTATCAATCGACAACCGCGGAGGGTGTAGGGATCGAACCTATCGCCGTCTGCCAACGGGTCAGCCCGCACCTAACGCGGGGCCGGTGCGCCACACCGGAAGCACCCTCCGAGTTGTCATGGGTGCTGAGCCGGGGGGGCCAATCCCCCCGGCCCAGCGGTTCCTCTCGCCACCGCTGGGATGCGGGTTTGGCTGCGAGAAGTTTTCATTGCGCGAACGCGCTGCGATGCATGAGCGCGGCGTTGTCGTGTTCAGCCGCGGCTGTTTCTTCTGTGTCGGCCGGCTTAGCGATCGTTGCGCGTGGAACAAAGGCGTACTTTCCTGGTGGGCGTTCGACGATCCCGGGCTCGCTCTTGACCATGCGCTGAAGCAACAGCGACGTAGGTGTGCCCTCATCACCGTTCATGACGCCCGTCTCTCGCAAGCGCCTGCGCAGGTCGGCCGCAGAGAACATGCGGTGCGGCTCGGTTTTCATGATCGCGAGGATGGCGTCACGCTTCCACGTGTACGGTCGGTTCCCGTCGTTCGCAACGGCCTTCGGTGCATCACTACGGCTCGCTGCGGCTTGGCCGGGGACGCGCCGTCGTGCTTCACCGAGCATCCGTTCGAGCACTGCGATCTTCAGGCTGAGCATGTCGGCATCACTACGCATCGCCGCGAGGCGACGAGCGATTTCATCGGGGTCTAGGGCGGCCAGCCCTTCAACGCCTTTCAGGAACCGATCAATGTCCGTGGTTGCCATGTACACAGTCTACACCTTCCAACGTCCACCCTCCAAACTTGTCGAGGTTCCGCGCGATGGCGGGTCAAACCCGACAACCACCGACATGCTTACGTGCTCTCCGTACCTACTTGCCGACTAACCTTGCCCAACGATGAGCAGCAGCGAAGCGCTGATCTTCGACGCGATCCGCACGCCGCGCGGGAACGGGAAGGACACCGGCGCGCTGCACACCGTCAAGCCGGTGGACCTCGTCGTCGGCCTGATCGACGCGCTGCGAGACCGCCACCGCCAGCTCGACGTGGCACGGATCGAAGACGTCGTGCTCGGCGTCGTCTCGCCGATCGGCGAGCAGGGCATGAACATCGCGAAGACGGCGGCGCTCAAGGCCGGGCTGCCCGACACCGTCACGGGGATGCAGCTGAACCGCTTCTGCGCCTCCGGGCTGGAGGCGGTGAACGTCGCCGCGGCGAAGGTGGCCGCCGGCTGGGAGGAGCTGATCCTCGCCGGTGGCGTCGAGTCGATGTCACGCGTCCCGATCTACTCCGATGTCGGCGGCACTGCGATGGACGCGGAGACCAGGCGAGCGAGCGCCTTCAGCGTCCCCCAGGGCGTGAGCGCCGACCTGCTCGCGACGGTGGAGTCCTTCGCGCGCGAGGACGTCGACGCCTATGCGCTGCTCTCGCAGCAGCGCGCAGCGGCAGCGCACGCCGAGGGGCGCTTCGACCAGGCGCTGATCCCGGTGCGCGGATTGAACGGCCGGGTGCTGCTCGCCACCGATGAGCATATGCGCCCCGACACGACTGCCGCAGCCCTCAGCAGGCTCGAGCCGGCGTTCGCGGCGGTCGGCCAGCGCGACGGCTTCGACGCGGTCGCGCTGGCGAAGTACCACTGGCTGGGACGGATCGACCACGTGCACACGGCGGGCAACTCGTCGGGCATCGTCGACGGTGCCGCGCTGGTGCTCCTCGGCAGCGAGCGGGTGGGCAGCGAGCTTGGCCTGCGCCCCCGCGCACGCGTCGTCGCGACGGCGCTGTCGGGAGCCGAGCCGACGATCATGCTCACCGGACCGGCCCCCGCTGCGCGCAAGGCGCTGGCGCGCGCCGGCTTGACGGTTGACCATCTCGACGTGGTCGAGGTCAACGAGGCCTTCGCCGCCGCCGTGCTCCGCTTCGCGCGCGACGTCGAGCTTGACCTCGACCGGATCAACGTCAATGGCGGGGCGATCGCGATGGGGCATCCGCTCGGCGCCACCGGGGCGATCATCCTCGGCACGCTGCTCGACGAGCTCGAGCGCCGCAACGGCCGTTACGGCCTGGCGACGCTGTGTGCCGGCGGGGGGATGGGTATTGCGACTGTGATCGAGCGCGTGTAGGGCGATGGCGACGCGAAGCGCGTCGCGGCCGCGCGTCGCGCGAGCGGCAGTGCTCGGGGCGGGCACGATGGGCTCGGCGATCGCCTATCTGCTCGCGGGGGCGGGCATCGAGGTTGCGCTGATCGACCTGACAGACGAAGCGGCCGAGCGCGGGCTGGAGCGTTGCCGGCGCCTGGCGGCCGAGGCGCTGGCGCGCGGCCGGCTCGCTGAGGCGGCCAGCGCCGAGCTCGTCGGACGGATCACGGCTGGCGCCAGCTTCGGCGACGCCGGCGGCGCCGGCGTGCTGATCGAAGCGGTGTTCGAGGATCCCGCGGTCAAGGCCCGGGCGCTCGCCGAGATCGAGCCGCACCTCGCCGCTGACGCGTTGCTCTGCTCGAACACATCGTCGCTGCCGATCAGTGGCCTGGCCGAGAGCGTCGCGCGACCGGAGAGCTTCATCGGCCTGCACTTCTTCAGCCCCGCCGAGAAGATGCCGCTCGTCGAGATCGTCAGGGGTGCACGGACGAGCGAGGAGACGGTGCAGCGCGCGCTGGGTCTCGCGGCGGCGCTCGGCAAGACGGCGATCGTCGTTCGCGACAGCCGCGGCTTCTTCGCGGGCCGCGTGTTCGCCACGTTCATCTATGAAGCGATCGGGATGCTTGTGGAGGGCGTGCCGGCGTCGATGATCGAAGACGCTTGCGCGCAGGGCGGCTATCCGACGCCGGCGCTTGCCTTGGCGGACGAACTCGGCCTCGAGCTGCTGCGCGCGGTCCGGCGCCAGTACGCCGCGGCGGCGGCGACCGCCGGCGAGCCCTGGGAGCGCTACCCGGCGGAGCGTCTGATCGACGAGCTGATCGACACGCATCGGCGTACGGGACGCCGCGCCGGGGCCGGCTTCTACGACTACCGCGACGGCATGCGGGTGGGCCTATGGGCTGGACTGGCGGATATCGCGCCGGTCCTGGAGCCGCCTGTGCCGCCGCGCGAGCTGGTCGAGCGGCTGCTGTTCATCGAGGCGATCGAGGCGGTGCGATGCCTCGACGAGGGGGTCGTCGCCTCGGCCCGCGATGCCAACGTCGGCTCGCTGCTCGGCATCGGCTACCCCGACTGGACCGGAGGCGTGCTGGCGTACGTCGAGCGCTATGGCGGCGGGGCGAGCGGCTTCGTCGCACGAGCGCGCGAGCTCGCCGGCGCCTACGGCGAACGGTTCCTGCCACCGGCGTCGCTGGTCAGGCTGTGCGCAGCCACATCGCGCGGGTGACGGGTAGTGTCCATGCCGTGCGCTCGTTTGCGAGATCCCGAGGCCTGCCGGCGGCGGTTGTCGGATCACTCGCAGCGCTGTGCCTGCTGAGTGCGTGCGGCGGCGGCGGCGGGGGCTCTCACGGCGCGGCCGGGAGCACGAGCAGCGCGAGCCCGGTGACCGCGCTGGCCCCGGTCACGGCGACGCCGGCCAGCGAGCAGCTCCGCTGGGTGGTCGCCGAGCTGAATGCCTCCGCGACGCCTTCCCGCGCCGAGCTCGCGGCGCATTTCTCCCCCGCTTTCCTGGCAGAAGTCCCGCCCAAGGCGCTCGTCGCGTCGCTGGCCGACCTCGCCGGCCAGAACCTCCAGATCGCCCGCGTCCTGCGTTCGCCGGGCAGCCACGGCGATCTTGCGCTCGAGGCCGAGCTGACTTCGCCCGGCGGTGCCGCCTTTGACGCGAGCATCGCGGTGTCCGCCACCGCGCCCCATCTCATCGTTGGGCTAGACTTCCGGCTGGCCGCGCCCACGATCAACAGCTGGAGCGGCGTCGACGCGGCGCTCGAACGCCTCGCCCCGCACGCCTCGCTCTACGCGGGCTACGCCGGCGGCGGGGAGATTCACGCGCTCAACGGCACCGAGGCCGGCGCGATCGGCTCCGCCTTCAAGCTCTACGTGCTCGGCGCGCTGGCGAATGCGGTCGAGCACGGCAGCGTCCGCTGGACCACGCGCCTGGCGATCCACGAGCGCTGGAAGAGCCTGCCTGGCGGAGACATGCGCCTCGATCCGGCAGGAGCCACGTTTTCGTTGCTCCACTACGCCCAGCAGATGATCTCCGTCAGCGACAACACGGCTGCCGATCATCTGATCCATCGGCTCGGGCGCAACGCCGTGGAGACCCAGCTGGTCGCGCTTGGCAACCACAGCGTGTCGCGGGACGAGCCATTCCTGACGACGCGCGAGCTGTTCGCGCTGAAGCTCGCGGCGCCGGCGTCGCTGACCCGCGCGTATGCCAACGGCGGGACGGCGGCGCGCACGCGCCTGCTGGCGCGCGTTGACGCGTTCACGCCGACGCTCGCCGAGGCCGCGGCCTGGACCGCGCCGCGCTACATCAGCACGCTCGAGTGGTTCGCCTCAGCTGCCGACCTGGCCCACGCGATCAACCGCCTGGAGGTGGAGTCGCGCCGCCGCGGCCTGGCGCCGCTGCGCCAGATCCTGGCGATCAATCCTGGCATCGCCCTGAACGCCCAGACATGGTCGTACGTCGGCTACAAGGGCGGCTCCGAGCCGGGCGTGATCAGCACCACGTGGTACCTGCGCCGCCGTGACGGCCGGGCGTTCGTGCTGTCGATCATCCTCAATGATCCGGCAGGCAACATCAGCACGGTCTCCGAGGTCTCTGTCGCCGAGGCCGCGGTCAACCTGCTCGCGCGAAGCTGAGCCCTTCGCGCGGTGGCCTCAACCGATGCCTGACAGCGACCACGTCGTAGCGCTCGAGCGACACGAGCGCGTCCTGCTCATCACGCTGAACCGCCCCGCCGTGCGCAACGCCGTCAATGCGGCGATGGCGCAGGCGATCGCCGCTGCGCTCGACGAGCTCGACAGCGACGACGGGCTGAACGTCGCGATCCTCACCGGCGCACCACCCGGCTTCTGCTCGGGCATGGACCTCAAGGCGTCGCTGCTCGGAGACTCGCCGTTCGTCGAGGGTCGCGGGTTCGCCGGGATCACCGAGCGCGGCGCGCGCAAGCCGCTGATCGCAGCCGTCGAAGGCTTCGCCCTCGCCGGAGGCTTCGAGATCGCGCTCGCCTGCGACCTCATCGTGGCGGCGCGCAGCGCGAAGTTCGCGCTCCCCGAGGTGAAGCGTGGCCTCTTCGCCGGCGGCGGCGCGCTGGTGCGCCTCCCCCAGCGCGTCCCGCTGGGCATCGCAAAGGAGCTCGCGCTCACCGGCGAGGCGATGACAGCCGAACGCCTGCATCACTTCGGCCTCGTGAACCGTCTCGCCGACGACGGTGGAGCGCTGACCGTCGCGCTCGAGCTCGCCGCCGCGATCATCCCCGGCAGCCCGCTCGCGATCCGCACGACCAAGCACGTCCTCGACCGCGCCCGCGACTGGACGCTCAACGAGGCGTGGGAGCAGCAGATGGAGCTGTGGGAGCAGATCCTCGCCGCCGGCGACGCACGCGAAGGGGCCGCCGCCTTCGAGGCGAAGCGGCCCCCGATCTGGCGCACGCACTGAGCCCTCCGACTGCACCGTTAGGATGCGGTCATGATCGATGACCCGGGCCCTGGCTTCGATGACCAGGCAGACGAGCAAGGCGGCTCGCGCTCCAGGCGCCGCGGCTCGGGCACTGATGTCGCGCTGTCCTCGACGCCGACCCATCGGCTTGTGACGCCACCGCCGGTGATCGACTCCGACCACCCGGCGGGCGGCGCGCTCGATCGCGTCGCGGTGATCACCGCCGAGGAGGCTCGCCACCATCGCGAAGCACGCAGTGAGCTGCTGCGGACTCGCTTGTGGGGCGTCATCGCCGTGCCGATCGGGCTCGTCGGCGCCGGCGCCGGGCTCCTCTCGGTGGCGTCCAACAACGTCAAAGCCGGTGTGCCGGTTGTCGCGGCGCTCGTCGGTGTGCTCGCGACCGCCGCCGTCGCCTACTCCGCGAACGGCATGCTGCGCCGATGGGGCGCGTCAGGCGCACGAAACGGCGAGGCCCGCGTACCGGGTGGCCTCGGGCTGATCACCGACGCGCTCGCCGAGCAACGGACCGACGCCCGACGTAGCGCAGCGAGTACGGTGTTACCCGATGGATGAGTTGACCGAGCCAAAGTCAGACCCGGGCCTCGCCCGCGTCCTCACCACGCTGCGCACCTCGCTCGCCGGCAAGCACGCGCCACGCGACTTCTCGCAGGAGAGCGTCGGTGCGCTGCTCGAGCAGCAAGTCGACTACGTCGAGGAGGTCGGCGTCGAGGCGATCCTGATCGCACGGCGTGCGCACGCAGACGTCGTGTCCGCCGCCGATGTGCAGCGCGCCGACGAGCTGGTGCGGGCGGGGGCACGCGGACGGCGGCTCGCCGGCGTCGAAGCGCTCGGCGGCATCCTCGCGGGAGCAGGCGTCGCGGAGCTCTTCACGGTGCTGTCACAGACCCATCCGAGCACGCTCGGCTACGTCCTCGCGTCGCTCAGCACCGTCCTCGGCAGCATGCTGCTCGCGTTCGCCTTCGCGCGCCGCTAGCTCGCCAGGCACTGCAGGTCGGGCTCTCGACGACTCGTACGTACGTCCAGGTGACGCTGGGCAGTCTGGTGCGCCGGTTGGCATACCGCCGAGGCTCCTGCCAGACTCCGTGGTGTGCGGCCCGGGCATGTCCCCATCGCTCCGCTTGTCGCGGTCGCGCTTTGCGCCCCCGCTGCTTTCGCCGCAGCCGACCTGCACAGCAGCAGTGCAGCGGCGGCGGCGGCGCCTGTCTCCGCACGCCCGCACCGCCGTGCGCGACGCACGATCGTTCGCCAACCGGTGAAGCGTGCTGTTCGCGCCGCGGCGCAGACCGGCACCACCGCCGCGACAACTGCCGTTCGCGCCGCGGCGCAGACCGACACCACCGCCGCTACGAATGCTGGCGGTACCGCAGCGCAGAGCAACACCGCCGTCGCGACGGATCACGCCGCCGCCGCCGCGACCACGACGCGCCCCGTGCACTCCCGTCACGTGGCCGCCACCACCGCGGACGCGGTCGGCGGTCCGGCGGCGCTCGGTCCTGCGCTGACGACGACGGTCCCCGGAAGCGTGGCCGCCATCCTCCCCGACGGCTACGCGGCTGCGCCGACCGGCGCACCAGCCGCTGTCCAGCAGGCGATCTGGGCGGGGAACCGGCTGATCGGCCTGCCGTACGTCTTCGGTGGCGGGCACGGGAGCTTCATCTCAGCCGGATACGACTGCTCCGGCACCGTGTCCTACTCCCTGCACGGCGGTGGCCTGCTCAGCGCACCGCTCGACTCGAGCGAGTTCATGGGCTGGGGCCAGCCCGGTCAGGGCCAGTGGATGACGATCTACGCGAACGGCGGCCACGCCTTCCTCGAGATCGCCGGCATCCGTCTCGACACGAGCACCGCAGGCGACCCCAGTGGCCTGGAGGGACCGCGCTGGCGGCCGCTCCTGGCCGATACCAGCGGCTTCGAGTCGCGCCACCCCGGCGGCTACTAGCCCAGGCGCGGTCCGCCGCCGCCCACGGCTGGTTTCCTGACACGGGATGCACGCCGCGACGGTATGGTGAGCGCCATGCCGCCCGGCGATGAGCATGACGCGAGCAAGGCCGACTATTGGGGTAGCTCCGGCAAGTCCGCAACACCACCGGCCGGCACCACCGGCACACCAGATCGAGCGCCACAACAGGCGGGTGATGGAGCGCGGAACTTCGAGATCCACCAGGCCCGCTCGTGGTCGGCATTGGCGGTGCTGTACACCGGGCTCGCGGCACTGATCGTCATCGCGGTGGTCATCGCCTTCTGCCACGGGTCGCTCACCTGTCTTGAAGGACGCATGCCAGCGACCGCGCTCCAGACCACCGGCGAGGACATCATGGTCGGTCGAAACAGTCCCGAAGTAAGGACGGTCGATGCCTGCGCCTCCTCCGCCGCCACAAGCGTTGGTGGGCTCGACGCGTCGGCGGCGGACATCGCCATCGCTCCGGCTCTGTTCACGAGTCCGGACGAACAGGCGCAGCAGATGGCTCTAGACGCCAGCACGGCGCTCGAGACTATCGCCACCGACCACGGGGGAAGCTACGCGGCAGCCAACAATAACCTGGCGCTCGTTCACTCCGACGGACAGGCGACGCGCATCGCCCCCGGACACGGCAAGGCCTACATTTCGAGCGTGACCGCCACCATCGTCTCCTACACGGTGACAGTCACCTCGACCACCGGTGACACGTTCAGCATCAACCGGGTCGGCGGGCAGATCACCCGCACCTGCACGTCAGCCGGCGGCACTTCGGGCAGCTGCGTCGACGGCACCTGGTAGCGGGCTCGCCCCGCGAGAGGTGCGCTAGCGTTGGTGCTTGACGCAACGTAGCGTTACATGTAACCCTATGGTCGTGGCAACAGAACGGTCATCGGCGAAGCGGGTGCAAGCGCATCGCGATCGTCTCCGGGCCCAGGGCTTGCGGCCGGTGCAGATCTGGGTGCCGGACACGCGCGCTGGAGAGTTCATCCGCGAGGCGCATCGTCAGTCGGAGGCGATCGCCGCCAGCGAACATGCCGCGGGGGACCAGGCGTTCGTCGATGCGGTGTCCTGGGATGCCTCGGAGTGAGGCGCGGCGAGATCTGGTCGGTTGCCGCGCGCGGGGCCTACACCGCTGAGCCGCGACCCGCGGTCATCGTGCAGGACGACCGCTTCGACGCGACAGCGTCCGTGACGATCTGCGTGCCGACAAGCGATCCGACGGACGCGCCGCTTTTTCGCCTCCACGTGCTTCCTGATGAACTCAACCGCCTGGATCGCGCGTCGAGCCTGATGGTCGACAAGCTGACCACCGTGCCTAAGACGAGCCTGGGTGAGCAGATCGGTCGACTCAGTGGCGAGGACATCGTGCGTCTCGATCGGGCGATCGTCGTCTTCCTCGGCCTGGCGTGAGCTAGCGCGTGCACCTGTAAACGCACCGCAGGGCGAACCGGGACCACCGACAGCACTCCGGCCGCAGAGCGAGCATACACGCCGTCAGCAGCCACGCCGGCGCGGGAAACCCCCACAGCGATCGCGCCGACCGGTCCGGTCCAACCCTACAGTTGCCCTTCCGCCGCCAGCAGCGTGTTGCGCAGCAGGCAGGCGATCGTCGTCGGACCGACGCCACCGGGAACAGGGGTGATCGCGCTGGCCCGCTCACGCGCCGCTTCGAAGTCGACATCCCCGACGAGGCCGGCCTCGGTGCGCGTGATCCCAACGTCGATCACGATCGCGCCCGGCTTGACCCAGTCCGCCTTCACCATCTGCGCCCTGCCAACCGCTGCGATCAGGATGTCGGCCCGCGCGCACACCCCGGCCAGGTCGCGTGTCCGAGAATGACACATCGTCACCGTGGCGTTCTCGCCGAGCAGCAGCTGCGCCATCGGCTTGCCGAACAGGTTCGAGCGCCCGACCACCACGGCCTCAGCGCCGGCGATCTGCGCATCGACGCTGCGCAGCAGCTCGAGCACGCCGCTCGGCGTGCACGGTCGCAGCCCCGGCCGTCCCAGCGCCAGCAGGCCGGCTGAGACCGGCGTCAGACCATCGACATCCTTCGCCGCCGCCACCAGGCCCGTGATCTTCGTGCCGTCGAGGTGGTCCGGCAGCGGCAGCTGCACGAGCACGCCGCTCACCGCCGCGTCGCCGTTCAGCTCCGCGATCAACGCGCTCAGCTCGGCCTCACTCACGTCAGCCGCCGGCCGGTGGTCGAACGCGTTGATCCCCACCTCCGCGCACGCACGCTGCTTGCCGCCGACGTAGACGGCGCTTGCCGGGTCGTCCCCCACCAGCACGGTCGCAAGGCCGGGCGCCCGTCCGTGCGCCGCGACGAACTCCGCGACGCCTGCGGCGACCTCCTCGCGCACCCGCGCAGCGACCGCCTTGCCGTCGATGATCGTCGCGCTCATCGGCGGCTCATCGGCGCGTCCGCGAGCAGCTTGCGCTCAGACTTGTCGCGCGCGAAGCGCACGACCACTATGCCGCCAGGCTCGATCCCCGTCACGACGCCGTCACCAAACGAAGCATGCACGACATCCTCGCCCAACCGGTAGCTGACCGCCGGCGCCGCCGTCTCGCGCCGGGACGCGCTGGCCGCCGCGGCCCAGCTCCCGCCGCCACGCACAGCAGCGCGTCGCGCCGCGATCCCCCCCAGCCCAACGCCTGCCACGAAGTCATCCTGGAGGTCGGTAACCGCCGCCGGCAGCTCATCGAGGAAGCGGCTGCGCAGCCCATGGCTCTCGGCGCCGAACAGCGTCCGCCGCCGTGCGTAGGTGAACGTCAGGTCGCGCATCGCGCGTGTGATCCCGACGTAGCAGAGCCGTCGCTCCTCCTCGAGCGACCCCTCATCGAGCGAGCGCGAGTGCGGGAACACCCCGTCCTCGCAGCCGATGATGAAGACGATCGGATACTCCAGCCCCTTCGCGTTGTGCAGCGTCATCAGCGTCACGAGCCCCTGGTCGTCAAGCCGCGTATCGGCATCGCTCAGCAGCGCCAGCTGCTGGAGGAACACGTCGAGCGTCCGCTCTTCCGCGCTCGCGTCGAACTCGCGGGCCACACCGATCAGCTCCTCGAGGTTCTCGATCCGCCCCTGCGCCTCGAATGTCCGCTCGACCTCGAGCGCCTCCAGGTAGCCGCTGCGGGCGAGCGTCGCCTCCAGCAGCTCGGCGATCGGCGCGCCGCCCTGCGCGAGCGCTCGCAACTCGCCCATCACATCCATGAAGCGCCCGAGCGAGCTGATCGCCGCGCGTCCAAGCCCCGGCACGCGCTCGGCGTTCACCGCCACATCCCACACCGGCCAGCCGAGCGTCGCGCAGTGCGCGAGCAGCCGCGACAGCGACGTCTGCCCGAGTCCGCGCCGCGGGCTGTTGGCGATCCGCATGAAGCTCACCTCGTCCTGCGGGTTGGCGAGCAGCGACAGGTAGGCGAGCGCATCCTTGATCTCGGCCCGCTCATAGAACTTCGTCCCGCCGATCACCTGGTAGGGGACCTCTCCCCGCACCAGCGCGTCCTCGAGCACGCGTGACTGCGCGTTGGTGCGGTAGAAGACGGCGACCTCCGAGCGCGACGTGCCCTCGCTGACCAGCTGGTCGAGCTCACCGACGACGTAGCGCGCCTCGGCGTGCTCGTCGGCGAACGCCCGCACCTTGATCGGGTCGCCCTCCCCAACGTCCGTCCACAGGTCCTTCGGCACCTGGTTGCGGTTGTTGGCGATCACGGCGTTCGCGGCCGTCAGGATCGTCTGCGTCGAGCGGTAGTTCTGCTCCAGCTTGACGACGTGCGCGTCGGGGTAGTCCTTCTCGAAGTCGAGGATGTTGCGGATGTCGGCGCCGCGAAAGCCATACACCGACTGGGCGTCATCGCCGACCACGGCGATGTTGCGCGGCTCGCCGCAGAGCAGCGCGAGCCAGCGGTACTGAGCGTGGTTGGTGTCCTGGTACTCGTCGACGAGGATGTGGCGGAACGCCTGCTGGTAGCGCTCGCGCACCTCCGGGTAGAGCTCGAGCAGGTTCACCGCACGCACCAGCAGGTCGTCGAAGTCCATCGCGTTGTTGCGCACCAACTCCTTCTCATAGACCGCGTAGGCGTCGGCAACGGTCTGCTCGAAGTACGAGCCGACCATCGCGGCGTAGTCCGCCGCGTCGCGCAGCCGGTTCTTCGCATCGGAGATCTGGCTGTGGACGGCCGCCGGCGTGAAGCGCTTCGGGTCGGCATCGACAGCGTCCAGCGAGCGCTTCACGAGCCGCCGGGCATCGGCCTGGTCGTAGATCGTGAACTGCCGCGTGTAGCCGAGCCGCGCCGCTTCGACGCGCAGCATCCGCGCGCAGGCGGCGTGAAACGTGAGCACCCACATCCCGCGCGCGCTGTGGCCGAGCAGGTGCTCGACGCGCTCACGCATCTCGGTCGCCGCCTTGTTCGTGAAGGTGATCGCCAGCAGCTCGTCACGGCGTGCCTGCCCGGTTCCGATGAGGTAGGCGATGCGATGCGTCAGCACCCGCGTCTTCCCGCTGCCGGCCCCCGCGAGGATCAGCAGCGGGCCGTCCCCGTGCGTCACAGCGTCACGCTGCGCGGGATTCAGGCCCTCCAGCAGCGTCTCGATCCGCTGGTCTTGAACGCTCATCTGGGCCACCGCCTCAAGCATAGATGGGCCAGCGGCTAGCCTCTCCACCATGCTGATCTTCTGGGGTGTGCGCGCAGCGCGCACGCGGACGCTTCACGACGAGGGCGCCGATGGGCCTGTGTGACGGCGTCCGCACGCACTGCGGCACGATCGCGGCGGCGGCGCAGTCGGTCCGCATCGACCTCGACCGGGCGCCGCAACTGGACGCGGCTGTGACGCCGACGCTCGATGGCGGCTGCCACTTTCTCGACGGCGAGCCGGAGGATGTCGCTCGCTACTTCTTCACGCTCGACTCGATCAACTTCGGCTCGGGCTGGTTTCCGACGCTGCGCAAGGAGCCCGGTCGATCGGGCTACGCCACGATCGCCGGGCGACTCACGAGCCAGTTCCGCGTACACGGCCCCTGGTCAAACGAGGAGCTGCGCGCGATGAGCACGACGACCATCGCCACCACCCTCGGCCAGCCCGCCGACCACGAGCTGATGGCCCTCTACGCCCAAGCCCTGCGCGGCCTCGGGAGATGGCTCGGAGAAGACAGCGCCCTCACAGCGGTTGGCGACGCAGCAGGCTCGGCCGAGCAGCTGGCCACGAACCTCAGTCAGGGTATGGCGATGTTTCGAGAGCCGTTCTACAAGCGAGCCCAGCTGCTCCCGGCAGACCTGGCGCTGGCCGGGGTGGCCGAGTTTGGCGACCTCGATCAGCTGACGATCTTCGCCGACAACGTGGTCCCGCACGTGCTTCGCTGCGAGGGAGTCCTCGTCTACGACGATGCCCTGGCGGCCACTGTGGACGCCGGCGAGCTCCTGCCGCCGGGTCGCGAGGAGCGCGAGATCCGCGCCTGCGCGGTGCACGCCTGCGAGCGGCTCGCCGCGAAGCAGGACGTGCAGCCGCGCATCCTCGACAATTGGCTGTGGAACCGCGGCCGGGCGCCGCAGTACAAGGCGCGCCCGCGGCATCGCTGCCGCTGCGTCCACTACTGAGCCGCTAGCCGCCGGCGGGGTTGCGACCCTTGACCGGGCGCAGCGGATGCACGGTCGCCGGGTCGATCGGCGGCGGCGTCTCCCCGCGGAGCTCGGCGAGCGTCCGTTCGAGCTCCGCGACACGGTTCGCGAGAGTGCGCATCGCGTCGGCGACCGGGTCGGGCAGGTGGATCCAGTCGGCGTCCGGGCCCTCGACGCGCCGGCCATCGACGCTGACCGGATGCCCGGGCACGCCGACGACGGTCGCCTTCGCCGGAACGTCCGCGACAACCACGCTGTTCGCGCCGATCTTCGCGCCGTGGCCGATCGTGATCGGCCCGAGCAGCTTCGCGCCGGAGCCGATCGTCACGTTGTCCTGCACGGTCGGGTGACGCTTGCCGGTCGAGAAGCCGGTGCCGCCGAGCGTGACGCCCTGGTAGAGCGTCACGTCGTTGCCGATCTCCGCCGTCTCCCCGATCACGACGCCCGAGCCATGGTCGATGAACAACCCTTCGCCGACGCTCGCAGCCGGATGGATCTCGATCCCCGTCAGTGACCGCGCCGCGAACGCGATCGCCCGCGGCAGTGCCGGGACCCCGGCACCGTGCAACGCGTGCGCTACGCGATGCGCGAGCAGCGCCTGAATGCCCGGCCACGTCGCGAGCATCTCGGCGGTGCCGACGCCGCGAGCCGCCGGATCACGCTCCCGCGCCGCCGCGATGTCACGGCGAACCTCGCCCGCAAGCGTGGACAGCACGTCTAAGGGGGCCATTCCACAGAGCCTAGCGCGGCGCTCCGTCGGCGCCGGGACGCCGGCGACGAACCGCCATCGCTAGAGAGCGAAGAACGACGCCGACATGTAGCGCTCGCCGGAATCGGGAAGGATCACGACGATCCGCTGCCCGGTCGACTCGGGCCGCCGGGCCACCTCGAGCGCACCCGCGAGCGCGGCGCCGGCGGAGATCCCGGCGAGGATCCCCTCCTCGCGCGAGACGAGCTGGGCGAGCTCGATGGCGCGCTCATCGGTCACGGCGATCACCTCGTCGAGCAGCGCCCGGTTGAGCACCGGCGGGACGAAGCCCGCGCCGATCCCCTGGATTCGGTGGGGCCCCGGCCGGCCTCCGCTGAGAACCGCCGACGCCGCCGGCTCGACCGCAACGATCTGGCAGCGCGGGTTGTGCGCGCGCAGGACCTCGCCGACGCCGGTGATCGTGCCACCCGTACCGACACCCGCCACGAGCACATCGACCCGGCCGTCGAGCGCGCCGAGGATCTCGGGGCCGGTTGTGTCGCGATGCGCCTGCGGGTTCGCCGGGTTGGCGAACTGGTCGGGCAGGAACGCATCGCCGCTGCTGGCGAGCTGACGGGCCGCCTGCACCGCCTCGGTCATGCCGCCCATCGACTCGACGAGCTCGACGCGCGCGCCGTACTGGCGCAGCAGCGCCGTGCGCTCGCGGTGCATCCCCTCCGGCAACGTCACGATCAAGTCATAGCCCTTCGCCGCACAGACGAGCGCCAGCGCGATCCCGGTGTTGCCGCTGCTCGCCTCGACGATCGTCGTCCGTCCCGGCTCGATCCGACCCTCGCGCTCGGCCGCCTCGATCATCGCGATCCCGATACGATCCTTGACGCTGCCGCCAGGGTTTCCAGCCTCGAGCTTGCCGTACAGCTCGACCCCTTCGGCGAGCGTCCCGGCGCCGAGCTGCGCCAGGCGCACGAGGCGCGTCGAGCCGATGCACTCCGTAATGCCGATCGGATTTCGGCCCATCCCGCAAATGTAGCCGCTTGCGGGCCGGCTGGACTGCCCGGTCCCGGGCGCGCGCTAACTGACCGGTCCGGCGGACTCCGCGAGGGCGAGCATCTGGCGGTTCGTGAGGTTGTTGAAGATCGTGTTGCTGACCCAGTAGACGGCCTTGCCCTGGATCCAGCCGATGTCGCGTATCCCGCCCCCGTCTAGCACGAACATGTAGTTCCGCCCGTGGATCGTCTCGTCGTAGGCGTCGTGGAACAGCGGCGGGTCGGTCCAGTCCATCCCCTCGATCCCGTAGTAGGCGCCGTCAGCCTGACCGTCGCTCCAAGTGATGCGGTAGCCGTGGTAGACCAGTCCCCCATCCGCGGCCGCCGCCGGCACGTGCACGGTGTACGGATGGAAGTCCGACGCGTCCGGCTGGCTGCCGTCGACCGAGGTCAGCTTGGTGATCAGCACCGGGATCTTGACATCGACCTGCATCGCGAGCGCCTCCTGGATGGCGTACGCCGGCGTTGCGGTGAGACCGAGAGCAGCGTCGTCAACAGGCGCCGCACGGTGGCTGTGATGGGTCGAGCTGCCGGGCGATGAGGACGGCGAAGCGATGCCTGGCGGAGCGGCGGCCTGCGGTGTCCCATAGAGGAAGTCCGCCACGACCTGCTGAACCTGCTGAGGCGTCGCGGTTTGCGACGCCCCCTCCGGCCCCGCTATCGGGGCGCTCTCCGGGAACTTCACCTGGCGCACCGGGCCGCTCACAGCGCTGCTCGCGACCTCCACCAGGCGCAGCACCGCCTCGGAGCCGCGGATGTTCGTGCTGATCTCCGGGCCGATGAAGTTGAGCACTTTTTGCAGCTTGCCAGGGTTGGTGAGCAGCGAGGTCACGCCGAGCTGCTGCTTGGCCTGGCGCAGGAAGTCCTGCTCGCGCGCGTCGCGGGCAAACGTCGAGTCGGTCTCGCGGAAGCGCGCGTAGCTGAGCGCCTCATAGCCGCACAGTGGCTTGTACCCGGGCCTGATGTTGATCGCTGCGGTGCCGGAGCCCGGTGGGATGTAATACCAGTGGTCGACGTCGATGTACACGCAGCCGAGCACGTCCACGACATCGGCGAAGGTCTGGAAGTTCAGCACGATGATGTCGTTGACCTTGATGTGCAGCAGATGCTCGACGACCCGCAGCGACGTCGTCGGGCCGCCTTCGGTGAACGCCGAGTTGATCTTCCAGTCGACGAACTCCCGGCCGCGCGCGTAGTAGGTCACCTCAAGGTCACGCGGTATCGACATCACCGACGTCTGGCCGCGGTGGGGATCGAGCCGCACGAGCATGATGGTGTCCGAGTGCGGCGGATCGCTCGAGTCGAAAGAGTCCTTCGAGAGCTTGCGACTGTCATCGCCGAGGATCAGGATCGTCTGCGGCTGGCCGGCGCCGGCGGGCACGAGGTCCGGCGAGGTGATGTGGTAGCCCTTGACGAGCGAGTCCGCCACAACACCGATGATCTCGAACGCGCTGGTCGCAGCGGCCGCCGCGGAAAGCACCAGGATCGCCAGGCAGCCGCCCAGCAGTCGCAGCACCATCCGCATCGTGGCCCGCGGCGGCAGCCCGTCATGCACGATCGATCACCGCCCCATTTCAGCAGGCCGGCGGGCCCGGCGTCCCGCGCAGGCGCATTCAGATGTAGTACATCGCGCTGCCATCACGCTCCTCGCGCTCGATCAGCTCAGCGAGCGTCGTGCCGCGAAGCACCTCACGCACGGCTCCCGCCGCCTCCGCGAAGATGCCGCTCGTCCCCGCACCGAGCTGACCGTCGAGCAGCTCGACGATCTCCAGCACCGTGATCGTCGCCGGCTCGCGGGCAAACGCGTAACCACCCTTGACGCCGCGATAGGAGCGCAACAGGCCGGCGCGGCGCAGCACCGAGAACAGCTGCTCGAGGAACTGCACGGGGATCTGACGCCGGCGCGCAAGCTCGGCGATCGGCACCGGACCGGACTCGCGCGACCGCCCGAGCTCCGTCAGCGCGAGTACCGCATACGGCGACTTCGTGGTTATCGAAAGCACGCAGGGACGATCGTAGCGGCGCGACCCTCACACGCCGCTACTCGTCGCCTACAGCCAGCCCCGCTCCGTCGCAATCAGCACGGCCTGCGCACGATCGACAGCCCCGAGCTTGCCGTACACGTTGTGGAGGTGCGTGCGCACGGTGCTCGTGGAGAGCGTGAGATCCTGGGCGATCTGCTTGTAGACCTTGCCCTCGGCGAGCAGGCGCAGAACGTCGCGCTCACGGCCTGACAACGGACACGCCTCGACTACCCGCCGGCGGCCGGCACCCGACGCCTGCGGCAGCTCGTAGAGCACGGCGCGCAACTCACTCGGTCCGACGCCGGCAGTACGCGCCACACGGAGCATGTCAGCCGGCGACACCGGGTCGTCGTGAACGTAGTGCGCAAGCATGTCGGCGAGACGGACCAGCGCAGCGTCGCCGTCGACCTCGTCGCTGTGATGGCGCTCGATCGAAGTGGCCAGCGACTTCGGCAGGCCCCAGCGCCGAGCGAGCACGCCGCCCACTACCGCGTGGTCGACGCCGAGCTCACGGCGCTCGCGCTGAACGCGCTCCTCGGGGGTTCGCGCATCGCGATGTACCGCAGCCGGGTAACCGGCGTAGGCGTGCATCAGGACCAGCTTGCCGATGTCGTGCAGCAGCGCTGCGGCGATCAAGCGGTCGCGATCGGGGTAGCCGATCTCGCTCGCGATCAGCTCAGCTGCCGCCCTCGTGGCAAGACCATGGAGGCGGAAGCGGTCCGGCGCGGCCTCCCAGATCGCGCTGCGCTCGAAGTAGTCGAACGTGCGCATTCGCTCCGCAAGCTCCTGCACGGCCTCGGGGGTGAGGATACGCACTGCATCGACGACGTTGTCAACGCGCGCGGCCGTTCGCGTTGGCAGGTCGTTCGCGACACGCAGGACGGCGACGACGAGAGCGATGTCGGACTCGACTGTCTCAACTACGTCGGCCAGCGGCACGCGGTGCCCGCCAACAAGCGCGAGCAGTCGATTGCGCGACTCGGCAAGAGCTGGAAATCCTTCGAGCGCGTCAAAAGCGGCGGTGAGGCGCCGTCCGTGGCCCTCGCCCGGCCGATCGTCGAGCGCCTGAGCGGGGGGCTGGATATGAGCTCCAGCCGCAACGGTCTGGTGTGCTGACATGGGTGATTCTCTCTTTTGTTTGAGGGTCCGCGCTGCGTCCTTGCAATCGCGGTGGCGTCGGGCGTCAGCCCCCCCGTGCCGCCTACCGGTTTCATCGGCAGACCTCAGCGAAACGTTGAGGTGAGGACACGATCGATTCGCGCAAGCGCCTGCGACCGCCCCAGGATGGCTACCGTCCCGAAGATCCCGGGCGATACCGCGCGGCCGGCCAGGGCCACCCGGAGCGGCTGATACACCGCCTTCGGCTTCAACTTGCGACGCTCGATGACGCGCGCCAGCGCCGATTCGATGGCCTTCTCGTCGAACGGATCGCCAACGCTCGCGAGGGCTTCGCGCACATCGGCGAGCACCGCCATCCCCTGCTCGTCGAGCCAGCGCTCACGGGCTTGCGGATCATCGGCCGGTCCGTCGTAGACGAAGCCGACGAGCGGCCAGAAGTCGGCGAGCGTCTGCAGCTTCTCGGCGCTGATCGCAGCCGCCGGCGCAAGGCCCTCGCGTCCGCAGAACTGCTCGAGCGCCGCGGTCAGCTCGGCGTGCGAGAGCTCGCGCATGTAGCGACCGTTCAGCCAGCGCAGCTTCTGCTCGTCGAAGCGCGCCGGGTTGCGCTGGATCCGCGCGATGTCGAATCGCTGCACGAGCTGCTGCGTCGAGCGGATCGTCTCGTCGTCGCCCGCACCCCAGCCGAGCAGCGCAAGGTAGTTGCGGACGGCGGCCGGCAGGTAGCCGGCGTCGCGCAGCTCCTGCACCGATGCCGCACCGTGGCGCTTGGAGAGCTTCTTGCCGTCCGGCCCGTGCAGCATCGGCAGATGTCCGTAGCGGGGCGGCGTGGCGCCGAGCGCATCGATGATCAGCAGCTGCTTCGCGGTGTTCGTCAGATGGTCGTTGCCGCGCAGGACATGCGTGATCTCGCCGTCGAGGTCGTCAACGGCGACCGCGAGGTTGTACAGCGGCGTGCCGTCGGCGCGCGCGATGACGAGGTCGTCGAGCGAGATGTTCGGCGAGCGCACCTCACCAACGACGAGGTCGTCGAGCACCACCTCACCCTGGTCGGGCACCCGCAGCCGGACCGCTCCGCTGCCCTCCTCAGCGCCGCGATAGCCGCGGGCGTCACCGTGCTCGGCCTTCCAGGCCTTGACCTCTTCGGCGCCGGCCGACGAGCGATACGCACGCCCCGAGGCCAGCAGCTGCGCCACAGCGGCGCGGTGGCGCTCCTCGTTGGCCGATTGGAAGACCGGACCCTCGTCCCAGTCGAGCTCCAGCCAGCGCAGCGCCTCGATGATCTGCTCTACGTTCTCGGCGGTCGAGCGCTCCCGGTCGGTATCTTCGATCCGCAGCACGAAGCTACCACCGGCGTTGCGGGCGGCCAGCCAGTTGAATAGAGCCGTGCGCGCGCCGCCAATGTGCAGCGCACCGGTCGGGGAAGGAGCGAAGCGAACTTTCATGGGAGGCGAAGCATGCTAGTCGGCGCTCACGTATCGCCTGCGGGTGGCCTATGGCGCGCAATCGAGCGCGGCAGCGCGCTCGGCGCTCAGGCGATCCAGATCTTCAACCAGTCGCCGCGCCAGTGGCGACCGACGGCGTACGGCGAAGAGGACTTCGCCGCCTTCCGCGAGGCGATGGCGGCCAGCGAGATCGGCGCTGTGCTGATCCACGCCGTGTACCTGCTGAACTGCGCCTCCAACGAGCGCGACATCCGCGAAAAGTCGATCGCGTCGCTGACCCATTCACTGCGCGTCGGCGACGCGATCGGCGCGCACAGCGTCGTCGTGCACCCCGGCTCGGCGAAGACCGGCTCGGTCGACGCCGCGATCGCACGCGCCGGCGAGGTCTTCGCCGCGGCGCTGGCCGAGTCCGATCGCTGCCCTCTGCATCTCGAGAACACCGCCGGTGCCGGCGGCACGCTCGGGCGCTCCTTCGGCGAGCTGCACGCCCTGATCGATGCCGGTGGCGCGCACGAGCGGCTCGGCGTCTGTCTCGACTCCTGCCATCTGCTCGCCTCCGG
Source organism: Solirubrobacteraceae bacterium (assembly GCA_049512455.1). GTDB lineage: Bacteria > Actinomycetota > Thermoleophilia > Solirubrobacterales > Solirubrobacteraceae > Palsa-513. Next base: position 50,112 of record JBEKXB010000006.1, on the reverse strand, counting down.
GTATGAGATTCGCACACCCGCAGCCCTGAGGGCCGTGATCGACGACTGCGAGCAAACGATCGGCGCGCATCGCATCGGATCGCTGCACCTCAACGACTCGATGACCCCGCTCGGCTCGAACCGCGACCGCCACGCCAACATCGGCGACGGCGAGCTCGGCCTCGACGGCGCCCGCGCATACGTCAACGAGCCGCGCTTCGCGGCCCTCCCCTGCGTCCTCGAAACGCCGGGTCCCGACCGCAGCGGCCCGACCGCCGAGGAGGTCGCCCTCGTGCGCGGATTGCTGGCGTAGCGGCGGGCGCGAAGGGTCACCAAGACAACCCCTTTGGTGGCCACTTTGCCCCGATCCCCGGCGGTAGGTTGGCCCCTCGTCCAACTCCACAGGGGGGCACAACATGAACCAGCACAGCACCAACGGGCTGCCGGCTCCGAGCCCAAGACGCAGAATCGCGAGCTACGCCAACGTCACCGCGACCGTCGCACTGTTCTTCGCGCTGGCGGGCGGCACGGCGTGGGCAACCAACCACTACCTGATCAGCTCGACCAAGCAGATCAAGCCGAGCGTCCTGAAGACGCTGCACGGCGCCAACGGCACGAACGGCACGAACGGCGCCGTGGGTGCCACCGGCGCGACGGGCGTGGCCGGCAACGTCGGCCCGCAGGGACCGGGCGCCAACGTGCTCACCGCAACCCTGACCGCAGGCCCCACGAGCACGCAGACCTCGAGCGTCGGAGCGATTCCGGTGTTCTTCGCCTGCATCAAGCAAGCCGGCGATCCTGAGGCCTGGCTCGAGACCACCGCCACAACGGGCGGTTCCGGCCTCGACACCTTCGGCGGCAACTACTACGCAAGTTACTCAGACGGAGCGCCGGACAACTACGACAACAACCCGCCTGAGGTCCAGTGGAATGACGCGCTCGGCGCCGAGGATTACCTGGCCACGACCAGCTCCGACAGCGACACCGCGGTCGGCTCGGTCCTGATCAGCTCCTACGACGACGTCGATCTCTTCGACACCACCACCACGGAGACGATCAACTTCGGCATCAGCTCGTCCGGCACCGGCGCAACCGCCACATGCACGATCGATGCACAGATCGTGTCTGGCAGCGAGTCGTCGCACCTGGTGCTCTGAGCGCAAGCCCCCGTGCCCCAACCGTCCGTTCGGGCGCGGGCGCTTTACGCCACTAGTCTGGCCGGCGCGCCGAGCAGCGCTTCGAGCTCGGCGCGCAGGCTGACGCTCGGCTCGACGCGGTACTCCGGCCCGAGCCGCCAGCTCGTCTCGCCCAGCTCGACGACGACCTCCGAGCAGCCGGGGAACGCCGTGAGCACCTGCTTGAGGTCCTCGAGGATCCCCGGGCTGCGCCGCTCCTTGCTCACGCGGACGTGAACGAGCTTCGGCTGCGCCGCAGCGAGCGCTGAGGAGCGCGCTCGCTCGATGTCCCCGGCAGCGGGGGCGAACGGCTCGATCGACTGCGCGACGACGGTCGTCGAGGCGCCCTCCTTGTGGTCGACGCGTCCTCGCACGAGGACGATGGCATCGACTTCGAGGCGGCCCGCGAGCTTCTCGAGCGAGCCGCCGAAGACGAGCAGCTCGACCTGCCCCTCGAGGTCGTCGAGCGTCGCGAACATCATCTCGGTGCCCGTTCGGGTGCGGACCTTCCGCGCCTGCGTGATGATCCCGCCGATCGTCACCGACTCCTTGTCGGGCTTCCCGGCCAGCTCGGACAGCGGGCAATCGACGGCGAAGCGCAGAGCGTCGCGAACGGCCTTCAACGGGTGCGCTGAGATGAACAGGCCGATCGCCTCCTTCTCGACCGCCAGCAGCTCGTGCTGATCGAACTCGCCGGTCGGGATCAGCGGACGCGCGGACGCACGCTCGAGCGACGGCTCGCTGGAGCCACCGATGTCGAAGATCGAGGACTGCCCGATCAGCGCGTCCTGCTGTGCCTTCGCTCCCGCCCCCTGGGCCTGCTCGAGCACCGTCAGCATGCCGCGCCGCGTGGCCCCGGTCGATCCGAGAGCCCCGCACTTCACCAGCGCCTCGATCGCCTTCTTGTTGACGGCGTGCCCGTCAACGCGCTCGCAGAAGTCCCACAGCGAGCTGAACCGCCCGCCCTCCGTGCGCGCCCGCTTGATCGCCTCGACTGCCTGGTAGCCGACCCCCTTGACCGCGTCCAACCCGAAGCGGATGTTGCCGTCGACGACCGTGAACTCGTGATCTGAGAGGTTGACGTCGGGCGGCAGGATCTCGATCCCCATCTCCTCGCAGCGGGCGACGAAGAACGGCACCTTGTCCTTCGTCGACATCACCGAGGAGATCAGTGCCGCCATGTACTCCGCCGGGTAGTTCGCCTTCAGCCACGCTGTGCGGTAGGAGATCAGCCCGTAGCAGGCGGCGTGGCTGCGGTTGAACGAGTAGTCCGCCGAGCGCTCGTTGGTCTGCCAGAGGAAGTCGATGACCGACGCGCTGGTGCCGCTCGCACGGGCACCGGCGACGAACTCCGGCTTCAGCGCCGCCATCGCGGCACGGTTCTTCTTGCCGATCGCCTTGCGCAGGTCGTCGGCTTTCGCGCCCGAGAAGCCGGCCAGCTCCTTGGCGATCTGCATCGCCTGCTCCTGGTAGAGGATCACGCCCATCGAGGACGCAAGGATCGGCTCCAGGCGCGGATCGCGGTACTTGATCGACCCCGGGTCGTGCTTGCCGCGCGCGTAGTTGGGAATCTGGTCCAGCGCGCCCGGACGGTACAGCGCGTTGAGCGCGACGAGGTCGTCGAAGCGATCCGGCTTGACCTTCTTCAACGCCTCGCGCATGCCCTCGGACTCGAACTGGAAGACGCCGATCGAGTCGCCCCGCGCGAGCATCTCGTAGGTCGCCTTGTCGTCGAGCGGCAGCGCCGCCATGTCCGGCCGCCGTCCCGTGGAGCGCTCGATGATGTCCAGCGCGTCCTCGATCACATCGAGGTTGCGCAGCCCGAGGAAGTCCATCTTCAACAGCCCGATCTCCTCGATCGGCTTCATCGAGAACTGCGTCACCGTGCGGTACTGGCGCTCCCCCGCCTCGTTGACGCCGGCGTCGGCGAGCTGCAGCGGGACGATGTCGGTCAGCGGCCGATCGGCGATCACGACGGCGGCGGCGTGGATCGACGAGTTCCGCACGATCCCTTCGAGCCCGCGCGCCATGTCGATGATCTCGCGCGCCTGATCGTCAACGTCATATAGCGCGCGCAGCTGCTCACCCTGCTTGAGGCAGTCCTCGAACGACGGCGGGCGGCCCTGCTGGGGGTCGGGGATCAGCTTGGCGAGCCGGTCGCCGGCCCCGTAGTCGTAGCCGAGCACCCGCGCGGCATCGCGCGTCGCCTGGCGCGGGAACATCTTGCCGAAGGTCACGATGTTCGCGACCGATTCGCGGCCGTACTTCTCGACGACGTAGCGCATCACGCGCTCGCGGCCGCGGACCGAGAAGTCGATGTCGATGTCCGGCATCGACACGCGCTCCGGGTTGAGGAAGCGCTCGAACAGCAGCCCGTAGGCCAGCGGGTCGACATCGGTGATCCGCAGGCTGTAGGAGACGATCGATCCCGCCGCCGAGCCGCGGCCCGGCCCGACCGCGATGCCGTTGGTCTTGGCAAAGTTGACGAAATCCCAGACGATCAGGAAGTAGGCGTTGAAGCCCATCCGCTCGATGACCTCGAGCTCGCTCTCCATCCGCTCGCGCGCCGCCGCCGGCAGCGGGTCGCCGTAGCGCTCACGCAGACCGGTTTCGACCAGGTCGCGCAGGTAGCTCGCCTCGCTGTGTCCGTCGGGCACCGGGTAGGCCGGGATCAGCTGCCGGCCGAGCTCGAGGTGCACGTCGCAACGCCCGGCGATCTCGATCGTGGTCGCCAGCGCCTCGGGCCACTCGGCGAAGGCAGCCGCCATCTCGCCCGAATCCTTGAGGTAGAACTCGTTCGTCGCAAAGGTCATCTTGGGCTCGGCGAGCGTGCTCTTGGTCTGCACACAGAGCAGCGCCGTGTGGTGCTCGTAGTCCTCGCGGCGCAGGTAGTGGACGTCGCCGGTGCCGACCAGCGGACGTCCCAGCTCGCGAGCCATCCGCACGATCTCCTCGTTGCAGCGGTCCTGCTGTTCGATCCCGTTCTTCTGCAGCTCGAAGTAGACGTCCTCCGCCCCCAGCGCAGCGATCAGCTGATCGACGTGCTCGCGCCCCTCGGCGACCCGCCCGTCGGCGATCCGCGAGCACAGCCGCGACGCGAGACAGCCGGTCAGCGCGATCACGCCATCGCCGTAGCGCTCAATCTGCGCCATGTCGACCGTCGGCCGGCCGCGGTGCAGACCCTCGAGGAAGCCCGCCGAGGACAGCTTGACGAGGTTGCGATAGCCGGCGTCGGATGCTGCGAGCAGCGTCAGGTGATTGCGCTCGATGCGCCGACCCGGCGCGGCGACGGCGGTGTGATCGTCGACGAAGTAGACCTCGCAGCCAACGATCGGCTTGATCCCGGCCTTCCTGCAGGCCTTGTACAGCTCGACCGCGCCGTTCATCACGCCGTGGTCGGTGAGGCCGAGCGCCGGCTGATCGAACGACGCCGCCCGCTCCACGAGCCGCTCGATCTTGCAGGCCCCATCGAGCAGCGAGTACTCCGAGTGAACGTGCAGATGGGCGAAAGCGCTCTCAGGCATCAGGTGCTCTGATCCTAGGACCGCCACCAGACGTGGCGATCCGGCTTCCCGCAACGTGCGCGCGTCTGCCGGTCAGCCTCCCAGACCGATCTTCCGCTCCAGCGGGCTCCCCTCTGGGCTCGCAGGCGGGCGCAGCAGGCGCCACACCACTAGGCACAGCGCGCAGACGCACAGCCCAACCAGGCCGACATCGCCCATGACCTGCATCTCCGGGGGCCCGAACGGCGGGGCGTCCCTCGTCGGCACGGCAGACGCGACGACGACCGCAAACGGCGATATCAACGCGATTATCAGGAAGGCCCGCGTCTTCGCCGGCAGATGACGCAAACGCTTGCTCACCAACCGCGCGCAGCCCACCAGCACAACGACCAGGACGTCTACCGCAGCGACAGCGATCAGCGCTCCAGACGAGAGCTTCGGGGCGAGGTGCACGGTGCGGACGACGCCGTAGACGCTCAGCGCCACTGCGGCCAGATACCCGACGGCCTTCTGCTGCAACGATGTGCCCGGCCGCCGCCGCGTCCGGAGATCAGGATCTGACACTGCGCTCACGCTCCGGCACGGCTCAGGCCAACGACGCCTTCAATGTGATCTGGGCGGAGCCGCCGGCGAGCGCTCGCGTCACCGGGCAGTCGTCCTTGGCGGCGCGCGCGGCGGCCTGGAAGGTGGCCTCGTCGATGCCGGGCACGTCACCCACGGTGCTCAGCGCGATCGTGGCGATCGTCCATGCGCCACCCATGAAGCGGATCGTCGCGACGGCATCCGTCTTCACTGAGGCCACCGGGGTGCCGGCGTCTCCGAGCGCGCCGGCGAGCGCCATCGAGAAGCACGCAGCGTGTGCGGCTGCCAGCAGCTGCTCGGGATTCGCTCCCGGCCCATCCTCGAAGCGCGACTTGAACGAGTACTCGCCGTTGAGGTCCGCACCGGCGATGAACGTGCCGCCGCCGGACTTGAGATCCCCCTGCCACTGTGCACTGCCGTTCGCTGCCATCGCTTGCTCCTCGCATGTTGGACGTTGAAGACGCGCCGAGCCGACCGCGCCCGACTACTCGTTGCGCAGCCGCCAGGCCATCCGCGACTGCAGTGACCAGAGCTCGATGAAGCCCGGCGAGGCGGTCTGGGAGAACAGGCCGCCCGACTGGGCGAACGAGGCGAGCGACTCGTCGTAGAGGGCGTTCGGCGAGCTGCGCGTGATCACCCGCGCGGAGCCCTTGTAGAGCTCGACGCCGATCGTCCCGGTGACCTGGGCGTTGACCGAATCCATGTAGGCGTCGAGGTCGCTGCGCAGCGGCTCCCACCACAGCCCGGCGTAGACGAGGTAGGCCCATTGGCGGTCCAGTCCGGCCTTGAACTGGTTCTGGTGGATCGTGCCGACGAGCTTCTCGAGCTCCTGGTGGGCCAGCAGGATGATCGACGCGGCCGGCACCTCGTAGATGTCGCGCACCTTCAGGCCGACGATCCGATCCTCGATGTGGTCGATGATGCCGACGCCGTGACGGCAGCCGATCTCGCCGACGCGCTCGATCAGCTCGACCAGGCCAAGCGGCTCCCCGTTCAGCGCCACCGGCAGACCGTGCTCGAAGCCCAGCTCGATCCGCTCCGGCTCGTCGGGCGCGTTGCGCGGCAGCGTCACGAGGTCGAACACGTCGTCGTCGGGCGCGTGGGCGAGGTCCTCGATCCAGCGTCCCTCGGAGGACCGACCCCACAGGTTGTCGTCGATCGAGTACGGAGCGATCTCCGACCCGCCCTTGACGGGGATTCCGTGCTCGCGCGCGTAAGCGGCCTCCTCGTCGCGGCCCATCGTCCAGCTGCGCACCGGAGCAATCACCCGCAGCTCGGGGGCCAATGTCGCGACCGTCGCCTCGATTCGCACCTGGTCGTTGCCTTTCCCGGTGCAGCCATGGGCGATCGTGTCGCAGCCCGAGCGTCGGGCGTAATCGACGGCGAGCTTCGCGATCAGCGGCCGGCCGAGCGCCGTGAACAGCGGATAGGCGCCATACAGGGCGTTGGCCTTGATCGCGCGCGCAACGTACTCGCTCGCGAACTCCTCACGGGCGTCGACGAGATGGCACTCCACAGCGCCGATCTGCCGTGCCTTGGCTTCGATCACCGCGTAGTCCTCACCCGGCTGGCCGAGGTTGACGGTCAAGGTGACGACCCCCGCCTGGTAGCGCTCGGCGATCCAGTGCAGCATCACGCTCGTGTCCAGCCCGCCCGAGTACAGCAACAGCACCCGGTGGACCTCGTCGGGGTCCGCCTCGTAGCTCGCCGTGCGCGGCGGAAATCCGGGGTAGCTCATTCGACCCCCAATCTAGTCGATGTCGGCCCCCCGGTCGCCTACACGCAGCTGGGCGTCTCGCGCACCGTGGTGCGCCGCGGCGCGAGCGTCAGCGCGCGCTCGCCGCCGACGCGCCGCTGGGCACGAATGCCAGGACGATCACACACAGCGCCGCAAGCGCCGCCATGCACCAAGTACCGACTACATCAGCTCCACGCGACCTGGCCATCGTGCTCCCTGCTTCGATCGGGCGCGCCGGTCGCGCCGTGCGCGCGCAAGCTAGCACCGCCACCTCGCCGGTCGCGCGCCAGACGGATCAGGACCCCGCAAGTACCGCAGAAAGCCGATCGATCGCTTCGCCGATCTCGGCCTCGCCAATGATCAGCGGCGGCAGCAGCCGGATCGTCCCCGGACCGGTCGCGTTGATCAACAGCTGGCGCTCGAGCAGCGCGCGGCGCACGACCGCCGGGGCGTCGATGTCGAGGTCGCAGCCGATCATCAGTCCGCGGCCGCGGACCGCGAGCACGTGGGGCAGCGTCGCGAGCCGCTCGCACAGCAGCTCGCCCAGCTCGCGCACGCGCTCCAGCAGCCCCTCGTCGAGCAGCACGTCGAGCACGGCGTGAGCTGCGGCGCAGACAACGGGTCCGCCGGCGTACGTCGAGCCGTGATCGCCGGGCTCGAACGTGTCGGCGAGGCGCGCACCGGTGATCATCGCGCCGATCGGCAGGCCGCCGCCGAGCGCCTTGGCGGTGACGAGCAGGTCCGGGATGACGCCCGCGTGCTCGTAGGCCCAGACCGTGCCGGTGCGTCCGAGGCCGGTCTGGATCTCGTCGAAGATCAACGTCGCACCGGTCGCGTCGCAAACCTCGCGCGCCGCAACGAGCAGCTCGTCGTCGAGCACGAAGACCCCCGACTCGCCCTGGATCGGCTCGACGATCAGCGCCGCCGTCCGCTCATCGACGGTCGCCCGCAGCGCCCGGGCGGTCGCCTCGATGTTGACGAACCCTCCGACCAGCGGTGCGAACGGGGCCTGCTTCGATTCCTGCGGCGTCGCCGACAGCGCGCCGTAGGTGCGACCGTGGAAGGCTCGGTGAAGCGAAACGATCGTGCCGCCCTGCCGCGCCTTGCGCGCGCACTTGAACGCCGCCTCGACCGCCTCGGTCCCCGAGTTGGTGAAGAACACCTTGCCGCCAAGCGAGCACTCGACGAGCCGCGACGCGAGCCGCGACATCGGCTCCGTGTAGTACAGGTTGCCGACGTGCAGCAGCCGGCCGGCCTGCTCGCGGATCGCCGCGACGACCGCCGGATGGCAGTGGCCGACGCTCGACACCGAGATGCCGGCGAGGAAGTCGAGGTACTCGACGCCGTCGGCGTCCCACAGCCGCGCACCCTCACCGCGGACGAACGCCACCGGAAATCGCGAGTAGTTCGCAGTCAGATGAGCATCAGCATCGACGACGCTCAATTCAGCACACCCGCGCCCCCACGCCACAGCCGCGGCCCGTATCGTTGCGCAAGCAACGCCCCACCAAGCGCTCGCCGAGGCGAGGACCGCCGCCCGACGGGCAGCTCCCGGAGCCGGCTCACGCCGTCACCTTCGTGCCGATCCCGGCGTCGGTGAACAGCTCGAGCAGCAGCGAGTGGGCGACGCGGCCGTCGATGATCTGCGCTGCCGCGACGCCACCCTGCACCGCCGCGACGCAGGCCTCGAGCTTGGGGCGCATTCCGCCGGCGACGCTCCCGAGCGCCTCCCGGACATCCTTGACGCTGGCCTGGGCGATCAGGCTGTCGGGGTCGGACGGGTCGCGCAGCCAGCCGCGTACGTCGGTGAGGAAGATCGCCTTGGTCGCTTCGAGCGCGACCGCGATCGCCGCCGCGGCCTCGTCGGCGTTGACGTTGTAGGAGTTGCCGTCGCTGTCGGCGCCGACCGACGCCACAACCGGGATGTAGTCCATCGCGACGTGCTTGATGACGCCCGGGTCGACGGCGTCGATCTGGCCGACGAAACCGATGTCCTCACCGCCCGGCGCGCTCCGCCGCGAGCAGCGCAGCAGCCCGCCGTCGCCGCCGGAGAGACCGACCGCCGGCTGCCCATGCCGCCCGATCCGCGCCACGATGTCGGTGTTCAGCTTGCCGAGCAGCACCATCTTCGCGATCTCGACCGTCGCCTCGTCGGACACCCGCAGCCCGCCGACGAACTCGACCGGCATGTCCAGGCGCTCCATGTAGGCGGTGATGTCGGGTCCGCCGCCATGGACGACAACCGCGTTGATCCCGACGTACTTGAGCATAACGACGTCGCGCGCGAAGTCCTCGCGCAGCTCCGGGTCGTCCATCGCCGCCCCGCCGTACTTGATCACGACCGTCGAGCCGTGGAACTCGCGAATGTAGGGAAGCGCCTCGAGGAGGGTGGCGATGTCGCGCATCAGGTCGTGTACTCCGCGTTGATCTTGACGTAGTCGAAGGAGAGATCGGAGAAGAAGAGCTCGGTTTCAGCGCCGCCGCCGGGCAGCGAAACCGAGTACTCCACCTCGTCGCGCAGCATGGCTGCGGCCAGCGCCGCCGCGTCGAAGGCGACGCCCACGCCTGCGCTGCAAACGCGGATGCCTTCGATGGCGATGTCAAAGGGCAGTGGCGCCGTGCCGGGGAGAGCGCCGCCGATCGCCTGGGCGATCCGCCCCCAGTTCGGGTCGCCGCCGAAAAGCGCGGCCTTCACGAGCGGGGAGTTTGCAACGCCGCGCGCGATGGCCTCGACAGCCTCGCCGTCGCCCCCGCGCACGTGAACGCGCGCGATCCGCTTCGCCCCCTCGCCGTCGGCGACGATCCGCAGCGCCAGCTCGCGCATCAACGCGTCGAGCGCCTCACCGAAGACCAGCTCGTCCTCGCTCTCCGGCGCGACCACCACGCCGCTCGCCCCGCTGGCCATCAGCAGCACCGTGTCGTTCGTCGACAATTGGCCGTCGACCGAGATCCGGTCGAACGAGCGTTTCACCGTCACCGTCGTCAGCAGGTCGGCCGTCTCCTCGCTCAACGCGGCATCGGTCTGCACGAAGCACAGCATCGTCGCGAAGCGCGGCGAGATCATCCCCGCGCCCTTGCACTGCGCACAAAGTCGCACGCGTCCAGAGGGGAGCTCGACAGACAGCGCGACGTGCTTGTCGATCGCATCCGTGGTTCTGATCGCCGCGGCGAAGTCGGCGCTCCCAGCGGGCCGGTGCGCCTCGGCGGAGCGCGCAATGGCCGTCGCGATGCGCTTGCCTGGAAGCGGCACGCCAATCACGCCGGTTGACGCGACAGCGACCTGTCGCGGATCGAGGCCGAGTCTCGCGGCGGCGGCGACCTGCACAAGCCGCGCCTGCTCGAGACCCGCCGCCCCGGTCGCCGCGTTTGCATTACCCGAGTTGGCGACGACCGCGCGGAGCGCCGTCAGGTCGCACTCGGTCTGACACAGCACCACCGGCGCCGCCAGCACCCCCGAGTCACAGAACCGCGCCGCGCTGACGCAGCCCGGCTCATCGCAGACGAGCAACCCCACATCCAGCTCGCCGCCACCCTTCACCCCGGCCGCGAGGCCCCAGGCGCGAAAGCCCGCCGGCAGCTCGTGCGGCGCCAGCGCGACACACCGTGAAGGCGCGATGGCCCAACGTGACGTGAAGCACGTGCCCGTGAGCTGGCCGGCCCTCATGCGATGCCGGTCCCCTCGTCGAGCCCGAACATCAGGTTCAGGTTCGCGACGGCCTGTGACGCCGTCCCCTTCCAAAGGTTGTCGATCGCGGCGAACACGAACAGCTTGCCGGTCCGCTCGTCGGCGTAGGAATGGATCGCGCAGATGTTCGTCTCGCGGACGTCGCGAACCCCAGGCGGACGGGCTACCAGATCGATGAACGGCTCGCCGCCGTAGTGCTCGGCGTAGCAGGCGTCGAGCTCCGCCTGGCTGAGCGCGTGCGTCGGCGTCACGTAGCAGGACAGCAGCTCGCCCTGGTCGAGCGGGAGCATGTGCGGCGTGAACGCCGCGCGCACATCCGCGCCGAGCGCCGCGAGCTCCTGGTCGATCTCCGGCATGTGGCGGTGCGCGCCGACGCCGTAGGGCCAGACGTTCTCGTCGACCGCCACGAACGTCGTGTCTTCGCGCAGCCCCCGCCCGGCGCCGGAGACGCCGGTCTTCGCGTCGATCACGACGTCCCCGATCAGCCCGGCCGATGCGAGCGGCGCGAGCGCGAGGATCGCCGCCGTCGGGAAGCAGCCGGGACAGGCGACGAGCTCGGCCTGGGCGATCTGCTCGCGGTAGATCTCGGTCAACCCGTACGTCGCGCGCTCGATCAGCTCCGGGTGCGGATGGCGGACATACCACTGCTCGTAGATCGCGACGTCGCGCAGGCGGTAGTCGGCCGACAGGTCGATCACGCGCACGCCGCGCCCAACCAGCTCCGCGACCAGCTCGGACGACGCGCCGTGCGGGTAGGCGACGATCGCCGCGTCGACCTCGCCGTGGCGCTCGATGTCAAGCTCCTCCAGCACGAGCGGCACGCGGTGGTGGGGATAGAGGTCGCTGAGCGGACGGCCGACGTCGCTGCGCGACGTCGCCGCCGCCAGCTCGAACACCGGGTGGCGGTAGATCAGTCGCGCCGCAAGTGCGCCGGCGTAGCCGCTGGCGCCGGCAATCAGGACCCTAGGCACGTAGCTCACCGCCCAGTCTGCTCGCGAGCGCGGCGGCGATCGCCTCACGCGCCGTGGCGATCTCCTCGGTCGTCAGCGTCCGGTCGGCGGCGCGGAAGCCGACGTGCAGGGCGAGCGAGCGGCGACCCGACCCGACCTGCTCGCCCTCGTATACGTCGAACAGCTCGACCGACTCGAGCTCCGCCCCGCCCGCCTCGCGAACCACCGCGATCACCTCGGCCGCGGCGACCTCGAGGCCGACGAGCACCGCGAGGTCCTCGGTAGCCGCGGGGAAGCTGGCGAACGGCACGAACGCCGTCCGCTCCGGCGCGACGGCCGCGACCAGCCCGAGGTCGATCGACCAGACCGCGGTCTGGCCGAGCTCCCACACCGCCGCCACCTGCGGATGCAGCTCGCCGATGAAGCCGAGGCGCAGGTCCCCGGCCTGCACCGCTGCGCTGCGCCCCGGGTGCAGGAAAGGCCACTGCTCGCGCTCCACGCTCCACGCCACCCCGACCACGCCGAGCACGGCCTCGAGCAGCGCCTTCGCCGTGAAGAAGTCGGCCGCGGAGCGTGCGTGACCGCCCCAAGACTCCGGCGTCGCCGCACCCGCGAGCAGGACCCCCAGGGCGTGGTGCTCATCAGCCAGCGGTTTTGCGGTGCGGTAGACGTTGGCGGACTCGAAGATCTTCACGTCGAGAGCGCCGTGGGAGCGGTTGTAGCGCGCAGCGTCCAGCAGCGATCCGAGGATCGTCGGGCGCATGATCGACTGCGACGCCGACAGCGGGTTCTCGATCGTCACGACGTTGCGCATCTCATCGTCGGGCGGCAGGCGCAGCGCGTCGAGCAGCGCGGGGTCGGCGAAGCTCCAGCCGACGATCTCGTCCAGGCCGCGTGACGCGAGCACGTCCTCGGCGCGGCGGCGCAGCTGCTGGGCGTGGCTGAGGCGCCCGGCCGCGCCGTTGCGCGGGGGCAGCGTCGCCGGCAGCCGGTCGAGGCCGTCGATCCGCGCGACCTCCTCGATCAGGTCCACCTCTCGGAGGACGTCGCGGCGGCGAAAATGCGGGACCGAGACCCCCAGGGTGCCGTTGGTGGACGTGACCGTGAAGCCGAGCGAGGTCAGGATCTCGGCACAGCGTGCCTGGGGGATCTCGGTGCCGAGCAGGCGCTTGACATGCTCTGGCCGTAGCTCGATCGGGAGTGGATCGGGGCCGGGACCGCCGACGTCGATCGTGCCGTCCAGCACGGTGGCGCCGGCCAGATCGATCAGCAGCCGCGTCGCGACGGCGAGCGCCTCGGGCGCCTGGCCGGGCGACAGGCCCTTCTCGTAGCGCGCCGAGGCTTCGCTGCGCAGGCCGAGACGGACCGCGCTGCGCTGGATGTTGGCGCCGTTCCAGGTGGCGGACTCCAGCAGGACGCGCGTCGTCGCCTCCGAGACCTCGGAGCGCTCGCCGCCCATGATCGCGGCTATCGAGGTCGGGCCGTCGGCGTCGCAGATGACGACGAGATCCTCGTCGAGCGTCCGCGTCACACCGTCGAGGGTGTCCAGCGACTCGCCGGCCTTGGCGCGGCGGATCGTCAGCTGACCGCCGCCGATCCTGTCGAGGTCGAACGTGTGCAGTGGCTGGCCGGTGAGCAGCATCACGTAGTTGGCGATGTCGACGACGTTGAAGATCGGGCGCATGCCCGCGGCCAGCAGGCGCGCCTTCAGCCACAGCGGCGAGGGTCCGATCGTGACGTCCCCGAAGGCGCGCGCCATGAAGCGCGGGCAGAGGTCCGGACACTCGACGCTGATGGTGACGCCGCCGGCGTCGCCTTCGGCGCTGCCGGAGTCGGTGGCCCACAGCGGCGGCGCGAGCGGCGCGCCGGTGCTCGCGTGAACCTCGCGCGCGATGCCGTAGACGCCGAGGCAGTCCGGCCGGTTGGGCGTCACCTCGAACTCGATGACGTCCGTTCCGAGTGGCAGGACGTCGCTGAGGAACGTGCCGGGGGCGGGACCGTCTGCCAGGACGAGGATCCCGCTGTGGTCGCCACCCAGCGCGAGCTCGTCCTCCGACAGGATCATTCCTTCGCTCGTGACGCCGCGGAGCTTGGCGGCAGTCAGCGTGCGCCCGTCCGGCAGCACCGCGCCCGGGCGGGCTACCGCGACGGTCTGCCCGGCGGCCACGTTCGGCGCGCCACAGACGATCGTCACCGGCTCACGCTCCCCCACATCGACCTCGCAAACACTCAGCCGATCAGCGTTCGGATGCCGAGCAACCGAGCGGACGAAGCCGACCACGTAGTGGTCGGAGCTCGGAGCCCCGTAGCGGAAGCTCCGTTCGTCCTTCGTGCCGGTGGCCGTCAGGCGTGCGGCCAGCTCCGCCGTGTCGAGCCGCGGGTCGCAGTATTCGCGTAGCCATTCGGTCGGTACCAGCATCAGCGTGCCCCGAACTGGCGGAGGAAGCGGACGTCGCCGTCGAAGTAGAGCCGCAGGTCGGGCACGCCGTGGCGCAGCATCGCGATCCGCTCGATGCCCAAGCCGAACGCGAAGCCGGTGACGCGCTCGGGGTCGTAGCCGTACTCGGCGACGTAGGCGAAGACGTTCGGATCGACCATTCCGGCGCCGAGCACCTCGAGCCAGCCCGAGCCCTTGCACAGCGGGCAGCGTGAGCCGTCGCGCAGCTGACCGGCCTTGCAGTTGAAGCACGACACGTCCACCTCGACGGACGGCTCGGTGAACGGGAAGAAGTGCGGGCGCAGCAGGATGTCGCGCTGCTCACCGAAGATCGCGTGCGCGAACGCGAGCAGCGTCCCCTTGAGGTCCGCGAGCGTGACGCCGTCGTCGACCGCGAGGCCCTCGATCTGGTGGAACTGCGGCGTGTGCGTGGCGTCGTTGTCAGGACGGTAGACGCGCCCCGGCGCGATCACGTACAACGGCGGCGGCGCGGCGATCATCGCACGCACCTGCACCGGCGAGGTGTGCACGCGCAGCATCGTCGCGTCATCGATGTAGAAGGTGTCGCTGCGCGCCCGTGAGGGGTGCGTCACATCGAAGTTGAGCGCATCGAAGTTGTATTCGACATGCTCGATCTCCGGCCCCTCAGCGATCTGGAAGCCGAGGCCGATGAAGACATCTTCGATGTCTCGGCGGGTCTGGGTGATGAGATGCAGGTGCCCGACCTCGCTAGGAGGCGCTCCAGGAAGCGTCACATCAATAGCGCTCTCGTCGAGATTGCCTTCCGCGAGCGTTGCAGCGCGCGCCGTGAGGAGCGCCTCTACGGACTTGCGCGCGTTGTTCGCCGCCGATCCGACGGACGCGCGCTCCTGGGCTGGCAGCGCCGCGATTCCACGCAGCAGCATCGGGAGCTCCGCCTTGCGCCCGAGGTAGCGCAGCCGCGCCTCCTCCAGCGCGTCGATGTCGGCGGCAGCGGCGACAGCCGCTTCCGCCTCCCGTTGGAGCTCTTCGATGCGGTCGAGCGCGGTCATTCGCTGGCCATCCTAGTTGCCTCATACAACGCAACCGTGGCGGCCATCGCGGCGTTCAGCGAGTCGCCCGCGACCTGCGGGATCGAGCACACCCGCGAGCACTGGGCGAGGGTCTCCGGCGGCAACCCATCGCGCTCTCCACCGATCAACAGCGTGGTCGGTTCATGAATCGGACCCCGCAGCGGAGTGACGTAGCCGGGTACCAATCCAACCACCTCCCCAGGCAGTTCGTCCATAGCGGAAAAGCGCGCGATCGGCGTGGCGAATATCGCCCCCATGGAGGCACGTACCGCCTTCGGGCCGTATGGGTCCGCGCAATCCGCGCCGAGTGCGACACTGGACGCGCCGAAGGCCTCCGCGGCGCGGATGATCGTGCCCACGTTGCCGGGGTCGTGAACGCCCCATAGGGCTACGCACAGTGGCCCGACTGGTGTCGTCCAGCTCTCAGGGTAGACGCCGATGACGCGAGCACCGGAGCCAAGGCGTGAGGCCTTGGCGAGGAGCGCAGCGTCAGCTTCGAACCAGTTCTCCCGACCGGCCGCGAGGCCCGGGGCGCAGAGGACATAGAGCGCTCCCCGCCCGGCGGCGTGAGCCGCCGCATAGAGATCCTCGCCCTCGGCGACGAAGCGCTCGCTGCGCGCGCGTGCGCTCGCGCGGGCGAGCTTGCGGATCTCCTTGAAGTGCTGGTTGGTGTGTGAGGTAATGGTCATGAATGTGAGCAAAAAAAAGGCGCCGTGCTCGGTGAGCGGCGCCCGTGAGGTCTCTGCTGTCGTCGTGCCGGGTCAGGCAGCCGACGCCTCGCGGGCGGCATCGACGAATCGGCGGAACGTCTCGGGATCACGCACGGCGATGTCGGCGAGAACCTTGCGGTCGAGCGTGATCCCCGCCTCGTCGAGGCCGTGGATCAGCTGCGAGTAGCTCATCCCGCTGTCGCGGGCCGCAGCGTTGATCCGCGTGATCCACAGCCGCCGGAAGTCGCGCTTGCGGTTGCGCCGGTCGCGGTAGGCGTAGCTGTCAGCCTTCATCAAGGCTTCCTTGGCGCGCTTGTAGTTCGAGTGCGCCTCGCCGCGGAAGCCCTTCGTCAGCTCGAGCGTCGCGCGACGCTTCTTCTTGGCGTGGATCGAGCGCTTGACGCGGGTCACTTGCCGGCCCCCCGCAGCAGCTTCTTGACGCGCGGGGCATCGTGCGGCGAGATCGTCACGTCGCCACCCAGGTAGCGCTTGTGCTTCGCCGACTTCTTCTCAAGGATGTGGCTCGTGAAGGCGTGACGGCCCTGCACCTTGCCGGTGGCGGTCAGCTTGAAGCGCTTCTTGGCGCCGGAATGACTCTTCATCTTGGGCATGACGAGTAGCGGAGTATGGCAGACAGCCGGCGGTCGGCGGCTGACCGGGAGGCTAGGAGCCCTAGGAACGCCGCGACGGCACGGGAGTGACGGTGCAGGGGTACAGACCGATGTGCACGAGGCCTGGGTCGACCGCGGCAGTGAGCTTCTCGGCTCGAACTGAGACCGCTTGAACGGCGCTGCTGTCACCGCGTGCTTCATCGGCCATCACCTCTTTGATCAGCGTGATCTCCTTGCGCGCCACCGCGAGCTCCGCCGTGTAGACGGCCTGCTTGTTGCTCGGTGCCGTGAGACCGTTGAGCTGGGCAAGTTCGCTTTCGTCGATCGTCAGCCCCGCCTTGAGCAGCGTCAGCGACGTCTTCAGCGATGTCGCCGGCACGAGGTCCGCAACCTCGGTGTTCGCCGCCATGCAGATCGCGTTGGCCTTCGCGACGAAGTTCGGCGTGACCGACGGGGACGACCCCGACCCGCAAGCCGCAACCGCCAGGGCGACGGTGGCTGCCGTCGCCGTCGCGCCCGCCAACCGGAGCACGGAGCGGGTCTGCGGTGGCGCCGAGCGCTCGGGCCCATTGGTGCTTCCTACGTTGCTCGAGGGCACGCTCCGGACCCTATTTGTTCGTCGCACCGCGTGTTCGACGGCTCGCTGTCGGGGCCCGTAACGCGCACGCACCGGCCGGGCTGCTGCTTGTAACGTGTGGCGACGTGACCTTCGTGCTGCTCACGGGCGCTACGCGTGGCATCGGCCAGGCTGCGGCTGTGGAGCTCGCACGCCAGGGGGCCGAGGTTGCGCTGGTGGGTCGCGACCCGGAGCGCGTCAGCAGCGTCGCGGAGCAGGCACGGGCCGCCGGCGGCGGTGCGCCGGTTCACGAGCATGTCGCCGACCTCACGCTGATGCGGGAGGTGCGAGCGCTCGCAGGGCAGGTCCGTGAGCGCTACGCACAGATCGATGTGCTCGCGAACAACGCCGGGGCGCTGTTCGCCGGGCGCCAGGAGACCTCCGAAGGCCTCGAGCGAACGTTCGCGCTGAACCATCTCGCTCCGTTCCTGCTGACCAACCTGCTGCGTGACCGGCTCGCCGGCGGGCGCGTCGTGACGACCGCTTCGAACGCCCACCAGGGAGGGCTGCTCGATCTCGATGACCTGCAATCCGCGAAGTCCTACGCGGCGATGCGCGTCTACGGGACATCCAAGCTGTGCAACATCCTGTTCACGCGCGAGCTCGCCAGGCGCGCGCCGGAGCTGCACGCCAACTGCTACCACCCAGGCGCGGTGCGCACCGGCTTCGGCAAGAACGAGCCCGGCATCTGGAAGGTCCTCACGACGATCGGCGCACCGGCTCTCCGTTCACCGCAGCGCGGTGCCCGCTCGCTCGTGTGGCTCGCGCTGTCCGATGACGCCGCCGGCCTCACCGGTGCCTACGTCGTGGACGAGAAGGTCGCGACGCCGAGCCTCCAGGCCCGCGACGACGACCTCGCGCGAGAGCTCTGGGAACGCAGCGCCGCGCTCGCCGGCCTGACCGCTGGTGACTAGCCCCGCCGCAGCGCCCCGTCACCCGGAGCTGCCGGCGCAGCGCGACGCCGGCTAGGATCATCGGCTGGGCGATCTCGTGAGCAACGCCGTTAGATGATCCACGCCGCCACAGCCATGGCGACTGTCGCGCTGGCCGCGGCGAGCGAGCACCACCGGCGACACGCCGCGGGCCTTGGGCTCGTGCTGCTGCTGATCATCGTTGCCGTCGGCTACTACTTCTGGCGGCGCAACAGGATGGGACGCCGACCCGGACGATGAGCGACCTCCAGAAACGCGGCAGCTACACCCCCCGGCGAGTGCGCGAGCGGCGCGCGTACCGGCTCGCCGTGGGCGGCGGCGTCCTGGGTCTCGTCGGCGTGGTCGGCCTCGTGCTTGCCGTGGCGGGCGTCATCGGCGCGACAGTGCCGATACTGGCGCTGGTGGCGGCGGCGATCTGCGCGGTTCTGTTCAGGCGCGTCGTCTCGCGCTGACGGGCCGCCACGACGGCGGCGCCTGCTCGGCTTCGCGCCTGAGCGCTAGGCGTCCGCGGACGGCTTCGGCTTGGCTGGCGCCTTCGGCTTCGCAGCCGCCGCCGTCTTCGGCTTCGCCGGCGCCTTCGGCTTCGCGGCGACCTTCGCAGCGGCAGCCTTCGGCGCGGCGGCAGCCTTCGGCGCGGCGGCCGCTTTCGGCGCAGTCGCAGCCTTCGGCTTCGCGGCAGCCTTCGGCCTTACGGCAGCTCTCGGCGCGGCGGCGGGAGCCTTCGCCGGCGCGGCCACGGCTACTACGGGCTCCGGCACAGCCACAACCTCGGCCCCGTCCGGCGCAGCCGGCTCGGCGCCGCTCGCGCCCCCGCCCTCCAGCGCCGCGACAGCAGCCCCAGCCGGAACAGCACCGTTGTCGGTAGGCGCAGCGCCTGCTGTCGCGTCGGCGACAACAGCGCCGGCCCCCAGCTTCTCGAACTGGCCGGCCAGCACCGCTTTCGACGGCCCGAGCATCATCGTCATGTTGCGCCCGTCTTGGAGCGGGCGCTGCTCGATGACGGCGAACTCCGCGAGCTCCTCGGCGAGCCGGTCGAGGATCATCACGCCGCGTTCGGGGTGGGTCACCTCGCGGCCGCGAAACATGATCGTCACCTTGACCTTGTCCTTGTGACGCAGGAAGCGCTCGACGTGGCCCTTCTTGGTGTCGTAGTCGTGCTGGGCGATCTTTGGCCGGAACTTGATCTCGCGGATCGTGATCTGCTGCTGGTGCTTGCGCGCCTGCTTGACCTTCTGAGCCTGCTCATACTTGTACTTCGAGTAGTCGAGCACGCGGCAGACCGGCGGCCTCGCTTCAGGCGCCACCTCGACGAGGTCGAGGTCGCGGTCCCGCGCGTAGCGGAGTGCGTCTTCGATCTTCAGCAGACCGATCTGCTGGCCATCCTCACCAATCAGGCGGATTTCCGGCACGCGGATCCGCTCGTTAATACGAGTGAGGTCCCGCTCGGGCGGGCGCCGGTCGAACCTGCGAGGAACCGGCACTATTGCGGGCGCGCGCGCGTCAAGCTGGTTTCAGGCGCGGCGGAGTGAGCGTGGCTGCCTCCAACGCTGGCGAGCATAGCAAGGCTGTGGGCCGCTGACCAGCGTTCGGGCGCGACGGGTACACGAATGTCGCCGCCAGCCGGCGCGGTCCGCCGCTCACCGTGACCGCTTGCCGTTGATCTCAGCGAGCTCTGCCGCGAGCTCTGAGACCGCGATCGCGCCGCGGTCGTCGCCCCCGTGCTCGCGCACCGACAGCGTCCCGTCGGTGGACTCCCGCTCGCCAAGCACGAGCATGTAGGGGATCTTGTGCAGCTCGGCCTCGCGGATCTTGCGCCCGATCGATTCGCTGCGCCCGTCCACCTCGACGCGCACGCCGGCTTCGCGCAGAGCTCCGGCCGCCGCTGCCGCCGCACCGTTGAGCCGGTCGGCGATCGGCAGCACAACCGCCTGCACCGGTGCCAGCCACACCGGCAGCAGCCCACCACGGTCCTCGAGCAGGATGCCGATGAACCGCTCCAGCGAGCCGAGAATGGCGCGGTGGATCATCACCGGCCGGTGCTCGGCGTTGTCGGCCCCGGTGTAGGTCAGCTCGAACCGCTGAGGAAAGTTGTAGTCCAGCTGGATCGTGCCGAGCTGCCAGGAGCGGCCGAGCGAATCGGTCACGTGCATGTCGATCTTCGGCCCGTAGAACGCCCCGTCGCCCGGGTTCAGCTCGTAGGCGAGGCCGTGACTGGCAAGCGCCGCGGCGAGCGCCGCCTCCGCTCGATCCCATAGCGCGTCATCGCCGATCCTCACCGGCGGTCGCGTCGACAGCTCCAGGCGGGTGTCGAGATCGAACAGGCGGTGCACCTCGCCGGCGAAGTCGAGCAGCTCCACAACCTCGGACTGGACCTGCTCTTCGGTGCAGAAGATGTGTCCGTCGTCCTGCGCGAAGTGGCGCACCCGCAGCAGCCCGTGCAGCGTCCCCGACGGCTCGTTGCGGTGCAGCAGCCCCGGCTCCGCGAAGCGCACCGGCAGGTCACGGTAGGAGTGGCGGTCCATCGCGTACAGCGCGCAGTGGCCGGGGCAGTTCATCGGCTTCAGCCCAAACTGGCGCTCATCGTCGCCGGTCACGAACATGTTCTCGCGGTACTTGTCCCAGTGCCCGGAGATCTTCCACAGCTCGGCGTCGAACAGCAGCGGCGTCTTGACCTCCTCGTAGCCGCGGGCGAGCGTCAGCTCGCGCATCAGGTCCCGCAGCGTGTTCCACAGCGTCGTGCCGTGCCCGCTCCAGAACGCCGCGCCGGGCGAGAGCTCGGAGAACTGGAACAGGCCGAGCTCGCGTCCCAGGCGGCGGTGGTCTCTCGCGCGCGCGAGCTCGAGCCGCTCGAGGTGCGCTTCGAGCTCGTCCTTCGTGAAGAACGCGGTGCCGTAGATCCGCGTCAGCATCGTCCGCGTCGAGTCGCCGCGCCAGTACGCGCCTGCCACCGACTGCAGCGCGAACGCCTTCACCGTCGCGGTGCTCGGCGCGTGCGGCCCGCGACAGAGGTCGGTGAACGGGCCATTCGTGTACAGCGACACCGCCTCGACGCCTTCGCCGGCGACGAGGTCGTCGATCAGCTCGACCTTGTAGTCCTGCCCCTCGCCCAGGAATCGCTTGCGCGCCACCGCCACGGCGACGTCCTCGCGCACGAACGGCTCGGCGGCCTTGACGTGCGCGCGCATCCGCTCCTCGATCGCCGGGAAGTCGTCCTCGGACACGCGCACTCCGTCGGGAAACTCGAAGTCGTAGTAGAAGCCGTTCTCGATCGCCGGGCCGATCGAGATCTTGACTCCCGGGTAGAGCTCCATCACAGCCGCCGCCAGGACGTGCGCCGCGTCGTGGCGGATCAGCGTCAGCGCCTGCTCGCCGCGCGCCGTCACGATCGACACGCTCGCCCCGTCCGCCACGTTCGCCGCGAGGTCCCGCAGCTCACCGTCGACTTCGATCGCCAGCGCAGCGCGCGCCAGACCAGGCCCGATCGCGGCCGCGACGTCAGCGCCGCTCGCGCCGTCGCCGAGCTCCAGCTGGTTGCCGTCGGGCAGGGTCACGTTGATCGCCATCGCCGTATCGATCCTACCCGCCGGGCGCGGCCGATCCGGCACTCGCGCCTGCATCGCGACACGGCGCAGCGCGGCGGGTAGTGTAGATCGGGCCATGGATTCGCTGCAGGGGAAGCTGCTGATCGCCGCGCCGTCGCTCAGCGACCCGAACTTCGCGCGCACGGTCGTGCTCATCGCGGCCCACGGCGAGGAGGGAGCGCTCGGTCTCGTCCTCAACCGCCCGCTGCACACACCGCTCGCCGCGCTCGCCCCGGGGCTCGGTCAGCTGGTCGAGCCGGGAGCGGTGCTCCACGCGGGTGGGCCGGTCGCACCCGACAGTGCGATCGTCCTCGCCGACTTCGCCGACCCCTCGCTCGCCGCGCTGCTGATCTTCGGCGACATCGGCCTGCCGGCGGCCCATTGCGAGCTCGCCGATCTCCAGACCGGCGTTCGCCGCGCGCGCGTGTTCGCCGGCCATTCCGGCTGGGCGCCCGGTCAGCTCGACGCGGAGCTCGAGCAGGAGGCCTGGTTCATCGGTCAGCTCGCCCCCGACGAGCTGTGGGCGGCTGACTCCACGCTGCTGTGGTCAACGACGCTCAGCCGCAAGGGCGGCGCCTTCGCGCTGCTCGCGCGCATGCCGATCGACCCGTCGCTCAACTGACGGCGCGCCACAGCGCGTCGTCGCCGAGCGGCTCGCGCGTCACCGCTCCGGCGCCCGCGAGCTCGATCAGCGCCTCCTCGGCGGCGACGCGGTCGACCGCCTCGAGGTGTCCGGCGAGCAGCTCGGCCACCTCCTGCGTGCACAGCCCGTCGCTGAAGTACTGGAGCAACGCCAGCGGACCGTCGGGCGGCGGCGTCCGCACCAGGCCGGTGTCGAGGTTCGCGATCAGCACGTCGTAGGCCTCGATCGACTGGAAGCCTCCCGCCTCCAACCGCCGCTCGCCCAGCTCGAAGACAACCGACGGCGCGGTGTAGCGCACCAGCCCGTCGCTCACCGCCGCCTTGCCCTGGAACTCGGTCGGCCCGCCGGCCGCGGTGCGCGCCTCGCGCTTGTCCGCCTCGTAGGCCTCGATGACCGCCGGCGAGTCGAGCGCCGCGACGACCGCCGCGCCGTCCACCCCGTCGACGCGCGCCAGCACGCTTGCGATCGCTTCGTCCTCGTCGAGCAGCGCCGTCGTCGTGAACCACGCGAACTGCAGTGCGCGCATCACGGCGAACTCGCGACCCGGGTGCGCGAGCCGCGTCGCGACCACGGCCCGGCAGATCCGCCCGCTGGCGACGAGCCGCTCACGCGCCTGCGGGCTGAACGGCATCCCGTAGCGGTCGCGGAACATCCGCCAGCCGCGCGCCTGGCGAACCGGCGTGTAGCCGCTCGCCTGCGAGCCCGCGGTGTCCTCGCGCAGCACGATCACCACCAGCCGCCACTGCAGCTGCTCGCGGTAGCGCCAGCGCAGCACGTCCAGCGCCGGGTTCGCCGAGTACGCCCACGGGCACGCCGAGTCGTTGTAGAGCGTCGTGGAGATCGCCACGAGCTCAGCCTACAACGTCGAAAACACCCGCCCACACTGGGCGCTTCGACGATTGTCCAAATACGCCCCGCCAATCTTGGCCGCGTGGAGCTATCCCCGTCCCCAGCTGAACCTTAGAAATGACCTTGGCTCGTCGCGCCCGCGGCGTGCTGCAGCACGTCCACGTCCATAGGAGGACCATGCTCGCCTCAGCATTAGCGCCGTACCCCAACTGGCTCCATCCAGGGGACAACTCCTGGCAGATGACCGCCGCAACGCTCGTCGGACTGATGAGCGTCCCTGGACTCGTCGTGCTGTACGGCGGCGTGATGCAGAAGCGCTGGTCGGTCAACAGCATGATGCTTACGTTCGTCGCCTTCGGGCTGGTGCTCATCACGTGGACGCTGTGGGCGTTCGACATGGGCTTCGGCAACCCTGCGCATATCTTCGGTACGCACAGCGGTCTGCTCGGGAACTTCGTCGGTATCCCGGGTAGCGTCCTCAGCGCGCACGGCGAGCAGGGGATCGCGAACATCCCGTTACTGAAGTCCGCGTTCCCGTTCGGTTTCCACTTCCCGCAGTCCACGCTCGTCTACTTCCAGTTCGTGTTCGCCGCGATCACGCCGATCCTGATGCTCGGCAGCGTGCTCGGCCGCGTGAACTTCAGGGCGTGGATGCCGTTCGTCGTGTTGTGGATCACCTTCGCCTACGCGGTCAACGCGTTCCTGCTGTGGGGCGGTGGCTTCTTCGCCCAGCAGGGTGCCCTCGACTTCTCCGGTGGTTACGTGATCCACCTCGCCGCTGGTGTCTCGGGCTTCGTCGCCGCGGCGGTGATCGGGCCGCGACTCGCGCGAGACCGCGAGGTCGACGCTCCGAACAACCTGCTGATGGTGGCGGTTGGCGCCGGCTTGCTGTGGCTCGGTTGGAACGGCTTCAACGGAGGCGATCCGTACTTCGCGGGCACCGACGCCTCGGTCGCGGTCATCAACACGAACCTCTGCACCGCCGTGGCGATGATGGTCTGGGTCTTCTGGGACATGATCTACCGCGACAAGCCGGGCATCATCGGCACTGTCAACGGCATGATCACGGGCCTTGTCGCGATCACGCCGGCTGCCGGTTTCGTCAACGGCTACGGGGCGATCTGCCTCGGCGTCATCGCGTCAACCGTCGTCTGGATGGCGATCCGCTACCTCAGCCGGATACCGCCGTTCAGCAAGGTCGACGACACGCTCGGCGTGGTCTACACGCACGGGATCGCCGGCTTCACCGGCGGCCTGTTAGTGGCGATCTTCGCCGATCCGGGGATCATCGGGACCTACGTCGGAAACAAGGCCCACGGCAGCGCAATCGGCCGCTCGGGAGTCATCTTCGGCGGCAACCTCGAGCTGCTGAAGTGGCAGTTCCTGGCGGCGCTCGCGATCATCGTCTGGGATGGTCTCGTGACGTTCATCCTGCTCAAGCTGATCGGGCTGTTCCTGCCGCTGCGTGAACCGGATGACGTGCTGGAGGCGGGCGACTCGGCCCTCCACGGGCACGAGGTGTACCCGGCCGACGTTGCCACGCTGGGCAGTTTCGGAGCTGCGACGGCCTAGACGAAGGGGCCTGAGCGGTAAGGCAGGACGGTGGCAGTCGCGGATCGCAGGAGGAGGCCCTGCGACTCCGCGATTGCCACGTTCTGTGCCTGGGTGGTCATCTTGGGCGGCCACCACGGCCAGCCCCCGCCGCTCTTCACGACGTAAGCAGTGCGGAACGCTGCGCTTCGCGCCCTTCTGTGGGCGCAGCGCAAGCCCACGAACAGGCAGGCAGAGTCAGTCGCTGATGTCGACCATGTCGCCGACCGCAAGCAGCGGATAGACCATGGCAGCGGTCGGGATCGGCAGCTCGACGCAGCCGTTCGACTGTGGGGTCCCGTAGGACGCGCGGGGGAACCCGTGCACGGCGTCGCCGCCGTTGAAGTAGTTGACCCACGGCACGCCCGGGTCGCTGTAGTGCGTCCCGTCGGGGTTCGTCCCGGTCATCGTCGTTGAGACGTAGCGAACGTAGATCGCGAAGTCGCCGGTCTGGGTCCAAGCGCCGGGCACGCCGGTGTTCGTCGGGCTCGAGATGACGATCCTCCGGTTCTCGTGGACCTCGAGCAGCTCCGGGTCCGTGTTCTCCGTCACGGTGACCCAGGTGTAGGGACGCGGGTTGCGGTAGTTGTCCGCCTCCTCCGCGATCAGCCTCGTCCACAGCGCCGCGTCCGGCGCTGTCCCGAGCGGGATGTCGTGGTCCTGGTCGTAGATCTCCAGCGCACCCGTCGTCGTCGGGTCCATCGTTCCGAGCTGCAGCGACGGCACATCTCTGTAGCTCGGGTGCAGGTCGCCGTGTGGCAGCTCGTACGCGCGCTGCGCGGCGAGCGCCCGCGTCAGCGGGACGTTGAGGTTGACGCCGTAGTAGCTGGTCAGCCGGTAGGGCAGGTAGTTGAGCCGCGCGAGCGCCTCCTGCAGGGCCGTGATCGACGGGCAGGCAACCTCGAAGCTGACGTGGCTGGCGCTGCCGAGCGGTTGTTCGCCGCTCGCGAACGTGCTCGCGGGAATCGTCATCTCGTAGCTACCGCACGGCGTGAGCGTCACCTTTGGCGTGAACCTCTCGCTGTCGCCAACGACTGTCCAGCTGCCGGCGACGTGCGGCTCGAACCACGGCTTCGGGCTATTCGCGTCAGCCGGGCCGTTCAGCTTGACCGCGACACCGGCCACGGCGTCCTGCACGGTCGGCGGCGGAACGTGCAGCACGCGCGTCTGCCCGGCGGTCGCTCCGCTGCTGCCGCTGCTGGCAGTGGTGCCGCTCGCTCCGCTCATCCCGCTCACGCCGGTCTGGCCGCTCTGGCCGCTCGCGCCCTGCGCCGCATGCGCGGCGAGTGCGACGCTCACGCCCGCCACACCGGCGACGATCGCCGCAGCCGCAGCCACGCCGAGCGCCGGTCCGAGCCCGTCGTGCACGAGGAGCCGCATACGTGCTCGGTGCAGTCCGCTGTTGCCGCCAGTCGATGCCATCGCCCTCACCTTGATGCCGCTCTTGACCTTCCGCTCCCCACGATCGGTGAATGGTAGAGATCGCACCGCGCCGGCGAGCCGCGAGCGCCGCATGCCACTTTGCGGCCCGCTACTGTCTGCGTGTCCTCACGAGAAGGGATCGCAAGATTCGTGGGGGCCGGCGATGCCTGCCGCCCCCCGCTTCGCGCCTTGTTGGTAGCCAGCCAGTGAGCAGTCCGCTGACAAACAAGCACCTCCACCGCCTGCTCGACGCGGGCCGCGTGCTCGTGTCCCAGTTCGAGCTGGACGACGTGCTCAACCAGCTGCTCGACACCGCACGCGAGCTGACCGGAGCCCAGTACGCAGCCCTCGGTGTGCTCGACGACGAGCGGCGCGGGCTCGAGCGGTTCATCGCTGCAGGGATCGATGAGGCGACCCAGCGTGCGATCGGCGACCTGCCGCGCGGCCGCGGCATCCTCGGCGTGATGATCGGTGATCCGCGCCCGCTGCGCCTCGCCGATCTCGGCTCCCATCCGCAGTCCTATGGCTTTCCTGCCGGCCATCCGCCGATGCGCAGCTTCCTCGGGGTGCCGATCTTGATCCGCGGCCTGCCGTGGGGCAACCTCTACCTGACCGAGAAGGCGGGTGGCGACTTCGACGAAACGGATGAGGAGACGGTGGTCATCGTCGCCGAATGGGCTGCGATCGCGATCGAGAACGCGCGCCTGCACCAGGCCGCGCTAACTCGCCGCCACGAGCTGGAGCGTGCGATTCGCGGCCTCGAAGCGACCCAGGCGGTCGCCGTCGCGGTCGGCGCGGAGACTGACCTCGGGCGTGTTCTGGAGCTGACGGTCAAGCGTGGCCGCGCGCTGGTTGACGCCCGCAGCATGATCATCATGCTGCGTGAGGGGGACGAGTTCGTCGTCGCGGCAGCCGCGGGCCATGTGACGGCAGCGACCGGCCTGCGCGTGCCGATCGACGGCTCGATGTCCGGCCAGGTGCTCTCCTCGCAGCGCGCGGAGCGGATCGCCGACGTTCCCTCGCGTCTGCGCATCGCCTCCGAGCAGCTCGGCGTCACCGATGCGCGCACCGCGCTGCTCGTCCCGCTCGTCTACCGCGGCCAGGCACTCGGAATTCTCGCCGCGTTCGACCGCAGCAGCGGTGCCACCTTCACCGAAGAGCACGAGCATTTCCTGCGCGGCTTCGCCGCAAGCGCCGCGACTGCGGTCGCCACGGCGCGGACCGTGCAGGAGGATCGAATGCGCCATTCGCTCGCGGCCGCGGACTCCGAGCGTCGCCGCTGGGCGCGCGAGCTGCACGACGAGACGCTGCAGGCACTCGGCGGCCTGCGGGTGCTGCTGGCCGGCGCCCTGCGACGCGGCGACGCGGCGCAGACGCCCGAGGTGCTGAGCCAGGCGGTCGAGCAGATCGAGCACGAGATCGCGAACCTGCGCGCGATCATCACCGAGCTCCGCCCCGCCGCGCTCGACGAGCTCGGGCTGCGCCCGGCGATCGAGTCCTTGATCGCCCGCCAGCAGGCGATTCAGGGGATCGACGTTACCTGCGAGCTCGACATTCCCGACCCGGTGAGTAGTGACGAGCGGCTCGCGCCGGAGCTCGAGACCGCGGTCTACCGCCTGGTTCAGGAGTCGCTTGCCAACGCGATCAAGCACTCCGCCGCCGGCCATGTCGACGTGACGCTGACGCTGGCCGACGATGCAATCAGCGTCGCGATCACCGACGACGGCCACGGCTTCGATCCCGAGGAGCCCTCCGACGGCTTCGGCGTCACCGGTATGCGCGAGCGCGTGCTACTGGCCGGGGGGACCCTCTCGATCGACTCCTCGCCCACCGGCACGCGCGTGCTTGCCGATCTGCCGCTGACCTACGCGGCCGATCAGGACGAGCCGGGCCTGCGCTCGGCCTAGCTGCACCCGAACCCCGGATCAGTAGTCCGCACACGGGTTTTGCGGGTAGCTCCCGATGGCCTCGCCACGCACCGAGCCTACCCTCGATGTCCTACCCGTATAGGAGGACGTCATACCGGCTTCTCACCCCCACCAGCCTACGCGGCCGCCCGAGACCGTCGTCCTAGCAAATGATGCGACCGTCGTCGTGCGCGCTGTGAGCACCGCTGACGAGCAGGCGATCGCCGAGTTCCTCCAGACGCTGTCGCTGCGCCCGAGCGCGGCGCGCTTCTTCGCCGAAGCCGCCGATGTGCGGCGGGCCGCCCAAGCGGCACACACGGCCGACGGCGTCGACTACCTCGGCTTGCTGGCGATCCCGGCCGACGGGCGGATCGTTGGCCATGCGGCCTACATCCGGCTGTACGGCCCCTGCGCGGAGGTTGCCGTCGCGCTGGCAGAGGACCACAGGCAGCTAGGCCTGGCGACGCTGCTGCTCGCCCGGCTCGCCGAGATCGCCGAGCAGCACTCGATCGCCCGCTTCGTCGCCGACACGCTGCCGAGCGATACGGACATGCTTTCGGTGTTTCGCGACGACTTCGGCGCAGCGATCGCCTGCACCGACGGCGAGGCTGCCGTCGAGGTTCAGACCGCAGCCTGGCGCCCCTATGAAGGGACCGTCGTGCGGCCTGGCCGCTCGGAGCGCTCCGGACGTTCGAGCTGATCGAGGTAGGGCGCGAGGTACTTCGCGAAGATCTTCTGCTTCAACTCGGCCGGCGGCCGCTCGCTGAATCGCGACATCGAGACCGATCGCCCGCTGAGCTGCGCCGTGAGGTAGCGCGGCCCGTCGCCGGTGAAGAGGATCCCCTGGATCTTCGGCTCAGCCGTGTCGGGAGTAACCGTCGCGCCGGCAAGCGCGGCGATCGCCGCCGCCGCAGTATCGGCCTGCTGCGCCGCGACGCCGCCAAACTTGACCGGGAAGTCGGTGATGTCACCGACCGCATACACGCCGTCGACCCCACCGACGGCCCCTGACTCGTCGACCGCGAGGAACCCATCGGCGGTGACCGGGAGCCCGCGGATGTCCGCGCCGACCAGCGCTGGCAGAGCGACGACCCGGTTGACCGCCAGCTCGGGGCCGTACGGCTTCACCCGGACCGTCCGCGAGTCGGGGACCTCGGCCTGCGATGCCGTGAACACATCGATGCCGTTGAGCGCCAGCAACGCACTCACGCCGCCGCTGACCTGCGTGCCAAACATCTCCAACGGCGCCGCTTCGGGGGTGACGAGCGACATTGCGCAGTGCTCGGACATCGAGTACGCCCCGTGGGCCATCATCAGCGCGAGCTCGTAGATCGGCAGCGCCCACACCGCCGCCGGCGGCACGACGAACGCGACGCGACGCACGCGGCCCTCGTTGACGTTGCGTGCGAGGGCGTGGAGCGTGTCGTCGAGCGCGAGGCCGTCGACGGTCAGCGCGTGCGGATAGTAGGGCCGCGCCTGCGTACCGAGCGCCACGAGCAACGCGTCGTAGCGGATCGCCTCGCCGCCATCGGTGTTCAGCAACCGCTCCTCGGGATTGACCCAGGCGACGCGCCCGCTAACGAGTTGCGCACCGTGATCGGCGGCGATCGGCGCCAGCGGGTAGCGCGGTGCCGGCGGATATGCGAACGCCTCGCGAACGATCAGCGGCCGGTAGACGAACTCGTCGTTGTCACAGACCATCGTTATCCGCACGCGGTCCGCAGCGAACTTGCGCAGCGCCATCATCGTCTCGAGCGCGCCGACACCCCCACCGGCGATGACGACCTCGAACGGGCCGGAGCTCGGCTCTGGCGACGAAGCTGTCATCCCGCGAGTCTAGTTTTCCCCCGCATAGCCGTGCAAGCGGCGTTTTCCACCACCGCCTTGCGCTCAAATACGGATGGTGCCCGAAACCGTCACGGCGTAGGCTCGCCGACGTGCGGGCTTCCGGCGCAACATGCCTCACACTGCTCGGCGTCGCGGCGGCGCTCGCTACGGGTGCCACCGCCGCAACGGCCTCCGCTGCGACCGACCACGTCACGATCGGCTCATGCCGAGCCGCCAACGTCACTGTGACGCTCAACGCCCAGGGCGCCACGCAGTCGCTGTTGGGCTCGATCTTCGTCGCCAACCGCGGTCCTACGGCCTGCCGCCTCTCGGGCCGCCCGGCGATCACCGTGCGCGGCGGTTCCCCGGGCGAGCGGGTCGTCGAGCGAGCCGCCAAGCCGCTCATCGAGGTCCCCGGCAAGCATTACGTCGCCTTGACGCTCAGCGCAAGACACACGGCGACAGCGCAGTTTCAATGGACCAACTGGTGCGACCCCGCCTCGCCGCCGCGCGATGGCAAGCGACCGTCCGGCATCTTCGTCACGCTCGCGCCCGCGAGCGCGCCGATCCGGATCACCCCTGAATCGGGCAGTTTGTCCTACCTCCCAGTGTGCAACGCCCCGCAGGACCCCAGCACGATCAGTGTCAGCCTCTGGCAGCCGTTCACGCCGAGCTGATGCCGCGCGTTCTCGTCAGCCGAGCGGCCGTGTCCCGACGACCGCGCTGAGACGCAGCACCTGGCGCTCGGCGTCGGTCTCGATCCAGCTCCGGAACTCGGCTTCGGCCCGTGACCGCTCGGCTTCTCTGAGCGCGCCGTCGCCGACCAGCTGGTGTCCGCGTGTCGCGATGATGTTCGGCCACAATGCGACGCGCGTCGCGAAATCGCGCTCGCCGCGCGTCGCGACCTCGGACTCGTCGCTCTCGCTGACCTCGAGCAGTCCCGCCTGCCTCAACATGGCGGGCAGGTGTCGGGCGAGCTCGTTGTCGAACCCCGTTTCGGCGCGCCATTGCAGGAATGCGTCATAGAAGCGGCCGACCGCGGCCGGGGGCTCGGGATCCCATTCCAGCTTCGTGTGGTCGTAGTCGAGCACGACGACCGTCCCGCCCGGCTTCACGGCGTCGATCATCGCCCGCAGCGCCGGCATCGGATCGCTCAGCCATTGCAGCACCCGCGCCGCGCTCGCCACGTCGAACGACGCCGGCCGATCCAGCAGGTGGATGTCAGCGACCTCGTAGGTCAGGTTCGCGCCCTCGCCGCCGCGGATCGCATGGCCGATGAGCTCGGCACTGACGTCGATGCCGAGCACCATCCCACCGGGGCTCACGGCTTCGGCGATTCCGCGCGTGATCGCTCCGGACCCGCAGCCGACGTCGAGCACTGTCATGCCGGGGGCCAGCAGCGATGCCAGCCGTCGATGGCTTGTGCTCAGCGAGCGAGTGTCCAAAAACAGCTCGCTGCCGGCCGGCATGCGTGCTCGCCGCGCAGCGACGTCGTTACTCATTTTCCGTCACGCTCGTCGCTCATCTACCGGACCGCCGGGAATTCTAGTCAACCCGCTCCAGCGGAGTGCCGACCCGGCGGACGGAGGCCGCCCGCCGGGCCGGCCAAGCCCAAGGAATCTGCGCTACCGCCCTACGCTACTGTGTCGCCCTCGATCGCCGGCACCGCATCCTCGTCCTTGCCGGCAACGTTCCCGCCACCGGTCGCGACCCCTTCCAGCTGCTCGGCGTCGTGCTCGACGCCTTCTGCGCTGCCCTGCTCCTGCACATCGTGCTCCGCTGACTCCGTGATGCTCTCGACGTCCACGTCGTTCCTTTCATCGCAGCTGGCTGCGCTCCCGGCGCCTATTCAGCGCCGCCGCCAACCATACGCAGCCCCAGCGACCACGCGGTGAAGTAGCCGTGACCTTCCCGGCGGACCTCGGCGACGGGCGACTACCAGCCGGCGATCTCGGGCAGCACGCTGGTCCCCAGCATCTCCAGCGTCGCGAGCGGGTCGGGACCGCGCAGCGAGGTGTACGCGACGGTGAAGCCGGCGTCGTGCAGCGCGCGCAGCTGCTCGAGCACCTCCCCGGCGCTCTCGCTGCCGACGGCGCACGTGGCCGTCTTCTCGATGGTGTCGTAGTCGCGGCCCTCTCGCTCGCAGTGACTGCGCAGCACCGCCAGCTTGTGCGCCGTGTCGGGCCCACCGAACAGGTTGCAGGCGTCCGCGTACTTGGCGACCAGTCGCAGCGTCTTGCGCTCACCAGCCCCGCCGATCATGATCGGCGGTCGAGGCCGTGTGAGCGGCTGCGGCGAGTTCAGCGTGCGCGCCAGCCGGTAGTGCGCGCCGTCGTAGGGCTGCTCGCCATCGCTCCACATCGCAAGGCAGATCTGCAGCGTCTCCTCGAGTCGCTCAAAGCGCTCGGCGATCGGAGGGAACGGAAGGCCGAGCCCTCGCGACTCCTCGTCGTTCCACGCCGCCCCGATGCCGAGCCCGGCGCGCCCACCGGACAGGACGTCGAGCGTGCTGACGATCTTCGCCAGCAAGCCAGGCTCGCGGTAGACGACACCGGTAACGAGGGTGTGCAGCCGCACCCGTTCGGTGTGCGCGGCAAGGAATCCGAGCGTGGTGTAGGCCTCGAGCATCTCGTGCTCCGGTGGCCCGATGTGCGCAATCTGCCAGACATGGTCCATCACCGTCAGGCGCGAGACGCCTGCGCTCTCAGCCGTTCGCGCCAGCCTGGCCAGGGTCGGCCCGAGCTCCGCGCCGCCGCGCCCACTCCAGGTGAAGTTCGAAACGTGCAGTCCAAACTCCATCGCCAACCTCCGATCAGTCGTTCGGCCCCTTGAGCGCGGCAGCGACGATCGCAACCATCGTCCCCAGGCTTTCAGCGCTGACGTTCGAGCCCTTGCCGATCGAGTTCTGCTTCAGCGGCTCGAGAACCGCGAGGCTGATGCTGGTGGGGTTCTCGTCCTTCGCCACGGCCAGCAGGGCGTTGTAGACCTTGGCGATCTCCCAGGGGACGGCTCCGGTCTTCGGCATGCTCATCTGCAACGCCACCGCCTCCGAGTATGTGGACATGCTGTCTCGGCGCTCCTTACGTTCAAGGGTTATCCGTCCGGGCGGGATTTCCTAGCAGTCTAGCCCGGCGTCTTCCGCTCAGCGTGGCTCGGCGCTTCCCCGTGAGCCGGCTCAGCTACTGTGAGCGCGTATGGGGGACGTGCATTCAGCGATCAGCGCGGCGACGGCCCGCCTCAACGATCTCGTCCGCATCGTCAGGGCCCACGAGTGGTTCGAGCACAAGCTCGCACCGATGTTGGGCACCGGCTACGCCAGCGCCTTGCTGGCCCACCTGTCCCTGTTGCGACTCTGGCCCACGCTGGCGACGACGGTCATGGCCGTCGCTGTCGAGGCGTCGTACGTGAGCCTGGTCAACGATCTCACGGACCGCGACATCGACCGCGCGGCCGGCAAGCCGAACCGCCTCGAGGCTCGCTCGCCGGTGTTCTCGGTCGCAGCGCTTGGCGGCTGCGTGGCTCTCGGGGCAGCGCTGGGAGCTCTCGCCTGGGGCGGCGACGTGCTTGCGTGGTCCCTCTACGGCGGCGGTTGGGTTGCCTTCTCGCTGTACTCGATACCACCGCTGCGCCTGAAGGCGCGCGGGCTCGCAGGCGCGCTCGCGGACGCCTCCGGGGCCCACTTGTTTCCACAGCTGCTCGTCGTCAGCGTCGTATACGGCGCGCAGGGGGTCTGATTTCAACTCGTGGCCGTCGTTTGAGCCCGGAAACACCCAATGTTTCCGGGCTTTTTCGTGGCCGTCGGAAGGCCCGAACCGAGGCGTTTTCCCTTATCGGGGATATTCGGTCTGTTCGCGGCCTATCGCGATGTCCTTATCGGGACCGCTTTCGCGCCGCCTTCCGGTCCCGGCTTCGCGACCACTGACGGTAGGCCGCCGGCGTCCAGTAGTAGTCCTGACCTATCCTGCCTTGCGGCTGCGGAACTGTGGGCGAACTTTGTCCAATGAGGCCGATGAGGCTCGCCTGACTCACGCCCAGCCGCTTGGCGATGTCCGCGCTTGAGTAGATGCGCCGCTGCATCGCTCCCTCCGTACGCCGGGGGAAGGGG
The DNA here is from genome assembly GCA_049512455.1 of Solirubrobacteraceae bacterium. Classification (GTDB taxonomy): domain Bacteria; phylum Actinomycetota; class Thermoleophilia; order Solirubrobacterales; family Solirubrobacteraceae; genus Palsa-513. Next base: position 16,218 of record JBEKXB010000006.1, on the reverse strand, counting down.
CGTCCGTCCTTGTGAGCCAGGATGTCGTCGGCCATCCAAGCCGACTTCCCGTTCAGGCGCGCGACCGTCGTGGGGAAGCCGTCGCTGCGTCCGAGCTTGCCTGCATGCGGCTGCGAGATGCCGTGCGTCAAGGCGATGAACTTGGTGCCGACCAGTCGTAGGGGGCCGCTGAGTTCCAGCTGTTCCCTCGCGCGGGTCGCAGCGACCTCGGCGTACTCAATCTCGTTGTTCGCGCAGCGCACGATGTCGTCCCACTCAATGTTGAGCGCTTGCAGCAGCGACGGAGGCGCCAGCAGGGGAAGCTCACCATCACCCGCGCGTAGTCGGCGACTGTTCTCCTGCCTGATGAAGGCCACGTAGTCCGCCTTCGCCTTGGAAGGCGGCTCCGTCTTGAGCCATGCGGTCACGCCAGCGATGTAGGTCTCGTGCGTTCCCTGTTTGCCGGCGATGCGACTCCGGATAGCGCGTTGCTCTCGGGTTTGCGGGACGCGCTCACCGAGGAACGCCCGCGTGGCGTTGCGCCACCGCCCCCATTCGGTGAGCACGGCGGTGCTGTTCCAGCTGAGACCGAGTTCTTTGGCTGTCTCGTTGAACTGCTGAGCGGTCGGAGCGCGCCCGGCGGGCAGCTTGAGCTTCGCCGCGACCTTCTCCATCGCCTCCAGTGCCTCGATGCGCCGGCGGAGCTGCTGGTCCAGCGTGTTCTCGGCTTCCAGTTCGACCCCGAGGTACTCGCGCAGGGCTGCGTACAGGCTGAGCTGCTCGCGTGACGAGAGGGCGAGGGCGCGCCGGAAGACCGCCTGCCACTCGGTTCGTTCGCGCGGCGAGGGCGGGCGCGTTGGTCGCTCGCTGTCAGGTGCCGCAGCCACGAGAACCGAATTCGAGCCCTCGGCCCTGGCTCCTGTCAGGAGCCGTATTCTGAGTTGCCAGTGGCAGACCGTTTCTCAGACGCCGTCCCCGGCCCGCGAGGGACTGCCGGCTACAGCGAGGGTGAGCAACTCCAGAACACCGCTGCCTACCGGTTCTGGGAGCGCCATCGCGCATGCGACCGCTTCGAGATATGGGTCACGAAATGCCACACGCCCCAGGAGCGGATGGCGATGCGCTGCACCATCCACAGCGCCGAGCACGACCAGCTGCAGGACGACCTCGGTCGCGCCCTCTACGAGAAGGCACGCTACTGGGCGCCCTGGCGCAGGACCTGACAGCAGGCAGCGCCTTTGCCGAACGCAGCGTGGCCGCTAATCGGCTACAACGTGGCCAGTGGGCGAGACCGCCGACGAAAGGTTCGGCCAGGCCGTGCCCGGCAAACGCGGGACGGGCGGCGCGGCTCCGCACGAGGAGACTCCGCTGTCTGCGGTTCGCCGCGTCATCCAAGAACTGAACGAAACCCTCGCGAGCTGCACCACCGAAGAGCGCCGGCTGCTGCTTGAGTCAACCGCGGGCGACTTCTTTCGCAAGCGCGGGTTCGAACTGAGCGACGGGTACTACATCGAGAGCTTTGGCGACACGGTTCACGGCGCGCTGCGCCGGGTGACGCTGGCCGAGCAGCCCGAGCCGAGCTTGGGCTACGTGTGGCTGGCCTACAGCGACGTGGCCGATGGCGACGCCCCGCCGCCGCCCATTGCCCAGCTGTGGCGTCCAGACCTCGGCTAGCCATCGTCGCTCCCTACCGCTCGCGGCCCTGACATCCGGGTAATCAGCCCTCGTTCGCCACGCCTGCGCGCCCGGTTTTGCTCCACTGAACTCCTAGCGTTCTTCTATGAGCACGAAGAGACACCTCAAGAGCAGCCGCCGCCAGGCCCGCAAGCAGAAGACCGTCGCGCGCCAGCAGACGCGCGAGCTTCAATGCGTGCTCCCGCAGACAGCACCAGCATCGACCATGCCTGCTGAACTGCGCCTGGAACTTCTGCACCGGCTGGCCAATGCTCCCTGGGGCCGTCGGGAGGGCGACATCCCGGGCTACCACTACGACGAGGAGCCCGACGATTTCTGGTATGAGCTGCCGGCGCCCGGCGTTGAGTTCCGGCTGCCGCTGACCGCCGAACTCGAAGAGCAGTGGCGGGCACTCGCTGACCACGACTCCGCCAACAAGGACATCGCCGAGCGCATCATCGCTCTGCGGGCGCAGGGTCGCGAGTCGGTGACGGCCACGCTCCCCAATTCGTTCTGGTGGGCTGACCTGGCCGATGGCACCCGCGTGCACTTCGAGTCAGACACGGACGAGGACCCCGTCGACATCGTCTGCCCGGAGTTGGCCGGCCCGGACGAGGCGGACGCTCCATTCGGCGTCTTGGCCTCAGACCTGGGCATGGAACTCTTCGCAGGGGAAGTTGCCTGGCCCGACCACGACTGGATGGAGGGCGAGGACTACCCGCGGCTGCTCGCCCGCCGCGAGGGACAGCGCTGGCCCGACGGTCACGCCGTCAGCCACAAGCGCTATGACCAGCGCACCGGCACCTCAACAGACCTACTGGTAGCTGAGCTGTGCCCACCCGTCGCTCAGCTCGAACTCTCCTGACCCGAACTCGGGCAGGGGAACCGCATCCCGGCAGCGAAAGGAGGGGCGGGAGGCTGGCACCTCCCGCCCCGTCACCGCTTGGACCTAGTGCTCCCGACGGACGCCCTTGAAGGGCTTTCCGTCGGACTTGACGTCCATGAAGCGGCCTGTCTTGTCGTCCCGCTTGACCCAGTTGCCGTTCGGCATCTGGACTTGTGAGCGCTGTCGGACCGCTCCGACGCGGCGGTTGTCCCCGTAGGGCTTATTGGTAGCCATCGGAGACACCTCCTTTATCACCGCCGTTTTGGATTTGCCCTGACTGCTGGCAGACGGCAGCTGACGGATGATGAGGAACGGGTCGGACGGTAAGCGCTTCTCAGCGGCGACCGAAGCGGGCCCCGCCGAGCGGTCCGTTCACGCCAGCTCGTCTCCGTCATCGAGCTCTTCGAGCTCGTCCATGCACTCCTTCCACTCCTGGTAGTCCGCCCAGTCCCAGACGTTGAAGAGTCGCCGGGTGACGGGACGCCCAGAGCCGATGACGAGCACCTCGTCGGGGAAGTGGCAGTGCTGGCCGTGGCCGTCGCGGGTGACGAACTCCAACTTGGCCGCGACGCCGGCAATCCGAGCGATGTCCTCGACCGCGAGCGCCGCCTGTCGCGGCAGACGCCCTGCGCGTTGGAGATGCTCGACCTGCCCGAGCGCGTACAGGAGCCGCTCACCGGGCGTCGCTTCCGCGTCGGCGTCCAGTTCGTCGTCTTCGTCCTCGGGAGGCCAGTCTGAGTCGTCGTTTCTCATGCAGCGAGGGTCTTCAGCGTCTCGATGACCCGGTCGCGCAGCGACCTCGGCTCGGGACGGTTGCGCGCATCGCCGGCCGCGGCAGCCGCGAGCGCGTCGATGGCATGCATCTGTATCTGCCGGATGCGGTCGAGCGACAGAGCCAGGGGCTCGCCCGCCGCGCGCAGGCTGACCGGCTCCGCGCCCGCCAGCCCGAGTCTCACAGTCAGCACGTACCGCGACCGTCGAGCCAGCGCGCGGTAAGCGGCGACCATGCGCAGCGCCTCGGCGGGAGCGAGTGGCAGGGCGATGCCGGCAGGCTCGTCCAGTTCGGCGACCGGCATCCCGTCGGGCAGATACGGGTCCGCCTGACGGTTGTGCGGCTGTATCTTGCCTTCGAGTCTGAGCGCGACCGCCTCGGGCGTGTAGCCGAAGTGCAGGAGCGCCGCCTCCCAGGTTCCCCACCGCTTGCGGAACGGGTTGCTGGACGGCAGATGTGGCTCCTCCTCACCGGTGTTCCGGGCCAGTTCGAGCTCGCGCTCGCGCCACCACTCGTACTCGGCCACGCTCGGGGGCCGGCCCCAGTGCTCGGTCGCGCGCACGATGGCGTCGCGCATCGTGCCCTCCGTGTAGCGCCACACCTTGCCGACGCGCCGACACCGGAAACGGGCCTCGATGAGGCTGGCCGGAGTGGTCGGCGCCAACTCCAGGGCTTCGAGCGCCCGCGGCCAGGTGCCGTAGTGCCGATAGACCCGAGCGAAGGTCTCCACAGGCTCGCCGGCAGCGGCAAGCTCTGGTTGCACCTCCTTGTACTCGCCAACGGTCGGGGAATGACCAAGCACGTCGGCCACCTTCTGCATCGAGGCGACGAAGCGCGAGGCTGCTGACTCGCCGCCGGCTTCCTCACGGACCCTCAGGTCGCGGATGCGCTGGAAGCCCTCGGTCTGCTCGTCGGCGGTGAGCGCCAAGTAGGCGGCGACGAGGAGGTCTGGTCCCGAGGTACCCATCGGGGGCTACGGTAGGCGTGGCGCGTCGGAAAACCGGCGCCGCGAGCTCAGGGGCTGAGGAATGCCTATCGCACGAGCAGGACGATGGCGAGTGCTACGAGGAAGACCCCCGTGCAGACTGCCCAAGTCCGGAGCAGCGGCGCGAGTCCGTCCCCGGCTGTCATCCAAGCCGCGAAGCGCACAAGCGCATCCGGGTGGCACTCCGCCTCGCCGTGCGTATCAATGCTGGAAGAAGAATGGTTCATGCGGCGACTCTGCGCCGCGCACACGCCAAAGGTCGATTTTCGGTATCGAGCGGGACTGGTCGCTGGACCGAAAAACAGCCAGCGACCTCCTCGACTGGGCTCCCTACGCCGTCAAGTCAGCTTGCAGCGTCGAGACAAAGCCCGTGAGCGTGTTCTGACGCAGGCCGGCGAAGAAGTCGTCGTAATCGACCGGAGAGATGAAGAGGAACGAGTAGCGGCGCTTGACGCGCTTGCGCTTGAGCATCTCATTGACCTGCGCGAAGTAGGCGGTCGCGTAGGCCAGCTTGCCCGTGTTGATGTCTGAGACGTCGTCATCGGCCTTGACCTCGACCACGAGAACCTCGTCGACAGTTTCGCGTAGCAGGAAGAAGTCGGGGTTGAACTGGCCGCGCTTGGAGCGACCGTTCCCGCCCGGCTGGTATCCGTACTCGATGGTGAAGAAGCCGACATCGGGAGCCTTGACCCACGATTTCAGCGCAGCGACGTTGTCTGGTTCGAGCAGCCGCTCCACGAACAGGCGCTCGGGCCGGTAGGACGTCAGGACGACATTGACGGGCGACTTGAGCAGGAAGCTGTTGCCGATGCGCGTCACGAACGTCGGAACCTCGATGGCGAGCGCCTTCTTCAGCGCCGCCGCATCGTCCGGAGTTCCGAGGCTCGCAGACTTCTCGTCGTAGAAGAGTCCGATGTGCGCGGTGAGGCCACTGATGCGCTCCCGGACCGGCCCCATATGCGCCGTTGAGATGGCCGAGATTCCGTTGGGCTCCTGAGCCCATTCGGCGCCAGCGCGCATCGTCCGCTGGCGCAGCGACCCGAACGCGCTCATGACGCGCTGACGGTTCTCCTGGCTGACCGCCGTCCCCTTGACGTTGAGGCGCTTCAGCGCGTCCTTGACCAGCTCGCGCACCCGAGTCTTCGGATACGCGACCGCGAGCTGTCCGCCGGTCATCTTGTCGTGCATGAGCATCCGCTCGCGGACGTCGGCCACGACCTCCTCCAGCGGGTAGTAGGTCTCGCGGACCAGCGTGGTCAGGACGACTTTCTGGTCTGAGTCCGACACCGAGATGAACTCGGTCGTCTCCTCGGCGTCGCGCTGGGGCCGCAGCGTGAGGTTCTTGATGTCGCGCGGCTTCTCGACCTCCTTAGCCTGGATGCCGGTCGGCACCTCCTTGTAGGTCAGTTGATGAAGGTCGAAGTGCTCCACGGGCCGCGCGTCGGTGGGCCGCTGACCGATGGTCGTCTCCTGGTCGAGCACCTCGGCTACGAGTTCCTCGACCTCGGGCGCCCACTTCTGATGGTTGAAGACGAAGACGCGCGGCTCGGCAGCTATCCCATCGGGGCGACGCAGGCCGCGGCCGAGAACCTGAGCGACCAGCAGTTTGGAGTTGAAGGCTCGCTTCTCGTGCGGGTAAATCTGAAAGACGTTCTTGACATCCCAGCCCTCCGAAAGCATCGAGACCGAGACAATCCACTCGACCGGGTTGGCCGGGTCATCGACGGTCGGCAGTTTCAAGACGTTCTTCTCGTGCTTGGCGGAGGAGGTCACGACCAGCACCTTGGCCGCTGCCTCGTCCACACCTCCAGGCAACTGGTCGGCCAGGAACGCGACCAGGGCGTCGCGCAGCTCCTCAGCTGACTTGATATTGCGGGTGACTGAGATGGTCAGCGGCTTCAGCGGCTTGTACGCCTTGCGGTTGGCCTCGTGCTGCTGAAGGAGCTTCTGGAAGCGCTGGTCATCGGTCGTCGTCTCGTCCTTGGCGACGTAGAAGACGTCCTTGACCCAGCGGTCGTTGATGGCGTCGCGGATGCTGTAGCGGTGCACGACATCCGCGAAGTAGTCGTTCCCGATGTAGCAGGTCCCTGAGAGTCCGACGTGGTAGCGGAAGCCGTACGCCGGGCTGGCGATGAACTCGGCCCACGCCTTCAGCTTGCGGTCGCTGCCGGGCGAGTAGATGTGGTGCGCCTCGTCAGAGAGCACGAGCGTGGACGCTCCGCGGCCCTCGAAGCTGTCGGCGATGGAGGAGCCCGTCCGCTCATAGACCGCGTGAATGTTCTCGATGCAGATTTGCCCTTCCTTGACCGTCTGGGTCGCGTCGACGCGCTCGGGCAGCCGCGTCCCGTTGCCGTCGGGCAGCAGCGCGGTCAGGTCGGTGTCGGCGAGCAGCGCGTCGAACTTGTCGCGCAGCCCGTGCTCGATTGTCAGCGACGGGCAGAGCAGCAGGACGCGGTTGACCAGGCCCTCGTTGAGCATGATGCGCGCCAGGCAGAACATGACGTAGCTCTTGCCGGTCCCGGTCGCCAGGTCCAGCGAGCAGGCGAGCTTGTCAGGGAACGGCAGACGTTCCAGCAGCCGCCCGACGGTCCCGTAGCGACGCTCCAGCGCCGGGCTTGACGCGAACGCGTCCTCGGCCAACTGCTTGGTGTCGGTGTAGTGGCCGCCAGCCATGAGCCGCAGCGCGGCGAGGATGGCCTCCTTGGAGTACTCGCGGCCCGCGACCACGGCGTCGATGAAATCCTCGTAGGCGAGCAGGTTGACCTTCGCCGGGTCGTAGCTGTGGGAGACCGGCAGGACGAGGTCATCGACCGCGAACTGGTCGATGACGAGCTTGGCCTTGGGCGTCATAGCGCCACCGGCTCCTCCACCTCGTCGTCCGCCCTCTCGACCTCCAGCTTGGCGAGCTTGGCGGTCTTCACGTCTGCGACTTCGACGGTCTCGCGGAACTCGTTGCCGTGGGTGTCCATGAAGATGACCAGCACCTGCTCGCCGCACTCCTCCAAAGGAATGTCGAAGCGCCAGCCGGCCCGTTCGAGCTTGTCGCCGAAGAAGTAGTCAGAGACCCGGAAGACGTCGTCGCGGTGGTCGCGGTCGCCTAGCACCATCGCCAGGTCAAGACGCCCGGAGTCCGGCAGCTCGTCGTAATCGTCAGGGTCCAGCCCGCCGCGCCTGAACGAGGTCACCGTGCCGCGCAGCACCTCCTTGTTCTTTGCGTAGCTGACCTCGACGTCAGGGAGTTGCATGAAGTCGAACCCGAACGTCTCCATCGGGTCGTTGAGCATCTGCGCGGAGAACGGCTGGTCGAGCAGCTTGAAGCGGCGACCGTGCAGCGCCTCGATGACCGAGTACGGGACGCGCAGGATGAAGAACGTCATCTTCTCGGTGGTGACGACATCCTCGAACAGGCCGGGGTCGCAGGCGGTGACGGGTGCGACCACGTACACCTCGCCGCTGACCTTGCCCTTCATCCGGGCTGCGAGGGACTCGATGTACTCGCGGCCCATCTCCGCGTCGGTGTCCTGGAACGGGAAGAAGTGGACGGGCGCTCCCTTGCGGGTCCCTGCCATCTGGATGCGAGCTATTTTGTGCGGCTCGGTGCGGCAGTTGAAGAGCTCCAGGCAGAAGGCGACGAAGCCGGAGAACGACAGGTCCTCCACCAGGTCGTTGTCGTAGAGTCCGGCGGTGCAGAGCTCGAACGCCGGCGGTTCCGCGGCGCCCTCACCTGCTACCAGGAGGCGGCGCTGAGTGACGTAGATGGCGAGCTTGCCGCAATCGACAGCTATCCACCGGCGCCCGAGTCGCTGGGCGGTCGCGGCGGTGGTTCCTGACCCGCTGAAGCAGTCGAGCACCAGGTCTCCAGGACCCGTGGACGCCGCGATGACCCGTTCCAGCAGGGCTTCGGGCTTCTGGGTCGGGTAGCCGAGCCGCTCTTCGGCCTGGCTGTTGATGGGCGGGATGTCGGTCCAGACGTCCTGTACGGCGACGCCGGGCATCTCGTCTAGGAACTGGATGAGCCGCGGCCAGCCGCCTTGCTTCTTGGGCCAGTAGATGCGCCCGTCCTCGTCCAGCGCGTCGAGCTCGTCGGGCGGGACGAACCAGTGGCGCTCCAGGTCGTTGGGGTCAAATCCCCGCCAGGGCTTGCCGGTCTCGCCCGTACGCGTGTCGGCCTGGGTCAGGTCGGCGTCCTTCCAGGGTCGCTCGCCGCCGCGGGCGAAGCGCTTCTTGATGTACTCCTCGTCGTACTCCTGGTGGCCGCTGTTCCAGATGTAGAGGTCGGTCTTGCTGTAGAAGAGCAGCGTGTCGTGGACGGGGCCGTAGCGCTTGGCGCTGGAGTGCGCGCTCGTGCGCTTCCAGATGATTTCTGAGCGGAAGTTCTGCTCGCCGAGCAGCTCGTCCAGGACGGCCTTCATGTAGTGGACCTTGCGGCTGTCCAGATGCAGGTAGAGCGCGCCGTCGTCAGCCAACAGTTCAGTGATGAAGACCAGCCGCTTGCGTAGGAACTCCACGAACGCGGCGCCAGCGACCTTGTCGCGGTAGGCCCGGGCGCCTCGCCGTCCAGTGAACTCCTGCTTGGAGGCGAACGGCGGGTCGATGTAGCAGAGCCGCACGCCGTTTGACCCGTCAGCGTTGAGCAGCTCGCCGCGCGACTTCATCTCCAGCAGCGTCTTCAGGACCTGGAGGTTGTCGCCGAAGACCAGCAGGTTGGAGTCGCCGTCGGGCGGGCCGAAGCGCTTCAGGCGCTGAAGCGGCACCGCCATCGTGTCGGCCAGCACCCGGCTTCTAGCCTCCTTGCCCGCGTAACCGAGCTCGTACTCGCGGGCTTGGCGGAACAGGAGCGGTTGCAGATACTCGTCCAGGTACTCGCCGCGACGCAGCGCTGCCGCGACCGCCTCGACCTGCTCCTCACTCAGACCTGGCAACGCCCCTCCTGCACGTCGGCACTTTATCGACGGTCCCCTCAGAAGAACTCATGCTGCATCCACCCGCCGGGCGGTGACGTCCAGGTAGCTGTCGATAGCCTCCCGGGCCGGGACGACGACCGACTTCAGCTCTCGTGCCAGGAGGTTGGTGTCCTCCTTGGTGAGCTTGAGAAGAGGCCGGCGGATGGTCGCCGCCCACGCGCGCTTGTTCGTGAACGTGGTCATCTGCAGCACGAGCGGAGCCAGCTCCACACCCTGTCCCTTGGGCGCCAGTTTCCGCAGCTCGATGTCGCAGCCGACCGGGTAGCGCACGCCGTCGATGACGACGGGCTCCTCCAGTTCGACCGGGGCGCTCATCGCCGCCGCACTGCCGATGACCCGGCCCCGGTCTCGACCCGGGTTGTGAAAGCAGCCGCGCGTCGTGTAGAGCAGTAGAGCGTCCCCTTCTGCCAGCCGGGACGCCGCCCCGCGCCGGTAGTTGGGGAACGCCATCCGCTGCTCCTCAAGCACCCAACGCAGCGGGACGCGGTCGCCGATGATGAGCAGATAGGCGTCCATGACGAACGCGACCGTAGCGCGCTTGCGCACGGACTTGTCGCACGGGCGCTCCCACGACTGCCAGATAGCCAGTCCAACGACTCCAAGTGAGGCCAGCTTCGGGCAGTCAGGTTCTGCCAGGTGAGCTGCCAGTAGGGTCGCGTGCGGTCCTGGGCAGCGGCAAACCTATTTTGCCGCTCAGAGATGAGCGCCCGCAAAGCCAAGCAAGACCGCAAGGAAGCGCGCAAGCAGCGCTCCGATGCACTCGCGGTCGCGGCTCTGGCAGCCGAGCTCGGCGAGGAGGCCCTATCCGACAACGACACGCGCAACATGACGGAGATTGAACTGGCCGCCTACGAGCGCTGGGCGGCGAAGGAGCGGCGCGCTCGCTACCCGAGGATGATGCCCGTCGCAAAGGGCGAGGGCGAGGTTGAGGTCCTCTACGCCAAGTACCAGAAGGACCTTCAGGCGCTCAACGACGGCGCGAAGGTCAAGCTGCTCATGGACACAGACGCATGGCAGGGCACCCTCGGCGTCCGCTGCGACGAGCTCGACCTACTCATGGACGTGCGCCGCGCCTACACGCACGCCGAAATCGAAGCCGCCGTCCTCTACCAGCAGCTCAACGGCAAGCGCAGCTACAAGGCCGCGCTGGAGGACCTCAACGGCTTCCAGGGTCAGTTTGCGCGACGCGACCTCGGCTTTGACCACCCACGAGACCACGTGCCCAACCGGCGCTGCGACTACGAGCACCACCGCAACCTCGACGGCACGCCGAGCCGCGCAACCGTCAGCCGGCACCTCCGCTGGCGCTTCCCCGAGCACGAGCGGGCAGTCCTGTACGCCGAATGCTTCCGCCGGCTCGTCATCGAGCACGCCATCCGCTTCCCTGACTTCCGCGAGGAGCTGCTCACCCTGGGCTGGGACGGCACCATCATCCGCTCGCTCTACACGCCGGGCTTCAAGCGCTACCGCAACGGCGACCTCATCCGCGATGAGGACGGCAAGAAAACCCCGCGCCTGAACGAGTGGGAAGGCGGCTCGCGGACCGCAGCGGACGTCCCTGAGTCAAAGCGCGGCCACGGGTTCCTCGCTGTCACCGGCCACACCTCCGACGCCCTCCCGGTGGCCGTCCGCCTCGCCAAGCTCCACGAGGGCGAGAAGCAGTTCGTAGTCGAGATGCTCGGCGACGAAATCGCCGAGCTGCGCCCCTACCTCGACCCCGAACGCATCGGCGTCTCCACGCTCGACAGCCTCTTCGCCGCCCCCGACATCCGCCGCGCCCATCGAGCCGTCGGCTACCTGGAGAACACCCACCGCGTCTCCGGCTCCGACAGCGAGGTCACCACGCGCCACCTGGAGAAGCTCCGGCACGACGTCTTCGAGATTGAGGGCTACCCCAACTGGCGCGCCAACGGCCTGCGCCAACTCTTCTGCATCTGCGGCAACGGCGACAGCTTCGCCCGACCCGGGCTAACCGCCAAGGGCGAGGCCACGTCGGCGGTTGAGGGCGCCTGCCCGACCTGCGGCCCCATCCACGTCACCTCAGGCGACTGGCGCCGCGAGCAGAACCCCGACCGCTTCGTCATGGTCAACCCCAACGACAACGTGGACGAGAACCGCATCGACTGGATGTTCGGCCACTTCCTCCACCGCGACGACAAGCGCTCCCACGCCTACGGCCTGAACCGCTACTCCCAGGGCGAAGGCATGCACGGACACGCCTCAACCCGCTTCGAGCTCTTCGCCGACGGCGCGCCGTACAAGCGCATCGACCCAGTCGCGCTCCAGGTCACGATGACCTACTGCCTCATGCACGGCATGGCGATGGAATGCCGCCGGCGCAAGGGACAGACCGAGCTCGACCCAGCAGCACCCTCGGGCTCGCCACCACCGGCGCTCGCGCTCGCCGCCTAGCCCGGCCGCCTCCCTCCACTCACCAGCAACCGACAGCGCCGAGACCCGCCCCGCCCGGTCGAAGCCCGCTGGAAGCGCCCGCGCCCGCCGAGAACGGGACAGCCCGAGAACCGGAAGAGGCCAGTCCGACGACGGGGAAACGCGCCCGACCGGGCCTCTCCCGATTTAAGGCACGAGTTGAAACGCGCAAACAGGCCCCAGTTGAAATCAGACCCGTCGTCAGCGTCGTATACGGCGCGCAGGCGCGTCCCGTTGATCCCCAGTGGCTCGCCATAGTGGCAACGTGGTCGCTCGCGCACGGGCTGCGCGGCGCGGTGTGGCATCAACTGCACGACGCGGACGCCGACGAGCTGACTCACTTGCGCACGTTTGGGGTAGCTCACCCGCTGCTCGCCCGCCGGCTCGTGACCCACGCGCTGTTCCCGCTGGAGCTCGCGGCGCTGGCGGCTCTCCTCTGGCGTGTCGACAGCGCGCTGGCGGTCGCCTTCCTGCTGATCGCCGCCTTGCTCGATCTGCTCCGACGGCGCGTCTGGAGGCTGCGGATCCGGGTCGTTACCTGGGGGCCGATGTCTCGGCACGCCATGCACGAGTACTACGTCGTCTTCTACCCGGCCGGCTTCCTGGCGGCGGCGACGCTACGGGACCCGACCGTCGCGCTGCTTCTCGTGGGCCATTGTCTCGTCTTCCCGCGGTCGCTGATTGTGATGGTCCGCGACGCGCGCAGCCTGGCCGGTCAGCTGGCGCGGTCGGCGTTCCCGCCGCTGCGCTCTGCGGCGTAGTGGCGAGAGAGAGCCTCGAGGCACAACCCTGTGGTCAGCTCCTGCGAGCCCCACTGCACTTCGCCGCCGTAGTAGAACGGCGCGAGCGGCCATCCGCCGTCGGCTTCCTGGGCTTCCAGCAGGAAGGCGGCGGCACGCTCGAGCACGTCCCCTGAGTGCTCGCAATTGTGCAGCGCGCACACCGCGAGCGCCGTCTCCAGCGCGTTGGAGCCGATCGAGCCATCGTCACCCGCCGCCGCGGTGATCCGCTCGACGATCGTGTCGAGCATCGGCCTGACGGAGCCCACGCCGGCGTACGCGCAGCGAGACACGGCGTGATAAAAGGCGAATCGGCTCCGGTACCACTGATCCGAGGACACCTCCGCGTCGCGACGGACCACCTCGTGCAGATAGGCGCTGGCGCGCTCCGTGGCCGGCCCGTCCCCCAGGTAGAGCAGCACGTTGGCATTGACGACGGAGGCGACGTCGTTGGGCGACAGCTTGTTGGCACTCCAGAACCGTCGCGAGCGGAGCGGTGTGCGCAACTGCCTGCTCACCACCCGCCAGTAGTCGACGTTGACCGGCGGTCGGGCCCAGCGCGGTGCCAGCCAGGTGTAGAAGCGTCCGCGGTGATCGCGGTTCGCGCCCAGCAGGCGGCGATTGTCCGGCACGGTGATTGCGTGGCGAACCAGGACGTAGGAGATGACCGCTGTGTCGTCGACGTCGGGAGGTATGTCGCGGTTGCCCGGGTGATCGGCGCTCCAGTATCTCCAGACCCCGGGCGGCTCCATTTCCGCTGCCAGGAAGCCGAGCGCGCGAGTGACGATCTCACGTGCGAGGGGCGTATCGCTGAACCCCAGCGAGTACGCAATCACCGCGGTGGCGAACGCGCACGCGTCGGGAATCCCGTCGTCGGGGTGGCGCAGCTCGGGCCCCATGCGCATCGCGAACTGCCCGGACGGCAGCTGCCGCCGGGCGAGAAAGCCAAGGCCGTCCGCCACCGCGCGTGTCGAGCGTGAACCGGAGCTCACCATCTCAACCGACCATCAACATTGGATCTGGGGGCGCAGGTCTGGACTCCGCAACCATAGAGCCTGTATTCTGATCGCCGGTTGACACGCGCTGCTCGGCATGGGGGCAGCTAACAGGAGCGCGGTGCGTACCATCGATCACCACCCTGACGGCGAAGTCGGACGAGGATGAACGCGGTCACTCGTTGGCGGCCGGTCGTCGCTCGCGCCGCCGCTCTGCTACGCCCGCGCCCGTCCCCACCCGGATCGGCGCTCGAGCACCCCCGCCGCATGTCCCTGGACGGACCGCTGCACGGAACGATCCTGCATCGCGAGCCGGTCAGCTGCCACGGCTGGGCGTTCGACCCCACCGAACCGCTGGAACGCGTTGAGATCCTCGTCGATGGCGAACTGGTGGGACGAGCGCGAATCGGCTTGCCGCGAGGAGATATCTATGGCCGGTTCGGCGTTCCGCACGCAGCCGTCTGCGGCTTTGAGGCCGTAATCCCCGCTCATGTGATCGCAAGCATCGGCGAACCGGCGAAGCTCACCGCTGTCGCGACGTTCGCCTCGGGCGAGCAGCTGGTCAGCCCATCGGTCGAGCTCGTCGTTGACGACGCGGAAATCCACGACGACGGCGGATCACGGGCGCTCCAGCTACAACGCCGCCTCCTCGCAACCGCCGAGCCGGGAGCCGCTGCAGGCGGCCGCGAGGGACCATCGCACCTCGTTGCCTTCACCCACCGGCTCGACCTCGGCGGCGGCCAGTTCTACCTGCTCGACGTGCTGCGTCACGTGGCATCGGCCACTCCGACGCGCGTCACTGTTGTCTCGATCGACGACGGGCCGCTGCGCCGGACGTTTGAGCGACTCGGCATCGATGTCCGGATCCGCGGCACCACGCCGGTCGAGAGCCTGGAGCTCTACGAAGGCAACATCGCGGAGCTCGCGACATGGCTCGGCGCCGTCGGCGCCGACATCGTCATCGCCAACACGCTGATGGCCTACGCCGGCGTCGACGCCGGCGTGCGTCTCGGCCTCCCGACCATCTGGGCTGTGCACGAGAGCATCCCGCCCGACGAGTATGCGTCACCCGTGCACCTCGGAGCGACGGTATGCCCCTATGTCCGCGACCGGATCCTCGAGTCGCTGGCCGGCGCGGATCGGGTTGTCTTCGAGGCTGACGCCACGCGCTCCCTGTTCGTGGACTTTGCCAGCGACGCGAGCCGCCTGGTCACGGTGCCTTGGGGCGTGGACACAGCAGAGATCGCCGCGTACGGGATGACCACCGATCAACGCGCCGCCCGGGCGATGCTCGGGTTGCCGTCCGATGCCCGAGTCCTGCTCTGCTTGGGAACCGTCGAGCCGCGCAAGTCGCAGATCATGCTGGCGCAGGCCTTCGAACGGGTCTGCGGCGAGCACCCGGAGGCGTTTCTCGCGGTGGTTGGCGACCTGGGCCTCGAATATGGGCAGGCACTGCGGCATCTGCTCGCGGCTGGCCCCGCGGCGGACCGGCACGTCGTCGTGCCGATCATCGAGAACGTCTACGACTGGTGTGCGGCCGCGAACGTCCTCGTGTCAGCGTCCGATCTCGAGTCGATGCCACGTTCGGCGTTCGAGGCGATGGCGCTGGGGGTGCCCTACCTCGCCGCCGACGTGTTCGGCGTCGGCGAGCTTATCGAGCACGGCCGCACCGGCTATCTCTTCCAGCCGCGCGACGCCGGAGCCCTCGCACGGGCTCTCAGAGCGATCCTTCAGACGAGCGCCGCGGAGTTGCGAACCGTTGGAGCGGCAGGGCAGGCGTACGTCCTCGAGCGCCACGACAAGCGCGGCTACCTCGATTTCTACGCGGAGCTGCTGCAGCGCTTCACGTCTCAACCCGTTCGATGAGCGGCACGCCACCACCGCTGTCGATCATCCTTCCGCTCCGCCCTGGCGAGGCCGGCGTCGAGGGGCTGCTCGGACCGATCATGTCGCAGGCCGAGCGCAGTGGCGCCGAGGTGCTGATCGTCGGCGAGACCGGCAACCTCGTGGTGCCGGGTGCGCGGCTCGTCCCGCACCACGACGAGAACATCTTCCGCTTGCGGATGATCGGGATTCTCGAGTCGCGCGGCGAGATCGTGGCAATCGGAGAGGACCACGCGATCCCGCGACCCGACTGGTGCGAGGCGGTCGTCCGCGCGCACGCTGAGCGACCGGATGTGCCGGCGATCGCCGGCTGCCTCGTCAACGCGACGGACCGGACGCTCGCCGGCCGGGGGAACTTCGCCGCTTTCGCCGCCCCCTTCACGCCGCCGATGCCGACCCTGCCGGGCCTCCGTCCGCCACCCATCTCGACGCTGTCGATCAAGCGCGCGGCGCTGGACGGCGTGGATCGCGGGCTTGGCTGCTTCGAGGCGGTGCTCGTGCCGAAGCTGTTCGACGACGGTCAGATGGTGGCCGACGACCGCATCATCGTCGACCACTATCAGGACCACGGTGCTGCGTGGGCCGTGGCGAACGGCTTCCACGGCCCGCGGGCCGCCTACGGCTACCTGCGACGCGATCTGACGTGGCGCGCACGCCTCCAGTCGGCCGGCTGGTCGCTGCGCCACTGGCCGGCGCGAATCTTCGCTGAGGCTCGGCGGGGCACCGTCGGTCAGCCGCACCGACCAGCTGTTCGGCGTGGACACTTGCAGTGGCCCCACCGTGGACGCTTGAAGTGGCCCCACCTCGCGTCGGTGTTTGTGTTGGTTGATGTTGCCTGATGTGGCGGGCGGGCGTCGTCGTGGAGCCGGA
>JBEKXB010000005.1:0-147989 GCA_049512455.1 Solirubrobacteraceae bacterium | reverse complement strand
CCTCCGGCAGCAACATCGCTTGTGCTGGCCAGAAAGCCCAGGTTCGCTTCGCCGACCGTGATGAACTGTGGCGCTTGCGGCGGGTTCATCGATGCGGTGTTGATGACGCCGCGGGGAGTGCTCGCGTCGAGGTAGTCGATCTCGTAGCTGGCGCGGAGGTTGGTGATCGGGATCCGCGAGTGAAAGCTCACGGTGACCTGCGGGCCGGTGGGCACGTGGAAGGTGCGTCCTCGGAAGCGCACGCTACGGGTGTGGGCCGCCTGGTAGCTGACGGCTAGCGGCGCGGCTATCTGGGCGGCTGTCGGCGGGGTGGGCCTGACATAGCCAAGCGGGAGGTCGAGCGCTGGGTCGCACGCTTGGAAGCCGACAATCCAATGGCGGGCGGTTTGCAGATGACAGGCGCTGCCTTCTTGGAAGGTGATCGTGGTGATCGGACTGTAGACGGGTACGTCGTCGCTTGTGATGCCGCCAAAGCCAAGGATTCGTGGATGCTTGACGGCGGGCAGGACGAGGAGGTAGGCGCCCTGGGGGCCAAGCGTGGGTTGCGTGTGGCTCTTTCCCGCGAGGGTGTAGGTGACGCTCTTGGCGTCGGGGCCGAGCAGACCAAAGTAGAGGTCTCGCTCCTGGCTGCGCGAGCACGCGGGGTGCGCGTTCGATGTTGTTCTTGGCGTACCGGTCGGAACGCATCGCGTGGAGCCAAACCACCAGGCGGCGCTCGCTGTCTGTCCGTACATCGTGACGCTGTTGACGAACTGACCGGTCGCGTCCAGCAGCGAACAGTCGAACATTTGGATCGCCGTGCTCGGCTGTAGCGCGTGCGCCTCGCCGTCATTGCTGAACGCTCCGTCGATGCCAAGCGCGACCAGCCGCCCGTCAACTACGCGGCCGACCTGCACGCAGCCGGCGCCGCGCGTGGTCGTGAAGATCCGTATCCCCCACGGCGGGCCGCCAGCGGGGTCCGCTGTTCGGATCGGCAGGAGCTTCAGGCTGTCGGGCACTAGAACACCGAGCCCGGTGTTCGCGCTGGTGAACACCGTTGGCGTGTTTACGGGAGCGCCGGGCGAGAACAGGCCGCTCGCCAGAGCGGTGGCGCCGCCCGCGAGTAGCACCACGAGCACGACCGGCAGGGCGCGCCAGCGACGCAGGCGTCCAGCTCGTTTTGCGCGCCCTTCGCCGGCGAGAACGCGTTGCGCCGCACGGTCGAGCTCGACACCAAGATCAACAAGTACCCGTGGCCGGTCGCTCACTATGTCTCCTCTCCAAGTCCAAGCTGCGGGCCAAGCGCGCTGCTCAACGCTCGTAACCCGCGCGACACTCGAGCTCGCGCAGTCTGCTCAGTGACCCCTAAACACTGCGCAACCTCCGCGTAGGAACGCTCTTCGACGACCCGCAACTGCAGCGCCGCACGCTGCTGCGCGCTCAGGCGTGCAAGCTCCGCTCCAAGCGCGCCGCGCAGTCCTGGCAGGCCGCAACGTTCCTCGATGAGCGCCAGATCATCCTGGTGGACCTCGGGAACCCTGATCCGCAGGCGCTCGACCGCACGACGCTCAACCCGCGCGCGCCGCGCAAACCGAGACAACAACCGGGACGCGACCGTGAACAGCCACGCCCGGCGCTGCTCGACACCGAGCCCACTGAGCTTGCGCCACGAGCGCAGAGCGAGCGCAAACGTCTCAGCCGTCAAATCGACCGCCAGCTCGACATCGAGGGTGCGGCGCACCAGAAATCGCAAGACCGCTTCCCCCTCGCGCTCATAAAACGACGAGAACCCGGCCGCATCATTCATCACCCATAGAGTGCCGCGAAGCACGGAACCTGTGACGCTCGCGCCGCTCCCAAGTCCAGTACCGACCAGCCCGACGGATCGGTTGCTCCTATCGGCCAACAGCAGGAGCCCGCGGATATCGTGGGTCCATTCCTGCTACCGCCCACAGTGAGGGCGGAAGCAGAGGCTCGGGTGGCGCTGGCTCAGCGGAGGGCGTGTCGGATTGGGCTTGACGATCGTACACGTGAAGCGTACGGTTGACGTTACGCTCAACCTAGGAGTGGTCGAAGTGGAACGGACAATCGGCTTGGACAAGGCGCGCGGCAGGCTCGGCCAGCTGGCTGAGGAGGTCCGTGCCGAGAACGCGCCGGTAGTGCTGATGCGCCGCGGCGAACCGCTCGCGGTGCTTCTCAGTCCGGCCGAGTACGAGCGGCTGACAGAAGCCGACCGGCGCGCGGCAGCCGAACAACTGCAGGCCCGCCTGAGCGCGGTGCGCGACACCGTGCGCAAAGCCGGCCTTGATGTCGCCGTCGTTGACGAGGCGATCGCGGCTGCCCGCGCGGCCGAGTGACGCGAGTCGTTCTCGACACCAACGTCCTGGTCTCCGGCTTGGGCTGGTCAGGCCCGCCGGCCGCGATCATCGACGCCGTGACGGCCGGCGAGCTGACCCTCCTGAGCAGTCCCGCACTGATCACTGAGCTGCGTCGCGTGCTCGGCTACCCAAAGCTCGCCAAAGTGTTCGCCGACCCGACCGCGATCGCCAACCTTGTTGAGAGCGCGAGCGTCCAAGTCCTCACAAGCACCCAGCTCCAGGTCGTTGATGACGACAGCGACAACCGTGTCCTTGAGGCAGCACTCGACGGCAGCGCCGACTACATCGTCTCCGGAGACGACGACCTCCTCAAGCTCGGATCGTTCCAAGGAATCCCGGTCGTGACGCCCGCCGCGTTCCTCGCCGGCCACGACCAGTAGCTGCCGTGCCGCCTACCCGTATCTGGCGAGTCCCGCGGCGGCCGGGATGACTGGTGCTGTGCGGTGGTGGACGGTGTCGATGATTTCGGCGTTGTCGATGCCTTGGAGGTAGATCGAGGTGATGCCGAGGTTGGCGTGCCCGAGCTGGCGCTGAATCACCACGATCGGCACGCCCTCGCGAGCCATCTCAACAGCGTGAGCGTGGCGGAGCTGGTGTGGCGGAGCTGGTGCGGCGCGAACCGGCGTCTGACACCAGCTTCGACTGCGGTTCGGCGTAGTTGGAAGCGGACCGCGTCCTGTGTCCATGGCCGGCCCTGATTCGGGCCGTTGATGATGCAAAACAGCGCGCCCACGCGCAATTGCTCACGAATCTGGAGCCATGGTTCGAGCTGCTGCCAGCCCCACGCATCCATCCCGACTTCGCGGCGCTTGCCGCCTTTGCCGCGACGCACCAAGATCGCGCCGCGAGCCGGGTCAAGATCGCTCTCACTCAACGCGAGCGCCTCGCTAATCCGAAGCCCCGAGCGCCACAGCACGACGATCATGCCGCGCAACCGATCGGCGACCGGCCCGTCGCCGGCAGCGCGCATCACCCTAATGACCTCCTCCACCGAGGGCGGATCTGCCGGGTAGCGCAACCCTTTGTTCCTCGGCGAGCGACCAGCGTGATACCCCGGGACTGTCGCCGGCGACCGGCGACGACCATTGCAATCCAACAGCGCAGTTTCCACGACTCCTCCTTGGGTTGCTTGACAAGGAGAGAAATCGTGGCCCGGCCCGGCGCACCCGCCCAGCGGCGGGCGCAACCTTTCAGCTGGGCGGTTGCGGTAACGGACGGACGATCACCGCGGGCTCCTGCTAATTGACCAACTCGGTAGTCGGGCCCAGCTCGGAGCACACGCTCCCTGGTCGCGCTGAGCGACGACGCGGCTGGGGGTGGTCGCGTGTCAGTGCTGCGCGCGCGGATTCGCGTAGTGCAGGGGTGCTCAGGGCGTGACCATGTGGGCGTGGATCGCGGCGCAGGCCGCGTGTAGATCCTCCGCGTTGCGGCGAGGGTAGGTATCCGTGTTCCACGCGATCAGTTGCGCGCGGGATGTGCTCTCGCAGAGCGACATGCCTACGAGCGCTTTCGCTGACGCCGCGACAGCCGCTCGCATCTTCGCGACAGAGCTGAACGACAGCAAAGTGTCGTTATCTCCGGCGTACAAGCACATGGCGGCGAATCTGCGAGTGGCGCGCTCGTTCAGCACGCCCATAGCGCCGAGCCCGGTGTCGTTGGTCGTCACCGCCGCACAATCGTGGAAACTGACCGCGTCCGCCAACCGCACGTCAAAACCCCGGGTCGCGCTTGAGGCGCCACAAGCGCCGAGCAAGAGTCCCACGACACAGGCCGCGAAGAAGGCGCCATTACGCCGCATCGCGTGAGATTGTCTCAGAGCCTGGATTCGTAGGACCGGTAGACGTACCGCACCGCACCGCACTCGGGTTTCTGCGGAAGCAGGCGCCGTTGGGGTGCCGACCCGATCGACAGTGCGCTTGAATCTCGGTGCGATAGCCATGTCTCTTCGCACCGCCAGCGCATCACATCCCGACGGCGTGTACCGCACACGCAACCAATTGGTTGGCATAACAGTCGCGAGCCTTGGTGCGGCAGGAGCGATAACGCTTTCGCTGCTACCGAGCAAGGGCCAGATCGCGGGCTTCATTTTCATTGGGCCATTGACCTACCTCGCGTATCGAATGTGGCTGTGTTCGCCTTCGCGAAGACGCGATCATCATCGGTGGGTTTCTTACGAGTCGACAGGTGAGATGGTCAGAAGTCGAGCGCTTCACGGTCGAGTCGGCAGGCCCGTACCCGTGTGTCGGGCGTCTCGTCCGGGTGGGCGGTAAGCGCCCACTGGTCCTAGGCGGTATCGACGCGGGTAGGCGCCCGACCAAGAAGAGCCGTGTTGACACCCAGGCGAAGGTAGACCTGCTCAACGCCGAGCTGGCAAGACATCGCGGCGGCGTAGCGCCCTGATCCCGCGCACTCCAACCGCATGCTCCCTACCGCCAGACCACGGGGTTTGTACGTCCCGCAATGACTGCTCACGCGTGATGTGGAGCGTCTGGGTGGAAGCCGCCGGCTCCTGCCTTCGAGAATTAGCAGGAGCCCGTAGAGGTCGCGCGCCCGCTCTCGCTCCCGCCCAACAGGGGTAACGCGTAGGAGTCGCCGTGAACGACTACGCTGCCAAGCCCTCGTTGTAGCGCTCGACGAACTCACCGATTGCGTCGGGGTCGGAGAGGTCGACGCCAGCCTCCTGGGCGGCGATTGCGAACATCTTTGCCGGCCCCCACGCCGCCGGGTCGTTGACGGCGTCGAGCATCTCCTTGCGGTGGAGCTTCACGGCCGCGACCGCTTCGCGGAGACGCGCAGTGGGGACGTTGCGGCGGTGGCCGGCGTACGTCACCCAGTCCTGCAGCACGTCGGCCACTCGCGCGAAGAACTCAGGCTCGCGTGCGACCTTGCGCGCCAGCCAGTCGGTCATGAAGATCTCGACTACGACCGGGCTCCAGCGCAGCGGGCCGCCGTGGTTGTAGTCGGCACCGAAGTCGATCGCGGCGTGCACCACGTCCTGGGCATCCTCGTCGCCTTGCCAGCGCTGGCCTTCGGGCGAGTCGAGGAACTCGTCAACGAGACGGCGTCGTTCGTCCGCGGTCATCTCCTTGAACGCTTCGGGCAGCACACCACCTTCCGGCAGCAGCGTCATGCGAGTCTCCACGAGCGCGCGCAGATAACGCACCTCGCGGTCCACTGGCGGGTCGTAAGTGTGGTCGAGCACGTCGAGCGCTGCGTCGACGCGAGCGCGAGCCTCGGCGAGATCGAGCTCTCGGAATGCCAGCCCGACCTTGCCCGCACCACGACGGTTGAACTGAGCGCGCACAGAGCTGAGTGTCTGGCGCGCGACGAACGCGTTCTTGGCGAGTCCGCCCATGTTGTGATCGACGTAGACAACGAGTGTGTGCGGCTCGCCGTCGGCCGACGCGAACTCGATCATCACGCTCGCGCCGTCGTCGAAGGCTTGCTCGTAGAGGAGCTGCGCGGCGACCGGCTCGACGCCTGCCAGGTCCGCGGCCCACGCCGGCTCGGGCAGCCCAAGCGCCGCGAGGCGGTCCGCGGCGGCCCGGACAGTCCGGCCGTAGGAAGCCGGGCCAACTGCGCTCAGTGCGCGCAGCGCTGCCAATGCCTCAGTGCTGCCCAGGTTCTCCACGAGGCGTACGAGCTCAGGCAAGAAAAGCGCGTCGACATCGACACCTGGGAGTGGCCGCAAGTGCCACATGCCGATCATGCCCGACGCCCACTGTTCAGCCTCGAGCGCATCGGGAAGTTCGTTCACGTCCGCGACCGCACTTCGCGCCATCTCCTCGATCAGCGCCACGCGCTCGCGGTCCACTGGCTCCCTGTCGGCGCCGCCGAGTCGCGACCGCGGAGCCTTGCGGTCGTGCAATGACTCGACCGATCTGGGCATCGGCCGACAAGCAGTCTTGCGCCGCTGCCGTCGCTGCTGCTGTCGGCGCCGCTTCTCGCTCACGGTCGCAAGGCTAGGCTGGCGACCGGTCGGAAGCGAGCGTGCTCATTGTCGCCGCCGCGAGAGTTTGGTACCTCATTGGTACCGTGGACCTACGAGCTGTTGCGGCCCTGAACGCCAAATAGTCCCATTTGCAGCCACTTCCTGAGGGTGAGCGACGAGATTCGAACTCGCGACCGCCGGGACCACAACCCGGAGCTCTACCAGCTGAGCTACGCCCACCAAGCGCCAGCCAGTGTAGATGGTCGCTCAGGCCGCCAGCGGCTGCAAGCCCGCGGGGGCGCTCACCGCTCGGCGTCAGTGCCGGCTACCGGCGGTGCCGCCGCGCGCACAAAGATGCCGCCGGCGTCCGCGCCCGACCAGGCGCCGGCCGCCCGCAGCAGCGCCGCGACCTCCTCGCGCGCCAGCACCTCCGCGCCGCTCCCCTCGCCACGACACACCTCGACGAGCCCCTCGCTGAGCAGCTGACCAAGCGAGCGTTCGGCTAGCACGAGCAGCTCGCCGGCCGAGGCCTCAGGCTCCGCGGTCTCGGCGAGCAGCCAGATCTGCTTCAGCTGCACCGGCGCAACGGCGCAGTGCTCGAGGATCTCCCGCTCGACCCCCCGTGAGCGGATCGGCTGAGCCTCGGGCGTCGGCGTGCGCGCCGCCGCCAATACGGCCTCGGTGACGTCCTTGCCGCCACGCTCGGCTTGCGCCCAGCCTCGCCCGAGGCCGAGCTGGTTGAGCGGGATCTCCGGCCCCTCGAGGATCGTCAGCGCGGTGCGCTGCGGGACCCACTCGTACTCCGCGAACGCGAACACCTCGCCGCGCGAATACGGCCCGACGATCGTCGCGTGCATGCGCGCGGCGTCGAGATTGAACGCGTGCGTGTTGTGCGGGAACTCCCGCAGTTCGACGTGGTACACGATAGGCAGCCTACGCCGCCCCGGAACTGCTCGGGTTGCGCCGTCGGCCTCCCCGACGGTGGGGTGCGTCATGCCGGGCCGCCCGCTACCGTCCCGGGACCATGGAGCGACCTGCCACCCCGACAGACCGCCTTGAAACCTTCAGCGACGGTGTCTTCGCGGTCGCGATCACGCTGCTCGTGCTCGGGCTGAAAGTACACGCGCCCGCGGGACAGCTTACGGCGAAGCTCGCCGCGGCGTGGCCGTACTACGCCACCTACGCAGTGAGCTTCCTGACGATCGGCATCATCTGGATGAATCACCACGCACAGTTCGACCGGATCGAGCGAGCCGACCGCACGCTGATGCTGCTCAACCTCCTGCTGCTGTTGTGCGTGACGGTGATCCCGTTCCCGACAGGCCTGCTGGCCGGCCACTTCAGTGCGCCGTCGGACCAGCACATAGCGGCAGCGGTCTATGCGGGAACACTGCTCGCGATGAGCCTCGCCTTCTTCAGCACCTACATCTGGGCGACCCGCGCGAAGCTGTTCCGTGAGTCGATCGCCGCGCGCCACACCGGCTACCTGCTCCGCCGCAACGGCGCCGGCATGCTCGGATACGTCGCGGCCCTCGCGGTGGCGTTCGTGAGCGCGCCGGTCAGCCTCGCGCTGTGCGGAGCTGTGGCCGTCTACTACATTCACCCCGGCCGGCGGCTCGACTAGGACCCAGATAGGGGAGCCGGCCCCGCGCTAGCAGGACCGGCTCCAGTTTCGCGTCCCCTTCTCGGGCGGGGACTAAGAGGTGTTGTGTGCCGGGCCCCCTGTTTGCCCGACGCCCTGGTCATCGACCGACGCACGCGTACACGCACCGCGCCAAGCCGATTCTCGACGGATGGATGAAGCTGCCCTCGCTTGACACTTATGCTTGCTGTGTCAAATCTCTGCAACCACCTGTGCACGCGGGGGTGTGCTCACCTGGATGGCTGGCGCGGCACTCATCTTCCCCGGTCAGGGAAGCCACAGCGAAGGCATGGCGGACGAGTTCCGCAACACGCCGACGATCGAGCGCGGGCTCGCGCTGCTCGACTACGACCCGTTCGAGCGGATCGCCGAAGGCACGCGCTACCAGCAGCCGGCGGTGTTCCTCGTCTCGGTCGCCCAGTGGGAGCGCGAGCGACCCGACGCGATCGTCGCCGCAGGCCACTCGCTCGGCGAATACGCAGCGCTCGTCGCTGCCGGCGCGCTCGACTTCGAGCCCGCGCTGGAGCTCGTCGATGAGCGGGCGAGCGCGATGGCCGCCGCCGCAGCGCTCACGCCAAGCGGGATGACCGTGATGTTGAAAGGCGACCCGGCCGCCGTCACGCAGCTCGCCGCAAGCCTCGATCTGATCGTCGCCAACGACAACTCGCCCGGCCAGCTCGTCCTCGCGGGCCCCGTCAGCGCGCTCGAGCAGGCCGAGCAGCGCGCCAAGGATGAGGCTGGAGCGCGCGCCCAGCGCCTGGCGGTCAGCGGCGCGTTCCACTCGCCACTGATGGCGCCGGCCGCCGCGCGTCTGCGCGCCGCACTCGCGCGCACGGCGTTCCGCGAGCCGCGCATACCGGTCTACTCGAACAGCAGCGTCGCGCCGTTCGTCGACCCCCAGCGCGAGTTGGCTGAGAATCTCCTGCGACCGGTTCGCTGGCGTGAGACGCTGCTTGCCTTCCACGACCTCGGCGTCGAGGACTACATCGAGCTCGGCCCGGGCCAGATCCTCACCGGCCTCGTCAAGCGAACCGTCCCGCAGCCGTGAAGGCCGGGATCCTCGGCATCGGCGACGCACTGCCACCGCGCACCGTCACCAACGACGATCTCGTCGCAAAGCTCGACACGAGCGACGAGTGGATCGTGCGCCGCACGGGCATTCGCGAACGGCACTGGCTGTCGGGCGAGGAGACGCTCGCAGATCTAGCCGCAGCGGCGTGCACGGCGGCGCTCGCTGACGCACACAAGGGCCCGAGCGACGTCGATCACGTCCTCATCGCCACGATCACCCCCGACCAGCTCACCCCCGGCCTCGCCCCCGCTGTCGCCGCGCTCGCCGGCATCGAGGATGCCGCGGTGGTGGACCTCAACGCGGCCTGCACCGGCTTCCTCTACGGCCTCGACCACGCCGCCGCGCTGATCGAGAGCGGGCGGGCCAAGGGTGTCCTCGTCGTCGGCGCCGAGGCGCTGTCACGGATCACCGACCACGAAGACCGCTCGACAGCCGTCCTGTTTGGCGACGGCGCGGCAGCGGCGCTCGTCGGTCCCGTCTCGGGCGGGATCGGCCTCGCCGGCTTCGAGTTCGGCTACGACGCAACCCTCGCGGGGCTGCTCTACGCCGAGCGCGACGAGCGGCGGTTGCGGATGGCGGGCCAGGAGGTCTACCGTCACGCGGTGTCGCGGATGATCGAAGCGAGCGAGCGCCTGCTCGCGCGAGCCGGCGTCACAGCGGCGGATCTCGACTACTTCGTCGCCCATCAGGCGAACGCGCGGATCATCACCGCCGTCGCCGACGCGCTCGGCGTTCCGCACGAGCGCGTGTCGTTCAACGTAGAGTTGACCGCTAACACATCGGCGGCGTCGATTCCGCTCGGGCTGGCCGCCGCACAGCGGGACGGCCTGCTCGCACCGGGCGCGCTCGTCGGGATGGTGGCGTTCGGCGCCGGCTTCGTCTGGGCTGCCGGACTCACCGAGTGGAAGGATCATCCCGTGACCGCAGGCTGACCTGCGGCGACAAGCACAGATCGACGATCACTACAAGGAGCAGGCAATGGCACAGTTGACAGAGGAGCAGGTACTGGAGGGAGTTCGCCTTGAGCTCACCGAGCTCAAGGTTCCTGGCGCGGACGGCGCGACGATGGAAACGGAGTGGCGCGACCTCGACATCGACTCGCTCGAGCTCGTCGAGCTCGTCACCGCACTCGAAGACCGCTTCGGCGTGAAGATCGCCGACGGTGAGCTGCGCTCGATCGCCGGCGTCGGCGACGCGGTGCGCCTGACCGTCAAGCTCGCGAACGAGCCCGCAGCCGCGTGAGCGTCGCGATCACGGGCAGGGGAGTCGTCACGTCGCTCGGCGAGGGTGCCGACGCGTTCTTCGATGCACTGATCGAGGGGCGCTCCGGCATCTTCGACGGGCTCTCAGCATGCCGCGACTTCGACCCTGAGCGCCACATCGACCCGCGCGCGGCGCGGCGTATGGACCGCTTCACCCAACTCGGCCTCGTCGCTGCGCTGGAGGCCGCCACAGAGGCGGGTGTGGCGGAGTGCGATCCCGATCGCGTCGGCGTGCTGCTCGGCACCGGCATCGGCGGTCTCGCGACGCTGCAGAATCAGTGCGAGGCGTTCCTCGCCAAGGGCGAGCGTGGTGTCTCGCCGAACTTCGTCCCGATGATGATGCCGAACGCCGCCGCCGGACAGGTGGCGATCCGGCTCGGCATCCGCGGTCCCGGCTTCTCGCTCGCCTCAGCCTGCGCCACGGGTTCCCACGCGATCGGCGAGGCGCGCGCCCTGATCGAGCGCGGCGACGCCGACGTCATGCTCGCGGGCGGCGCCGAGGCGACCCTGACGAGCCTGTGCGTCGCCGCGTTCCGCCGCATGGGCGCCCTGTCGGTCGAGGGCGTGTCGCGCCCGTTCGACGCCCGTCGCGACGGCTTCGTGATGGGCGAGGGAGCCGGCGTCCTCGTGCTGGAGAGCGAGGACCATGCCAAGGCCCGCGGAGCAAAGGTCTACGGGCACATCGTCGGCTATGGCGCGTCCAGCGACGCGTTCGACATGGTCGCGCCCGACGAGGACGGACGCGGAGCGCTCGCCGCGATGCGCATCGCGCTCGCCGACGCCGGCGTCGCCACCACCGACGTCGACTTCATCTCGGCCCACGGCACCGGAACCCCGTTCAACGACCGTATCGAGACGCTTGCGATCCGCAAGCTGTTCGGCGCGGACGCGCCACCCGTGTCGTCCACCAAGTCGGCGATCGGGCACCTGCTCGGTGCGGCCGGTGCGGCCGAGGCGCTGGTCTGCGTCGAGACGTTGCGCCGCGGCGTGATGCCCCCGACGCTCAACCTCGAGCAGCCCGACCCGGACTGCGACCTCGACTACATCGCCGAGGGCGCGCGCAAGGCTCCCGCGATCAGGCTCGCCCTGTCGAACTCGTTCGGCTTCGGCGGCCAGAACGCCTGCCTCGCCATCGCGGCAGCCTGAGCCCCCGGCGGCGGCTACGCTACGGCTGAGCGTGGATCGCCATGAGTCTTCCCCTGCACGTCGTCCCACCCCGCTGCGCCGTCCGCCGAGCTAGGGCTCTTGGTGGCGTGGTCGGTAGGCGTGGCGGACGCTTCACGTCGTGAGCGCGACGCCCACGCGCGAGCAGCGCTCGCGTAACGCCACCGAGGAGTCGATCCTCGCCGCCGCCCGTGACGCGCTGGCCGAGGAGCCCTACGAGCGGATCACGATCGACGGCATCGCCCGGCGCGCGTTCGTCAGCCGCACCGCCGTGTACTTCTACTTCCCCAACAAGCGCGCTGTGATCGACCGCCTGATCCAGCTCGCCTTCAGCGACGTGTACGCCGCCGCCGAGCCGTATCTCGAGGGGGACGGCGACCCGCGCCGCGACATCCACCGCGCGCTCGCACGCACCCTCGAGGCGGTCTACCGCCACGCGGCGGTGCTGCTGCTGGCGGCCCGCCTCAGCGGCCAGATGGATCGCCTGCCGGCGGAGTGGGAGCCCTACATCATGCGCCTGCGCAACGCCGCTGCCAGGCGGATCCGCCGCGACCAGCAGCGCGGCATCGCACCGGATGACATCCCGGCGGGCACCTCGTCGCGCGCGCTGCTGGCGATGGTGGGGGGCCAGATCGTGCGCGAGGTGGTGATCGGCGGCGGCGACGCCGACGAGTCCGTCCGCGTGCTCGCCGAGCTGTGGTGGCGAGCCGTGTACCTGCGACCGGACAGCGCCGCGTGAGACGCTGGCGGCATTGGCGTGCCCCGGCGCTCGGTGCGATCTGCATCGGGCTGCTCGGCCGGCTGATCGGCGGACCGCTGCCGCTCAACTACTACGACACCGCCTACGCCCTGCTGTGGGGGCGCCAGATCGACCACGGGCAGCTGCCGAGCTACCAGACTGCCGGCGCGTCCACGCCGCACCCGTTGGCGACCGCGGTCGGGGCGGTCGTTGCGCTGCTCGGCACGCAATGGTCGTGGCGCGCGATCGAGCTGATCGTGCTGCTCGCCTTCGGCGTGCTCGGCGTTGCGCTGTACATGCTCGTCAAGGCCGTGTGCGCCTCGCGCACCGCCGGAGTGATCGCCGCGCTCGTGCTGCTCGCTAGCCCCCCGTTTCTGAGCAACGGGCTCGGCGGATCAGGGCTTGCCGATCTGCCCCCGGCCGCACTGGTGCTTGCCGCCGCCGCGCTGGAGGCGCGCCGTCCGCGGCGCGGCGATGCGCCGCTCGTGCTGCTCGCGCTCGCCGGTCTGCTGCGTCCCGAGGCCTGGGGCCTGTCGGCGATCTACTGGTGCTGGCTCGCCTACGCTCGACCGGGCTGGCGCGCGCTCGTGCGCTACGTGGCGATCGCGCTTGCAGCGCCGCTGCTATGGCTGGCGAGTGACCTCATCATCACCGGCAGCGCGACCTACTCGCTCAGCCACACCCAGACCGGCGTGCAGCAGGAGCTGCGCAACTCGTCGCTGGCCCACGCTCCCGGCGCGGCCTACCGCGGTCTGCGCGCCCTGCTCGGCCTCCCGGTGCTGGTGGTCGGCGCGGTGGGCGCCGTCATCGCGCTCCTGAGGAGCCGGCGCGCGGCGGCGATCCTGCTCGTGCTGGCGGCCCTCTGCGCCGTGGACTTCCTCGCGCTCGGCGCGCTGCACCTGCCGCTGATCAAGCGCTACCTGCTGGTTTTCGCCGCGATCGTCGCAGCCTTCTTCGCCTACGCCGTGACCGTTGGCCGCCGCGAGCTGCGCAGCCTCGCGGTCGGCCGCGTTCCGCTGCTGCGCACCAGCGCGCTCATCGCAGCGATCGTGATCGTGGGCTACGCCGCGATCTCCGATGCGCACGGCCTGTCCCACGTACGCAGCGAACAGCACGCCGCCGTGACCGCCGAGTCCAACCTGATCGCGCTAGCGCCGCGCGCAGACCGACTCCTCGCCAGCTGCCGGCCACTGATCGTCCCCGGCATCGATCTCGTCCCCCTCGCCGCCTACGACTTCGACCTCGCCCCCGCCAAGATCGAGCGACTCCACAGCGGCGTTCCAACCGACGGCCTCGTCTTGGTCCCACTAACAAGTCCGAGCGCGCGCTATTTCGGCCTCGGAGCGAAGCGATTGCGGCGCACGCGCAACGAGCTCCAAGGCGCCGGCTTCGCCGTAATCGCTTCCGACGAGTCCTGGCAGCTGCTCGCGCGCTGCGGCCGCTACGCCGGCTTGCGCGCCTTCAGCTGGTAGACGGCCGTGTAGCCGACGTCGAAGCCGTGGCGTGCGGCGCGCAGGTAGAGGCGCCAGATACGCAGGCGCTCGATGCCGGCCAGCCGCTCGGCTTCCTCCAGGTGCTCGTCGAGCCGGTCGTGCCAGTGGCGGAGCGTGTCGGCGTAGTCCTTCATGAAGCCCTCGATGTGCTCGGTGTAGAACCGCGCCCGCTCGAAAGCCAGTTGAGTCCGCGACAGCAGCAGCGGCTGCCCGTCGGGGAACACGTAACGCATCGAGAAGTCGTCGGCGAGCGGATCCTCCTCCGGGCGCATCAGGCTGATCGCGTGGTTGAGCACGATCCCGCCGGGCTTCAACACGCGCGACAGCGCGGCCGCGTAGATGTCGATCTGCGACTCGCCGACGTGCTCGGCCATACCGATGCTCGCGATCGCGTCGAACGGCTCGTCGCTGAGCTGGCGGTAGTCGGCAACACGAATCTCGACGCGGTCGCCCAGCCCGGCGTCGGCGACACGCTGGCGCGCCAGCTCGGCCTGCGCGGGCGACAGGGTGATCCCGGTGACGCTGACGCCGTGCTCGCGCGCCGCGTAGATCGCGAAGCTTCCCCAGCCGCAGCCGACGTCGAGCACGCGCTGGCCGGGCTGGAGCTCGAGCTTCGTCGCGATCAACTCGAGCTTGGCGCGCTGAGCCTCCTCGAGCGTCGTGGCACCGCGAGAGAACACCGCGCAGCTGTAGGTCATCGACTGATCGAGGAACAGCGCGAAGAAGTCGTTGCCGACGTCGTAGTGGTAGCGAATCGCCGCGGCGTCGCGCGCTTGCGAATGGAGCTCGCCCTGCAGGATCAGCTCGGTGCTCGGGCGCCGCGGGATCCCGCCGGGCGCGGCGGCCAGGCCGAGCGCGATCAGCAGGCGCGCCTTGTCTGCCGGACGGATCGGCGGCGGCACCCAGTCGTCCACGACGATGAACGCGCCGTCGAGATCGTCGACTTCGAGCGAACCTTCGACGTAGGCCCGCCCGAGACCAAGCGGCCCGGGTGCACGCAGCGCGTGCGCGATCGCCGACGGCCGGCGCACGAAGAAGGTCGGGGAGCCGGGCTCGGTGGCCGCCACCTTGCCCCCATCCCAGAACTCGATCGCGAACGGCCGCGACGGCAGGACCCGCCTCAGCTCGCGACACAGCGGCACGCTCATTCGAATCAGGGCCACGCGATAACCCTAGTTAACTCAGCGCTCCGGTGACCTCTCAATGCCAGGTTGACACCATAACCCTAACCGTCGACTTGAGCTAGAGGTATGCCAAAGCGTCCAGCCAGATCGGGCTCCTCCCACGCTGCGACGAGCGACGCTCCGGGTTATGTCAAGCTCTCTGCCTAGTTCGACGCCGCGCTGACGTGAACCTCGCGCAGACTGTGGCGCTCGACGTCGTAGACGAATCCGCGAACGCCGTCGCGATGCACCAGGAACGGCGAGCGGCGCACACGCAGGATCGACTGTCGCACGTCGTCGTCCACGTCACTGAACGACTCGATGGCAAACGCCGGCGCCACCCCGGTCGCCTCCAGGAGCTCGGCCCGGAAGCCGTCGTCGGTCAGCGACTGCATGCCGCAATCGGTGTGATGGACGAGCATCACCTCGCGCGTGCCGAGACGGCGTTGCGAGATCGCGAGCGAGCGGATCACGTCGTCGGTGATCACGCCGCCGGCGTTTCGCAGCACGTGCGCCTCCCCGTGACCAAGGCCTAGCGCGGCAAAGACGTCGAGCCGCGAGTCCATGCAGGTCACGATCGCCAGGCGCCGGCTCGGCCGGACATCCAGGTGCCGCTCGGGCAGCGAGTCGGCGAATGCACGGTTGTTGGCCAGCAGCTCGTCGATGCCGCCGCGCCCCACGACGGCCGTCACCACCAAGCTCGCTCGCGCGCCAGATCGGTGCCACCGGTGCGGTCGAGGTGGTCGAGCGCCGACATCTCCTGCTCGCTGAGCGCGAAGTCGAAGATCTGCGCGTTCTCGGCGATCCGCTCGCGCCTGACCGACTTCGGGATCACGATCGCGTCCCGCTGCACGCACCAGCGCAGCAGCACCTGAGCCGGTGTGCGCCCGACGCGGCTCGCGATGTCCACAACGGTCCTGTCCGCAAGGTATTGGCCGGTGCCAAGCGAGCTGTACGCCTCGAGCGCGATGTTGTGCGCGGCGCAGTCCTCGAGCAGCGCGCGCCGGTACTCGAACGCACTGAACTGGACCTGGTTGACGACCGGCGGCGACTGCGCGATCGCCAGCAGCTCGTCGATTTCGCCGACGCTGAAGTTCGAGATGCCGATCGACCGCGCGTAGCCGCGACGCTGAGCCTCCTGCATCCCCGGCCAGGCCCACCTCGCGCCACCCTGCGGCCAATGGATGAGGTAGAGGTCCAGCTGGTCGACACCGAGCCGCCGCAGGCTCTGTTCCGCCTCGGCCACCGGGTCCTTGCTGCCGGGGTAGAACTTTGTGGTGATGAACACCTGTTCGCGCGGGACGCCGCTGTCGCGCAGCCCACGCCCGACGCTCTCCTCGTTGCCGTAGGACTGCGCCGTGTCGATGTGGCGGTAGCCGAGCTCCAGCGCCCAGCGGACAGCGTTCTCGCACTCGGACCCGTCAGCCGTCTGCCAAACCCCCAGCCCCAGCAGCGGCATCGTCGTCCCGTCCGCCAGCACTCGCACCTGCCCCCCGCCGCTCACGCCACCTTCCGACACGTCGCCTCCCTGTCTTGGCTCTCGCCAGCGTACAGAAGCACCTATTCGGGCCGGCCCAGGAGGTAGAGGTTGTCGAGCAGCGCGGCGGCGAAGCCGCCGGGGCCGCGGGTCTCGCCGGCGGCGCGCTCACCGGCGAGCGCGAACACCGCCGACGCCGAGACGGCCGCGCTCAGCGGGGTCTGGGAGACGCCGAGGAATGACGCCATCACCGCGCCGAGGGCGCATCCCGTGCCGGTTACCTTGGTAAGCAGCACGTGTCCTCCGGGGACGTCGACCACCTGCTCACCGTCGGTGACGTGGTCAACAACGCCGCTCACCGCGACCACCGCACCGGTGCGGGCAGCCAGCCGGCGGGCCCCATCGATCGCCTCCGACGAGTCGGCTGTTGACTCAACGCCCTTGCCGCCGGCCGATTCTCCGGCGAGCGCGAGGATTTCCGAAGCGTTGCCCCTGATGATCGAAGGCTTGTGTTCGAGGAGCCGCTCGACGATCTCGGTGCGGAAGCGGAGGGCTCCCGCAGCCACCGGGTCGAGAACCCAGGGAGTTCCCGCCGCCTGCGCGGCGCGCGCAGCGATCGTCATTGGCTCGACGTCTCCTGACGTGATCGTGCCAACGTTGATCAGCAGGCCGCTCGCGATGGCAGCAAACGCGCCCACCTCCTCGGCGGCGATCACCATCGCCGGCGAAGCTCCCACGGCAAGCACGACGTTGGCCGTGAATCCCGTGACGACGAGATTGGTGATGCAGTGGGTTAGGGGATTGGCTTCGCGGAGTCGGGCGAGATCCTCGCTGACGGCGCTCAAGTCGAAGGTTTGGCGTTTAGACATCGTCCCTTGTTCAGTGGCCTTTTTGATGCCCCCGGCAGGATTTGAACCTGCGACCCTCGGATTAGAAGTCCGATGCTCTATCCAGCTGAGCTACGGGGGCTGGTGGGGTTGTTGCGGATGAGCCCGCACGGACATCTTGAACGAGCGCGATCTTTAGCTGCAGCCTAAGAGTTTCTTATCTCGCTCTCGCAGACCCGCGGGAGACTCGCTGCTACGGGGGCGTGATACTGCCGGAGCCTCACGCTCCAGCGCAACCTGGTTGACACGCTCCGCCCAGTGGCACCACTCGACTTCACATCGACACCTTGAACACGAGACTCCGCGCTGCGCGGACGTGGCAGAACTACGTCCTGGGGCTTGCTTGCATCGGCGCGATCGTCGCCGCGGTGCTGGTGGTCGGGCCGCCGTCCTCGTCATCGTCGACCGAGATCCGCCTCGCAACGATCGAGCGCGGCGTTGTGCAGACAACGGTGTCGGCGAGCGGCAACCTGGCGCCGGCCAGCGAGGTTGACCTCAACTTCAAATCGAGCGGCATCCTGACGAACCTGTACGTCCAGCCCGGACAGGAGGTCTATGCCGGCCAGCTGCTCGCCGAGATCGACCCGACGTCGGCCTCGGTGGCACTGCAGGAGGCGCAGGCCAACTTGGAGGCTGCGCAGGCGAAGCTCGCGGAGACCGAGGCCAACCCGTCGGCATCGTCGGGAGCACAAGCGTCCGCCGCCGCGTTCGGCGGCACAGGCGCAAGCGGCACCACGGGCACGAGCGGCGCCACCGGCACCACCGGCACGACCGGTACGACCGGGTCGTCCACGCCTTCTGCGCCAAAGCCCACGGCAAGCCCAACAGCGACGAGCACGAGCAGCGGCAGCTCGGCGGCCACGCAGGCGACCGAGGCCGCCAACCTGGCGTCAGCGCAGGCCGCGGTGTCGAGCGCCGAGCTCACCGTCGAGAGCGATCAGGCGGCGCTCGACGGCACCAAGCTGTACGCGCCGTCCGCCGGAACGATCGCGTCGATCTCGGGCGCCGTCGGCGATGAGGTGACGGCCGGCAGCGGCTCAGCATCTAGCGGCTCGGGGGCCGGCTCATCCGGATCTTCGGGAAGCAGTGGATTTGGCGCCGCAGCAGCCGCATCATCAACCTCGTCAGCGAGCTCCGCCAGCTCATCGTCATCGAGCGGATCCGGCTTCATCGTGCTGGCCGACCTCAGCACAATGCAGCTCGTCGTGTCGGTGAGCGAGTCGGACATCGCCCAGATCAAGGTTGGACAGCCGGCAACGATCAGCGTCAACGCGCTGCCCAGTGACGAGTTCGCCGCGAAGGTCACCGCGATCTCCGTGTTGTCGAGCAACAGCAGCGGCGTGGTGAGCTACGACGTGACGCTCCAGCTGACGCAGAGCTCGAGTCAGCTGCGCGATGGGATGTCGGCCACCGCGACGATCATCACCGGACAGGCCAGCGATGCGCTCAACGTCGAGAGCGCGGCGATCAGCACGCGCGGGACCGGCTCGACGGTGACAGTCGTGAAGCACGGCAAGGAGATCGTCACGCCGGTGATCGCTGGCCTGGTGGGAACGTCGTCGACGCAGATCGTGGCGGGGAACGTGACCGCGGGTGAGGAGGTCGCGATCCCGGTCACGACGAGCGTCCTGACGTCGAGCGCGAGCAGCTCGAGTGGAACGCTCGGATCCTCCAGCAGCGGCCTGGGCAGCGGTGGGTTCGGCGGCTTCAGTGGCGGGGGCGCACGGTTCTTCTCGCGAGGCGGATGATGTCGACGCCACAGCCAGCCCCGCGACGCGTCATGCGCCGCCCGCGACATCTCGCT
The DNA here is from genome assembly GCA_049512455.1 of Solirubrobacteraceae bacterium. Classification (GTDB taxonomy): domain Bacteria; phylum Actinomycetota; class Thermoleophilia; order Solirubrobacterales; family Solirubrobacteraceae; genus Palsa-513. The sequence continues at coordinate 128,998 of JBEKXB010000005.1, read as the reverse complement.
GCGTCCACTCCGCCCGTGCCCGCCGCGCCGAGCCGGCCGCGATTGCAGCGGCGCCCGCGCCGCGTGATCGATCTGCGCGACGCGACCAAGATCTATGACACGGGCGCGGTCCAGGTGGCGGCGCTGCGGGGGATCTCAATCGTCATCGAACGCGGTGACTACGTGGCAATCATGGGCGCCTCCGGGAGCGGCAAGAGCACGCTGATGCACATCCTCGGCTGCCTCGACATCCCGACGGCCGGCGACTACCTGATCGACGGGGTGAATGTCCGCAGCATGGGCGACGACGACCTCGCCGACCTACGCAACCGCAAGATCGGCTTCATCTTCCAGAGCTTCAACCTCGTGGCGCGCACGACCGCGCTCGCCAACGTCGAGCTGCCACTCGCCTATGCGCGGCTGCCGCGTGAGGAGCGCACGCGGCGCGCAGTGCGTGCACTGGCTCAGGTCGGGATGCGTCACCGGATGCACCACACGCCGGCCGAGCTGTCGGGCGGGCAGCAGCAGCGCGTGGCGGTGGCGCGGGCGATCGTCACCAACCCGACGCTCGTCCTGGCCGACGAGCCGACCGGCGAGCTCGACTCGCAGTCGAGCGCCGAGGTGCTGAGGATCTTCCGCGCGCTGCATACGCAGGGGCGGACCGTCGTCCTGATCACGCACGAGCCCGATGTGGCGGCGCACGCACGGCGCGTGATCCACCTCGCTGACGGACGCGTCGTCGCCGACGAGGAGCGGGCACCGCTAGCGGCGCCGGGCGACGCGAGCAAGGAAGTGCCTGCAGCGAGTCAGGGCGGTGGCGGCTGATGGGAGCTGAGACGCTCAGGATCGCGTTGAGCGGCATCCTCGCCAACAAGCTCCGCTCCGGGCTCACGATCCTCGGCCTGACGATCGGGGTCGCCTCGGTGATCGTGCTGATCGCCGTCGGCAACGGCTCTTCGAAAGCCGTCGAGTCGAGCATCGAGGCGCTCGGCACGAACGTCCTGCTCGTCGAGCCGGGGTTCAGCTTCGGTGGATCGACCGCAACGACTTTCACGGCGCCGGTCTCGCTGACGATCGCCGACGCCGACGCGCTGGAGAACAAGGTCAACGCGCCCGACGTGCAGAGCGCCGCCCCGGCGGTGAGCGCGAGCCCGACGCTCGTCCACGGCGGCACGAGCTACTCGCCGTCGCAGTTCGTCGGAACCACGCCCGCCTACGCCACCGCGCACGACTACACCATGCAAGCCGGCAGCTTCTTTGACAGCGAGCAGGTGAAGAAGCACGATCGCGTCGTCGTGCTCGGGCCGACCGTCGTGACGAACCTGTTCGACGGCGCCGATCCGGTGGGCGAGGAGATTCAGATCGGCGGCGTCAACTACCAGGTGATCGGCGTGACCGCGCCGAAAGGCACGAACGGGCTCGTCGATGAGGACGACATCGGCTTCGCGCCGATCACCGCCGTGCAGGACACGCTCACGGGCTACGGAGCGGTCAGCTCGATCACCGTGCAGGCGAAGTCGAGCTCGGCGTTGAACGCGGCCGAGGCCGAGGTGACGTCGATCCTCGATCAGCGCCACGACGTCACGGACGCCGCCAACCCCGGCTTCCGCGTGATCAACCAGGGTTCGCTGCTGTCCGCGTCCAGCTCGACCAGCAACGTGTTCACGACGCTGCTCGGCGAGGTTGCCGCGATCTCGCTGCTGGTCGGCGGGATCGGCGTGATGAACATCATGCTGGTGAGCGTCACCGAGCGAACGCGAGAGATCGGCATTCGCAAGGCGATCGGCGCACGCCGCAGCGACATCCTCACGCAGTTCCTGACGGAGGCCGTGCTCGTCTCGCTCTTCGGCGGTTTCGCGGGAGTCGCGCTCGGGGTGATCGGCAGCCAGTTCCCGATCGCCGGAGTGCACCCGGCGATTGCGCCCTACTCGGTGTTTCTCGCGTTCGGCGCCGCGCTGCTCACCGGGCTGGTGTTCGGCACCTACCCGGCGAGTCGTGCGGCAGCGATGCGACCGATCGAGGCACTGCGCTTTGAGTGAGAAACCGACCCAACCCAACGCTTCCACGCAACCAGGCCAGGAGCCGACCATGCCAGACACGCCAGATCCCACAGAGCACGAGGAGGCGTACTACCCCGAGCTCGACGAGCTTCCAGCGCGCCCCCGGCGCAAGCTGCTCACACCGGTGACGATCGTTCTGCTGCTCGTCCTTTACGCGGCGGCCGGCTTCGTCGGCGGCGTGCTCGTCCAGAAGGGCCAGCAGTCGGGCGGCTCGGTGATCGCCGGTGGCGCGGGCAGCTTCGCATCGCGCTTTGGCGGCTTTGGCGCGACGGGCGCGAGCGGCAGCGCCGCGTCGCGCTTCCGCAGCCTGTTCGGTGGCGGCGGGCTGGCGGGCGCGGCCGGGACGGTCGGCATGGTGTCGAGCATCAGCGGACGGACGCTCTACGTCACCGAGACCGGCGGCAACACAGTGGCGGTTCTCACAACCCCAGAGTCGAAGATCACGAAATCCGAGAAGGTCGGAGCACGCGCCATCCACCCCGGCGACTCGGTCGTCGTGCAGGGCGTCACCGGCAACAACGGCACCGTCACCGCAAGCTCGGTGACCGACTCCGGAAGCTCGGGCTCAACGGGTGGGGCGAGCTCATCTTCCAGCACCGTGAGCAGCCTGTTTGGCGGATGAGGGGAAGGTGCAGGCGAGCAGCGTTGCAATCGGCACGGGCTTTTGACCACGAAAGGGAGCATCGAATGACAGTTGACCAACGACGGACCGGCGGCCGAGCCGCGGCCGCACTCGGCGTGGCGCTGGTTGCTGCGATCGCGCTGAGCGCCTGCGGTGGCGGCACGAGCAGCTCAAACACGACATCGGCGGCGAGCGCGGGGGCGCCCCCGTCCGGCGCCGGCGGCTTCGCCGCCGAGCGCTCCCAGCTCACCGCGTGCCTGCGCAAGCACGGCGTGACGCTGCCGGCTGGCTCTTTCGGCGGACCGCGACTGGGCGCAACTGGTCGTTTCGGTGGCCCCGGGAGATTCGGTGCAACGGGTCGCTTCGGCTTCGGCCGCTATGGCGGTGGCCGCGTGCTGTTTGGTGGGACGGGCCGGTTCGGTCCGACCGGACCCTCGAGCGCCGCGATCAGGGTTGGCCGCGCGTTCGCTGCCAACCCCAAGTACGCGGCGGCGTTCCGCGCCTGCGCGGGCGGCTTCGGCGGCGGTTTCGTGCGCCGCGGCGGAAGCTTCTCCGCGAGGAGCGCCGCAGACCGCACGGCGGTCGAGGACTACGTGGCGTGCGTGCGGCGCAACGGCTTCGCTCTGCCGAACCCGAACCTCAGCGGCAACGGGCCCGTCTTTAGCAGCTCGCAGGTGAGCCCGACGAACCCGAAGTTCCTGGCGGCGAGCCGTCCGTGCGCGAGCCTCTTGCAGTTCCAGCCGAACGGCGGAGCGCCGCCGAGCGGCGCGTCGTAGCGACGGGCTTGCGGAGGGTGACCGGCGCCGTGGCGCCGGTCACCGGTTGGCTGTTGTGCGCGAACATCGCGAGTGAGACGATCGGTTCATGAGCCGTGTCATGCGAGCTTCGATCGCCGTAGCGCTGTGTGCTGCGAGCGTCGTCGCGTTGACTGGCCCCTCGAGCGCGGGCGCTCCGGACGATCAATGCATGGGTCGCGTCGCACACCAGCGGGCTGATCCGCAACATGCTCGCCCAACGCACGATCACGCCGCGGACGGCAGTCGTCCTCGCAAACGCGATCTACCTGAGAGCACACTGGGAGTATTCGTTTGACGTGTCGCTCACGCACCCCGCGACGTTCACTACGGCGAACCGCCAGAGCGTCCAAGCGCCGTTCATGAAGCGGGACGGAACGGTGTTCGACTATGGAGCGCGACCGAGCTACCAGGCGATCGACCTGCCCTACGCGTCAAGCAATTTGTCGATGCTCGCGATCCTGCCGCGCCGGAGCTCACTCGCCGCGTTCGACCGCACGCTCACAGCCGGCTCACTCGCCAAGATCGTCGGCTCGCTCACTCCCCACACCGTCGATCTGCAGATGCCGACGCTCGATCTCTCGACGCAGTTGTCGCTGAACGACGCGCTGCAGAAGCTGGGGATGACCGATGCTTTCAAGCCCAGCGCAAGCTTCAGTGCGCTGACCACGCAGCGAGCGCTTTACATCTCGCTCGTCGCGCACGCCGCCGATCTGAAAATCGACGAGCAGGGCACGGTCGCCACCGCGGCGACCGTGATCATCATGCCAATGGCCCGGGTGGCGCCCCAGCCGACGGTCACGCTCACGCTCAACCACCCCTACCTGCTGCTGCTGCGCGACGACACGAGCGGCACGATCCTGTTCGTCGCCCAGGTCGCCAACCCCAGCGAGAGCTGAGCGGCGATTCAGCCGCACCGCCGGCCGGCGTCGTAGCGAAGGCGTGCTGTGCGTCGACCGGTGCGCTGGCGCCGGTCGCGTGATCCGCTGATTGCAAGCGATGCGCGCGAGCGTCGCAAGTGGGAGGATCCGCCCGTGAGCCGTGTCATGCGAGCATCGATTGTTGTCGCGCTTTGCGCTGCCAGCGCCGGCGTGTGGAGCGGTGGGTCGAGCGCAGCTGGCAGGGCTGCCAGCGGCGGAGCGGTTGGCGCCCACACCGCGTCGAGCCACGCAGCCACAGCCGAGACCAAGTTCGCACTTGCGCTGCTGCCGCTGCTGGGTGGTTCGGGCAACGTCGTCTACTCGCCCTACAGCATCGACACGGCGCTGACGATGGCCGATGCCGGCGCCGCGGGGAACACGGCAACTCAGATCGACCGCGTGCTCCACGAAGGAACGCAGAGCGAAGCGGTTTCCGACGCCAGCGCGATCCGCAGCGCGCTCGCCGCGGCCATCACAGCTGGGCCGGGCGCACCCAAGCTCGACGTCGCAAACGCCCTCTGGACGCAGAGTGGCCTCGCGCTGCAAAGCCCGTTCGTCGCAACGCTGACCAACGACTTCGGCGCGCCGCCGCAGAGCACCGACTTCGCCGGTGCGCCGGCCGCAGCGCTCCAGGCAATCAATCAGTGGGTCTCTTCGAACACCGGTGGCCTGATCCGGCAGCTGCTCGCTCCCGGCCAGATCACGCCGGCGACGGCGTTTGTGCTCGCGAACGCGATCTACCTGAAAGCGCACTGGCAGAGCCCATTCGACGCGTCGCTGACGCATCCCGGACCGTTTACGACGGCGAGCGGACAGAGCGTGCAAGTGCCGTTCATGAAGCAGGAAGACACGTCTTACGATTACGGATCCGGGCCGGCCTACCAGGCGATCGACCTGCCCTACCTGTCGAGCTCGCTGTCGCTGCTCGCGATCATGCCGCGAGCACGCTCACTGAGGCAGTTCGACCGCACGCTCAGCGCCGCCTCGCTCACGAAGATCGAAGGCTCGCTCAGCCAGCACAGCGTCGACCTGCAGATGCCGAAGCTCGACCTCTCGACGCAGCTGTCGCTGAACGCGCCGCTGAAGCGGCTCGGGATGACCGACGCATTCGGCCCAGCAGCCAACTTCAGCGCGTTGACGACGCAGCAAGCGCTGAACATCTCACTCGTCGAGCACGCCGCCGATCTGAAGATCGATGAGCAGGGCACCGTCGCCGCAGCGGCGACGGCGATCGTCGGGCCGACCGCGATCGCCCGGCCGCCCGGGCCGATCATCAAGCTCACGCTCGACCACCCCTACCTGCTGCTGCTGCGCGACGATGCGAGCGGCACGATCCTGTTCGTCGCCCAGGTCGCCAACCCGAGCGAGCGCTGAGCGCGCGAGAGCCTGGGGCTGTCGAAGTCGGGGCGCCCGGATTTGAACCGGGGACCTCTCGCTCCCAAAGCGAGTGCGCTACCAGACTGCGCTACGCCCCGTGGCCGTCCAAGAGTACGGGGTGGACGCTGTGGGGCGCACGCCGCTGGTAGCGTCAGCTCCCGTATGGCCGACATCGAGCCGCTCCGCGCGCTGCACTACAACCTCGCGACCGTCGGCCCACTCAGGGATCTGGTAGCGCCGCCATACGACGTGATCGACGCTGAGCAGCGTGACGCCCTGATCACACGCTCGCCGCACAACGTCGTCGCGGTCGACCTGCCGATCGGCGCGCAGCCGTATGCGCAGGCCGCACAGCGCTTCGCGGCGTGGCAGGCCGACGGCGTCGTCGTGCGCGACGGGCAGCCGGCCCTGTGGGCGCACGAGCAGCGCTACGAGGGGCCGGACGGCCTGACGCGCACGCGGCACGGCTTCTTCGCGCGAGTGCGGATCGCGGAGTACGGCCCGGGACGCATCCGCCCACATGAACGCACGCATCCCGGTCCGAAGGAGGACCGGCTACGCCTCACACGCGCCACGAGAGCGAACCTCTCGCCGATCTTCTCGCTGTACTCCGACGCCGCCGGGCGCGCCTGGGGCGCGCTCGCACCGAGCACCACGGGAGCTCCGTGGGGCGAAGTGAGCGACGAGGACGGGACTGTCCATCGACTGTGGCGCGTCGGCGATCCTGCAGCAATCTCACGGGCGCAGCGAGTGCTCGCGGACGTCGAGTTGCTGATCGCCGACGGCCATCACCGCTACGAGACGGCGCGCGCCTATGCCGAGGAGGTCGGCGGTGAGGGGGCTCACCGCTACGTGTTGATGTGCCTTGTCGCGCTCGAGGATCCGGGGCTGACGATCTTCCCGACGCACCGGCTCGTCCGTGGGCTTGACGATGCACGCTGGAGCGCGCTTGACGCGACGATCGCCAAGGACTTCACGACCACGCCGGTGACGCGGGTGCAGATCGCTCCGCCGCCCGGTGACGGGCTGCTCGAGCTCGGCTACATCGACGTGCGCTCCGGTGAGCCACGCCGCTTGACGCTGCGCGAGCAGGCGATTGCCGACGCGGCGCTGCCGGCGGCTTCAGCCGCCTACCGCCGGCTCGACACCGGGGTGCTCGAGGAGCTGCTGCTGAAGCGCTCGCTCTCACTCACCGACGGCGACATCTCACACCTGCACGACTTCGGCTACGCGCGCGACGCCGAGCAGGCGCTGGCGCTGATCGACGCGCGCGAGTTCGACGTCGCCTTCGTGCTGCGGGCGACCCCCGTGCAGCAGGTTCGCGATGTCGCCGCCGCAGGCGAGAGCATGCCACCGAAGTCGACCTTCTTCTTCCCCAAACTGCTCACGGGGCTGCTGTTCAACCCATTGACCTGACCGCTCGCCTGCGCGCGGCGCTGCTTGATCCGTGGGAGGCCGCGCGCACCCCGGTGCGAGGCACTGCCAAGGCAGCAGTGCTCGCGCCGCTCTACGAGCACGGCGGGGAGCTGCACGCCGTGTTCACCAAGCGTCCGCAGAGCCTTCGCCGGCACGCCGGCCAGATCTCCTTCCCCGGCGGCCAAGCCGATAGCGACGATGCGGACCTCGTGGCAACCGCGTTGCGCGAAGCCGAGGAGGAGATCGGCCTGCAGCCGAGCGCCGTCAGCGTGCTCGGTGCGCTGACGCCGGTGAGCGTCCCCGTCTCCGGCTTCGCGATCTACCCATTCGTCGGCTTGATCCAGCGGCCAGGCCAGTGGCGGATCGCCGAAAGCGAGGTTGAAGCCGTGCTCGAGCGCTCGCTCGCCGAGCTGGCGGGCAGCTACAAGCGCGAAACGCTCACGCGCGGCGGGCACACCATCGAAACCGACACATTCACCTTCGCAGGGCAGGTCATCTGGGGCGCCACGGCACGGATCCTCACCGACCTCCTGACCCGCATGGGGCTGCTCGAAGTCGCCTAGCGTCCGCGCTCACCTTCAGATGCGCTCTTCCACCGCGAGCAGCTGGGCGATCGCGCCGCGCGCCTGCGCCGTCCACGCATCGATATCCCCCGGTTCAGCCTCGAGGATTCGCAGTGGGATCTCGTTGTAGGCGGCCTTGACGGCCACGAGGTCAGCACCTGCCGCGAGGATCGCCGGATCGACGGTCCCGGCCGCCTCATAGACGAGCCCGCGAACCGTCGTGTCGATCGCCTGCTGGCAGAAGACCTCCAGTCGCGAGCTGTGGAGCTCGGCGAGCGCAGATGGGGACCCCGATGCGCTGCCGAGCAGCCAACAGGCGATCGTGACGTTCTCGAGCGCGTAGCGCAGCGTCGCGATGCGATCCGGGGTTCCGATCCAGCACTCGGCTCCGAGCCGCTCGATCGACTCGCGCCCGGCTTCGCTGCGAGTCGTGATTCGCACCGCGTGTCCGGCGGCGAGGAGCTCCGGCACGAGCGTGCGGGCGCGCGTACCGCCGCCGACGAAGAGAATCCGAGCCACGGGCGCGATTATCCTCTCGGGCGCCGATCTCACACATCGCTCCCCGTGAGCGTTAACCACGCGATGCCATTGGTCCCCTACCAGCGAGCGCTCGAGACGCATCGCGACGACGTCTGGCGATACCTCCGCGGGATGGTCGGGGCGCAGGCTGCCGAGGATTGCTTCCAGGAGACGTTTCTCGCCGCACTGCGGGCCTATCCGCGGTTGCGCGCCGACTCCAACGTGCGCGCCTGGCTGCTGACGATCGCCCACCGCAAGGCGATCGATCAGCTGCGGCGCCCTCACGAGGCCCCGCTGGGAGTGACTGACGGCGCCGCGGCGCCCGTAGAGCAGGACGGCGAGATCTGGAGCGCGGTCGCGACGCTGCCCCGGCGCCAGCGCGCAGCGGTGCTGCTGCGCTTCGCCTGCGACCTGAGCCACCGCGAGATCGCGAGCGCGATCGGCTGCTCGGAGGAGGCGGCCCGGCGCTCATTGCACGAAGGCCTAAAGCGACTGAGGGAGAAGCTGTGACTGACCGGATCGAGCGGGCGCTGCGCGCGCCGGTGCCGCAGGCGAGTGCCGCATCCAGACGGCTGACGGACCGCGCGGCAAGTGAAGGCCGCGCCGATCTCTGCTACACGACCTTCGCGAGCCCGCTCGGCGAGCTGCTGCTCGTCGCCAGCCGGCGCGGGCTCGCACGGTTGCACTACGTGGACGGCACGCTCGAGGAGACGCTCGATAAGCTCGCGGTGGAGCGCTCGCCGAGGATCGTCGAGTCCGCCGCGGCGCTCGAGCCGTGGCGGCGAGAGCTCGATCAGTACTTCGCCGGCGAGCGGCAGCGATTCGACGGCCCGCTCGACTGGCAGGAGATCACCGGCTTCCGCCGGCGCGTGCTGCGCGCGACAGCCGCGGTCCCCTACGGCGAGGCGGCGACCTACAAGAAGATCGCGACGGCAGCCGGCAGCCCGCGCGCCTCACGCGCCGCCGGCAACGCGCTCGGCTCCAACCCGCTCGCGATCGTGATCCCCTGCCACCGCGTGCTGCACACGGGCGGTGGCCTCGGCGGCTACACCGGCGGTCTCGAGCGCAAGGCGCTGCTGCTGGGAATCGAACGCGCCGGGCGCGGTTCCTAGCGCGCTGCAGACGGCACGCTGCTCGTCGCGAAAGACCCAGACCTATGCAGCAGCTGCGGTTTCGGTGAGCCCGACTGCCGGCGTGTCGCGCAGGTACCACTCGGCGTCGAGCGCGGCCTGGCAGCCCGAGCCGGCCGCGGTGACGGCCTGACGGTAGGTGTGGTCGACGAGATCGCCGGCCGCGAACACGCCGGGACGATTCGTTCGCGTCGATCGACCCTCGACCTTCACGTAGCCGTTCTGATCGACATCGACGATGCCGCGGACGAGCTCCGACTGCGGCTCATGCCCGATGGCGACGAACGCTCCCGCCGCGGCGATGTCGCGCTCCTCGCCCGACTGCGCGTGGCGCAGACGAACGTTTGCCAGAGACCCGCCCTCGCCCGCGACGAGCGAGTCGACCACGTAAGGCGTGAGGAACTCGATGTTGGCGGTGCCACGGGCGCGGTCGAGCATGATCCGCGACGCGCGGAACTCGTCGCGACGATGCACGATCGTGACCTTCGAGGAGAACTTCGCGAGGAAGATCGCCTCCTCCATTGCGGAGTCCCCACCACCGACGATGATCGTCTCGCGTTGCTTGAAGAAGGCGGCGTCGCAGGTCGCGCAGTAGCTGACGCCGCGGCCGGCGAGGGTCTCCTCGCCCGGCACGTCGAGCTTCTTGTGCTGGGCCCCCATCGCGAGGATCACGGTGCGGGTGTCATGCCCTTCCGCATCGACCCAGACGCGGTGGAGCCCGCCCGGCTCGCGCGCGAGCTCGACGCGTGTCGCCTGGTCGGTGATGAAGCGCGCGCCGAAGCGCTCGGCCTGATCGCGCAGCTCCTGCATCAGCTGCGGACCGTCGATGCCGTTCGGATAGCCGGGGAAGTTCTCGACCTCGGTCGTCTGCTGGAGCAGGCCGCCCCAGGCGAAGCCCTCGATTACCAGCGGCTCCAGGTCGGCACGCGCGGTGTACAGCGCCGCGGTGTAACCGGCCGGGCCGCTACCGATGATGATGACCTTCTCGGGGGCTGACATGGTCGTCTAGCGCTCCAATTCGTCGATACTTTACTTTTTGTAGTATAGCGCGCCTGGGCGCACGCCTTGCCCGCGACCGGCTCGCTCGGCGCTAGGTAGTTCCCCACAGTAGCGGGTCGGCGAATCGCCGATGAGGCGCGCTCCGCGCGCGCGTAGGGTCTCGTCGTGGACGCGGACCTCATGGAAGCCGCGTAGGGAGCCGCGACCGTGCGCTCTGTGCTCACGGCGGTGCTGCGCTTTCGTCTGCTGCTGGTCGGCGTTGCAGCGGGCCTGATCGTCGTCGGAGCGGTCACGCTCCCGCAGATGCACGACGACGTGCTGCCGGAGCTCGCCACCAGCCCCGTGCTGGAGGTCCAGACAGAGGCGCTCGGGCTGTCGAGCGAGGAGGTCGAGCAGTACCTGACGGTTCCGCTGGAGAACAACCTGCTCGACGGGATCATGGGCGTCTGGGACGTGCGCTCGGACTCGCTTCCCGGCCTGTCATCGATCAACCTCTACTTCGAGCCAGGGACCAACCTGCTGAACGACCGGCTCCTCGTGCAGGAGCGCTTGACGCAGGCGTTCTCCCTGCCGAACGTTGCCAAGCCGCCGCTGTTGATCCAACCGCTGTCCTCGAGCGACCGGGTGCTGCTCGTCGGTCTCACGTCTCGGACGCTCAACCCGCTCGAGCTCTCCTACCTGGCACGCTGGATCATCAAGCCGAAGCTCTCCGGGGTGCCAGGCGTCGCTAACGTGGCGATCTTCGGCCAGCAAGATCGCCAGATCCAGGTGCAGGTCGATCCGGCGACGCTCGCGGCGAACAACGTCACGCTCCAGCAGGTCATCGACACCGCTGGCAATGCGCAGCTGGTCTCGCCGCTCAGCTACCTCGAAGGATCGAGCCCTGGCACTGGCGGCTTCATCGACGGCCCCAACCAGCGACTCGACATACGGCCGATCTTGCCGCTGGGCACGCCCTCGGACCTGGCGGCGGTGCCGGTCAGCGGCGCTGCCGCCGGCGTGACGCTCGGCGACGTCGCAACGGTGGTGCAGAGCCACCAGCCGCTGATCGGAGACGCACTCGTGCACAACGGAGCGGGCTTCGTGCTGGAGATCCAGAAGCTGCCCTCGGCGAGCGTTCGCGGCGTCACCGACGGTGTGCTGCAGGCGCTCCGCGAGCTGCGCCCCGCGTTGCGCGGAGTCACCATCGATACCTCGTTCTTCCGGCCGGCCAGCTACATCGCGAGCTCGTTGCACAACCTCGCCCTCGGGCTGATCGCGGCCGCGGCGCTCACGTTGCTGGCGCTAGTCGCGCTGTTGATCGATCTGCGGACCGCGTTCGTCGGCTTGATCGCTGTCGCAATGTCATTGATGACAGCGACTCTGCTGCTGGACGCGCTCGGATACACGCTCAACGCCCTGGTGATCCTCGGTCTGGTCATCGCCACCAGCGTCGTCGTCGACGACGCGGTCACCGCGACGCACGAGATCGTGGGGCGCCTGGCGCAGCGCAAAGACTCCACCGTCACGACGTCGATCGAGGCATCGGTGATCGCGGCCTACGCCGAGCTGTGGGGGACGCTTGGCTACGCAACGCTGGTCTGCCTGTTGGTAGCCGCGCCGGTCTTCTTCGCCACCGGGCTGACGGCGACCTTCTTGCACCCGATGGCGCTCGCTTTCGCGCTTACGGTGACTGCATCCCTGGTCATGGCCTTCACGCTCACGCCGGCGCTCGGGGTTCTGCTGTTCGATCGCGGCCAGCCCCGCAGCGGCCCTGCGATCGCAGGCCGGGTCCGCTCTGCCTACACAAGGCTGACCGCTCGTGCACTTACCACCCCGCGCCCCGCGATCATCGGTCTCTGCGTCATCGGACTCGCCGGGCTTGTCGCTTTCCCGTTCCTGGGCGAGCCCAGCCCCCCGAGCTTCCAAGATCGCAACTTGGTGATCGCGTGGGACAGTCCGCCGGGCACGTCGCTGACCGAGATGGATCGTGTGACGGCGCTGGCCGCCGGTGAGCTGCAAGCGCTTCCGGAGGTCGCCGATGTCGGCGCGACGCTGGGTCGGGCGGTGAGCGCCGACCAGATCGTCGACGTCAACGCGGGCCAGATCTACGTGACAGTCAAACCGGGCGCCAACTACGGGCAGGCGCTCGCGGCAATCCGGGCAGTCGCCTACGGGACGCCTGGCATGCACGCGGTCGTCGGCACCTACGAAGCGCAGGTGATGGCGGGCGTCCTAGCACCGTCCGCCGACCAAGTGGACGTTCGCGTCTACGGGGAGGACTACGGCGAGCTCGGCCAGCTGGCGAGGCGGCTGGCTGGGCTGATCGCCCGCGTCAACGGCGTCGGTACCCCGCGGGTGCAGATGCCGACGCTGGAGCCGAACATCGAGGTGACGATCAACGACGCCGCTGCGCTGCGGGCCGGCGTGCTCCCGGGGGATGCGCGACGCGAGGCCTCTGCCCTGGTCTCCGGACTGACGGTCGGCAACTTCTTCGAGAGCCAAGCGGTGTTCGACGTGGTCGTGCTGGGAGCGCCGAGCGTGCGAAGCAGCATCGACAGCGTGCGCAATCTGGAGCTCGACACGGTGGGCGGCGGTCACGTGAGCCTCGGCCAGATCGGCAACGTCAGCGTGCGTCCCGATCCCGTCGATATCGAGCACGAGGCGGCATCACGCTACGTCGATGTGACGGTGCCGCTGCGCGGCCTCAGCATGGGGTCGGCGGAGAGCGCTATCCAGACGCTGCTGGGGCGGATCCGCTACCCGCTGGAGTACCACGCAGAGGTGCTCGGAAGCAATCCCGACAACCCCACCTCACATGCGACCTTCCTCTCCTACGTCGCTGCCGCCGCGATCGCGATCTTCCTGCTGTTCCAGGCCGCGCTCGGAAGCTGGCGGCTTGCCGCGCTGCTGCTGGCGCTCCTGCCCCTCGCGCTGCTGGGCGGCCTCGCGGTCGCGCTGGCCAGCGGGGAAGCAAGCGCGCTCGGTACCGATGCAGGGCTCGTTGCTGTCCTGGCGCTTGCCGTTCGCCAGGGACTGGCGCTCCTCGCCCACATCCGGCGCCGCCAGGCAGGCGACGGCGGTGAGCTCACGCCCGAGCTCGTCGTTCGCGCGTCGGCTGAGCGGCTCAGGACGACCGTGGCCGCGGCGTTTGTCCTTGCCGCCGTGCTACTGCCGTTCGTCGTGCTCGGCAATGTCGCGGGCAACGAGATGACCCACACGGCCGCAGCCGTGATCCTCGGTGGGCTCGTGACCGCGACCGTGCTCAGCTTGTTCGTCCTGCCGGCGGCCTGCCTCGCGCTCGGCTCGACCACCCCCATCCCGATCGAGGAGCCGGAGGACGCGCCGGACCGGCCGAGACCGGCTCGGCGCCGCTCCTAGGAGGAGACGTCATGCGTCAAGCACGAACATCGCTCGCAGCCCTTCTGCTGCTCGCCGGCGCCGTTCTGTCGGCTTGCGGAAGCTCGACGGGCCCCAACCCACCGCCAAACTTCAAGATCGAGCACGTCGCCGGCAGCTCGACCGGCCGGATCGTCCTCACCGCGTTGGGGGCGCAGCGTGACGGCATCCAGACCGTCCCCGTCGCCGCCGCATCCGGCGGGCCCACCGTCGTCATTCCCTACGGCGCGCTGATCTACGCCCCGAGCGGGGCGACCTACGCGTTCACGAGCCCGGCGCCGTTGACGTTCACCGAGGTCTCGATCACGGTCGACTACATCAGCGGCAGCTCGGCCTACCTCTTCCACGGGCCGCCTGTCGGCACAAAGGTAGTGAGTGTCGGGGCCGAGGAGCTGTACGGCGTGCAGACCGGCGTGCTGGCCCAGACGTGACGGGGCAGCACGCGAGAACGAGATCGAGGGGCGCGCGTAGGGCCGCCGGCTAACCATGCGATTCATCATCGGATCGAGTCTGCGCTTCAGGTACCTGGTGGTCGCCGGAGCTGTCGCGCTGATCTTCTTCGGTGCGCAGACGCTCGGCCGTCAGAAGGTCGATGTCTTCCCGGAGTTCGCGCCCATCACGGTCGAGATCCAGACCGAATGTCTCGGGCTGTCGCCATCCGAGGTCGCGCAGCTGGTGACGGTGCCGCTCGAGAACGCTCTCCAGGGCGTGCCCGGCGTCTACGAGACGGACTCCGAGTCCGTGCCCGAGCTGTCGGCGATCTTCCTCTACTTCAATCGGGGCACAAACGTCCTGCGGGCACGCCAGCTCGTACAGGAGCGCCTGACGGCAGCATCGCCCACGCTGCCGTCGTGGGCGTCGCCGCCCGCCCTCTACCCGATCGTCTCCGCCACCAGTCGAGTGATGCAGATCGGGCTGAGTTCGAGCACGCTGTCGCCGGTTGACCTCACGACGATCGCCGAGTACACGATCCGGCAGCGGCTGCTGCATGTGCCCGGCGTTGCCAACGTCGCGATCTGGGGCCAGAAGACGAAGGAGATCCAGGTCCAAGCCGACCCGCAGCAGTTGGCCGCCAACCACATCTCACTGAACCTGCTGCTGAGCGCAACCTCCAACGCAGTCGATGCCGGGTTGCTGAGCTTCACCAGTGGCTCGGCGATCGGCGACGGCGGCTTCGTCGAAACGCCGAATCAGCGCCTCAATGTGCGCAACATCGACGTCATCACGACGCCGGCGCAGCTCGCAGATGCTCCGCTGGCCAAGCGCGGCAGCCGCACCCTGACGATCGGTGACGTCAGTCGCGTGCTCTACGGTCCTCCGCCGCTGATCGGCAACGCCGTGATCGACGGGCACCAGGGGCTAATGATGGTTGTCGAGAAGTTCCCCGGCGCGAGCACGCTCAAGGTGTCTGACGGCGTGCTCAAAGCGCTCGCTGCGCTCGCACCCGGCCTACCCGGGATCCACATCAACTCGCACATCTTCCGCGCGGCGACGTTCATCCACACGGCGATCAGCAACCTCGGGTTTGCGGTCGTGCTCGGCTGCCTGCTCGTCGTGTTCGTTCTCATCGCCTTCCTCTTCCAATGGCGCGCCGCGCTGGTCAGCTTCGTCGCGATCCCGCTCTCGCTCGCTGCCTCCGGGATCGTCCTGGACGCGCTCGGCGGCACGATCAACACGATGGTCCTCGCCGGGTTCGCCGTGGCCGTCGGAGTGGTCGTCGATGACGCGATAATCGACATGGAGAACATCGTCCGGCGCTTGCGAATCTGGCGCTCCGGCGGCCGGAGTACCACGCCGTTGAGTCTGCTCCTCGCGGCGTCGCTCGAGGTACGAACCGCGATCCTCTACGCGACGCTGATCAACATCATCGCCGTCGTCCCAATCGTGTTTGTCGGCGGCCTGACCGGCGCCTTCTTCCAGCCACTGGCACTGGCGTACGCGCTCGCGGTGCTCGCCTCGATGGCCATCGCGCTGACCGTGACCCCGGCGCTGGCGATGATCCTGATGCCGAGCGCGCGACTGCACCGCAGCGATCCGCCGTTGGTCGCGTTGCTGAAGCGCGGTTACGCAGTGGTGCTGGCGCGCGTCCTGAGCCGCCCGGCCTGGTCCGCGCTGGCAGTCGCGGCGGCCATCGCGGCTAGCGCGCTCGTGCTTCCCAGTCTGGGTCAGAACCTCTTCCCGACGTTCAAAGAACCGGATCTGCTGATGCACTTCGACACCAAGCCGGGAACGTCGCTGCCGGAGATGACGCGCGTCGTGGAGCGCCTGCAGGCGGCGCTGCTTCGCGTCCCCGGGGTTGCTGCCGTCGGGTCACACATCGGTCAGGCGCCGCTGGGCGAAGAGGTTGCCGGCCCGGAGTTCTCTGAGCAGTGGATCTCGCTGAAGCCGAACGCGAACCTTGCCGCGACGACAGCGGCCGTTCGCGCCGTGGGGGACGCGTTCCCCGGGACCTTCATGGATCTCACCACCTACCTGCACGAGCGCATCGACGAAACGATCTCCAACACGAGCGAGGACCTGGTCGTGCGCATCTACGGTCCGAACTTCGGCGTCCTGCAAAAGCTCTCGCGGGAGGCTACCGACGCTTTGAGCGGCACGCCCAACCTGATCGACCTCCATAGCCAGTCCCAGGGCTACATAGCGCAGATCCAGGAGACCGTGAACTCAGCGAGCGCGGCGCGCTACGGCCTCACGCCGGGCGAGGTTCGCCGCGACGCTGCAACGCTGATCGGCGGCCAGGAGGCTGGCGAGGTCGACGTTGACGGGAGGTCCTACACCGTGGCGGTGTGGAGCACGCCTGCGGCGCGGGCGGACCTCACTGACGTGAGCCAGCTTCCGATCGACACGCCCAGCGGAGGACACGTGCCGCTCGGAATGGTCGCGAACCTTACCGTTGACCAGACGCCAAGCGACGTCACGCGCTACGACGGATCGAACAAGATCGACGTCATGGCCAATGTCAATGGCAACAACCTCGGCTCGGTCACCTCCGCCGTGCAGACCCGCCTCGACAAGGTGAAGCTGCCCGTCGGCTACCACATCGAGCTGCTTGGCGAGGCGGCCGCGCGTGCCGCAGCGCAGAGCCGGCTGCTCGACATGGGGGTCGGCGCCGCAGTCGCGATCCTGTTCCTGCTGCAGGCGGCGTTCATGAGTGTGCGGCTGGCGGCACTGATGTTCCTGACGTTGCCGGTCGCGCTTGTTGGCGCCGTCTTCGCTGCTTGGGGGGGCGTGGGTACGATCTCGCTCGGCGCGCTGATCGGCTTCTTCACCGTGCTCGGGATCGCCGCCCGCAATGGAATCCTGATGATCAGCCACTTCCAGCATCTGGAGCACGCTGAGGGCGAGCTGTTCGGCCCAGCGCTTGTGATGCGCGGCGCCAGCGAGCGCCTCTCGCCGATCCTGATGACCGCGCTGGCCACCGCCCTCGCGCTGGCGCCGCTTGTCATCTACGGCGATCGCCCCGGCCAGGAGATCGAGAACCCGATGGCGGTCGTGATCCTGGGCGGGCTGACCACGGCGACGCTGATGAACCTCTTCGGCCTGCCAGCGCTCTACCTGCGGTTCGCCAAGCGCCGATCGCCTACCGGCGCGTGAGCGACCCGGCTGCCGTTCACCTGCATCGACCGTCGGAGCACCGCCAAGAGGATGGAATGTGCTGCCCCTGCCCGCTGATCCGCAACCCCGCGCTCGTGGGTGGCCAAACTGACGGAGAACCGGGCCCGACAGTGCGCCAAGACTGACCCAGTACCGCGGGATCGGCGCCGGAGCGCGCTGGCACGGTTACGCCCGCGCCGGCTCGGAGGACTTCAGGGCCGGGTAGCCGGAGGCTGCCTCGCTCCAGCTCTGCACACGCCGGCGCAGCTGGAAGTAGGCGATCGCGCCGGGAATGGTCGGGAGCCAGAAGGCGAAGCCGCGGTACACGAGCACGGCCACGACGGCGAGTGGACCGGCGACGTTGAACGCGATCAGCGCCCCGATCATGCCGCCGTCGACGCCGCCGATCCCGCCGGGCAGCGGCAGCAGGTTGCCGAACATGCCGACGAAGTAGGCCATCACGATGACGGAGATCGGCGGTGCTGCGCCGAACGCGTGAAACGACGCCCACAGCGTCGCGATGTCGAACGCCCACCAGGCGATCGCGCCGAGCGCAAGCGGGTCGCGCGAGCGGATGATCTCGAGCGCCCCATGGACGCCGCTGCCGACCAACGCCGGAAGCTTCAGCACCCATGCGCGCACGACCGCGCCGCGCCCCTTATGGTGGCCCAGCGCCGCGAGCCGCCGCTCCAAGTAGCGTGGCAACCGGGTGAGTAGAAGCGCGGTGAGGATCGCCGCGCCGCCGAAGATCGCCGGCACGATCGTGATCGCGAAGCTGCCGCCGCCAGGCAACAGGCCGCTGTAGAGGCCGATACCGAACAGCACCAGCGCCCCCATGAACACCGCGTAGAGCAACGTCATGAACGCGACCATGCGCGCCGCGACCATCCCACGGTTCATCCCCGAGCGACGCAGCGCCCAGATCGTGAGCGCGACGCCACCGGCGCCCGCGCTCGCAAACAGGCGCGTCGCCGCGAGACCGGCCATCGTGATCTCATAGCTCGATGGCCAGTCGATCCGCGAGCGGCCGCCACGAACGAACACCGTCCGAAACAGCGCCACATAGCCGCCGAACGAGAGCACCTCGCACGTCACCGCGAGCACCAGCCAGCCCGGCGCGCCGTGCCCGATCCGGTCCCACGTCTTGCTGAGGCCGGTGACCTTCGGCAGCACGAAGTAGAGGAACCCGATCGCCGATGCGATGAAGATCCCGAGGGCGATGGTGCGCTGACGCGTCAGGTGGACACGCGGCATCTCCTCGGCGCCGGCGTCGAGGCTGGCGATCTGGGTTTGCTCGACCCTCGCCCTTAGGCGTCGACTTCTCGCCTCGACCATCACCGCGAACCGGGCTCCAGTGCGAGCGTTCGCGCAGCCGTGATCAGCCGACCGGCGCTGCGCAGCGGCGGGCGAGCGACGGGCTCGCACAGGCGAACGAACCCACACAGCGCCAACCCCGCGAGCAGATCGACGACGTAGTGCTCGCCGAGATAGACGAGTGCGAAGCCGAGCACGGCCGCGTAGCCGGTCCCGATGGCACCGGCAACCGGCCCAGTCTCGCTGAGCAGCACCGCTGCCATGGTCGAAGTAGCGAAATGCAAGGACGGCATCGCAGCAAGGGGATTGCCACCAAGAACACTGTAGAGAGGAGCCCAACCGTCCTGCCAGAAGCCCTCGCCGTACTCCACCATCAACCGGCGCACTGCCGGTGAGGAGCCGTTCCGCGGCTCGCCGAGCCGGCCCTTCGCCTCCGCATACCAGGGCGGCGCGGTCGGCACGGCCCAATAGGCGAGCGCGCCGAGGTCGAACACGGCGTAGGTCATCAAACCAGCCCGTGCGGTACGCGAGCGCTCACGCGAGGAGACGTATAGGAACGCCGCATGCGGCGTCGCAAACCACACCCAGTGCGCCCACACCAGGACCTTCTCAAACGCAGTGAAGCGACCGTCCGCGTGCAAGGCGCGTTGCAGACGCGTGGTTGGCAGCTCCCCGCGTCCCATTATGCGGTCGAGCGCGACCGGATAGTCGATCCGCACCCGTGCCTGCAGCGCTGCCGCGTCGTCGTTCGGCATCTTGTACGCCGCAAGGTAGACGTACATCTGCAACACGGACACGGCGACATCGCGTGCGCGTGAGCGCGGCAAGATAACCGCGGCAGACAGCGGTGCAACCGCTGCGCCGGCGATCACCGCAGCCGGCCCCAGACGCAGCCGGCGGCGCAGCAGCGGCAGCGCGACGCCGCCGAGGACCGCCGCGACACCAAGCGCCCTGACCGCCTGGCGCGCTGCGCGTACTGAGCGCTGCGATCGTGTGTGTGAGAGGGTCAGGCTGCTCGCGCGAGCGCGTACTCCCGCGCCTCCTCGACAAGTGTCGCTATGACCGGGCTCGCCACGTCGGCCTCGGGATGCCACTGCACTCCGAGCACGAAGCGCCGGCCCGGAACCTCGATCGCCTCCGGCAGCTCGTCGACGTCCGCCCAGCCGGTGACGATGAGCTCCTCGCCGAGCCGATCGATGCCCTGATGGTGATGGGACAGGGTGACGTGGTGCTCCTCGCCGGCAGCCCGCGCCGCCTGGGACCCAGGCGCAAGGTGCACGTAATGCTCGGCATCGTCGAAGCCACCGATGACCCGCAGGTGCTCGCGGTGACCGAAGTGCGTCGGGAGATCCTGGATCAACGTGCCACCCTGAGCCACGTTCAGGATCTGCATGCCGCGGCATATGCCGAGAAAAGGCATGTCACGTGCCAGCGCCCGCAGCGTCAGCGCGATCTCGAACTCGTCACGCTCGCGCACCGTCTGCTGCGTCTCGGGCGCTCGCACCGCACCGTAGACCGCGGGGTCGACATCTGCGCCGCCGGCGACCAGGAGGCCGTCGAGCAGGTCCAGCACCACGTCCGGAGCCGCACTCACCTCCGGGTCGGGGGGGAGCACCACAGCCACCGCGCCAGCAGACTGCAGCGCAGCTACGTAGCTGTAAGGGACCAGCGCAGCACGCTGATCCCAGGCGCCCCAGCGCGCCCGCTCGAGGGCGGAGCAGATTCCGATCAGCGGCGCGCGCATAGCAGAACGGTATCGTCCTGGAGTCCTGCACCCTCGAGCGACGGCGGGATGCGGGACAACGCTCGAAGAAAAAGTGGCGCATCGCGCCGCCGCGTGAATAGAATCCCGGCGCGTTGCGACGCTCGTCACACCCCAGCCCGGCCCGCCGGCGGATGATGCTCCTTACCCTGGGGCTCGCGCTGGTGCTCGGCCTCGTGACGGCGCCGAGCGCGTTGGCCGGCAGCGTGACGGTGCCGAACGGCTACTCGCCCAACGCCAACCACATCGCGGGCATCTACATGGTCGCGCTCTACATCGCGATCGTGATCTTCGTTGGCGTCGAGGGAACGCTGCTGTTCGCGCTGGTGCGCTTCCGCTCCCGCAAGGGGCGCGTCGCCAAGCAGATTCACGGGAACACGCGCCTGGAGATCGGATGGACAGTCGGTGCGGCGCTGATCCTCGTCGCGCTGGCAACCGTGACGTTCGCCGACCTCAGCTCGATTCGCAACCCGGTCAACTCGGGCCCGGGCGGGCTCGATCTGAACGATGGCGTGCAATACGAGACCACCGGCGCGCTGAAGCCGCCTGACGGGCGCGCGCTGACGATTCAGGTCAACGGGATCCAGTACATCTGGCGCTACACCTACCTGGGCTACTCGCCGAACGCCGACGGCCTCGGCGATCCGTACTCCTACTACCAGATGGTCGTCCCGACGAACACCACCGTCATCCTCCACGTGGTGTCACAGGACGTCGTGCACGAGTGGTGGATCCCCGAGCTCGGCGGCAAGGTGCAAGCGGTGCCGGGCTACACCAACTACACGTGGTTCAAGATCTCCAAGCCCGGCAACTACACAGGGCAGTGCTCCTTCCTCTGCGGCCGCGGCCACGCGCGGATGATCGCCGAGGTGACCGCTGTGTCCCCCGCCGCCTATCAGAAGTGGATCAATCAGCAGGAGACCTACCTTCGGCAGGCCGACGCGCAGGCGGCGAAGTTCCGCGCACAGCTGAACGGCAAGCAGGGGTCAAGCGCAGTCGCCTTTTCGACGCAATGACGATCTGAGAGAACAGCAATGGCCACGGCAACCCTCACCCCGATACCGCAGGTCGTCGCCCACCGCGTCGAGCGCGAGCCGCACGGCTTGATGGGCTGGATCACCACAACGGACCACAAGCGGATCGGGATTCTCTACCTGGTCACCTCGTTCGTGTTCTTCATCCTCGGTGGCGTCGAGGCGCTGATGATCCGCCTCCAGCTCGGCGAGGCGAACAACACCCTGATCACGCCGGAGGTCTACAACCAGCTCTTCACGATGCACGGCACGACGATGGTCTTCCTGTTCGTCGTGCCGATGCTCGCTGGCTTTGGCAACTACTTCCTGCCGTTGATGATCGGCGCGCGCGACATGGCCTTCCCGCGGCTGAACGCACTCTCCTACTGGCTGTTCCTCGCCGGCGGGATCGTCCTGTACGGCTCGATCTTCTGGAGCCCGCCGGAGGCCGGCTGGATCTCAACGGTGCCGCTTGCGGAGTCGACCTTCCTGCCGTCGGCCGGCGTCGACGCCTGGATCTACCTCGCGCATCTCACCGGTCTCGCATCGGTGCTCGGGGCGATCAACTTCCTTGTGACGGTGGTGAACATGCGGGCGCCGGGGATGCGCTGGTCGCGGCTGCCGCTGTTCGTCTGGTCGATCATCGCTTACTCGTTGCTGCTGATCATCGCGATCCCGGTGCTCGCGGGCGCGGTCACGATGCTGCTGCTCGACCGCCACTTCGGCACGCACTTCTTCGACACCGCCAACGGCGGCTCGGTGCTGCTGTGGCAGAACCTGTTCTGGTTCTTCGGCCACCCCGAGGTCTACATCCTGATCCTTCCGGCCTTCGGGATCATCTCGGAGGTATTACCCGTGTTCGCGCGCAAGCCGATCTTCGGCTACAAGGCGATCGCTGCTTCGACGATGCTGATCTCCTTCCTCGGGCTGCTCGTGTGGGTCCACCACATGTTCACGACGCCGACGCCGCTCGTGATCCTGATCTTCGCGATGATCAGCTCGTTCCTGATCGCCGTGCCGACGGGGATCAAGATCTTCAACTGGCTCGGCACGCTGTGGCAGGGCTCGATCGAGTTCACGACGCCGCTGATGTACGCCGTCGGGATGATCGCCCTGTTCACGATCGGCGGCATCTCGGGCGTCTTCCTGGCCATCTTCCCGGTCGACTGGCAGCTCAGCGACACCTACTTCGTCGTCGCCCACATCCACTTCGTCTTCGTCGGCGGCTCGGTCTTCGGGATCTTCGCCGGGATCTACTACTGGTTCCCAAAGATGACCGGCCGGATGCTCAGCGTGTCGCTCGGCCGCTGGTCGTTCTGGCTGATGTTCTGGGGCACCCTGATCACGTTCATGATCCAGCATTCGCTCGGCCTCGACGGCATGCCGCGCCGCGTCTACGAATACGAGAACGTCGGCAATCTCCAGCTGTACAACCAGATCTCGACCGTCGGCTCGTGGATCCTGGCCACCGGCGTGCTGATCAGCGTGATCAACATCTGGCGCTCGCTGAAGCGGGGCGCGATCGCCGGCCCCGACCCCTGGAAGGCGAACACGCTGGAGTGGTTCACTACGTCGCCGCCACCGGCAAACAACTTCGACGCGATCCCGCGGGTGCGCTCGCTCGAGCCGATGAAGGACATCCGCCGGGAGATCGAGCGGCAGGGCAAAGAGGGGGCCGGATCGCCGGCCGGCGCGCCCGGACCGGTAAAGGCGTCCGCGTAGGATCTGAAGATGGCCGCCGCCAACGCCAAGGCAGTCGCACCGCCGGCACGGGCGTTCGCCCCAACGCGCACGCTGCTCACCGACTACCTCGCGCTCACCAAGCCGAAGGTGCAATCGCTGCTGCTGCTGACGACCGTGACGACGATGTATGTCGCCGCGTCGCCATCGCCGCTGCGCGTAGCGTTGACCTGCCTCGGTGGCTACATGTCTGCGGGCGGTGCCGGCGCGATCAACCACTACTGGGATCGCGACATCGATGCACGGATGGCGCGCACGGCGGACCGGCCGATCCCGAGTGGCCGCGTGTCGCCGGCGGCCGCGCTGCGCTTCGGCGCCCTGCTCGCGATCGCATCGGTGCTGCTGCTCGGCCTGGCGATCAACTGGCTCGCCGCCGGGCTGTCGTTCGCCGGCTTCGCCGGCTACGTCGGTGTCTACACCATCTGGCTGAAGCGTCGCACGCCGCAGAACATCGTCATCGGTGGCGCCGCCGGAGCGGTCCCGCCGCTCGTCGGGTGGGCCGCGGCGACCGGGCACCTCAGTTGGACCGCGGTGTTCCTGTTCGCAATCGTCTTCTACTGGACGCCGCCGCATTTCTGGGCCCTCAGTCTGCTGATGAAAGACGAATACGCGAAGGTCGGCGTCCCGATGATGCCCGTCGCGCGCGGCGAGGGCGAGACGCGCCGCCAGATCTTGATCTACGCGATCCTCCTCTACGCCGTCACGCAGCTCCCGTTCTGCGCCGGCAGCTTCGGCGGCGTATACCTGGCAGCGTCGATGGCCCTCGGGCTCGCCTTCGTCTACGGCGCCATCCGCCTGTACCGTCGCGCGGACCGCAGCGCAGCGCTCCAGCTGTACCTGTTCTCGCTCGCCTACCTCGCGCTGCTGTTTGGCTCAATGGTCGTGGATACGCACGTATAGGATTGGCCGCCATGGATCGTAAGCTCGCAAACAAGAACATCCGCCTCGGCATGACGCTCGCGGCGTTCTCGATCTTCATGTTCGGCCTCAGCTTTGTCGCCGCCGCGATCTGGCTGTCGAAATGAGCGCCACCGGCAAACAGCCGCCGGTGCTCGACGACGAGACGGTGCCGCCGGTTGGCGAGCAGATCCACCTGCCAGGCCCGTCCCTGCTACCGGTGCTGCTCGCGATCGGAATAACCCTCGCGCTCGTCGGCATCACGGCGAGCATCGTGCTCGTGGTGATCGGCCTGGCGATCGCGATCCCTGTCAGCGTGCAGTGGATCCGCACGACGCAGGCGGATATCGCCGAGCTCCCGCCCGAGCGCCACTGAGCGAGCGGGTCGGCGCCGCGCAACCGGTGCCGGCCGCAGACCGCGCGGTGCGCAGAGCGCAACGCGGGCCCCAAATTGGCGGGCATCGCACGCGAGGCCCGGCGGCTTCGCTAGCATCATGGTCATGAGCACCGGCCAGCGCTACCGGCTGCGCGCCCCCTCGAGCGGGCGCGAGCTGATCCTCGAAGCCGATAGCGAGCACGTCTACGTCGATCGCGACACGGGTGAGCCGCTCGAAGTGGTCGGCAAGCTGCTCCCGCTCGCGCCATCGTCATCGAGGCTTCCGTGGACCGTAGAGAACATGCGGTTCTGCCCGTGGTGCGAGCAGCACGCGCAGCGGGACCTCAACGATTGCCCGACTTGCGGGCGGCGCATGGGCCCGATCGGAGCCTGATCATGCCCGACCGCCACCGCCCGAGCCATCCTTCGCGTCGCGCCAGCGCCCTCGGCCTCGCGCTGCTCGCAGGCGTCGCTGTCGCCGGCTGCGGCGGCTCGCAGGTGTCTGATGCCGTTCCCAGCCAGACCCCGGCCGTCGTGGCACCAAAGACCGTGACGACCACGGTCGCGTCAAAGCAGACAAGCTCCAACAACAACAGCGCCGGCAGTGCGGTCTCGGGCTCGGAGTCCACCACGCTCGCCGGCGGCACCCCGACCGCCGGATCGACCACGAACGTCGGGGCTACCACCGGTGGCACCGCGACCGGCACGGGAACGGGGACCGGGACCGGGACCGGGACCGGAACGGGGACCGGGACTGGCACGGGGACCGGGACCGGCACGGGGACCGCCACAGTCGGTGGCAGCGGTGGCGCCTCAGCACCCAGCAGCGGCGCGACCTAGCCCGGGCCGCAGCTGCGCGAGCCGGCCAGCTACGGCGTGACGTCTACGGCGTGGTGATCAGCGTCGCCGAGTACTCGAGCCGTCCGCTCTGGTAGAGGCAGGGGTAGCTGACGGTCGAGTTGACCTTGAGCTGGGCGCTCTCGACACCAGTCACGTCGCAGTCCTTCGCCGAACGGCTCGCTCGCCAGGAGGTCGTCCCGCCATAGCCCGCGATCGCGAGCGCCGGAGCCCACGTGGGGACGCTCAGAGCGATCTGCTCCCCCTTGGTGACGGTGATCGTGTGGGCAAGCGGGAACTGTGCCTTCTCGCCGAAGTAGGGGAGCAGCTGGACTGCGGGGCTGCGCGCGATCAGCTTGAACTTCAAGCCGCCGACGTTCTTGAGGACCGCGATGCCGGCCGACGCTGGGCCAAACCCCTCGGTGGTGTTGTAGTAGGTGATGTCCGCTGCCGTCGGCGAGCCGAGCGTGATCGTCCATGCCACGATCACGCCGCTCTTGGGCACGGCGAGCAGGCCGCGGTCGGTCCCGACCTTGACCTGATAGCCGGTCGTCTCGGTGACCGCCTCGCAACTCGACGCACTGCACGTCGGCAGCGGTGACGTCGGTCCGGTTAGTCCGGTCGTGCTGGTCGGACCGGTCGTGCCGGACGGCCCGGTCGTGCCGACCGTGACGACCGTGGCGAGATCCCCCGGCGCGATCCCGACCTCGGTGATCGTGGCGAGCGCGATCGCAGGGACGAGTAGCACGGCCGCGGTCGTGATGATAGTTACGAGCGTTCGTCGCATCTCGAATATGGAACTCTAATCGCGCACGGTTGTTGCGGGGATTTGCGCAACAACTCCTGCGCGGTGCACGAGCGCGTTCAGCGGCGGAGCGCGCTCGCGGCTGCTGCGATCTCAGCCTGATCGCCGGCTGTTGGCGTCCACGGCAGGCGTAGCGGATCCGTCAGGTAGCGCGGGATCACGTGGATGTGGAAGTGGAACACGGTCTGCCAGGCCACGGCACCGGCAGAGTGCATCAGGTTCACGCCGTCGGCACCGAGCTGCTCGCGAGCGCGCCCCGCAACCTCCTTGGCCAGCAGCGCGCAGGCGGCGAGATCCTCAGCGGAGATGTCGTGGATGTCCACGGCATGGACCCGCGGAATGACGAGCGTGTGGCCACGCGTCGCCGGGCTGATATCGGCAAAGGCAAGCGCGCGCTCGCTCTGCGCGACGACATCCGCCGGCAGCTCCCCGGCGATGATCTTGCAGAACACGCAGTCGTCGGCGCTCATCGCTTGCAGCCTACGCAATCCACGCACGGGCGTACTCGATCGCGTCCGCGCGGCCCTGCACCTCCCCGGTGAAGCGCGCCCGGGTGACCACCGCGAGCAGCTCGCCGATCTGCGGGCCAGGCTCGAGCGCGAGCGCGTCGGCGAGCTCATCGCCCCGCACCGGCGGACTCGGATGACCGTCGAAATGCCAGCGCAGCGCCTCGTCGATGACCTCGCGCGCGAGGTCGAGATGCCGCTGGATTGCCTCCTCCGCATTGACCCCGCGCGTCGCGAGCCGGTCGGCGATAGAGAGCAGCGTGACATCCGCAGCGACCGGGCCGCAGCGGTCGAGATAGCCGTAGAGGTCGGCGCGCGACAGCGGGCGCCGGTCCACCAGGAAGCCCAGACGGAGGTGATGCAACGTGAGCGCGGCGACGTGCGATCGGACGCGCTCCGCTGCGCGGAGCCGGGCGAGGATCGCGGCGGACAGCTCTGCTCCGCGCTCGTCGTGACCGAGAAACAGAACACGCCCGGAGGCGTCGACCGACCGCGTGCCGGGCTTGGAGATGTCGTGCAGCAGCGCCCCGAGCCGCAGCGCCACGCCGCGGTTCAGCTCGTCGGCCAGTGGCTCATCCAGCAGCGTCCGCACACGCGCGGCGGTGTCGAGCGCGAACAGGCGCGCAGGGTCGGCGGCGATCTCGATCACCTGGCGGAGCACCTCGAGCGTGTGCTCGCCGACATCGAGGTGATGAAACTGGCTCTGCCCGACGCCATCGAGCAGAGCGAGCTCCGGTAGCACGACCGCGAGCAGCCCGAGGTCCTTCAGCAGTCCTACGCCGTCGCACACCCGATCTGACGCGATGATCCGCCGCAGCTCGCCGTACACCCGCTCGGCCGCGACGGCGCGCAGGCGCGGCGCGATCCGCCGGGCGCCCTCGCGGGCATCATCGTCCGGCTCGAGCCCCAGCTCGCAGACCAGGCGTACGAGCCGCATCGCGCGTAGCGGATCGGCGTCCAGCGCCCCCGGGCCGGCGAGCCGCAGGCGACCGAGCTCGAGGTCGCGCCCGCCACCAAGCGGATCGACGAGCGAGCCGCCCTGCAGCGGCTCGGCGAGCGCGTTCACCGTGAAGTCGCGCAGCGCGAGATCGTCCTCGATGCGTTCGCCGCGCAGCGGGTTCAGGTCCACCTGCCAGCCACCAGATCGGGCGACGACACGCCACGCGCCGAACTCGTCCGACAGCGAGAAGGCGACCGCGTCGCCCGCGCGAGCGAGCTGGCGAGCGGCCTCGCGAACATCGCCGTCGAGAACGAGATCGAAGTCCTCAACCTCGCCAAGGCCGCGTAGCCGGTCGCGAATCGCGCCGCCCACGACCCAGCAGGTCCGTCCCGCGAGCGCGGCGCGGAGCAACTCGAGCGTCTCGTTGCGCTCGCTCACGGCGCGTCCAGCCCGCTCGGCGCCGTCGCCGCTCCGTCGCGGTGGTATTCGCGCGGCACGCGGGCGCCAAGCGAGCACGTGACCTCGTAGTTGATCGTGTCGAGCCGCTGCGCGAGCTCCTCGGCGCTGATGCGCTCGACGCCGGCGGACCCGATCAGGACAGCCTCGCTGCCGACCCGCACACCGCTGCCGATGCCGACCTCGACGGTGAGATTGTCCATGCTCACCGCACCGACAAGCGGGCGCCGGACACCGTCGATCAGCACGTCGGCATTGTTCGACAGTCCGCGCCGCACGCCGTCGCCGTAGCCGATTGGCAGCACCGCCAGCTCGGTCGGCTCGCTCGCAACGAACAGCCGGCCGTAGCCCGCGCTCTCCCCGGCCGCGCACGGCTTGAGTGCAGCAACCCACGAGCGAAGCTCGAGCGCCGGCTCGAGGCCGCGTGCGCCAGCGTCCCTGCCAAACGGGTCGAGCCCGTAGAGCGCCACGCCGCAGCGAGCCATGTCGAACCGCCCGCGACCGGCACCGACCAACGCAGCGCTGTTCTCCGCGTGAACGAGCAGCCCGTCGTGACGCGCCCGTAGCGGATCGACCCACGCCGTGAACCGTGCGAGCTGCTCACGGAGGTAGCGATCATCGGCCGCGTCGGCAGTGGCGAAGTGGGTCATCGCCCCTGCGAGCTCGAGGCCCGGCGTGCTGGCGGCGCGCTCCGCGAGACGATCCGCGAGCGCGCCGTCGCGGGTGCCGAGCCGACCCATGCCGCTGTCCAGCTTGACGTGCACGCGACCGCCACCGCGCGCCGCCACCGCGTCGAGGAACGTCTCCGTCCAGGCCACTACCTCAGCGCGCGCCGCCAGCGCCTGCTCGAGCTCGCCCGTGGTGAGGGCGCCCATCACGATGATGGTGGCCTCGATTCCCGCCGCGCGCAACTCCGCCGCCTCGGCCGCGGCTGCGACGGCGAGCGCGCAGGCGCCGGCCCCAAGCGCGGCGCGCGCACACGGCACGGCGCCATGACCGTAGCCGTCAGCCTTGACGACGGCGCACAGGCGCGGGCTCATGCGCATCAGCGTGGCGCAGTTGCGTTCGACCGCCGCAACGTTGACGGCGGCGACCGCGCGGACATTCATCGCGACCGCACCCGAGACAGCTGCTCGATGACGTCCGAGGCGATCACGCCGTCGCGGCCGTGCCATTCGGCGGCACGGCATCCGGCCAGCGCGTGCAACCGCACGGCGGCGCAGGCCGCCACGAACGGCTCGATGCCTGTGGCCAGCAGTGCGCCGAGCACCCCTGCAAGCACATCGCCGGTGCCGGCCGTCGCGAGCGCCGGCGTGGCGCCAGGGCTGACGGCGACAAAGCCACCGGGCGCAGCGATCAGCGTGTCGTCGCCCTTGAGCACGATGATCGCACCCGATCGCCGCGCAGCGTCGCGTGCCAGCCGCAGACGCTCATCCGCCACCGCCGCCGAGGAGATGCCGAGCAGGCGGGCGAGCTCCCCCTCATGGGGCGTCAGCACCGTGGCCACGGTCCGCGACGTCAGCGCTGCGAGATCCTCGACATACGCGTTCAAGCCGTCGGCGTCGAGCACGATCGGCAGCGCGAGCGCGCCCATGGCCGTGCGCACGAAATCGACCACCCCGGCACTGCGACCGAGTCCCGGTCCGAGCACGAGCGCGCCGCCGTGGCGCGCCGCGTCGACGATCAGGGGCACGCCCGCCGCAGTATGGGCGCCGCCGTCGTCCGGCAACGCCAGCGTCATCACCTCGAGCAGCCGCGACTCGAAGATCGGCGCGAGCGAACGTGGCACGCACGCCGTCACGTAGCCGGCGCCCGCACGCGCCGCCGCGAGCGCGGCGAGGCACGGCGCACCGGTCAGCCCGGGCGATCCGCCGGCGACGAGCACCGGACCGCTCGTGAACTTCGTCGAGTGCACGCCGCGGCGGGGGAGCAGATCGAGCAGCTCGTCGGAGATCAGCCCCACGTCGGGCTCGATCGGGGCGCCCGCGGGGATGCCGATGTCGAGCACGTGCACGGTTCCGGCGTGCGATCGGCCCGGCTCGATCCACAGGCCCGGCTTGGCGACGTGGAACGTCGCCGTCGCGTGCGCGGTGACGGCGACGGCGGCCACCACGCCGCTCGACGCGTCCACGCCGCTGGGCACGTCCGCCGCCAGCACCGGTACCTCGCTGGAGATGATCGCGTCGATCGAGCGTGCGACCGCGCCGTTTGGGGCACCGGTCGATCCGGTGCCGAGCAGCGCATCAACGACCAGCGCCGCGTCGGGCGGAATCGCGACTTCGAGCGGGCGGGGCGCCTCTCCGGGCAGGAGCTCGAGGTTGGCGCGGGCGTCGCCACTCAGCTCAGCGGGATCTCCGGCGATCAGCACCGTCACCTGGCGGCCCGCTTCACGCAGCTGGCGCGCCGCGACCAGGCCGTCCCCGCCGTTGTTGCCCTTGCCGGCCACGACGACGATCAACCCGCTCGGGGCGAGCTCCGTCGCGAGTCCGGCGAGGGCGCCCCCAGCCTGCTCCATCAGCTGGAGCGACGGGACGCCGCGATCTCCGCTCGCCCAGGCGTCGGTTGCGCGCATGCGCGCGGCGTCGAGCAACGGCTCGAGCCAGGCTGGCAGGCTCATCGCAGAACCGCCACGGCGCCGGCGAGATCGCGCGAATGGGTCAGCGAGATGGCCACCTCAACACCAAGCTCATCGGCGCGCGCGCGCGCCGTGCCGTGCAGGCGCAGCGCAACGGCTTCGCCGCCGCCGAGCACCTCGATCTCACGGGGAACCATCACCGCGAGGCCGAGCGCCTTCGTCACCGCCTCCTTGGCGCAGAAGCGAGCCGCCAAGTGCTGCCCAGGGCGCCCGCGCGAGCGTGCGTAGCTGAGCTCGCCATCCGTGAACAGGCGCGTCGCGAGGCCCGGTCGGCGCTCCAGCGCGCGTTCGATGCGCTCGATCTCGAGTAGATCGAGACCGACAGCGCGACCGGCGCTAGAAGTCTCGCTACTCAACCGTCACTCCACGGTGACGGTCTTCGCGAGGTTGCGTGGCTGGTCGGCATTGAGCCCGCGGCGACGAGCGATGTCGTAGGCGAGCAGTTGCAACGGGATCACGGCGAGGACCGGTGCGAGCATCTCGTCGGTCGCCGGCACCTCGATCGTCGCCTCGACATGTGGCGCGACGACCTCGTCGCCAACCGTCGTGATCGCAATCACCTTGGCCCCGCGGGCGCGAACCTCCTGGATGTTGGAGACCACCTTGCTCAGCAGCGGCGAGGCCGTTGCTACGGCGACCACCGGCGTGCGCTCGTCGAGCAGAGCGATCGGGCCGTGCTTCATCTCTCCGGCCGCGTAGGCGTCGGTGGAGATGTAGGAGATCTCCTTGAGCTTGAGTGCTCCCTCGAGGGCCACGGGAACCCCGACGTGGCGGCCGAGGTAGAGGAAGAAGTCCGCCTGCCAGCACCACTGCGCAACCGCTGCGACGCTCGGCCCGACGTTCGCCAGCAGCTCGCCGACGAGCTGCGGCAAGCGCCGCAGCGCCGCGACGAGGTCGGCGATCCGCTCCGGCGGGAGCGTGCCGCGCAGCTCGGCGAGGCGTAGCGCCAGCAGGTATACGGCCGCCAGCTGGCAGGTGAACGTCTTCGTCGCGGCAACGCCGATCTCGAGCCCGGCGCGCGTGTACAGCGCGCCGTCGGCGTCGCGCGTCGCCTGCGAGCCCACGGAGTTGGTCAGCGCAACGACGCGCGCGCCGCGACGGCGTGCGAGCCGCATCGCGGCGAGCGTGTCGAAGCTCTCGCCCGATTGCGAGATCCCGATCACCAGATCGTCCGGACCGAGCAGCGGGTTGCGGTACTGGTACTCCGACGCGACGTCCACATCGACGGGGATTCGCGCCCACTCCTCGATCGCGTAGCGACCGACGAGACCGGCGTGGTAGGCGGTGCCACAGGCGACGATCACGACCCGTTGGATTCCTTCGAGGATCGACTCGTCAAACGCTCCCGGCGCAGCGAGATCGACGCCGTTGCCACGCGTCGTGCGGTCGTTGATCGTCGCGGCGAGCGCGTCGGCCTGCTCGTGGATCTCCTTGAGCATGAACGTCTCGTAGCCACCCTTCTCGGCGGTCTCCTCGTCCCAATCGATCTCCACGACTTCGCGCTGCACGGCCGCGCCCGTCTGATCGCGAATCTCGACCGAGCCGGCGCGCAGCACGACGATCTCCCCGCTCTCGAGGTAGCACACCGACCGCGTGTCGCCGAGAAATGCGGGCACCGCCGACGCGACGAAGCTCTCGTCCTCGCCGCAGCCGACGACGAGCGGGGACTCCCGGCGCGCCGCGACGAGCAGCTCGGGCTCGTCGATGCTCAGCACGACGAACGAGAACGAGCCATCCAGCTCCGCGAGGGTGGCCTGCACCGCGCCCGCGAGATCGTCCTCGTAGTGGCTCGCGATGAGCTGAGCGATCACCTCGGCGTCGGTCTCCGAGCTGAAGATCGCACCATCCTCGATCAGCTGCGTGCGCAACGTCACGTAGTTCTCGACGATCCCGTTGACGACGACGTGCACGCGGTTCGCGGTGTCGAAGTGGGGGTGGGCGTTCTCCTCGCTGACGCGCCCGTGCGTCGCCCAGCGCGTGTGACCGATGCCGATTGTCGCCGCCGGCGCGAGCGTTGCCGTCGGCCTGCCTGCCGACCCGTTTGCGCGACGGCCGTCGGCGGCTGCGCCTGCGAGCGCCGCCTCGAGCCGGTCGAGGTTACCTACCTTCCGCACCGTGCGGATCTCGTCGCCTTCGATCAGCGAGATGCCCGCGCTGTCATAGCCGCGGTACTCGAGCTTGCGCAACCCGGCGAGCAAAATGGCCTCGGCCGGGCGTGCGCCGACGTAACCGATGATGCCGCACATGTACCGAGCCTACCCGACTGCCGACTCGACGGCCGCGACGAGGCGAGCGCACACCTCGTCGGCTTCCGCGGCGCTGGGCGCCTCGACCATCACCCGGACCAACGGCTCGGTGCCGCTGGGGCGCACCAGCACGCGACCGCGGCCTTCGAGCCCACCGGACTCGCGGGCGATCGCCTCGCGCACGGCGGGAGCTTCCTGGGCGGCGACGCGGTCGCGGACCGGCACGTTGACGAGGCGCTGCGGCAGCTTGCGCACGCGGCGACGCTGGTCAAGGTCAGCACCGGCGAGCGCCTCGAGCAGCAGCAGCGCCGAGGCGATGCCGTCGCCGGACGGTGCAAAGCCTAGTTCGATGATGTGCCCGGACTGCTCGCCACCGAGCGTCCACCCCCGCTGGCGGAGCTCTTCCAGCACGTAGCGGTCGCCCACCGCCGTGCTCGCCACCTCGATGCCGGCCGCTCGCAGCGCCGTGACGAAGGCGAAGTTGGTCATCACGGTGATGGCGACGCCACGCCCCGGAAGGCGGTCCTTGCCGAGCAGGTAGTGCGCGATGAGCATGACCATCTCGTCACCATCGACGATCGTCCCTGCGCGGTCCACGGCCAGCACACGATCGCCGTCGCCGTCAAACGCAAAGCCGATGTCGTGGCCTGCAGCGACGACCTGCTCGGCGATCCGCTCGATGTGCGTGGAGCCGCAGCGGTCGTTGATATTGCGTCCGTCGGGCTCGGCGGCAACGGTCGACACGCTGGCGCCCAACCGCTCGAAGATCGCCGGCGCAACCAGGTAGGTCGCGCCGTTGGCGCAGTCCAAGAGCACGTCCAGCCCGTGCAGAGACAGCGACTCGAACCGCCTGTGCAGCTCACCCAGGTAGTCCTCGGCGGTGTCGTCCAGCTTGCGGATCCGCCCTATCTGCTCGCCGCTGCCGCCGGCCGACTCGTCCAGACGGGCTTCGATCAGCTGCTCGGCCTCGTCGGACAGCTTGAATCCGTCGCCGCCAAAGAACTTGATCCCGTTGTCGCTGTAGACGTTGTGCGAAGCAGATAGCACGACGGCGAGGTCCAGGCCGTGCCGGCGCACCAGCAGCGGTGCCGCCGGCGTCGGCAGGACACCGCCCAGCAGAACCTCGGCGCCGGCGCTGGCGAGCCCCTCGGCGATCGCCGCCTCGAGCATCTCGCCGCTCTCGCGCGTGTCACGGACGACGAGCACGCGCGGCGCCACTCGCGCAGTCGCCAGCACGGCGGCACGGCCGAGGTCATGTGCGAGCGCCGCCGTGATGTCGGTCCCCGCGACGCCGCGAACGCCATCGGTGCCAAACAGCCTGCGCGCCATTGCATCCGCCACCCGGCGAGGTGCTTAGCGCTTCGAGAACTGCGGCCGCTTGCGCGCCTTCTTCAGACCGGCCTTCTTGCGTTCCTTCGCCCGCGCGTCACGGGTCAGGAACCCGCGACGCTTCAGCTCGCCGCGCAGGCTCGGGTCGGCCTCCAGCAGGGCACGGGAGATGCCGTGGCGGAGCGCGCCAGCCTGCGACGAGACGCCGCCGCCGTGCATTCTCGCGACGACATCCATGCGCTCCTCGTAACCCACCGTCTCGAGCGGCTGGCGGATGTTGCGCTGCAACGTGTCGCGCGGAAAGAATGCCTCGAGGGTCCGCCCGTTGATCTTGTAGCTGCCGGTCCCCGGGCGCAGCGTCACGCGGGCGATCGCCGTCTTGCGCTTCCCCGTGGCGCGATAGCGGGCGCCGGCAGCGAGGTCGATCGCGACCGCCTCGATCGGCTCCACGGCGACGACCGCGTCGAGCGGCTCCTCGACCTCGACGACCTCGTCGGCCTCGTCCTCCGCGTAGGCGTACGAGTAGGGCGGCTCCGCAGCGAGCGGATCGACGCCCTCGGGGACGATGTCAACCTCGAGGTCGGCTCCCGGCACTGCCGGCTTCTCGCGCGGCGTCGCAACGACCGGCTCGATGAACTCGACTTCGACGGCCGCGCTCTCCGGCAGCGAGCCCTCGTCCTCGTCCGGCGCCGGCGCGGCCAGCTCGGGGTCGACGGCGGCCTCGTCCGCCCCCGCGGCGGCGCCGTCGGCTTCGCTCACGAGATCCTCCGGCGGGCTGTCTGGTTCGTCGGCCATCAGCTGCGAAGCTCCAGTTCGGTCGGTTTCTGGGCGATGTGCGGATGGTCGGCGCCGGCGTACACCTTGAGCTTGGTCAGCTGCTTACGCGCGAGCCGGTTGCGCGGCATCATCCCCTTGACGGCGTGGCGGATGACCTCCTCGGGACGGCGCTGGATCATCTGCTCGAAGGTCCGCGTGTGCAGGCCGCCGGGATAGCCGGAGTGACGGTGATAGAGCTTGTCGGCGCGCTTGTTGCCGGTGACGGCGATCTTCTCGGCGTTGACGACGACGACGAAGTCACCGGTATCGATGTGCGGCGTGTAGACCGCCTTGCGCTTGCCGCGCAAGGTGTCGGCGATCTGCGTCGCGAGACGCCCGAGAGTCTTCCCGGTCGCATCGACGACGTACCAGTCACGCTGGCGGTCGCTCGGCTTTGCCACATAGGTCTTCATCAGACAAAGAAATGGCCACGCGGAAACGCGCGGCGCCACGCCTGATGATAGACGAACTCGCTGGAGCGGTGCCGGCGCGCCCTTCTGCAATGATGGCGCCGCAATGAGTGACGAGGACTGGCGGGTCGAAGTCGAGCTGGCGGATGACGCGTCCGCCAAGCAGCTGCACACCGCTGCAGGAGCCATGGAGCTCTACGAGCACGCCCGCCGCGAGCTGCGCGACCGCGCCGCGCTGAGCCATGACGGCAACCGCGTGTTCGCCTACGCCACGACGCGCGAGGCCGCCGAGGCCGCCGAGCAGGCGCTCAAGGATCTGGCCGCCCGGGAGGGCCTGCTCGCGACGTTCACGCTGACCCACTGGCATCCCGTCGCCGAGCAGTGGGAGGACCCCGACAAGCCGCTGCCGAGCGATGGCGCAGCGCTCGCCGAGGAGCGCGAGGAAGGGGCCGAGGAGGAGACCGAGCGCGAGGAGGAGGAGGGGCACGAGACCAAGGTCCCCGAGTTCGAGGTGCGGCTCACCCTGCCGACGCACGCCGACGCGGTCGCGCTCGCCAAGCAGTTCGCCCGTGAGGGCCTGCCGACCCAGCGCCACTGGCACTACCTGCTGATCGGCGCGTGGACCGAGGATGACGCCAACGCGCTCGCCGACCGCGTCCGCACGCAGGCTCCGGCGGGAACGGAAGTCCGGGTCGAGACGACGATGGCCTACCTGCTCAAGCAAGACCCGGATGCGGGCGGCATCCCCGGCTCGCCGTTCGTCCTGTTCTAGGAGGCCTCGGCGCATGCGCCGAGGCCCGGATCGGTGCATGCACCGATCCGCCGGGGGGCGCATGCGCCCCCCGGGACTACTCCCACTCGATCGTTCCCGGTGGCTTGCTCGTGATGTCGAGCACGACCCGGTTCACGGCCGCCAGCTCGCCCATCATTCGCGAGGCGATCTGCTCGAGCAGGTCGTAGGGCAGGCGCGCCCAGTCGGCCGTCATCGCGTCATCGGAGGTCACGGCGCGGATCACGATGACGTTGCCGTAGGTCCGTTCGTCGCCCTGCACGCCGACGGTGCGGATGTCGGGAAGCACGCAGAAGGACTGCCAGAGGTCGCGGTACAGGCCCGCCTTGCGGATCTCGTCCTGCAGGATGTAGTCGGCGTCGCGCAGCAGATCCAGGCGCTCCTTGGTCGCCTCGCCGCCGACGATCCGGATCGCCAGCCCCGGCCCGGGGAACGGCTGGCGCCAGACGAGCCGCTCGGGCAGGCCGAGCTGCGCCCCCACGGCCCGCACCTCGTCCTTGAACAGCATCCGCAGCGGCTCGACGAGCTCGAACGCCAGATCCTCGGGGAGGCCGCCGACGTTGTGGTGGGACTTGATCGTCGCGGAGCCCTTGCGGCCACCGGACTCGATCACGTCGGAGTAGAGCGTCCCCTGGACGAGGAAGCGGGCGCCCGAGAGCTTCGCCGCCTCCTCCTCGAACACGCGGATGAACTCGGCCCCGATCAGCTTGCGCTTGGTCTCCGGGTCGCTGACTCCCGCAAGCCGCTGCAGGAACCGCTGCTCGGCATCGACGGCGACAAGGGGAACCTTGAAGGTGTCGCGGAACGCCGAGACGACCTGCTCGCCCTCCCCCTTGCGCATCAATCCGTGATCGACGAAGACGCACGTCAGCTGGTCGCCGACCGCGCGATGCACGAGCAGGGCCGCGACCGAGGAGTCGACGCCTCCGGAGAGGCCGCAGATCACGCGCCCGTCCCCCACCTGGGCGCGAATCAGCGCGACCTGATCCTCGACGATCGACGCCGCGCTCCAGTTGCGCTCGCAGCCGCAGACATCGGCGAGGAAGCAGGTCAGGATCGCCTGGCCGTAGGGCGTGTGCGCAACCTCGGGGTGAAACTGGATGCCGTAGATGCGCCGTTCCTGCTGCTCGAAGGCGGCGACCGGCGAGCGGTTTGACGCCGCCAGCTCGCTGAAGCCGGGCGGCGCCGCCATGACGGCATCGCGATGGGACATCCAGCACGTCTGCTCGCGCGGCATCCCGGCGAACAGCCGGCCAGGCTCACGGCCGAGGCTGAGCTCAGCGCGGCCGAACTCGCCGACCTCCGCCCGCTCGACGACGCCTCCGAGCCTGTACGCCAGCAGCTGCATGCCGTAGCAGATGCCGAGCACCGGGATGCCGAGCTCGAGCAGCTCGAGGTCGAGATCCGGTGCGCCGGGAGCGTAGACCGACGCGGGTCCGCCGGACAGGATCAGTCCCGCCGGCGCGCGCCGGGTGATCTCCGCTGCGCCGACATCGGACGGCAGCAGCTCGGAGAACACGCCACACTCGCGCACGCGCCGCGCGATCAGCTGCGAGTACTGGCCGCCGAAATCGATGACCAGCACCTCATCCGTCTTCGCTTCGCGCGCGGATACGCTCGCCGACGGACCCACCGCGGCGAGCGTGTCGCTCAACGGCCGAGCCGCTCAGTCATTGACAAGCTCCGCCGTCGCCCTGCCGGTGGCGCCCATTCCGACGCCCTGATCGCGCTGCAGCTGCTTGCCCTCGGTCTGCAGCGCCGGGGCGATCACCAGCTCGGCCCGGTTGAACTCGGCGATGTCCTTGTACCCGCATGTCGCCATCGACGTGCGCAAGGCACCGAACAGGTTGAACGTGCCATCGTTCTCGCGCGCCGGTCCCGCGATGATCTCCTCGAGCGTCCCGTTCTGGTGGGTCGCGACGCGCGCGCCACGCGGCAGCGTCGCATGGAACGTCGCCATGCCCCAGTGGTAGCCCCGTCCCGGGGCCTCGTAGGCGCGGGCGAGCGGGCTCCCGATCATCACCGCGTCGGCGCCGCAGGCGATCGCCTTCGAGACGTCGCCGCCGTTGCGCATCCCGCCGTCAGCGATGACCTTCACGAGGTCGCCGGTCTCGAGCATGTGCTGGGCACGAGCGGCCGCCACGTCAACGATCGCCGTTGCCTGCGGAACGCCGATGCCGAGCACGCCACGCGTCGTACACGCGGCACCGGGGCCCACACCGACGAGCACGCCGGCCGCTCCCGTGCGCATCAGGTGCAACCCCGTGTGGTAGGAGGCGCAGCCGCCAACCACCACCGGGAGATCGAGCTGGGGAATGAACTCCTTCAGGTTGAGCGGCTCACTCGTGCTCGAGACATGCTCCCCCGAGACGACGGTGCCCTGGATCACGAGGATGTCGAGCCCGGCGTCGAGGGCCAGCTCATAGTGGCGCAGCACGCGTTGCGGGGTCAGTGAGGCAGCGCAGACGACGCCCTCAGCCTTGACCTCGCGAATCCGCTGCGCGATCAGCTCTTCCTTGATCGGCTCGCGGTAGATCTCCTGCATCTCGCGCGTCGCCGCCTCCGCCGGCAGGCCGGCGATCCGGTCGAGCTGCTCCTCGGCGTCCTCGTAGCGCGTGAAGATGCCCTCGAGATTGAGCACCGCGAGACCGCCGAGCCGCCCGATGATCCCGGCCGTGGCGGGCGAGACCACACCGTCCATCGCGCTCGCCAGCAGCGGAAGCTCGAACAGGTAGTCGCCGAGCTTCCAGGTGATGTCGATGTCGTCAGGGTCGCGGGTGCGCCTGGAAGGGACGATCGCGATGTCATCGAAGCCGTAAGCGCGCCGGGCGTTCTTGCCGCGGCCGATCTCTACTTCCATTGCTCGATCCTAGGTCGCTGGGCGGACGGTGGGCGGTCGCTCGCTCGCTCACCGACGCGCCGGCAACCACGTGCTGCGAGGATACCAACGCCGGCGCTTCGAGACTCCCGCTCGGCCGACCGGGCCCGCATTTGGCGGATATCCGAAGAAGCTGAGCGCGGGCCTCAGCCGACGTGCGCCGGAGTCTCGATCGCGGTCAGCTCAACCTCGGACACCAGACGCTCGGCCGCACGCGCGTCGATCAACCCGGCGCCGAGCCGCTCCGTCGATTCCGCTCCGCAGGCGACGCCGAAACGCAGGCACTCGGCGCCCGTGGTGCCGCGGTCGCGAGCCGCGAGGTAGCCGGCGAGGAATGCGTCGCCCGATCCGACCGTCGCGACCGGATCGCGCAGCGCGATCTTGGCCCGGTAGAGCGCCGGCGCACCATCGACGAGGATCTGCGCCCAGCAGCCGTCCGGCGTGGTCATCAGCGCCTCACGCGGCCCGAGCGCGACGATCTCACGCACGGCGCCGGCCCGGTCGTCGTCGTCGTTGAACTCGTGGCCGACCAGCTCCTCCGCCTCGAGCGCATTTGGCGACACGATGTCGGGCTCGGCGCGGACCGCCTGACGCAGCGCGTCCCCGTCACTGTCGACGATCGTCATCACCTCGAGCTTGCGCAGCTCGCGAATCAGCGTCGCGTAGAAGTCTGGCTCGACATCGCGCGGCAGCGATCCGGCGAAGACGACCATCGACGCGCTGCGAGCCAGGTAGAGCAGCTTCTCACGGAACAGCTCGAGCTCGGCGAGCTCGACAGACGGACCCTGCTCGTTGATCTCGGTCTCCTGCCCCGTCGTCGGGTCCAGCAGGGCGGTGTTCGTCCGCGACTCCTCGTGGATCCGCACGAAGTCGTTGAGGATCGACTCCTGGGTGAGCTGCTCGACGATCTGCGTGCCGGTTGGTCCACCCGCCAACCCTGTCGCGATCACCGGCTGGCCGAGCGTCTTCAGAATCCGCGCGACGTTGACGCCCTTGCCACCCGCCAGCGTGCGCCGCTGCACAATGCGGTGGCGACGCCCAAGCCGCAGGCTCGGAACCGATAGCGACTTGTCGATCGCCGCATTGAGCGTCACTGTGATGATCACCTGGGCGCTCCCCTGCGGACGGCCCGCCTCGCACGCCTACGCATGAGCAGCAGGCTAGCAGCGAGCGCGACCGCCAGAGCGATCAGCAGCTTCACCAGCAGCGAGGAGCCCGGGTCGCCGGCGACAGCGGTCTGCGTCAGGAGCGGGATCGTCAGCGTGACCCTGCCGTTCTCGCGCGCGACGATCGCCCCCTCCGGCGTGCCTGCCGCGATCGGTCCCTGCAGCGTGCTCGGCACGCCGACAAGCGACGCTTCCAGCGGTGTCTGGCGCGTCACGGTGAGGCTCTCGCTGTGCGCGGCGACGAGCGCCACATGCTCGGTCGAGCTGCCGTTGACCGTGGCGCGGACGTATGTGCGCCCGGCCACCGCGATCGGGACGTTGCGATACAGGTGCAGGCCGTAGCGCAGCAGCGCAAGCGTGTCGGCGTCACGCGCGGCGTTGCTCGGATCGCCGAGCACGACGCTCACCAGATGCACGCCGCCCGCGCTCGCCGCGCCGACGAGGCAGTACCCGGCGCCCGCGGTGTGACCCGTCTTGACGCCAACCAGCCACGGGACGGTGCCGATCAGATCGTCGCTGTTGACCAGCACGGTCCCGTACGGCAGCACCGCCTGCGGCTCGCGCACGACCTTGGCGAAGAACCAGTTGCGCATCAGCACCTGCGCGAGCTTTGCCAGGTCCGTGGCGGTCGAGTAGTTCCCCGGCGTGTCCAGCCCGACGGGCGTGGTGTAGTGCGTGTCGTCCAGCCCGAGCTGCGCCGCGGCCGCGTTCATCATCGCCAGGAAGTGCTGGTCCGTCCCGCCGACGTCGATCGCCAGCGTGTGCGCCGCGTCGTTACCGCTCGGGATCAGCAGCCCGCGCAGCAGCGATGCCACCGTGTAGGCGCGCCCCGGAGTCAGGTCGGCAAGCGATTCGCCCGCCTCCGCGTAGTAGGGCTGTTCGATCAGCTTGCGCTCGAGCGGCTCGTACTCGAGCGTCACGTAGGCCGTCATCAGCTTCGTCGTGCTGGCGATCGGCACCGGCGTTTGCGCGTTGCGCGCAAACAGCGTCGCTCCGGTGTCGGTCTCGACGAGAATCGCCTCACGCGCCTGCAGCTGGGCAAGCGACGCCGGCACCGTGCTCGGCTGCGCGACGGCGGCGGCCGGCACCAGCGCCGGCGCGAGCGCGCCGCCAAGGCACAGCGCCAGCCCGCTGAGCAGACGCCGCACGCTCACCGGAGGCCCCAGGCGAGCTCGCGAAGCCGTTCGGCCTCCGCCCGGGCAGCCGCCGCGGCGCCGCCGCCGCCACCGGCCGCGACGATCCCGCGCGATGCGCTGACCAGGCCGCTCGCCCTTCCGGCCGCGAACGCGGCGGCCAGCTCCTCGACGCGTCCGCCCTGCGCGCCAACCCCCGGGAGCAGGAAGACCGCGTGGGGCATCAGCTCGCGCGCCCGCTGCAGGTGCGCCGGAACGGTCGCGCCAAAGACCGCGCCGATATCGGAAAGCCCGCACGCCCGCACCGTCCCGAGGCCGTCGACGAGGCGCGCGAGCTGCTCCCACAGCGCCCCGCCCCGAGCCAGCTCGAGATCCTGCACGTCGGCGGCGCCGGGATTGGAGGTGCGCACGAGCACGAACACGCCGGCTCCGGTCGCGATCAGCGGCCCCAGCGCGTCGATGCCGAGCAGCGGGTTGGCGGTGAAAGCGTCGACGCCGAGCCCGGCGAGAAGGCCCGCGGGACTCTCGGTCGCCCCCGCGAGAGCCTGTGCGTAGGCGGCGGCACTGACCGGCACATCGCCGCGCTTGCCGTCAGCGATCACCAGCAACCCGGCCTCCCGCGCAGCCGCGACGGTCTCGGCGAGCGCTGTCAGCCCCGGCGCACCGAGCCGCTCGAAGCAGGCAAGCTGCGGCTTCGCGGCGACACACGCCGGCGCGGCGGCGTCGATCACTGCCCGGCAGTGCGCGAGAACCGCGCGCGCCGTCCGCTCCGCGGCGCTGCCGCCGCCGGCGAAGGCCTCGCCGGCGACGTCCCACAGCGCCATCGGGTCGGGGTCGAGTCCGAGGACGATCTGCGACTCGCGCTCGTCGACCCGCGCCGCGAGCCTGTCGGCAAAGCTGGTGGCGGCGCTCAGATCCACGAGGCGCAAAGATACGCGCATGGCGCTCTCGCGCATCGCCTGGCTGCTAACCGTGTTCGTCTGCCTCGTCACCGCGGTGTTGCTCGTCCTCGCGCATTACCGCGGCTACGCGGTCGTGGCAATCGTGGTCGGCGCGTCGGCTGCGATCAATCTCCTTTGAGCGGTCAGCACGCGGCGCAGCCGCTGCTCTTCACGACGTGAGCGCTTCTGACACCGGCGTGAGCTCCTCGCCGGGGCGCACCCGGTCCCACGGCTCGAGGTGGATGAGGATGTCGGCACCGTCGAGCTGCGAGCGGATCTGATCGGTCATCACGTGCGCCGCCTCGTGCGCCGCTTCGAGCGTCGTGCCGGGAGCAAACTGGACGTGGACGTCCAGGTAGCGTCGCGCGCCGGCTTCGCGGCCGCGCAGCTCGTGGAAGCCGATCACGCCGCGCGGCGCGCCGAGCTCACGGATCGTCGCGCGAACCACCGCGAGCTCCGCCTCGGGGAGCGCCTCGTCGACGAGCGCGCGCGAGGAGCGCCGCAGCAGCCTTACGCCGGCGACGACGATGCCTGCCGCGACCACGAGCGCGACGACGGGGTCGATCCAGTAGTCGTGCGTGACGGCGATCAGCGTCAGGCCGATGAGCACGGCGAACGAGGACACGGCGTCGGCTCCCAGATGCATCGCGTCACCGGCGAGCGCGACCGAGGAGGTGGCGCGCGCGCGGGCGCCGATGATCCGTGAAACGACCACGTTGACGACCATCGACGCCACGATCACGGCGATGCCGACGCCGACGGTGTGTACGTGCGCGCCGTGGATCAGGCGCGTGATCGCCTCGTAGGTGATGATCGCCGCGCCGAACAGGATCAGGACACCCTCGATCGCCGCCGCGAGGTCCTCCATCTTCTCGTGGCCGTAGAGGTGGTCGGCGTCAGCCGGCTCGTCGGCTTTTCGCACCGA
Source organism: Solirubrobacteraceae bacterium (assembly GCA_049512455.1). Lineage (GTDB taxonomy): Bacteria > Actinomycetota > Thermoleophilia > Solirubrobacterales > Solirubrobacteraceae > Palsa-513. The sequence continues at coordinate 85,732 of JBEKXB010000005.1, read as the reverse complement.
AACGAGCGCGACGATCGAGGCGAGCAGGTCGACCAGGGAGTGGACCGCCTCGGTCAGGATCGCGACCGAGCCGGTGATGATTCCGGCGGCGAGCTTGACCGTGATCAGCGCGCTGTTCGAGGCCACCGACAGCGCGGCGGCGCTTCCCTTGCCTCGCTCACCCTCACCGCTCATTCTCGCCCGGTGAGCCACTGCTCGAGCGCTCGCAGCGCGCGTCCGCGATGGCTGATCGCATCCTTCTCGTCGTCGGTGAGCTCGGCCATCGTGCGGCCGGCCGGCTCGCCGAGTGGCACGAAGATCGGGTCATAGCCGAAGCCGCCGCTGCCACTGGGCGCGGCGGCCATGGTGCCCTCGCAGCGACCCTCGAACAGCCGTTCCTCGCCGGCGATCGGGTCGACGTAGATCAGCGCGCAGACGTAGGTCAGCGCGCTCCCAGCCGGCACCCTTCGGCGCAGCAGCGCGAGGTTCTCGGCGTCGCTCGCCCCCTCCCCGGCGTAGCGCGCAGATAGCACCCCGGGAGCGCCGCCCAGCGCCGACGCCTCGATGCCTGAGTCGTCGGCGATCGCTGCGAGACCGCTCGCCGCCGCCGCCGCCGCTGCCTTGGGCGCCGCGTTCTCGGCGTAGGTCGCTCCGGTCTCCGGCGGGAGCTCCACCGCATCGTCGAGCGGCGCGAGCTCGGTCGCGCTGAGCAGTCGCGTGAACTCACGCAGCTTGTGCGGGTTGCGCGTTGCGAGCACCAGAGCCATCGCGAGCTAGCGGTCGATCGCCGCGAGCTGCTCGTCGCGCAGCGTCGCGATGCCACCGGCGGCAAGCGCCAGCAGCTCGTCGAGGTGGGTGCGCGACAGCGGGGTGCGCTCGGCCGTCGCCTGTACCTCCACCAGGCCGCCCTCAGCCGTCATCACGACGTTCGCGTCAACCTCGGCGGTCGAGTCCTCACCGTAGTCGAGATCCAGCAGCGCAACACCGCCGACCATGCCGCAAGAGACAGCCGCGACACCGCCGCTTAGCGGCGTCCGTTCCAAGTCCCCCGCCGCCAGCAGCCGCGCCGCGGCTCTGGCAAGGGCCACGTAGGCGCCGGTGATCGACGCGCAACGCGTCCCGCCGTCAGCCTGGAGAACGTCGCAGTCGAGGTACACCGTCCGCTCGCCGAGCGCTTCGAAGTCGACGACGGCGCGCAGCGAGCGCCCGATCAGCCGCTGGATCTCCACGGTCCGCCCGTCGGGCCGGCCCCGGGTGGCGTCGCGCGGCTTGCGCTGACCGGTCGAGGCCGGCAGCATCCCGTACTCGGCGGTGAGCCAGCCGCGGCCCTTGCCCGCAAGCCAGCGCGGCACCCCGTCCTGTACCGATGCCGTGCAGATGACCTTCGTCGCACCGACCGCGATCAGCGCCGAGCCGGTCGCGGGCGCGACGAAGTCGACATCGATCGCCACCGGACGCAACTCGTCGCTGGCGCGTCCGTCGCCGCGCACAGGAGCTTCCTCGCTCATGCTGGCACCGCCGCCGACAGCTCCACGTGCTCGATGTCCTCGATCGGCATCTGCAGGAAGCGCGAGCCGACCACCCGGAACGCCTCGACGTCGCCGGTGCAGAGGAAGCGGTAGGTGCCCTCATCCTGGGATGCGCTGCCGAGGCCCGAGCGCTGCAGCGACGCGGCCACCGACCTGGCAAGCGAACGGCCCGACGTGATCAGGCCGACCTGCGGGCCGAGCATGCGCTGCAGCATCGGCGCGAGCAGCGGGTAGTGCGTGCAGCCGAGGATCACCGTGTCAACGTCCGCTTCACGCAGCGGGGCGCAGTACGTGCGGACCATCTCGACGACGCGGCGGTCGGTCGGAAAGCCCTGCTGGATGATCGGTGCGAGACCGGGGCAGGGGACGCTCGTCAGCGTCGCGGTGGGTGCGTGTCTGGCGAGCGCACGCTCGTAGGCTCCGCTTGCAACGGTGGCGGTCGTCGCGAGCAGGCCGATCCGCCCGCTGCGGGTGCGCTCCGCAGCGATCCGCGATTCGGGGTCGATCACGCCCATCACCTCGACGCCGAGCGTCGTCGAGACCATCCGCTCGCGCAGCGAATCGAGTGCCGCCGAGCTCGCCGCGTTGCAGGCGACCACGAGCAGCTTGGCGCGACGGGCGAGCAGCAGCTCCGCGATCTCGAGTGCGAACCGCTTCAGCTCCGCGGCCGTCCGCTCGCCATAGGGAAAGCGCGCGCTGTCACCGAGGTAGAGGAAGTCCTCGTGCGGGAGCTCGACCAGCAGCTCTTGCAGCACGGTCAGGCCGCCGACGCCCGAATCGAACACGGCGATCGGGCGCTCGCGAGAATGGGACGCCGTCGCGCTCACCACGGCCATGATCTCAGATGAGTCGCGCGCACAGCGGAGTATCGTGGCGCCGTGATCGCCCAGTCCCCTCGCCCGCCCGGCTGAGCGTGCACGCGCTCGTCGTTTCGAATATGGCGCCCTCGCCGGCCAATCCCGGGCGTGGCAGCTTCGTGCGCGATCAGGTCGCCGCGCTGCGGCGCATCGCCGGACTCGAGGTCGAGCTGTTCGAGTTCGCCCCCGGCGCCGGCGCCTACCCGCTCGCCGCGCTGCGCCTGCGCCGGCGCTACGCGACCGACCGGTTCGATGTCGTGCATGCGCATTTCGGCCTCACCGCGTGGCCGGCGCTCGCGCTGCGAGGGCCGGCGCATGTGGTCACGCTGCATGGGACGGATCTGCGTCATCCGCGTACGCGACGCCTCACGCTTGCGGCGCTGCGACGGATGGACCTCGTCGCCACCGTCTCGGAGTCGCTCGCGGCAGAGCTCCCCGCCACCACGGCGCCGGTCGCGATCCTCCCCTGCGGCGTCGCCCTCGACCGCTTCCGGCCGATTCCACGCGAGGCCGCGCGGCTCGCCCTCGGGCTCGATCCGGCACGGCCCTACCTGCTCTTCCCAGCCGACCCCAGCCGCCGCCTCAAGCGCTTTGATCGTGCCCGTGAGCTTGCCGGGGATGTTCAGCTGCTCACCCTGGGGGCGACCGCGCCCGATCACGTCACGCTGGCGATCAACGCCGCGAATGCGGTGCTCGTGCCGTCCGATGCTGAGGGCTACGGGCTCGCCGTGCTCGAGGCGCTCGCCTGCGACGTGCCGGTGCTGGCAACGGCTGTCGGCGTGCATTCGCTGGCGCTCCACGGCATCGCCGGCACGCTGTGCGCTCCCTATGACCGCGAGCGCTGGGCGGCCGCACTCGCTCCGCTGCTCAGCGCAACCGATCCACGCATCGCCGGCCGCGAACGGGCCCGCGAGTTCTCCACCGAGCTGATGGCGGAGCGTGTCGTGGAGGCCTGGCGTTCGCTCGCACCCCGATCACCCGCACGCGAGTTGCCCGCGGACGGCTAGCATAGGCGCCGTGGCGAGCCCCACACCAACCTCCAGGCGACGCACAGCTGCCGCCCGGCCACAGGGCACGACCGGCGGCGCACCCCCCACCGAGCCTGCGGACCCCGTTGCAGCGAAGAGCTTTCTCGAGCGCGCGCCGCTGCGGCGCCGGCTGCGCTACCTGCGCCGCTACCGCGAGCTGGCACTGCGCGACCTCGGCGGCTTCGTCTACGAGGCGGCGCGGCAGGGCGAGCAGCGCCCCGCGTTGCTCGCGCAGAAGCTGGACGCACTGCGCGAGCTCGACGCGGAGCGGGCGACGCTCGAGACCGCGCTGTCCGAGCACCGCGAGGCGCTCGTGCTGCGTGAGCCGGGGATCACGGCCTGCGCTGAGTGCTCGACGATCCACGGCAGCGATGCCCGTTACTGCCCGGGCTGCGGCATACGCATCGCCCAGCCCGTGCCGCGCACGCGCGCGAGGAGCCCGCGCAAGCAATGAGCGCCGCACGAGGCGGCGGCACGCCGGAGAGCTGCCGGGGCTGCGCCAGCGCGCTACCGGAGGAAGCCGACTGGTGCTTGGAGTGCGGGCTGGCGGCGCACACCCGCGTCGTCCCCAGCGGGCGCTGGTGGGCGGCTGGCGCAGTTGCCGGCGTCGCGGCGGTCTGTCTGCTCGCCGCAGTGCTCGCCGTCGTGGCCGGCTGAGCAGGACGCCAACCGACATCGAGGTACCGTACAGCGCGGATGGCGAACGCCGGCACCCCTGAGGCCGATGTCGCCGTGGTCGGCGCGGGCGCGGCAGGGCTATACGTTGCATTGACCGCCGCCCACGAGGGCGCGCGCGTTCTGCTCATCGCGGCGGGGTCGTTCGCGCAGACCGCAAGCTACTGGGCGCAGGGCGGCCTGGCCGCTGTGCTGGCCGCTGAGGACAGCACCGAGCTTCACCTGGCCGACACCGAGCGCGCCGGCCGCGACCTCGTGCGGACGTCCGCCGCGACCGTGCTCTGCGTGGAGGCTCCCGGCCGCGTCCACGACCTCGAGCGACTCGGCGTGCGCTTCGACGCCGACCGCCACGGTCAGCTCGCGCTCGGGCTCGAAGGCGGACACTCGATCCGGCGGATCGTCCACGCCGGCGGCAGCGCGACGGGTCGCCGCGTCATTCGCGAGCTCTCGGCGCTCGTCGCCGCGGACCCGCAGATCGAGGTGCTCGAACAGGCGCGAGCCGAGGCGCTGCTGATCAGTGACGGGCGCTGCGTCGGGCTGGTTTGCGAGGACGGACGTGCGCTCCACGCCCGTGCCGTCGTGATCTGTGCCGGCGGGGCCGCGGCACTGTGGTCACGGACGACCAACCCGCCGGGCTCACTCGGCAGTGGGATGCTGCTCGCGCACGCCGCGGGCGCCGAGCTCGCCGACCTCGAGCTGCTGCAGTTCCACCCGACGGCAGTCGTCGGCGTCAAGGGCAGAGAGGGGTTCCTCATCACCGAGGCAATCCGCGGCGAGGGCGCGCAGCTGCTCGACTCGGACGGCGCGCGCTTCGTTGACGAGCTGGCGCCGCGTGACGAGGTGAGCCGCGCGATCGACCAGCTGCTGGCGGCGACCGGCGCGAAGTCGGTCTGGCTCGACATGCGCGAGGTCGACGCCGCGCACTTTCCGAACGTTGTCGAGGCACTCGCGCAGGCCGGACTCGACGTGACGCGCGAGCTGATCCCGGTCGCGCCGGCAGCGCACTACATGGTTGGCGGGATTACGACCGATCTGCAAGGGCACTCGACGCTGGCCGGCCTCTACGCCGTCGGCGAGTCGGCCTGCACCGGACTGCACGGCGCGAACCGCCTCGCCTCCAACTCTCTGAGCGAGTGCTTCGTTTTCGGCGAGCGCGCCGCGCGCGCCGCGCTGGCGGAGCCGCCGCTCCCCGCAGCTGCGCGCCCCGTCCCCGCCACACCCGAGCGAAGCGAGGTCACGGCGCAGACGCGCGCCGCCTTGTGGGACCTCGCCGGAATGCGCCGCACGCGCGAGAGCCTCGAGCAGCTGCTCGAGGACCCGTATCCGCTCGCCCGCCTGATCGCAACCTGTGCGCTGCAGCGCTGCGAAACGCGTGGCGTGCATTGCCGCGTGGACTGGCCGAGCCTCGATCGGTCGCTTGACCGCACGCACACGATCGTCGCCGCCGACGGCGTCGCCCGTTTCGAGCGCTGGGATTGACGGCGCGCCACGCCAAACGCTTAAGCCACGCGTAACAATGGCGCAGCCTTGCGCTTCACACAGCGGGAGCAGACTCCCGCCGAGAAGAGATGCACGTGCCCTGGTCACGCGTGTCAGCCAAGCGAAAGGTTGTCTCATGTACCAGTTCAGCCGAGGCATTTACCGCGAGCTCGCCCCGCTAGTGGAGCCGCGCAACGGGGGACGCCACGCGTTCGAAGATCAGATCCATGTGCTGCACGCCTGTGAGGCTGCGGTCAAGCGCCTCGTCAGCGACCGCCTCTACTTCGCCAAGCCGGCGCGCACCTTGTTCTGCGACATCCGCACGTACTTCCCGGTGTCCCGCCAAGAGCAGGTCTACGCGGTCATCGCCCGCTACATGACGCTCGCCGACGAGTTCATCGCGACATTGCCGCCTGCGGGCTGCGACGCTGAGGGAAACCCGCTGGTCTGCAGGGCGATGACGCGCAAGGGAACGGCCTGCCAGCGGACGCCGCTGCCGCGCAACGGCTACTGCCCGTCGCATCAGCATCTCGCTGACACCGAGCACGCCGAGGCGCACGCGCTGGCCGCATAGCGCAGCGCTGTAGCGCGCCGACGCGGCGCGAGCACGATCATCGTCACAAAAAAGCTGCAAATTGCAGCGTTATTTGGCGATTTCGCGAATATTGCGTATTCTTCTGTGCTGCGTTGGGCGCAAGGTTTCGCCTCGTACGCTGTAAGACGTTTTCCGACTCACCCCCTAGTTCATGCCGATTGCGTTCAAAGAATGGGCGGTCACCGTCCGTGCGCTCGCCGAAGGCGAGCAGCTTGTGACACTCCGCAAGGGTGGCATCCGCGAACCGGGCAAGCACTTCGAGGTCGAGCACGAGCGCTTCTTCCTCTACCCGACGTTCGATCACCAGCGCAGCGACCTTGTGCGCGAGTCTCACCGTCCGGAGCTTCGTCGCGCTCTCGAGGAGGGCGTCTGGGCTGATGGCGAGCCGTCCTTGCACGGGTCCCGCGCCGGCATCGCGCTGCTCCCGCCTGACCGCGTGCGCATCCGTGCGTGGGCTGAGGTCGCAGCGCAGTACATCGTGACCGACCCTCGCGTCGTCGATGCGCTGTCGCCGTTCTACGTATGGACCGCGGACTACGCCGAGAAGCGCCTCGAATGGAAGCGCCGCCACCCGCTGCATGTCCTGCTGCTGCGCACCTACCGCATCCCGCGCCCGGTGACCGTCAAGGTCAAGGAGGAGTACGCCGGCTGCCGCTCCTGGCTCGAGTTGCAGCGCGAGCTCCCGTTCGAGGGCACGCCCGTGCTCGCCGACGAAGAGTTCGACCGCGCCGCAGAGGAGATCGAGTCGATCGCCCTCAGCGCCGGCCAGCCCGTCTACGCCTAGGCTCCGGCACTTTTCGCCTGTTGCGGAGCGTCGCGCGGCGGTCTGTTGGCCGCCTATGGGAGCCGCCGCGGTCATGGCGCGGGAGATGCCCATCCCGCCTTGGAGCGCGACAGCGCCTGGGCGGCGAGGAGTGTGACGAGCAGCACACCCAACGCGACTGCCAGCGGCGCCGCCAGCGAGACACGCAGGACCAGCACGCCGCCGACGAGCGCACCCGTGAGCATCGCGCCCACGGCCACGGCACGCCGTCCGAGCTTGGAGCCGGGACCGCCCGCCGCGCGGGAGTCGGCGGCGACGCCGACCAGCGTCAGCGTCAGCACGGTTGTGGTGAGATCCGCAACGCCGAGGCGCCGCGCCGAGGAGTTCTGAACGCCCATCGCCACCGCCAGCAGCCCGATCAGCGTGTAGCGGACCGCGCCGCTCACCGCTCCCGGATCAGCCGCCGCCACGGCAACCGCGCCGCCCACCGCCACCAGCTCGACGAACACCGCGTTACGCAGCAGCCGGCCGCGATGAGCACTGCTGCTGGCGCCGAGACGACCTCCCGCAAAGGCCCCCACGAGGAACGCCGCGAGCGCAGCCAGCGACGCGGTGATCGACAACCCCTTGGCACCAGCGATCGCAAAGCCCAGGAACACGATGTTGCCGGTCATGTTCGCGACGAAGACGTGGCCGAGAGCGAGGTAGCTCACCGCGTCAACCAAGCCCGTGGTGAGCGTCAGCGCCACCAGCAGCGGCGGCAGCGGACCGTCCTTGTCGGACGGCGCCGGCCAGGTGGTTCGCGCCATGTCGCGCGCTACTTGCATGCGAGCACCCGCTCAGTCCCAGGCGTGCGTCGCCATGAACAGGACCACCGTAACGATCGCGATGGCGAGCAGCAGCCCGGCGAGCAGGCGCGTCGGCGCTGGCGCCGTGCTCTTGCGTGGAGCGTCATCGATCAGCTCTGCGTGAAGCAGCGTGTCGTGCGCAGCCTGCACGCCGGAAGCCGGGACGAGGATCTCGCGCGGACCGCCGGCCATGAAGTCGGGGACGTCGAACCCGGGCGCACGGCGCACCAGGCTCGGCATGCCCTCCTCCAGCAGCATTCCGGCGATCAGCTCTGCTTCGGCCTGGTTGGAGGCCCAAGCGACGCGCACGAGCGGGCCCTCCGTGTACTGCGGGTCAATCTTGCGCGCGCGGTCTTGCCGCTCGCTGACGCTGACCTCACCGTCCACCACGACAAGCGGCATGCCGCAGAGCGGGCAGAACCGCTCATCAGCGTTGTGCGACGATGCGCAGCCCGGGCAGAGGAGCGAAGCGCCGGCCATCACGCCACGCTCAGCGCGACCTCCTCGACGCCGTCGCCGTCGATCCGGTACGCGCGGACGTCCGGCTCCTGCGGACTGGCGACGCCGACGATGACGTAGAGCGTCCCCGGCCACTGTGCCTGGGGAGGGTTGCCGCGGACGGCGATGCCGATGTCGGTCTGCGACGGATAGGGGGCGCTGCGGGTATGTGAGTGGTAGATCGCGCCGAGATCCCAGCCGGCCTGCTCGATCTCGTCCAACAGCCGGAACATCTCGGCCGCCTCGATCTCATAGCGCAGCGGGCTCGCATGCAGATTCCCCGCCCGGTACACCCGCGTCGCGACGCCGTCTTTCGCCGCAACTAAACCGCAGCACTCATTCGGCGCATCCTCCAGCGCATGCGCCACAAGCTCGTCGTACAGGTCCTGATCGATCTTCATCGCGACGCCACGCGAGCCGCGCGCGCGCTGAGCAAGCGATGCGGCGAAGGCCGCATCGCTACCACCAAAGCGTGCTCTCGAGGCCCAGAATCTCGTCAACGGGCCGCGTGTACACGCCGCTGGACAGGTAGCGCCAGCCGTCATCGGCGACGATGAACACGACGTTGCCCTCGTCGAGCTCGCCGGCGATGCGTGCGGCGACGCGTGCGATAGCCCCGGACGAGACACCGGCGAAAATGCCCTCCTGATCGAGCAGCTTGCGCGTCCAGATGATCGCGTCGCGGTTGGTGACGAAGATTTTGCGGTCAAGCAGCCCCAGATCGATGATCGGCGGGATGAACCCGTCTTCGAGCGAGCGCAGCCCTTGCACCGGCTCACCCTGCATCGGCTCGGCAGCAACGATCTTGACGCTGTCGCCGAGCACCTCCTTCAGCCGCCGGCCGTTGCCCATCAGCGTGCCGCCGGTACCGAGTCCGGCGACGAACGCCGCCACCTGGTCGAGCTCCTCGAGGATCTCCAGCGCGGTGCCGTTGTAGTGAGCGAGCGGGTTCGCCTCGTTGCCGTACTGGTAGGGCATGTAGTAGCGCGAGTCGGCCGCGGCGAGCTCGAGCGCCAGCTCAACAGCGCCGTTGGTCCCCTTGGCTCCCTCTGAGTAGACGATCTCCGCGCCCCACATTTCGAGCAGCGCCGTACGCTCTGGCGTCACGTTGTCGGGCAGGACCACTTTCAGCGGGTAGCCCTTGAGCTTGCAGATCATGCCGAGCGAGATCCCGGTGTTACCGGACGTGGGCTCGAGAATGACCTGGCCGTCAGCGATTGCGCCGCGTTCCTCGGCATCCTCGATCAGCGCGCGTGCCACGCGATCCTTGACCGACCCGGTCGGGTTGCGCGACTCCAGCTTGGCCCACAGCCGGACGCCGGGGTTGGGCGACAGCCGCTTCAGCTCGACGATCGGCGTGTTGCCGATCGACTGCAAGACGTCACCGTAACGCCCCCCGCACGGGCGGTTCGCAAGCTCGCGCGCGCTCATCGCTTTACTAACGATAGCGGGTCGCTGATGCCCCGCCGGCCATTGCCGGGAGGATCACCAGCACATCGCTCTCGCCGACGGCCGTGTCGAGACCATCGAGCACGCGGACATCCTCGTCATTGAGGTAGATGTTCACGTAGCGGTTGAGCTCGCCGTCCCCGCCGAACAGCTGCGTCTCGGTCGCTGGGTGCGCCGCCACAAGCCCGCGTAGAACCTCGCGGACGTTGGTGCCGGGTGCAGCCACCTCTTTCTCGCCTCCAACCGAGGCGCGCAGTACCGGGGGGATCCTTATCGTCGGCATGGCGAGCGCACAACCTACCCGGCGGCCGCGCAGAATGCCTCGTAGTCGGGGAAGACGCCCATCTCCTCGTCGGTGATGGATTCCGGGGCGCGCGAGCAGACCGGACAATCCGGATCGCGGCGCACCTTGACCTCGCTGAGCGTGGCGGCGAGCGCGTCGTAGAGCAGCAGTCGCCCAATCGCCGGCTCGCCTGCTCCCACGATCAGCTTGATGACCTCGGTCGCTTGGAGCAGGCCCATCGTCCCCGGGAGCACGCCGAGCACGCCGTTGGCGCCGCATGAGGGCGCGAGCTCCGCGGGTGGCGGCACCGGGAACAGGCAGCGGTAACAGGGCCCGTCGTAGGGCTTGAAGATCGACAGCTGACCGTCGAAGCCGAGGATCGACGCGGACACGACCGGAATCTGCAAGCGGACGCTCGCATCGTTGAGCAGGTAGCGCGTGGGGAAGTTATCGACGCCGTCGACGATGATGTCCCAGCCGGCGATGATCTCCATGATGTTCGAGGAGTCCAATCGCGTCTGATAGGGCACCACCTCAACGTCGGGGTTGAGTGCATGGATCGTCTCGGCCGCGGACTGGACCTTCGGCGTGCCGATCCGCTTGGTGTTGTGAATCACCTGACGCTGGAGGTTCGACAGGTCAACGACGTCGCTATCGACGATCCCCAGCGTGCCGACCCCTGCGGCCGCAAGGTAGAGCGCCGTCGGCGAGCCCAGCCCACCGGCACCGAGCAGCAGGACACGGGCGCCGAGCAGCTTGCGCTGCCCGCTCTCGCCGATCTCGGGAATCAGGATGTGCCGCGAGTAGCGCTCACGCTGCTCGGCGGTGAGCGTCTCCGGCACCTCGACCTCGTAGCCGCGGTCCTTCCACAGCGTGATCCCGCCGGTCATCGACTCGACGTTCTCGTAGCCGAGGTCGTGGCTCAGCGTGTGGGCCGCGAGCGCCGAGCGGCTGCCGGCGGCACAGTAGAGCACCACGCGCTGCGAGTGGTCCGGGACGACGCCTTCGATGCGCGATTCGAGGAAGCCGCGCGGAATGTGCTTGGCCCCCGGCAGATGCCCTTGCGCCCATTCGTCGGCTTCGCGCACGTCGATGATCGCAACGCCGTTGCCGACCAGCTCGTGAACGACCTTCGGATCGGTCTCGGTGATCTCGGTCTTGATCTGCCGGATGAACTCTGCGCCCGAGGGGCTCATCTCAAACTCCCGAACTCTTGTCTGGATTCAGAACTATACAAAGTATAGCGCGTAGTGCAGGCACCCAAGCCGTCGCGTGCCGTCCCGCGGGCCCTACTCTCTGTGCCTAATGATGCACCCCCGCCTACGTCTCGCGCTCACGGTTGCCGTTGCCTGCGCCGCAGCGCTCGTCGCGATCGTCACGCTCACTGCGCAGTCCGGCGTCAGCGGCGTCGCCGGCACCCCCAGCCAGCTCGTCAACGGGTTCTACGGCACGACCGCTCCGCCGGGGATGCCGGCCGTGGACTTCGCGCTCCCCAACCAGGACCACCAGACGATCCGCCTCAGCCAGTATGCGGGACAGGTCGTCGTGCTGACCTTCGTCTACTCGACCTGCCAGAACACCTGCCCTGTCGTTGTCGAGCAGATCCGCGGAGCGCTCAGCGAGCTGCACCACCGCGTGCCGGTGATCGCCGTCAGCGTCGACCCCAAGCAGGACACGCCCACCGACGTGAACGCCTTCCTGATCCGCGAGGACATGCTCGGACAGATGGAGTACCTCGTCGCGCCGAGGCCCGTGCTGAAGCCGATCTGGAGGTTCTTCGGCATCCAGCCGCAACTCAACGTCAACTCCACGACGTCCGACCACTCGATCGAGGTCGAGCTGCTCGACAAGACCGGCAAGCCGCGGGTTGGCTACACCGACCTCGACCAGATGGACCCCGACGCGATCGCCCACGACATCGAAGTGCTGCAGGCCGAGCCGCTGCCGACGACTCCGCGCAAGCGCGACGTGTTGTAGCGCGAGCCTGATACCCTACCGGGAAGGTAGGTTATCTGACGCGATGATGTTCTCAACCAAAGCCGAGTACGGCGTACGCGTGATGGTCGAGCTCGCCCGCCGGGGCGGCGACGAGCCTGTGTCGCTGGCCGAGATCGCCGAGCACGAGGGCCTGCCGCTCGCCTACCTCGAGCACCTCGTCGCGCGGCTGCGCCGGGCCGGCCTCGTCGACAGCCGCCGTGGCGCCCACGGCGGCTACCTGTTGGCCCGCGAGCCCGCAAACATCACGATGGCCGAGGTGGTCGAGGCACTGGAGGGCTCGATCGCGCCGATCGAATGCATCTCGAGCGGACCCGACGGCGCGCTGCTGTGCGCGCGCGAGACCAACGCCGACCACGTCTGCACGACGAAGCTGCTGTGGACCCGCGTGCGCCGCTCGATCGTCCAGACGCTGCAACAGACGACGCTCGCCGAGCTCGTCCCCACCCCCCGCAAGAAGCGCGTTGCTGCATAGCGCGCCAGAAGGAGATCAATTGGCCGAGCTCGAGATCCGCAACCTGCACGTGCGCACGGAGGAGCGCGAGATCCTCTGCGGCGTTGACCTCACCGTCCGCAGCGGCGAGCTGCACGCGCTGCTGGGGCCGAACGGCTCCGGCAAGTCGACGCTCGCCAACACGATCATGGGTCACCCCGCCTACGAGGTGACCGAGGGCCAGATCCTCTTCGACGGCGAGGAGATCAACGATCTTGCGACGCACGAGCGCGCCAAGCTGGGTCTGTTCCTCGCCTTCCAGTACCCGGTCGCCGTGCCCGGCGTGTCGGTCGCGAACTTCCTGCGGATGGCGATCAACGCCCACCGCGACGAGCCGATCAAGGTCAAGGAGTTCGGCGTCGAGCTCGCTCGCGCCGTGCGGCTGCTCGATGTCGACAGCAAGTTCACGTCCCGCCACCTCAACGACGGCTTCTCCGGCGGCGAGAAGAAGCGTGCCGAGATCCTCCAGATGGCGATGCTGGCACCGCAGATCGCGGTCCTCGACGAGACCGATTCCGGCCTCGACATCGACGCGCTGCGCACCGTCGCCGAGGGCGTCGCGAAGCTGCACGCGGAGCAGGGGCTCGGCGCGCTCATCATCACCCATTACCAGCGCATCCTGGACCACGTCCGGCCCGAGTTCGTGCACATCCTGATGGACGGCCGGATCGTCATGCGCGGTGGGCCAGAGCTCGTCGAACGACTCGAGCGCGAGGGCTATGACCCAATCCGCGAGGAGGTCGGTGCCCGTGCCTGACGGCACGTCGACCGCCCAGGCGCGCAAGCAGGGCAGCGCCCGCGAGGCGACGCTATACCACGCGCTCGCCGGGGCCGGCACCGAGCGCGCGCCGCTCACCCACCTGCGCGCGCAAGCGCGGCTCGCGTATGAGCGCCTCGAGTTGCCGACCTGGCGGCGCTCCGGGTTCTGGACCACCAGCCTCGAGCACCTCGACCTCGACGCGCTCCAGATTCGCAGCGCGCCGGCGCAGGAGCACGCTCCAGCGATCCTCGACGGCCAGAGCGCGGCCGGCGTGCTCGTCCAGCGCGACGGATCGGTCGTCTACAGCGAGCTCGATCCGCGGCTCGCAGAGGAGGGAGTGCTGCTGTGCTCACTCGAGCAGGCGGCACGCGAGCATCGCGAGCTGTTCGAGCGCTACTACATGCGCCGGCTCACGTTCGACCGCCACAAGCTCGAGGCCGCCGGCGCCGCGTTCTGGAGCGGCGGCGCGTTCCTCTACGTGCCGCCCGGCCTGGCGGTTGCCGATCCGTTCCACATCGTCTACGAGTTGAGCGAGGGCGGCACCGTCCAGCACGCGCACACGCTCGCAATCGGCGACCGCGGCAGCGAGCTGCGCCTGCGTGAGTACGGGCTGGCCGACGCGATCGACAGCGACGCGCTGCACACCGGAGCATTCGAGCTCTACCTCGAGGACGGAGCACGCTGCCGCCTCGCCCAACTCGTCGACTGGGGCCCCGGCGCAGTCCACGACCTCTCCACATCCGTCGTCGAGGTCGGGCGTGACGCCTCCTGCCACTGGCTCCCGGCGCTGCTCGGCGGGGCATTGATCCGCCACCACGACGAGCTGGTCGTCGCCGGAAAGGGCGGCGAGATGGCGTTCCGCGGCCTGTTCTTCAGCGAGCGCGACGAGCATCTCGACGTCTTCGCCGTCGATCTCCACGAGACCGGCCCATCGGGCGGCGACGTCCACTGGCGCGGCGCGGCGAGCGGCGAGAGCCGTGCCAGCTTCGAAGGGCTGATTCAGATCAACCCGGGAGCGCAGCAGTCGCACACCTACCTGCAGTTCCACTCGATGCTGCTGTCGGCGGACGCGCGGCTCGATGCCATACCGTCCGTGCTTGTCAGTGCCGACGACGTCTCAGCGTCGCACGGCGGCAGCGTCGGCGAGCTCGACGAGGATCTCATCTTCTACATGCAGACACGCGGCCTGACGCGGCCCCAAGCTGTGCGCGTGATCGTCGAGGGCTTCTTCGAGCCGCTGATCGTGCAGCTCGACGACCCGCCGCTCGAGCGTCTGATTCGCGAGCGGATCGGAGCGAAGCTCGCGCACGCGGCAGCCGAGATCGAGCGCTACGCGCTGGCGAGGTAGCTGATGGCGAGCCCCACCCATGCCCCAGCCGCGCTCGACGTCCGCGCGGACTTCCCGATCCTCTCACGCGAGATCGGCGGACGCCGCCTGGTCTACCTCGACTCCGCGGCGACCTCGCAGAAGCCGGCGAGCGTACTCGAGGCGCTCGATGACTTCTACCGCGCTCACAACGCCAACATCCACCGCGGCGTCTACCCGCTCGCGCAGGAGGCGGATGCGCTGTTCGAGGGCGCCCGCGAGCGGATCGCCGCGTTTGCCGGCGGATCGCCGCGCACGACGATCTTCACGCGCAACGTCACCGAGGCAATCAACCTCGTCGCCTACTCGTGGGGGCGGACCAACCTCGGATCCGGCGATGTGGTGCTCATCACCGAGATGGAGCACCACTCGAACCTCGTTCCGTGGCAGCTCGCGACGCAGGTCACCGGCGCCGCGCTGCGCTACCTCGACGTCAGCGAAGAGGGCACGCTCTCGCTCGATCAGCTCGATGCGGAGCTGGCCAGCGGCGATGTCCGCCTCGTCGCGCTGACGCATGTCTCGAACGTGCTTGGCACGATCAATCCGCTGGCCGAGGTCGTGACGCGAGCGCACGCTGCCGGCGCACGCGTGCTGATCGATGGCGCGCAGGCGGTGCCGCAGATGGCGGTAGACGTCGGCGAGATCGGCGCCGACTTTTACGCCTGGACCGGGCACAAGGCGCTCGGCCCGACCGGCGTTGGCGTCCTGCACGCCGAGGCTGAGCTGCTCGAGGCGATGCCCCCGTTTCTCGCCGGTGGCGACATGATCGCCCGCGTCGATCGTGAGCGCTCGACGTGGAACGAGCTGCCGTGGAAGTTCGAGGCCGGCACGTCGATGATCGCCGAAGCGGTCGGCCTCGGCGCCGCCGTCGACTACTTGACCGCGCTTGGCATGGAGCGCGTGCGCGAGCACGAGCGGGAGCTCGTCGCATACACGCTGGAGCAGCTCGGCGAGCTCGATGGCGTGCGGACGTTCGGCCCCTCGAGCGCCAACGCTCGCGGCAGCGTCGTCTCGTTCGCCGTCGATGGCGTGCACCCCCACGACGTCGCGGAGCTGCTCGGCCGCGAGAACGTCTGCATTCGCGCCAGCCACCACTGCGCGCAGCCGCTGATGGCGAAGCTCGGCGTCGCCGCGACGGCCCGCGCGAGCTTCGGTCCCTACAACGTCCGCAGCGACATCGACGCGCTGTTGAGCGCGCTGCGCGGCGCCCAGAAGGTGTTTGCGTAGTGGAGGACGACCTCTATCGCGACTTCATCCTCGAGCACTACAAGCGCCCGCGGAACTTCGGCGAGCTCGATCCGCATGATCTCGACGCGCTCGAGTACAACCCGCTGTGCGGTGACGAGCTCGGTGTGCAGATCCAGGTCGTCGACGGGCGCATCGCCGACCTGCGCTTCAACGGCCACGGCTGCGCCATCTCGCAGGCCGCGGCTTCGATCGCCTCGGACGAGCTGATCGGAATGACGGTGGAGGAGGCAGGCGCCCTTGACGCCACGTGGATGCTCGAGCTGCTCGGAATCGACATCTCGGCGACCCGCCGCAAGTGCGCCCTGCTGTCGCTCAAGGCGCTACGGCGCGCAATCACCGGTGACGGCAGCTGGCCCGTTGACGCCGCCGAGCCGGCCCATCCCGACCGCTAAGATAGGTGTTATGGCAGCCACGGACACAGCGCGCATCGCCAAGCCGAGCCCGATCGTCGAGACCGAGAAGGGCGAGCTGATCGCGCGGCGCGGCGTCTCGCGCGAGGTGATCCGCGAGCTCTCGCGGATCAAGGACGAGCCTCAGTGGATGGCCGAGAAGCGCGAGCGGGCGTTCGAGATCTTCGAACGCAAGCCGATCCCGACGTGGGGTCCCAACCTCGCAGGCCTCAACTTCGACGACCTCGTGCTGTACTCGCCGCCGACCACGGGCCGCTTCAACTCCTGGGACGACGTGCCCGACGAGATGAAGCAGACCTACGAGGATCTCGGCATCCCGCAGGCCGAGCGCGAGCATCTCGCCGGCGTCGTCGGCGTCTGGCGCCAGGAGCCCGTCTATGAGGGGCTCAAGGAGGAGTACGCCAAGCTCGGCATCCTCTTCTGCTCGATGGACACGGCGGTCACCGACTACCCG
Organism: Solirubrobacteraceae bacterium; assembly: GCA_049512455.1. Classification (GTDB taxonomy): domain Bacteria; phylum Actinomycetota; class Thermoleophilia; order Solirubrobacterales; family Solirubrobacteraceae; genus Palsa-513. The sequence goes on along the minus strand of JBEKXB010000005.1, from coordinate 69,023 downwards.
GACCTGGTTCAGAAGTACTTCATGACCAAGTGCGTTCCGGCGCAGGACAACAAGTTCTCCGCGCTGCACGGCGCCGTCTGGTCGGGTGGCGCGTTTGTCTACATCCCGCCGGGCGTCAAATGCGACCTGCCGCTGCAGGCCTACTTCCGCATGGAGGGCGCCGGCGAGGGCACCTTCGAGCACACCCTGATCATCGCCGACGAGGGCTCCGAGGTGAACTACATCGAGGGCTGCACCGCGCAGACTTACAGCGTCAACTCGATGCACTCGGCGGTCGTCGAGATCTTCGTCCACGAGGGCGCGAAGGCGCGCTACACGACTGTCCAGAACTGGTCCAAGGACGTCTACAACCTCAACACGAAGCGCGCACTGGTCGACGCCCATGGCACCGTCGAGTGGGTCGGCGGTTCGATGGGCGCGAAGTACGTGATGCTCTACCCGGGCTCCTTCCTGCAGGGCGAGGGCGCCCGTGCGGACCACCTCAACGTCGGCGTCGCCGGCAAGGGGGTCCACAAGGACACCGGCGCCAAGGTCCTCCACCTCGCGCCCAACACGACCTCCAACATCCTCGCCAAGTCGATCTCCAAGGACGGCGGGATCATGGGCTACCGCGGCCTGGTGAAGATGGGCAAGCACTCGCAGGGATCGAAGGCGCGGGTCCAGTGCGACGGCCTGATGATGGATGGCATCTCGCGCTCGGACACCTGGCCCGACATCCAGATCCAGAACCCGCACGTCACCGTCGCCCACGAGGCCACGGTCGGGCGGATCTCCGACGATCAGCTGTTCTACATGGGCACGCGCGGCTTCAGCGAGGACGAGGCGGCAGCGATGATCGTCAACGGCTTCATCGAGCCGGTCACGAAGGAGCTGCCGATGGAATACGCGATCGAGCTGAACCGGCTGATCCAGCTCGAGATGGTCGGCAGCATCGGCTAGCCAGGGCCAAGGCGCATGTGTCGCAACATCCGCACCCTCCACAACTTCGAGCCGCGCGCCACCGACGAGGAGATCCGCGCCGCCGCCACGCAGTACGTGCGCAAGATCATGGGCCAGACCAAGCCCTCGCACGCCAACGCGACGGCGTTCGAGCACGCGGTCGAGGCGATCGCACACTCGACCGCGCATTTCCTAGACGACCTCGTCGCCACCGCACCGCCGAAGAACCGCGAGATCGAAGCGGCGAAACGCCGCGCCCGCGCCGCCGAGCGCTTCGCTGCCTAGCAGCGCCGCGCTCCCAGACTTCTCGAAGGCTCAGGAGCTTGCGAACGTCGTGAAGGCGTGCAGCTCCCAGACTGTGATCTTCGGTGGTGCGATGCCCGCTGGAGCCGCCTCTCGCAGCGCGTCGGATCGCCGTCCGTCGCGGAACGCCTCCCACGCGCTTGCCGAGTCCCACACGTTGTAGATGAAGTAGCCGCCGTCTCGCGCCGCGGCCGTATGGACCAGCAGGCCGTCCGGAGGGTTCTCCGCCAACCTGATCTTCTCGTTGACGGCTTCGTAGGTGTCCAGTCCCGCGCCCTCAACCTCAGTAAGAACTGCAACCGCCATGCCGCCCCCTTTGCCGAGATTTTGCGACGACAGAGTACAGCGGCGAACCCTGGCCCGGCAACCCCTCAGGGGATCCGGATGTCGCGAACCGCCGCGGCGCGCTCGCGCTTAGCGGCGTCCAGCTCATCGACATCGACGCGCCGCACGATCGAGAAGTGGTGACCGACCGGGCAGCGCTGGTAGCGCTTGTTGTACAGGCGAACGGCCTTGACGGACACGAGCGGGATCCAGATCGTGGTGAACAGGTGTCCGTCGCTGCAGCGAACCACCGTGTCGTAGCGCTCGAACATCGCTACGCCGCCGCGACCGCCGCCGCGATCTCTGCGACGAACGCATCGACCTCTTCGGCGGTCGTGTCCCATGCGCACATCCAGCGAACCTCGCCGGCGGGCTCGTCCCAGACGTGGAAGAACCACCGTGCCTGGAGCGGGGCGATCGCCGCTCGGGGCAGCGTGGCAAACACCGCGTTGGCCTGCACGGCCTGGGTGACCGTGACGTTCTCGAGCGATCGCACGCCGTCGGCCAGGCGCGCCGCCATCGCGTTGGCCTGCGAGGCGAGCGCCCGCCAGCGGTCTTGCTCGAACAACGCCACGAACTGGGCAGCCAGGAAGCGAGATTTCGAGGCCAGCTGCAGCGACTGCTTGCGCAGGTAGCGGAACTCCTCCGCAAGCTCCGCGCGCAGGAAGACGACCGCCTCGGCGCCGAGCAAGCCGAGCTTCGTGCCGCCGAAGGACACCACGTCGATGCCGGCGTCAGCCGTGAGCGCCGCCAGCCCCACCCCGAGCGAGGCGGCGGCGTTTCCGAGCCGCGCGCCGTCGACATGCACGAGCAACCCGCGTGCATGGGCATGGTCGCTCAGCGCGCGCAGCTCGGCGGGCGAATAGCAGGTGCCGAGCTCGGTGCTCTGCGCAACCGAGACGAGACGAATCTGCACGTGGTGCTGATCACCTACGCCCACGAGCAGCGGATCGATCTGCGCCGGCGTGAGCTTGCCGTCGCCGCTCGCCGTGGGATAGAGCTTCACGCCCGCGATCCGCTCGGGCGCGCCGCACTCGTCAACGTTGATGTGCGCGCTCTTCGCGCAGATGACGCCTTCCCACGGCCGGCAGGTGGCGCGCAGCGCGAGGACGTTGGCGGCCGTGCCGTTGAAGACGAAGAACGCCTGGGCTTGCTCGCCGAACTGGTCGCGAAAGCACTGTTCGGCGCGCGCCGTCCACGGATCGTCGCCATAGGCCGGCGCGTGATCGGCGTTGGCCTGGACAATCGCCGCGAGCACGTCCGCCGGCACCCCTGCATGGTTGTCGCTGCCGAAGCTGCGCATCGCGACGTAGGTTCGCAGATGAGCGCAGAAGCGCGAGGGCCGGGGCTGCTAGCCTCCCGCGGCGTCCGTCCGGGACGCCAGAGCCTTGCGCCCGCCCATCGACACGATCCCCGCCCCGCCGCTGCCGCGCGACGCGACCTGGGTCAACACGGCGCCGCTCAGCCTGGCCGAGCTGCGCGGTCAGCCCGTCCTGATCGAGTTCTGGGACTTCTGCCGGGCGAACTCGCTGCGCACGCTGCCCTACGTCAAGGCCTGGCATGAGCGCTATGGCGGCACCGGGCTGGTGGTGATCGGGGTGCACTGTCCCGGCTTTCGCGCATCGGCAGACGACGCCGCGGTGCGTGACGCAGTGGCGCGTCTGGGGATCTCCTACCCCGTCCTGCTCGACACCAACTTCGCCCTCTGGCAGGAGTATGAGAACGCCGGCTGGCCGGCGCGCTACCTGTGGAACGCCGACGGGATGCTCGCCGATTACCACTACGGTGAGGGGGCTTACGCCGAGACCGAGCTCGCGATCCAGGCGCTGCTCGGCGTGCAGCGCGAACCGCTGGCGCCGCTGCGCCCCGAGGACGCCCCCGACGCCGTGCTCGTCGTTCCGAGCGAGGACCGGCTCACGGAGCCCTGGTCAGGCCCCTACGAGGCGGGCGCGGTGTGGGCTGTGCTGGAGCCGACGCACGGGCAGGAGAGCGCAACCGTGACCGCGAACGGTCGCGAGCTGACCGTCACCAACCCGGGGGCGGTGCTGCTGATCGAGCACGACCACCACCGCGCTGGAGAGCTGATCTTGGATTTGGGGGCGGGCGTACGCTGCGACGGCGTGTGCTTCACGCCGGGGCGCGTGAGCTGAGCCCAGCCGGCGAGCGGTCGGCGAGCAGTGCCAGCGCCCGTGGCGGTGCGCCGTCTTCGATCAAGACGGCGCACCCCGGCCAGTAGGGGCTCGACGCGTCGCCGCCGCGCAGGAACGTGTCGCTGTAGACCCACGAGCCGGTGTTGTGCAGCTGCACGCCGTTCGGGGTGAGCCACTCCGCCGGCTCGTCGCCGGCGATGACGCCGGCGCGATGCGTGTGGCCGAAGACGACGTGCCGGGCGCGAACCTGGAGTCGCTCGACCACCTCGCTCATCGCCCGCAGGCCGGCGCTGCACAGCGCCTGCGATGACACCTCGCTGCGGACCGGTCCGAGGCCGGCGCCGTTGAGTGCCGCGACGGCGAGTGGAAAGCCCGCTGCGAGCGCCCGGGCGCCGGGGCTCCGTCCGCGCAGCGCGCGCCATGCTCGCAGCGTCCCGCCACCGCCGGTCATCGGTCCCGCGCGGCCGCTCTGCGCAGCGGAGTGCATCCACGCATAGACCGGCGTGAGCAGCGCCTCGTAATCGTCAGGCGAATGGACGTCGTTCCAGCGCCTCGTGCGCTCGAGCGCCAGCCGGCCGCTGGCGGCGATCGCGATCCGCTCGAACGTCGGGACCGTCATGTGCACGTCGAGGTAGTGGCCGTGCGTCGCGTAGACGTCCTCGCGCAGCCACAGGCCGGGGTAGGCGAACTCGACGGCGCCCGGTTCGAGCGCCGCTGCGAGCGCGCCGCCGAGATCGGATGCCTCCTGCGGCGCGAAGCGCTGGTCGAGACCGAGCGGCTCCCGGTTGTGCGCCAGCCAGCGCTCGATCAGCGCGTGGTCGTGGTTGCCGGCCGCGATCAGCACCGGGCGCGTGCCGAGCTGCTCAGCGAGTCGCGCCAGCACCGGCGCGGCAGCGTCGAGCACGACGCGCGCGGGCTGGTTGCGCAGCTCCAGCGTGTCGCCGAGCAGGACCAGGCGGTCGACGCCCTCGAGCGCCGCCGCCAGGACCTCGGCGATGCCCTCGTGGCGCAGCACGTCACCCTGCGCACGATCCCCGAGGTGCAGGTCGGAGACGATCAGCGTCCGCGACACGAGACTACGCGCGGGCGGCCGGACGGATCGTCTTCGGCAGCATGAAGCGCACGTCCTCCTCGGTCACGGTGAGCTCCGAGATGTCGGTGACACCGCGCTCGCCGAAGCGGTCGACGAGCTCCGCAACGAGCTCCTCGGGGGCGCTCGCTCCCGAGGAGATGCCAAGCGTGCGGACGTCCGCGAGCCACTCCTCGTTCACCTCGCCGGCGTTGTCGATCAGATGCGAGCGAGCGCCCGCGTCGCGCGCAACCTCGACCAGGCGCTGCGAGTTCGACGAGTTCCGCGAGCCGACCACGAGCACCAGCTCGCAGTGCTTCGCCAGCTCGCGAACCGCGGCCTGGCGGTTCGTCGTCGCGTAGCAGATGTCGTCGGTGCGGGGGCCGACGATCGCCGGAAAGCGCTCGCGCAGGCGCTCGATGATCGCGCGCGTGTCATCGACGGCGAGCGTCGTCTGCGAGATGTAGGCGACCTTCTGCGGGTCAGCGACCTCGAGCGAGGCGACGTCCTCCTCGCATTGCACGAGGACGATCCGATCGGGCGCCTCGCCCATCGTCCCCTCGACCTCCTCGTGACCGTCGTGGCCGACCAGGACGACCGTGTAGCCGTCCGCTGCGAAGCGGCGCGCCTCGACGTGAACCTTCGTGACGAGCGGACACGTCGCGTCGATCGTGCGCAGCAAGCGGGCCTCCGCGTTGGCGCGCACGCTCGGGGCGACACCGTGCGCCGAGAACACCGTGACCGCGCCCTCCGGCACCTCGGTCTCCTGCTCGACGAAGATCGCGCCGCGTGCGCGCAGCTGCTCCACGACGTGCTTGTTGTGGACGATCTCCTTGCGCACGTAGACCGGCTCCCCATAGCGCTCGAGCGCCAGCTCGACCGTCTGGACCGCCCGATCGACGCCCGCGCAGTAGCCGCGCGGCGCGGCCAGCAGCAGTTTCTCGATCCCGAGCCTCGGTTCAGCGCTATCGCTCACCGCCGTCACCCATCGATTGTACGAGAGCGAGATCGGCCGCGGCTGCCAAGGGCGTGCGCTGCGTCCCGGCGGGCGGAGCTCGCTAGCGCGCGGCGCAGACGAACAGCGGCGGCGGGGCGCCGCTGATATCGGCGGGGACGGCGGCGAGCGGCGAGGCCTCGAACTCCTCGCGCAGCAGCGAGTAGGAGATCAGGTCGCGGCGGGAGTCGTCGTGGCGCTGGAAAGCGCGCAGCACGCCTTCGTTGGTGAAGCCGAGGCGGTCGAAGTGGTGCTGGGAGCGCGGGTTGTTGACGTCAACCCAGGCGCTGAGGCGCTCCATGCGCAGTGGACCAAACGCGACGCGAGCCAGCAGCGCCTGCGCCTCATCGCCGACGCCCGTGCCCCAAGAAGGACGGCCGAGCCAGATGCCGATCACGCAGCGGCGGTCACGCAGCGAGAACTCCAGCAGCGAGACGCAGCCGAGCAGCTCATCGGCAGCGTCGGATACCCCGAACTCGAGTGCGATCCCCTGATCGCGTCGCTCCGGGAGGGTGGCGATCCAGTCACTGGCATCCGCCGGCTCGCGGTAGGGCCCCCAGGAGAAGAACTGAGTGACGTCACTGTCGCCGGCGAGCTCGAACAGGCGGGGCGCGTCGCGCTCGTCCGGGTAGCGGAGCGTGACGTTTGGGCCGCGGACCGTCAGGTCCGCCATCTAGTACCCGAGCGCGAACTTCGCGTCGTCGCTCATCAGCTCCGGCGTCCACATTGGCGTGAAGACCATCGTCGAGCTGACCGACTCGACGCCCTGCAGCTCGCTGACGAACTCCTCGATCTGCTCGCTGACCTGCGGCCCGATCGGGCAGCCGGGCGAGGTCAGCGTGAAGGTGACCTCGACGTGCGGGCCCTGCACCTCGATGTCGTAGATCAGGCCGAGCTCGACGAAGTCGAGCCCGAGCTCGGGGTCGATGACGTTGGCGAGCGCCTCCTCGACTTCCTCAACGGTCGGCATACAAGGCAGTGTAGCCCGCACACACCGCGGCCCCGCACCGTCGCGTAGCCTTAGCGTGTGAGCGATCTGATCGCCTACAGCTTCAGCGATCCCGCAGCTGGACTGCACAGCTCGGGCGTGCAGGATTCTGGCGCCGTCGTCTTCGCGGACGGCCGCCAGAGCACGGCCGGCGCGGCGCGCGTGCACCGCGACGATGAGCAGGCGAGCCGCTGGACGGTGGGAGTGGATGGCGCCTACGAGGTGGACCTCCAAGCAATCGGCCTGCCCGTGACCTTCGCCGACGGGCGGCGGGAGTGGATTTGTCGCGTCACCGGCGGCGCTCAACTCGCCGGCAAGGACGTGCAGCTGAGCGGCTTCGGGCGCGTGGCACTCGCACAGACCGACCTCGGCGATGCCGGGCTGCGTCGCGCCATCTGGATGGTGTTTGGCGAAGAGCTCGCTTTCGCGCTCGCCGCGGAGCGTCCGCGCCGCGCCAGCGGTCACGGCCAGGAGCTGCTCAGCGCCTTCGTGCTGCGTGGGGCCGAGCTCGAGGCGACGCCGATCGCCGACCCGCGTCTCTCGAGCACCTACGGTGAGGATGGACGACTGCTGCGGGCTGGGCTCGAGCTTTGGAGAGACGACGAGCACGAGGAGCGCTCGCTGCGGATCGGCGCCGAGACGCTCGCCGCCGGCGAACTGAGCCCACGGGACGGCCTCACGACGAGCGTCGCCTTCCTCGTCTGTCACCACGGTGGCACCGAGGGAATCGGTTGCTACGAGATAACGCGCGGCGCGTGAGACTGCGTCCGCCAGTCTTCGCTACTTCTTCTTCTTCTTCTTCTTCGCTGGCGGCTTGAATGTGACGGTCTGGCAGCACAGCTGCGATGTGCCGGCGTTCGCGCTGAGCATGACGGCAAGCTTGTGGTGGATCTTGAGCAGCTTCTGACCGGCCGCGTTGAGCTTCACGGTGACCTTCGCGCTCTGCCCGGTGGTGAGCGAGACGCTAGCCGTGCCGACGCTGACCGTGCGCTTGTTGGACTTTGGCTTCGTCTTGGCCTTGGCGGAGACCGCGACCACCTTGCCGCCCTTCAGCGTCTCGGTGACGCTCAACGAAACGGTGATGTTGCACGTCGCGCCGCTCGTGCCCGAACAGCTCGCCATCCCGCTCGCGGCCATCCCACTCACGCTCGCGCTGCCAAACGTCGCGGTGGTGCCCGACCCCGATCCGCCACCGCCCGAGCCGCCACCACCTGAGCCGCCACCGCCTGAGCCGCCACCGCCCGACGCGCTGAACGTCGCCGTGACGTGCTCGTCCGAGTTCATCGTCACCTGGCAGCTCCCGGTGCCCGAACAGCCGCCGCCCGACCAGCCGGCGAAGCTCGAGCCGTTCATCGCTCCCCAGCTCAGCGTGACCGTCGATCCGCCGACAAAGCTCGCCGAGCAGGCATTGCCGACCGCTGCACTGGTGGCGCAGTTGATCCCGGACGGGCTACTGCTGACGATGCCCGAACCGCTACCCGCGACCGAGACGGTCAGGGTATGGCCCAGGGAGAAGGTCGCGGTGACCGCTTGCGCGGCGCTCACGGTCACGACACACGTTCCCGTCCCGCTACAGCCACCACCGGACCAGCCGGCAAACCCCGACCCCATCGCTGGTATTGCGGTCAGCGTGACCTGCGTCCCACCCGGATAGCTCTGCGAGCAGTTGCCCGGGCAGGTGATCCCGCCGCCGCTCACCGCCCCCGACCCGCTCCCCCCAACCGAGACCGTGAGCGTCTCCAGCGGCAGCTCCGCGAAGGTGGCGGTCACGTCCGTGTCGCCGTTCACGGTCACGGTGCACGTCCCGGTCCCGCTACAGCCGCCCGACCAGCCGCTGAACGACGAGCCGGGCTGCGGCGTCGCCGTCAGCGTGACCTGCGTCCCGCTCGCATAGGTGTTCGAGCAGTCAGCGGGGCAGCTGATCCCGCTCCCGGAGATGGCGCCGAGTCCGGTCCCGGCCGGCGTGACCATCAAGCTCGGGCGAGCCGCCTGCGAGCCGACGAAGCCGTTGCCGGCTTGATCCACTGCCACGCAGTCGCTGGTCGAGACGCACGCAACGCCCCACAGCGTGTTCGCCTCGCCTACCGCGACCGGGGTCGGGCTGCCGGGCGCGGTCGGGTTGAACGTCACCGCGTCCCCGTCCCCGTCGACGGCCGTGCACTGGCTGCTCGACGGGCACGCAACGGCGTAAGCCCCGTTGCTGTCGATCGTGGTCGGACCTGAGACGAGCGATCCGCTCGCCGGGTCGAACGTCACCTCCTCGGCGCCTCCGCTCTCGGGGTCGGTGATCGCGGTGCACTGGCTCGCCGAGGGACACGCGATTGCCGTCCCCGGCACCGCGGCGTGCGTGGGCGTGCCGGGGGCGTTTGGGTTGAACGTCACCTCCTCGTCCCCGGTGAGCGCGGTGCACTCGTTCGACAACGGGCAGGCAACCGCGGTCAGGCCGGCATCGGCGCCGATCGAGGTGGGGGTCGGCGTGGCGGGATCGGTCGGATCGAACGTCACCTCATAGCCATCCTGATCGACGCCGGTGCACTGGCTGATCGACGGGCACGACACGCCGGTCATGTCCAGCTCGACGACACCGATCGAATCGACCTCGGCGGGGGTGGGGTTGCCGGGCGCGGTCGGGTTGAAGGTGACCTCGTGGCCGTAGCCATCGACCGCGGTGCACTGGCTGCTCGACGGGCAGGCTACCGCGTTCAAGGCGAGATCACCGGCATAGGGAATCTGGTCGATCTCGGTGGGCGTCGAGGCACCCGGAGAGGTCGGGTTAAACGTCACCTCCTGCCCCGAGTCGTCGACCGCGGTGCACTGACCAACCGGGGTGCACGCCACCGCTGACAGCGCGTTGACGGTCGCGATCGTGGTCGGGGTGGGCGTGCCGATGTTGTCTGGGTCGAACGTCGCCGCGTCGCCGTTCTCGTCGACCGCCGTGCACTGGGTGAGCGACGGGCAGGCCACCGCGGCCAGGCCGCCGTCATCGTCAACGATTGTCGGCGTGGGGGCGCCGGGGGCGACCGGGTCGAACGTCACCTCGCCACCGGTGTCGATGTCGACGGCGGTGCACTGGCTCGTCGAAGGGCAGCTCACGCCGTAGAGGTTGAAGCCGTTGTCGATCGTCGCGGAGCTGGGGCTGCCGGGCGCGGTCGGGTTGAAGGTGGTCACCGAGCCGTAGTAGCCGGTGGTCGTGCACTGCGTCGTCGACGGGCAGGAGATGGCGAGCCCGTACACGCCGGCGTGTGTGGTCGTTGCGGGGGTGGTCGGGTTGAACGTCACCTCGCCGCCATCGCCGAGCGCGGTGCACTGGCTCGTGGACGGGCAGGCGAGCGGCCCGGCGGCGCCGACACTCGTCGGCGTCGGCGAGCCCGGAGCGGTGGGGTTGAACGTCACCTCGTCTCCGTAGCTGTCGAGCACGGTGCACTGGCTCACCGACGGGCACGCGACCGCCGACAGGTTGTGGGTGTCGATTGTGGCGGCAGTGGCGCTACCAGGCGAGGTTGGCTTGAATGTCACCTCACGACCAGCGCTATCAACGGCTGTGCATTGGCTCGCTGATGGGCAGGCCACGCCGTTTAGGGTGTTGCCGCTGTCGATCGTGGCCGGGCTCGGAGACCCAGGGCCGGTCGGGTTGTACGTCACCTCCTGCCCGGTGGACTCGACGAGCGAGACGCACTCGCTCGTCGACGGGCATGCAACGACCGGGTAGGTGTTGTAGCCGGTGTCGATCGTGCCGACGGTGGGCGTGCCGGGATCGGCGGGATTGAACGTCGCCTCCTCCCCAGCCTGATTGACCGCGGTGCACTGCGTCGCCGAGGCACACGTCAGCGCGGTCAGGTTCTTCATGCCGATCCAGGTTCCACTTGGCGTGCCCGGGTCGGTCGGGTTGAACGTGACCTCGCCCGCGGACCCGCTGAGCGCCGTGCATTGGCTCGCGGAGGGGCACACGATCGAGCCCAGTTCGCCGCCCGTGATCGCGACCGGGGTTGTCGTGCCGGGAGCGCTCGGGTTGAACGTCACCTCGTGACCGGTCCAGTCGACGGCGGTGCACTGGCTCGGCGAGGGTTCGCACGCGACCGAGTCCAGCGAGCCGCTGTCGATCGCCTTCGCCGTTGGGGCACCAACGTTCGTCGGGTTGAAGCTCAGCTCCTGACCGGAGCCATCGACCACGGTGCACTGGCTTGCCGAGGCGCAGGCCAGCCCGTACACCGTCTGGCTGGGGTCGATCGATTTCGGCGTGGGGTTCCCTGGCGAGGCCGGGGTGAACGTCACCACCTGACCGCTACCGTCGATCGCGGTGCACTGGCTCGTCGACGGACAGGCCAGCTTGCTCAAACCCTCATCCCCGCCGACCGCCGTGTCGTCGATCGTTACCGGCGTCGGCTTCCCCGGCGACGTTGGGTTGAACGTCACCTCCACGTTGTCACCCACGGCGGTGCACTGGCTCGGCGACGGGCACGCGATCGCGGCATAGTAGCCGTCGTCACCGATCGGCGCGGCTGTAGGGGTGGCCGGCGGATCCTGCGGGTCGAACGTGACTTCGCCGCCGCGAAAGACTCCGGTGCATTGAGTCGCCGACGGACACGCCACCGCCTGCAGGGGCCACGCCTGGCCACCCGTCGTGTCGAGCGAGATCGGGCCGGACCAGGTCAGCGACGGAGGCGCACCCGCCGCTGGCGAGCTGGGGAAGGCCAGCATCGCCATCAAGACGGCCGCCGCCACCGCAACCGATGCGCCCCGGGGGCGCCAAGTGCGTACAGCGAGCGTTGGCTGCAACCGTCTAACGAGTCGAGAGTCCACCGTCGCGCCTCTTCGCTGAGGGAAACACGGACTACCGAAGGCGACGGTAGGCCGCGACACGCACACCGCCATCCGCCATTGCCCGCATCCGGTGTGCACGTTTCCCGCCGCGCGGATCCGTACTAGCCCCCGCGTAGCGGACCAGCAGCACGCGAACGCAAGCCAGAGCATCGCGCTACCGCGCCGTCACCGCAGTCCTTTTCAAAGTGCTGCGCCAACCGCGCTGGAGTCGGCGCACCTATCGCCCGAGCGCGGCGTCAGTTGTGGCTGCCGAGCCGGTCCCACATGTACAGCTCGATGCATTCCGTCGCGAGCTGCTCGGCGCGCTCGCGCGAAAGGCGCGGCAGCACGCTTTCCAGCGCCTGCTCCTCGGCGACCCCGGAGTCGAACGCCTCCTCACTGCCGAGCCCGGCCGCGACCTTCAGCGCCTCGCGTCGATGCTCACCAAGCGAGGGGTAGATCGAAAGCAGGAAATCGGTGTTCGCGATCGGCTGGCCGACGGTCTCCAACGACGCGTGCCACGCCGCGAGCATCGACAGGTCGTCGGAGTCGAGCTCAGCCACCGCGCGGGCATAGTGCGCCACCAGCTCCCGCTCCGGGATCTCATCGACCCAGGCGTGGAAGACCTCACCGACGAGCTGGCGGCGAGCGTCGCGACCGACCGATTCGGCGATCACGCGGATCGCGTCGTGCGGCTCGATGAAGCACAGCGGCATCCCCGAACTCCCCTATCGGTTGGACGACAACACCGCGAACAGTAGGGGGCGAGGTGGACGTGATCGTGCGCTCGGGGCGCCGCTCGAACGCCCTCGCGAACACCTAGGCGGGGAGCGCTGCGAGGTGCTGCTCGACGGCGCGCGCACACTCGCGACCCTCGTTGATCGCCCACACGATCAGCGACTGGCCACGGCGTGCGTCACCGGCCACGAAGACGCCTTCCACGGACGTCGCGTAGGCCGGCGCAGCCACGTTCCCGAGCGGATCGAGGGTCACGCCGAACTGCTCGGCGAGTCCGTGCTCGGGATGCACGAAGCCCATCGCGAGCAGCACCAGATCGGCCTGCAGCTCGTGCTCGGTGCCGGGGATCGGATCGAACGGCGGTTCCGGGCCGGCGTCGGCGACGTGCATCGCCGCGACTCGCTCCGCGCCGGAGAAGCGGGTCGTCACCACGGAGAAGTCGAGCTCGCCGTGAGCGGCCTCGCGCGCCTCCTTCATCGCGTAGGACAGGCGCAGCTTCGTCGGCCACAGCGGCCAGGGCGTGAGCTCGTCGGGCCGGTGGGCCGGCGGCTCCGGCACGATCTCGAGCTGCGTGACCGACGTCGCACCCTCGCGCACCGAGTTGGCGACGCAATCCGCTCCGGTGTCGCCACCGCCGACCACGACGACGTGCTTGCCGGCGGCGCTGATCGGCTCCTCGGCCGGCGCGGGCGCCTGCGCCGGGGCGAAGCCGTCCGCGGTCGCAACCCAGCGGTTGCGCGTGTAGAGGTAGTCCATCGCAAAGTGAACGCCGTCCAGCTCGCGTCCGGGGACAACGAGATCGCGTGGCACACGCGAGCCGACAGCGAGCACGATCGCGTCGAACTCGCGGCGCAGCGCTTCGGCGGCCAGATCAACGCCGACATCGACGCCGAGGCGGAAATCGACGCCCTCGGCGAGCATCTGCTCGACGCGCCGCTGCACGAGCCGCTTGTCGATCTTGAAGTCGGGCACACCGAAGCGGATCAGCCCGCCGGCAGCCTCGTCGCGCTCGTAGACGACGACGCGGTGGCCGGCGCGGCGCAGCTGCTGGGCGGCAGCCATGCCGGCCGGCCCCGACCCGATCACCGCGACGCTGCGCCCAGTCTCGATGCTCGGCGGCTCGGGCGTCACCCACCCCTCCTCGAACGCGCGGTCGATGATCGCGTTCTCGATCTGCTTGATCGTCACCGCGTCGCCCTCGTTGATCTCGAGCACGCACGACGCCTCGCACGGCGCCGGGCACAGCCGACCGGTGAACTCGGGGAAGTTGTTCGTGCGGTGCAGCTGCTCGATGGCGTCGTGCCAGCGGTCGTGGTAGACGAGGTCGTTCCAGTCGGGGATCAGGTTGCCGAGCGGGCAGCCCTTGTGGCAGAACGGAACGCCGCAGTCCATGCACCGCCCACCCTGGTCGCGCAGCTCCGCGACCGGCCGCGTGAGCAAGAACTCGCGGTAGTCGTGGATGCGCTCAGCGCTGTCACGCTCGGGGATCGCCTGACGGCGGGTCCGCATGAAACCGCGTAGCTCTCCCATCAGACGATGGCGCCTTGCAAGGCCTAGTGGACCTCGGCGAGCTCGCCGGCGAGCGCAGCCTGCTCGTTGAGCACGCGCCGGTAGTCGTGCGGCATGACCTTGACGAAGCGGGCGAGGCTCGCGTCCCAGTCCTCGAGCAGCCGCGCGGCGACCGCCGAGCCGGTCCGCGCCAGGTGCTGGTCGACTAGCTCGCGCAGCTCGATCGCATCTCCCTCGTCGATCTCCTCGAAGCCGACGAGCGTGGTGTTCGCGCAGCGCTCCTTGAAGTCGCCGTTGACGTCGAGGACGTAGGCGATTCCGCCGCTCATCCCGGCGCCGAAGTTGCGTCCGGTCGGACCGAGCACGACGACACGCCCACCGGTCATGTACTCGCAGCCGTGGTCGCCGACACCCTCGACGACCGCGCAGGCGCCGGAGTTGCGGACCGCGAAACGCTCGCCGGCGAGACCGCGGAAGAAGGCCTGTCCGCTCGTCGCTCCGTAGAGCACGGTGTTGCCGATGATGACGTTCTCCTCTGCGAGGTAGGCCGCGCCCTCCGGCGGGCGCACGACGAGCGTGCCGCCGGAGAGGCCCTTGCCGGTGTAGTCGTTGGCCTCGCCGTCGAGCACGAAGGTCACGCCCGGCGCGAGCCAGCCACCGAAGCTCTGGCCTGCGGAGCCGCGGAAGGCGACGACAATCGTTTCGTCCTCGAGTCCCGGCTCTCCGTGCACGCGGCTGATCTCGCTCGACAGCAGGCCACCGACGCAGCGGTTGGTGTTGCGCACCCCGCGCGCCAGCGCGACGCGGCCGCGTCCTCTGATCGCCTCGCGCGCGTCGTCGATCAGCTCCCAATCGAGCGCGTCGATCAGCACCGGCTCCTGGTTTCGCACGCGCCGCAGGGGTGTGCCGTGCGGCATCATCGGCATCGCCAGCAGACTGGACAGGTCCACGTTGAGCGCCTTCCAATGCTCGATCGCGTGCGCCGTCTCGAGCAGGTCAGCACGACCGATCAGCTCAGCGACCGTGCGCAGACCGAGGCTCGCGAGGATCTCGCGAACCTCCTCGGCGACGAAGTGGAAGAAGTTGATGACGTGCTCGGGTGTTCCGGCGAAGCGCTTGCGCAGCTCCACGTCCTGGGTCGCGACGCCGACCGGACAGGTGTTCAGATGGCAGGCGCGCATCATCACGCAGCCGCTGGCGATCAGCGGCGCCGTCGAGAAGCCCATCTCGTCGGCGCCGAGCATCGCCGCTATCACCACGTCGCGCCCGGTCTTCATCTGACCATCGACCTGAACGTAGATCCGCGAGCGCAGGTCGTTGAGCAGCAGCGTCTGCTGCGTCTCGGCGAGACCGATCTCCCACGGGATGCCGGCCGAGTAGATCGACGACAACGGCGACGCGCCGGTGCCACCGTCGTGACCGGAGATCAGGACGTGGTCGGAGTTGGCCTTGGCAACGCCGGCGGCGACGGTCCCGACACCGACCTCGGCGACCAGCTTGACGGAGATGCGCGCGCGGGGGTTCGCGCAGCGCAGGTCGTAGATCAGCTGCTTGAGATCCTCGATCGAGTAGATGTCGTGGTGCGGCGGCGGGGAGATCAGCCCGACGCCCGGCATCGAATGGCGGATCTTGCCGATGTACTCGTCGACCTTGGTGCCCGGTAGCTGCCCGCCCTCGCCCGGCTTCGCTCCCTGGGCCATCTTGATCTGGATCTCGTCGGCGTTCACGAGGTAGTCGATCGTCACGCCGAAGCGCCCGGAGGCAACCTGCTTGATCGCCGAGCGGCGCTCGTCGTGGTGGCGTTCCGGGTCCTCGCCGCCTTCACCGGTGTTCGACTTGCCGCCAAGGCGGTTCATCGCGATCGCGAGGTTCTCGTGCGCCTCGCGAGACAGCGCACCGAGGCTCATCGCGCCGGTGGAGAACCGCTTGACGATCTCGGTCCACGGCTCGACCTCCTCGATCGGGATCGCCGTCTGGTCACGGCGGATCTCGAGCAGGCCGCGCAGGGTTGCGCGCCGCGTCGCGTCGTCGTTGGCGATCCGGGCATACTCGGCGTAGGCGGCGGCTCCCCCGTGACGCACCGAGTGCTGCAGCAGCGAGATCGTGTCCGGGTTCCACATGTGACGCTCGCCGTCGCGCCGCCACGCGTAGATGCCGCCGACCGGCAGCGGATCCTCGTCGTGGCGCACACCCGGCGCGTACGCGCGGGCGTGCCGCGCGAGCGCCTCCTGGGCGAGCACATCGACGCCGATGCCGCCGATGCGCGACGCCGTCCCTGTGAAGTAGCGGTCGATCACCGTCGCGTTCAGACCGACGGCCTCGAAGATCTGCGCGCCGCAGTAGGACTGGATCGTCGAGATGCCCATCTTCGAGATCACCTTGAGCAGCCCCTTGCCGATCGCCTTGCGCACCGCGAGCTCCGCCTCCTCGCGGCCGATCGGTGCGCCATCTGCGGCAACGACCCAGCGCTCATCGACAAGCTCGCCGACCGTCTCGAACATCAGGTAGGGGTTGACGACGCTCGCTCCGTAGCCGATCAGCGTCGCGATGTGGTGAATCTCGCGGGGCTCGCCCGACTCGATCACCAGTCCGGTGCGCAGGCGCGTGCCTTCGCGGACCAGGTGGTGGTGGACCGCGCCGACAGCCAGCAGCGCCGGGATCGCCACCCGGTCGGGGCCGACCGCGCGGTCCGACAGGATGAGGATGTTGATCGCGTCCTCGTCGATCGCCTGGCGCGCCTGCTCGCAGATCCGCGTGAGCGCCGACTCCATCGCGCCGGGGCCGTCGGCAGCCAGCCAGGTGATGTCGATCACGCGCGCCTGGAACACCTCCGTCGCCACGTGACGCAGCGCCTCCATCTCGCAGTTGCGGAGGATCGGGTGATCGAGCGTCATCTGATGGGCGTGCTCGGGGGTCTCGTCGAGCAGGTTGCGCTCGGCGCCCAGCCCGGCTGAGACGCTCATCACGATGCTCTCGCGGATCGGGTCGATCGGCGGGTTGGTGACCTGCGCGAAGAGCTGCTTGAAGTAGCTGAACAACGGCGGCGCGGCGTCCGAGAGCACCGCCAGCGCGAGGTCGTTGCCCATCGAGCCGATCGGCTCCTCGGCGGCGCTGATCATCCGCGGCAGGATGTGGGTGAGGTCCTCGCGGCTGTAGCCGAACGCCAGCTGCAGTGAGCGCAGCGGCTCGCTGAGCGGCACCGCCACGGCCTGCGGCAGCTGGTTGAAGTGGACGGTGTTGGCGTCATACCAGGCGCCGTATGGCTGCTGGCGGGCGATCTGCAGCTTGATCTCGTCGTCGGCGATGATGCGGCCCTGCTCGAGATCGACGAGGAACAGCTTGCCGGGTTGGAGGCGGCCGAGACGCTCGATCTGCTCGGGCGGGAAGGGCAGGATCCCGACCTCCGAGCCGAGGACGACGAGGCCGTCGTTGCGCAGCACCCACCGTCCCGGACGCAGGCCGTTGCGGTCGAGCGTCGCGCCGGCAACGCGCCCGTCGGTGAACGCGACAGCCGCCGGACCGTCCCACGGCTCCATCAGGCAGGAGTGATAGGCGTAGAAGCCGCCGAGCTCCGGCGGCAGCTCGCCGTCGCGGTCCAGATAGGCCTCCGGGATCATCATCATCATCGCGTGGGGCAGCGAGCGGCCGGCGAGCGTCAGCATCTCGAGCACGTTGTCGAGCGTCGCCGAGTCTGAGCCACCAGGCCGGACGATCGGCAGGATCTTCGCGAGGTCCTCGCCGAACAGCTCGGATGCAAGCGTGCTCTCTCGCGCGCGCATCCAGTTCACGTTGCCCTGCAGCGTGTTGATCTCGCCGTTGTGCGCGATCATCCGGTAGGGATGCGCGAGCGCCCAGCTGGGAAACGTGTTGGTCGAGAAGCGCGAGTGGACGAGCGCCATCGCCGTGGCGATCCGCTCGTCGGCGAGGTCGAGGTAGAACCCGGCGAGCTGGTAGCTGATCAGCATCCCCTTGTAGACCAGCGTTCGCGACGAGAGGCTCGCGATGTAGCAGCCGGGCCCGTGGCTTGGGCTGGCCTCGACCACGCGCCGGATCACGTACAGCTTGCGCTCGAAGGCGTCCTGATCGGCGCTCTGCGCGCCGGCGGCGCCGATGAACAGCTGGCGGATGACCGGACGCGACGCGCGCGCGCTGGCACCGATCGCATGCTCATCGACCGGCACGTCGCGCCAGCCCAGGACGCGCTGGCCCTCCGCGACGACGGTCTGCTCGAGCAGAGCCTGGAACGCAGCTTGGGCGCTGACGCCGGTCGGCATGAAGCACATCGCGACGCCGTAGCGGCCCGGCGGTGGAAGCTCGCAGCCGCTGACCGCACGCAGGAACGCGTCGGGCATCTGAAGCAGGATCCCGGCGCCGTCGCCGGTGCCCGGGTCGGCTCCCGCTGCGCCACGATGCTCGAGATTCTCGAGCGCCTCGATCGCCAGGCGCACGACCTCGTTGCTCGGCTCGTTGCTGAGCCGGGCGACCATCCCGATGCCGCACGCGTCGTGCTCGTAGCGGGGGTCGTAGAGGCCGTCGGCCTGCTGGGGCTGGCTGGTGCTCGTCATCTGTCAGTGCTCCCGACGGTCGGCGGCCCCTCACGGGGCACGAGGGCACCTGAGGTGGGTCAGAAATCCTACCAGCCTAAGGCGATTCTAAGGAGCGCTCAAAGGACCCCGAGGCGGCCCCCTCGCGCAGCGTCATGGCCTCGCCGTACGAGCAGAGCCGTGCTCGTCCGGGACAGCTGGCGCAGAGCTCTCGATGAGGATCACGCGCGACGGCGAAGCGTCCTGACCGGAGCGGGGCGAGCCGCGCGCGAAGCTCAGCCTCGAGGCGTGGGCGGTCATCAACGCGGTAGACGGCGGCGGGCGTCTCGTGCGGTCGTCGCAGGAAGCAGTGTGCGATCTCGATCCTGGGCGCTCCGGTGTGCAGGGCAGCCAGCGCGTAAACGAGACGCTGCACCGCGTAATCGCGCTCCACGCGTGTCGCGAGATCCTCACCGTCGGCGAGCTGATCGGTCTTGTAGTCAACGACGAGCAGCGTCCCGTCGGCCTCGACGCCGGCGACATCGAAGAACCCTCGCAGCAGCTCGCGGCCCTCGAGCGTGAAGGCGAACGGCGCCTCGCGGCGCACGTCGCTCGCACTCGCCAGACGCACGCACAGCGGGCTGGCGGCGAAGGCGCCGACGAGCGATGCGACCTCCGCCAGCTCTCCCGCGTGGTGGCGCTCTCCACCAGCCTGCGCTGCCGCCGCGCTGAGCGCCTCCCCCGTTGGCGCGGCGGGACTTGCGAAGTCGAGCTGCTCGAGCAACGCATGGACGAGGACGCCGCGAGCGCTGGCCGCGAAGCCGCCGCCGTGCTGCTCAGCGGGAGCCTCCACGTCGGACAGGCCGATCACTCGCTGGAGGTAGTAGCGGTAGCCACAACGCTCATACTCGGCGAGCGAGGTGTAGGAAACGCGGGCGGTCGCGGGCTCGGGGGATGCTTCGGCCCCCGGCCCGGGGCCGTCGCCTACCGCGGCGGCCGGCTCGCCAACGCCTGCCAGGCGCGACGACGATCGTGCCAGCACCTCGCCCAGCCGCGCCGCGGTGCTCAGCGTCAGGCGAACTGGCGCGCCGCCCGCTCCACCTACGAGCTCCACCCCCCGATCCCCGTGCGCGGTGCGCGCCAACAGATCCGGAACGAGGGCCGGACCGATCCAGGCTAGCGCGCTCCCCTCAGACCACGAATCGAATTTCGCCGCGCCACTGAGGATCAGCCGCTCGCGCGCTCGCGTCATGGCGACATAGAAGATCCGCTGCTCCTCGGCAGCCTTCTCGGCCCTGCGGCGAGCAGCCAGCTCCTCGTAGTCGAGCGTGCGGAGACTGTCCGACCCGATCACGGGCAAGCGGAGCCCGACGCGACCGTCCTCGCTCAGCAGCGACGGCTGAGCGTTGTTGGGCGCCCGGCCGAGATCGGCGAGGCAGACGACCGGGAACTCCAAGCCCTTCGCCCGGTGAATCGTCATCAGCCGGATGGCGTCCCCCGCCGGAGGCGGCGCCTCGGGCTCGCGCAGCGCTCCGAGCGCTCCCCTGGCAAGGGCATCGGCGAAGCGGCGCAGATCGCGTCCCTCGCGCCGCTCGAAATCACGGGCGAGCCGAACGAGCTTGTGCACGTTGCCCAGCCGCCGCTCGGGGGAATGCAGCTGACAGAGATAGGCGTCGTAGCCGTGGTCCGCGCAGGCACGCGTGATGATCTCGCCCAGTGGGGCGGCGGCCGCTTCGCGGCGCGCCGCTGCCAAGCGGGCGGCGAATGGCACCATCGGTGCGTTCTCCACCAGGCCCGACTTGAGCGCCTGCCAGGGAGCGAGGCTTGCCTCGCGGGCCACAAGCGCGAGTTCGACGAGGTCGTTGGCGCTCGCTCCGCAGAGCGGGGAGGCGAGGACGCCGTACAGCGCGAGGTCGTCGAGCGGGTTGGCGAGCGTGCGAACGTAGGCGGCGAGATCGGCGACCTCCGGACGCTGGTAGAAGCCGTCGCCGGCGCCGGCCAGAGTGATGTAGCCGAGGTCGGCGATCGCCGACTCATAGACGCTGATGTCCGTGGCCGCGCGCAACAGCACGACGATGTCCTGGGCTCGCGCCTCACCGGCGTCGATCAACTCGCCGATCCGCTGAGCGAGCAGGCGAGCTTCGGCGCGACGCCACAGCGGCGCCGGCGCGAGCTCCGGGCCGAGGACATCCTCCATCGCATCCCAGCCCTCCGTGTCGCTGATCAGCAGCTCCAGCGGAGACCCTGATGCCGCGTCGTCGCGACCGGCCGTGAGCGGCGTGAAGCTGCTCGCGAACAGCGGCGCGAACACCGCGTTCACGCCGTCGAGGATGACCGCTCGGGAGCGGAAGTTCGCGGCCAGGACGCCCGCGCGCCCACGCGCATCGAGCGCGTCGAAGCGCTTGCGGAACAGCTCCACGTCGGCGTGGCGGAAGGCGTAGATCGACTGGAACGAGTCGCCGACCGTGAACAGGTTGTCTCGGTCCAGCAGCGCCAGGATCGCCATCTGACGAGCGTTGGTGTCCTGCAGCTCATCGACCATCAGACGCTCGAAGCGCTCGCGCCAGGCACTGGCAACCTCGTCGTGGCCGCGCAGCAGCTCGAGCGCCTCGAGCTCGAGATCGTCGAAGTCGGCTGCGCCACGCGCCCGCTTGAGCGCCGTGAAGTGCCCAGAGAAGCTCTCCAGAAGCTCACCGAGCAGCGACACCGCGAGCGCGCCCAGCTCGTCTGCCAGGACCGTCGCGTAGGCCTCACGCGCTGCTTCGTAGGCGTCGGCGGCAGCGGTCTTCAGCGCATTTCCGCCGCGGCCCAGGCAGAGCTCGCCCAGCAGCTGAGGCGTGGCCGCCCGTGCATCCGCCGTGAGCAGCGCCGCAGCGCGATCGAGCCGCTCCAGCGCAGCTGCGACGCTCGCAGTCTCCTTGGCCTCCGCCAGCTCAGCCGCGACGTCATCGCGTGCACCGCCAAAGCGGGCTCGCGCGAGCCGCGCGTCGCCGTGCGGACGGGGGAGTGGCAGCCGCGGAGAGATCTCGCCGCGGCTGCGCGACTCGTCGAAGACCTCGAAGATCGCGGCCCGAAGCTGGTCGTGACCGAACGCCGCCGCAAGGTCGAGCGCCTCATCTGCGCCGATCCAGTCGACCAGCGCCAGCTCGAAGGCGCGCTCGCGCAGCGCGCTCGTCGTCGCGTCGTCGAGCACCACGAAGTCTCCTGCCAGCCCGGACAGCAGCGGATGGGCGCGGAGCACCCGTGCACAGAAGCCGTGGAACGTCGAGATCCACGCCGCCCCGCTGTCGTAGGCCGCAGCGCGATCGGATTGGGCGATCAGACCGTCGCGCACGCGCGTCCGCAGCTCGCCGGCGGCGCGATCGGTGAAGGTGATCGCGACGATCCGGTCGGCCGCGATCCCGTCCTGGCGAACACTGCGCACGAAACGCTCGACGAGCACGCTCGTCTTCCCCGTCCCGGCATTGGCAGCCAGCGCGAACGAGCCGTCGCGAGACTCGATCGCACGGCGCTGCTCATCGGTGAGCTCGCGTGCGCTCACCGCGCCTCGCAGCGGCAGATCGTGGGGAACATGCAGCGGCCCTCGTGCGAGCAGGTCGTTGGTCTCGGCTCGAGCGCTCCGCGATCGATCTCCTGCGCAGCCTCCGCCGCAGCGCGCACGAGCCGGTCGATCAACTCCTGCAGCGCCTCGCGCTCGAGCCGATCTGCGTCGAAGAACGCCGCCCGGCGGTCGGCGTCGTCGCGGATTGCGCCGCGCGGCCGCAGGTCCCTGCGCAGCGGCTGGTAGAGCCCGCCCACCGCCTCGACGGCGAGCAGCTGCTCGGCTGCCCGCATGTAGAGAGCCTGCTGAAAGCGGCGGTCCTTCTCCCATGAGCCGGCCGCCGAGACCCTGCTGCTCGTCTTGTAGTCGTAGACGATGGCCGTGCCGGCGTCCTGATCGAGATCGATCCGGTCGATCCGCCCGCAGAGGCTGAGGGAGCCGCCGGCGAGCTCTGCGCCGGGGTGCGGATCCTCCGCCATCCCGAAGGCGAACTCGGCCTGCCAGAACGTGTGCGTGCTCGGTCGCTGCGCGGCAAACTCGAGGTAGCGCCCCAGATCGAGACGCAGCCGCCGCTGCTCGCTGCGATCCACCCCGGCGCGCTCGGAGAGTGGTTGGGACTCCGCGGCGAGCGCCTGATCGAGCAGCTCCAGCGCCGCCGGCAGGGTGCTCTGCTCCAGCCGCCCGTCCGGCACGCGCTCACGCAGCTGCGTGAACACGCTCGCGAGCACCCGGTGCGCGCGGGACCCGCGCGCCATCCAGACATTCTCGGGAGCCAGATCGCGCGCACGCAGCGCCCGGTCGACGAGCCAGGCGACTGGGCAGCCGGCCCACTTCTCAAGCGCCGACGGGGAATGCGCGGCGTGGCCGCGGAGCGCTGCGAGGCGCTCGCCGCCGTCGAGCGCGCCGATCACGGCACCGAGGCGCCGCGGCTTGCGGAGCGCAAGCTCGCGGCGCAGGACAGCGGGCGCAACCGGCCCAGCCCCCTCCCAGCTGATCGCTCCGGCGGCGCGCACACGCCGCTCTCGATACAGGTCCGCCTCGAACGCGTCGCGCAGGTCATCGACGAACAGCGACGCCAGCGCGGTCTCACCGTCGTCACCCGCGCTGTGCCAGCTGATCCGTAGCCGGGCTGTCGGCCGCGAGCAGAGCGCGTAGAACAGGTAGCGCTCGGCCGCGAGGCCGTCCTGCTGCTCACCGAGCAGGATCCCGCTCACCTGGGCGAGCTCGGTCCGCTCGGCCGAACCGAGCAACCGCTCGGCCGCCATGGCGGCCGGAAAAGTGCCGTCCAGGACCGCGCAGATGAACAATGCTCGCACGCGCCGCGCGCGTATCGACAGCGCGTCCGAGATCAGCACCGTCTCGCCGTCCGCCGCTGCGAGCTCGACCGTCACCTGCTCCAAGGTGCGAAGCACCTCCGACGGCCCGCCCGGCAGCCCGCCCGGTCCACGTGCAAGCTCGCCGAGCTCTGCCAGTGCCCGGCGCGCGGCCAGCAGCGCCGCCGCCTCCCACGCCGGGATGAGCGCAGCGGAGCGCTGCCAACGCGCCGCGAACAGGGCGTCGAGCTCCCTCGCAACGCAGTCGAGAAAGCCTTGCTGGTCGCGACGAGCAGCGCCGGCCAGGCGATCGAGCCCTTCCAGCCGCCCGTGCTCGCGCTGCCAGATCGCAACGGCCGGCGCGAGCTCGCTGATCGCTTCGCGACGCAACCTTGCTTCGAAGGCCTCGAGGGCATGCTCGAGCCCGACCACGCCGGGAACCCCCAACCACGACACCAAATCAACGGCGTCGCCCTCCGCCAGGGCGCAGCGCAGCAGCGCCAGCAGCCCGCGTCCGACGGAGCTCGACCCCAGACGCGCGCGGTGCGCGCTGCTGCTCGCCACGCCGAGCGCCGCCAACGCTTCGGCGAGCAGCTCGGTGAAGCTGCCGGTGGCGCGCGTGACGACGGCGATCTCGCCCGGAGCGAAGCCCTCGGCGATGAGCGCCGCGACCTCCGCCGCGACCAGCTCCGCCTCGGCGCGCTCGTCGCCGCCTTCGAGCAGCCTGACGGCCACGCCCGCCGGCCGGGCCGTCCCATGCTCGAACAGGGTGCGCTCCAGGTGGAACAGCGCCGGCTCCTCGTAGTACTCGGCCTGCGCGTCGAGCTCGATCACCTCCTGCGCTGTAGGGCGCAGCGTCTCGAGCGTCGCGGCACGACCGGCAAGGGCGAGCCGCCCCGGCTCACCCGGCAGCGACAGCGTGACCGGCGCGCCGACCTTGTGGGCGAGCGTCTCGATCGCGTCGAGCTGGAGGGGGTCGAGGTCATCGAAGCCGTAGCAGAAGACCGGCACCTGACGCCAGCGCTCCCCGGCCAGCGCGAGAGCGTCGAGCGCTGCCAGCGTGTGCAGCTCGGCGTCGAGACGGCCGAGACGCTCGAGCCGCCGCCGGTAGCCTGCGTACAGGCCGGCGAGCTCCTCGGCGTAGGCGCGGCGGCTCGTCCCCGCGGAGGCCCAGGCGCGCAGCGCGGCCGTGAAGCGCGGCGGCGTGATCCGCCGGGATTCGAGCTCCGCGATGAACCGCCCGAGCGAGTGCGCAAACCCGGGTGCCTGCGAGCCGCGGGCGAGCGCGTCGAGCCCGGCTCCAGCGACCACCGCGCGGAGGACCGCGTCGCGGGCGTGCTCACCGAGCGGGCGAGCGACCAGGCCGGCGCGTGCGGCGATCTCGCGCAGCAGGACGGCGAACGGCTCGACGCGCGCACCGAACACGACGCCGCGCTCGGCGAGCTCGCGGCGGTAGTGCTCGGCGTCCGCGGAGCGCGGCACCACCAGGATCGGCGAGCGCGACAGCACCGCGCAGTAGCGGTCGAGAACGACCTGCGCCTTGGCCGAGTTGGCGGGACCGGTGACAAGCGTGAGCGGCACGGGCGACCATCGTCGCGCAGTGCGTGGACGGTTGCGGCTCGGGGAGGCTACGCGGCGCTGCGGGCCGCGCCGTCCGCCTCGCCGGCGTGCTCGACGTCCGCGTCGCTCTCCGGCGGCTTGGCCCCGGCGTGCGCCCACGGCTCATCGAAGTCGACGCGCCAGCGGCCGTCCTCGTTCTGCATCAAGGCGAGGCGCGCGCGGAACGACCGGCCGCTGCGACCGCGAAAGCCGGTGACCGCTCGCGCGGTGCGGCCGCTCTTGATCAGCTCGCGGGCGATCGCGATCGGCAGCGTCTTGCCGGCCTTTGACTTCCAGATGACGAAGCCACAGCCGGGGTCCTCGCGCGACCAGCACGAATAGCCCTTGCGGTTCTCGATGATGTCGTGGCCGCAGACCGGGCACGGGCCGAGGTTCGCGCGTGGGATGCGAACGTCCTTGAGCGTCTCGTCGAGGACTTCGACCGTCTCGCGGGCGAAGCCGGCGATGTCGCGCATGAACTGCTCACGCGACTCCTCGCCGCGCTCGATCCGCCCAAGCCGCTGCTCCCAGCTGCCGGTCAGGTCCGGCGAGGTCAGCGCGTGCTCGCCGAGCAGGCGGATCACGTTGAGGCCCTTCTCAGTCGCCACCAGCGAGCGACCGTCGCGCTCGACGTAGCCGACGTCGATCAGTCGCTCGATGATCGCGGCGCGGGTCGCCGGGGTGCCGATCCCGGAGTCCTTCATCGCCTCGCGCAGCTGCTCGTCGTCGACGAGCTTGCCGGCTGTCTCCATCGCGCCGAGCAGTGACGCGTCGGTGTAGCGGCGCGGCGGCTTGGTCTCCTTGGCGAGCCGGGCGATCTCGAGCACCGCGGCGGGCTCGCCCTGCTCCAGGCGCGGCAGCTGCTCGTCGTGCGTCTCATCCTCATCGGCCGGCGTCTCGCTCGGCACCGGGTCGGCGGCGGCGGCGAGATAGACGCCGCGCCAGCCGGGGACCAGGAGGACCTTGCCGCGGGTGCGGAAGATGTGCCCGGCGACGGTCGTTTCGACGCGCGTGTTCTCGAGCACCGCCGCGGGATGGAAAGCGGCCAGGAAGCGCCGCACGACGAGGTCGTAGATGCGGCGATCGTCGTCATCCATCTTTTCTATGGCGTGCTCCGCACGCGTCGGGATGATCGCGTGATGGTCCGTGACCTTGCTGTCGTCGACGACGCGCGCGAGCGGCAGGACATCGAGGCCTGCCACGTACTGTGCCGCGACGCGGTACTCCTCGCGGGCGCCGAGCAGCTCGGCGGTCGGGACGATCTCGCCCGCCATGTCACTTGTCAGGTAGCGGGAGTTGGTGCGGGGATAGGTGAGCGCCTTGTGCTCCTCATACAGGCGCTGCGCCGCGCCGAGCGTGCGCCGCGCGGAGAAGCCGAAGCGCGTGTTCGCCTCGCGTTGCAGGGTCGTCAGGTCGTAGAGCATCGGCGGCTTGTCGATCTGCTCGCGCTTCTCGACCTTGGTAATCGCTCCGAGCTCGTTGCGGCAAGCCGCGACAATCTCGCTCGCGGCGGCTTCAGTCGCTACGCGCGGCTTCGCGCCCGCGTGATATCTACCGGCGTAGTGGCGAGCCGGGTCCGCGGAGGGCTCGAAGGTGGCGTCGACGAGCCAGTAGGGCTCGGGCTTGAACGCGCGGATCTCCTCCTCGCGGCGCGCGATGATCGCCAGGGTCGGGGTCTGGACACGACCGAGCGAGACGGCACCATCGAACGACGACCGCAGGCGGATCGTCGCCGCGCGGGTCGCGTTCATGCCGACGATCCAGTCGGCCTCCGAGCGCGAGCGCGCCGCCTGCTCGAGCGCCGCCAGCTCGGCGCTGGGACGCAGCGACGCGAATGCGGCGCGCATCGCCTGCGCGGTCATCGAGGAGAGCCACAGCCGGCGTACCGGCAGCTTGGACTTGGCCTTCTCGTAGAGGTAGGCGAAGATCAGCTCGCCCTCGCGCCCCGCGTCGCAGGCGTTGATCGCCTCGCTGATGTCGTCACGGTGCAGCAGCTTGGTGACGACGGACATCTGCTTGCGCGAACGCTCGTCGCGGACGACGAGACGGAAGCGCTCCGGCACGATCGGCAGGTCGGCCATCCGCCAGCGCTTGAACTTCGGGTCGTACTCGTCGGGCTCGGCAAGCTGGACAAGATGACCAACGGCCCAAGTGATGACGTGCTCCGGGCCCTCGAGGTAACCCTCGTGCTTGGCGAACGGCCCGGGGAGCACGCGGGCGAGGTCGCGGCCCACCGACGGCTTCTCGGCGATCACGAGCATCTTGTCGTTGTCGGACATCGGGGCGCAGCGTAGCGTCCCGCGGCGCATCGCCGCCGCCGCCGGCTTGGACTCAGCCGGCGCAGCCCTCTGTCGAGACCGGGCCGGCCAGCTTCCCCAGATCCCCCGCGACCACCGCGTTGGCAACGCCAAAACCGCCCGGAGGCCCGCCGCTCGTGCTCGCCGCGAAGATCGTCGTGACGACCTGGCCGGCGGAATCGACCATCGGTCCGCCAGAGTTCCCCGGACGGACGAGACCGCGAGCGATTGTCAGCTCGCGCGCCACCGGCCCGTTGCCGTAGGCATCCTCGGTATCCACCTCATCGGTGGCACCGATGCGTCCCGCCTCGGCGACGAACGGGCCGTCCTCCGGGTAGCCGAGGATCGCCGCAGCGGTACCGCTCGCCGGGGCCTGCGCGAGCGTCAGCGCCGGCAGATCGAGGCCCTTGACGCTCAGCAGTGCCAGATCGTTGTGCGGGTCGAACAGGACGACCGTCGCGGGAAGCCCGGGCGGCGCGCCCTCCACCTCGACCGCCGTGTCGGTCTCGCCCGCGACGACGTGTGCGTTGGTGAGCACCTCGCCGGGGGCGATGACCCAGCCGGAGCCCTCGATGCCCAGCCCGCACGCAGTGCCGACGACGCGCACGACGCTGTCGCGCGCAAGCACCACGCCTGGCGAGGTGACGATCGCCGGCGGCGGAGCCGGAATCTGTGCGCCGAAACCGGCGATGACCGGCAGCGGGTCAAGCCGAGCCAGCGCGCCGAGCAGCACGTGCGACGGTGGCAGCAGCTCGTCGAGCCGACGCAGGATCGCGGAGCGCTCGATCGCGCCGCGGAAGCCACCAGCGCCCGGTAGGGCGAGCATCACGGTTCCGAGAACCCACGCGATGCCGAGCGCCACGGCGGCGCTGAACAGCGCGCCGCCGAGCCCGTCGAGGACGCCGGCGGGGCCCATCGGCAAAGCGCGGCGCACACGCAGTCCGACGCCCTCCAGGCCGGTCGCGCCGATGCCGCCGCCAACGAGTGCTCCGACGAGTCCGAACACGACGGAATAGGGCGAGGACGCGCCGCCGCTTAGCAGCTCGTCGGCGACGTGCGTCCCGACGAACATCCCGACCACAAACCCGGCGAGCGACAGGACAGCGACGATCAGGCCCCGCCGATACCCCGACAGCGCGAACAGCGCCGTGACCGCGACAATCAGCCAGTCGAGCGCCGTCATGGTGACAGCGAGCCTACCCGCAGGCGCGGGCGCCACGGATAGCCTGCAAACGAACAATCGATTAGCGTGCAGCGGCGTGGCCAGCGGGCGGCGTGCATGAGCCAGGACGACACCGAGCATGGAGGAGCGCAAAGCGGCCCGCCGCGGCCGCCACCGCCGCCGCCACCGCCGCGCCGTCACCGCCGCCGCTCGCGCAGGCGCTTGCTCGGCCTGCTGCGGCTGGGCCTACTTCTCGCCGTGATCGTCGCGGCCGTCGTCGTGCTCAGCGGCGGTGGCGGGATCTCGCCGGGCGCACGCATCGCGACGGCGTTCACGCGGGCCTGGGCGACTCGCGACTGGAGAGCGATGTACACCGATGTCGACCCGATCACGCATCTGCAAGTGCCGTTCAGCCAGTTCGAGAGCGACTACTCGAGCGCCGTTTCGACGGCGACCGTGACGGCGGTCGCGGTGTCCAGCCCGATCCTCGAGCCGGGCAACCTGGAGTCGGTGGCGGTGCGCATCCACACGCGGATCTTCGGCACGCTGCATGAGCGGTTCGTGCTCCCGCTGACCGGCAGCGGCAACGCCACGCGCGTCTGGTGGAACAGCTCGCTCACGTTCCCCGGCCTGGACGGGGGCGAGACGTTGAGCCGCGTCACCACCGCCCCGACCCGCGGCGAGCTGCTCGCGCGAGACTTCGTCCCGCTGGCGCAGGTGCCGGCAGCCGACGACATCATCGGCTCGATCGGCCCGGCGAGCGCCGTGCAGGCGGCGCAGCTGAATGCAGACGGCTTCCCCGCAGGGACCGAGGTCGGCCAGAACGGTCTCGAAGCCGTCTTCCAGAACCAGCTCGCCGGCCGGCCTGGCGGTCAGCTGCTCGCCGGCAGTCGCGTGCTCGCAAGCTCGTCCACGGTGCCGGGGGCGAACGTCACGACCTCGATCGACCCGGAGCTGCAGGCCGACGCGGTCGCCGAGCTTGGCAGCGAGCAGGGCGGGATCGTCGTGATGGCCCCCTACACCGGCGAGCTGCTCGCCGTCGCCGGCACGCCGCTGTCGGAGCTTCAGCCGCCCGGCTCGACGTTCAAGATCATCACCTCGACGGGGCTGCTCGAGGCGGGCATCGCCAAGGCGAGCAGCACCTACCCCGACTCGACCTATGCGCTGATCGACGGCTACGAGCTGCACAACAGCCAGAATGAGGATTGCGGCGGGACGCTGGCCAACGCGTTCGCGGTGTCGTGCAACTCGGTCTTCGCCCCGCTCGGGGTGACACTCGGCGCGCCGCGGCTTGTCGCAGCCGCCGAGACGTACGGGTTCAACAAGCCCTCGCCCCTGTCGATCGCCGCAGAAAGCACGATCCCGGCGCCGAGTGATCTGGTGAACCCGGTCCTGCTCGGCTCCTCGGCGATCGGCCAGTACCAGGATCTCGCCTCGCCGCTGCAGATGACGCGCGTCGCCGCGACGATCGCGCTCGTCGGCCGCGAGCCGGTGCCGACGTTCGCCACCGACATCCACCGGCGCTTCCCACGCGTGATCCCGATCAGCGTCGCGCGGACGATCCGCTCGATGATGCTCGACGTCGTCAGCTACGGCACCGGCGTGCAGGCGCAGATCCCGGGCGTCGAGGTGGCAGGCAAGACCGGGACGGCCCAGGTCACCGTCAACCAGTCGGGCTGCCCGAGCGGCGTCAGCGGGTCAACCGGCGTTACCGGCGTCACGTCCGCCACCGGCGCCACCGGGCCGTGCTCGAACCTCCCCAGCAACCCCTACGACACCGACGCCTGGTTCGTCTCGTTCGCTCCGGCGTACGGGCCGAAGGTCGTCGTCGGCGTGGAGCTGGATCACGATGGCCAGGGCGGCACCAGTGCTGCGCCGGTCGCCAAGGTGCTGCTGGAGGAGGCGCTGGCGCTGCTGGACCGGAAGGCTTCCTAGACGTCGAGCTCGATCTGCGACTGCTGGCTGGGGTCCGACGGGTTGACGATGTGGAGGATCAGCGGGCGGCTGTTCAGCTCGGCGGTGTAGGGGAACTTGAACAGCAGCACCTCGCCCTGCGTCCAGCCGGAATAGGCGAGGCTCGTGATCGACGGGAGCTGACCACCCGGCGGGATCGGCGTCGGGAGATAGCTGAACGCGTTCGGGTCGGGGTTGACGATCGGCGTGAAGCGGTCGCCGACGACATCCGTGATGTAGTAGTCGCTCGCCGGAGTCTGCGTCGCCTGCGTGTTGTTGTAGGCCTGGATGAACACGCCGAACCACTCCTGGCCAGGCGGCAGCGCGGCCTGCTTGGGGCTGAGGCCTTCCAGATAGGCGCTGTCCTCGTCGCTGAACGGGTTGAGCTCGCGCGAGATCTGCACCTGGTAGTACAGCTTGCCGACCTCGACGTAGCCAGGGCCCAGGTTGTCGGCGTAGTGCGGGTCACTCGAGGAGCCGCAGGCCCCCAGCGCGAGCGCGCAAGCCCCGGCGCCGGCCAGCAATGCGATTCGCTTTCCGATCATGAAGCCCGGCAGTCTAGCCGCCCGCGACCGTGACACGAGGCCCACGTCCCCGTCCGTCCTCGAGGATCGAGCGGAGCCGCCGCAGGGCACGGCGATTCTGACGGCGCACCCACCGGCGAGCGCCGAAGCTCTCGAGCAGGCGGTCGCTGATCGTCACCGGCTCGGTCTCGGTGGTCAGCTCGACGACTGTCGTGTCGCCTGGATGCGGCTCGAGCGTGTACGTGGTTAGCGACCGCACGCGATTGAACTTGCCGCCGCGCCCGGCCTGCACGATCCGTCGTGGCGGGCGCACATCGATGAAGCTCACGCCCATCCAGCTGAAGCGCTGGAGCGGCGCCCGCACGCGGAACCGGGCACCAGCCCCGCGACCCACGGAGTTCTCGCGCGTCAGGTGCCAGTCGGCGAGGAAGTGGTCGGTGAACTCGGAGTGGTTGGCGATGTCGCGCAGGTAGTCGAAGACCACCTCGCGAGGGCGCCCAACGACGATCGAGACGCTGACGGGATCCACAGCGGCGCGCAGTCTAGTTGGTGACGGCGCGTTACGGGTCAGCGACGGGTCACGCGCACGACGACAGCTGGATCGTTGCGTCGTGCGGGCCCGAGGCTGTGGGTCACCAGCGCACTCGAAACCGGCGCGGAGACACGTAATACGCGGCACAACTCACAAACGACGTCCGTCGACTCATAGAGGTGCACATGCTCGCCGATCAGGGGCGTGCGACCGCAGTCGCTGCAGCGCGCGAGCTCCTCGGCGAGCAGCTCGTCAGCGGACGGAGGGCGTGGCGGGCGCGGGACGACGCCGAACTGGGCAGCGACGGCGTGGGTTGTCCGGGACAGGGAATCGCGACGCACATGCAATCATTCGCCGACGCACAGCGAACTCCTGCGCTAACGCTACGACATCCGACATCCGTTAAACGCAACGCAATTACTGGCTGATTGTCTCTATGATGTGATCTCGCCAGCCAGGAGGCAGCCACATGGAAGACGAGCGTTTGGGGGCCACCTTCAGCCAAACCGGCCCGTTCCGCTGCGAAGCGTGCCAGGCGTTGGTGACACTCGCCGATGCGAGCGCGCCACGAGTTTGTGACAGTTGCGGCTCCGAGACGCTAGGCGCACTCGAGCTGCCGACGCAGTCAACCGAGCAGAGCCTCGTCGCCGCGCTGCGCGCCGTCCCACCGTGGCTTGCCGATCCGGCGACACTACTCGTCGAGCCTGGCGAGTACCTCTGCTACGAGGATGGCGAGGAGATCATGGTCGTTCCGCTCACGCGCGAATGGACGCGCATCGGTCGCAGCCTCGCAGCCGACGTGCGTTTCGACGACCCCACCGTGTCACGCCGTCACGCGCTGATCGTCCGAGCCCCCGACGGGGTCCGCGTGCTCGACGACCGCAGCCTCAACGGCGTGTTTGTCAACGGCCAGCGCGTCGAGTGGAGCACGCTGACCCATGGCGACGAGATCCTCGTCGGCCGCTACCGCCTGCACTTCGCGAAGCACGAAGCAGTCGCGAGCCCGGCGACGGTGAGCCCCGCCGCGGTGAGCCCCGCGACGGCGAGCGCGCTCAGCGAGTAAACGCCGTCGCTGTCGCTCCGGCGTCCACGAAGTCGGCCGCAGTGACCCGCGCCCATCCGCTTGCTCGACGCTCCAGCGCTTCGCGTACAGCGTCGCAGCCGTCGCTCGCAACCCAGACGAGGACGGTTGGGCCGGCGCCGGAGATCGTCGCGCCGAGCGCCCCCAGGTTGGGTGCGTCGCGCACCAACTCGGCGGACTGCGGGTACAGATGCTCTCGGTAGGGCTGGTGTAGACGATCTTGCAGACCGCGCGCCACCAGCTCGAGGTCGCCCGTTGCGAGACCGAGCATCAGCAGCGCCCCATGCGCCGTGTTGTAGACCGCATCGGCGAGCGGCACTTCGGCCGGAAGCAGGGCACGCGCGTCAGCTGTCTTCACGCCATTCTCGGGAATGACCAGCAGCACGGCCAGCCCCGCAGGCGCCGCGAAACGGTGCGCCACGCCGTCGGCGCAGACGACGACGCCCCCATACAGCGCGGCGGCGACGTTGTCGGGGTGCCCCTCGAGCTCGCACGCCAGTCCGTACACGTCGTCGTCAATCCCCCCCGTGAGCCGCGCAGCGGCGAGCAGCCCGGCGACGATCGCCGCGGCGCTCGAGCCAAGGCCCGCACCAGGCGGGATCGCCGAGGTCACCTTGAAGTTGAAGCGCTCCGCGCTGTGCAGCCGCTCGAAAGCGCGCACGATGAGATTGCGCCGGTCGCATGGCAGATCGAGATCGCTGGTGAGCGCAAAGCGCTCAGCAGCGCTCACCTCGACCTCGAGATGCAACGCCAGCGCCGCCGCGAAGCTGTCGAAACCGGGGCCGAGATTGGCTGTCGAAGCCGGCACGCGGACGACGACGCTGCGAACGGCCATCATCATTCGCCGAGCACGGCGCGCTCGATCGCACGCAGCTGCGGCTCGCACGGCACCACCGCTCCCGCCTGATTGAGCGCGGCGTCGGGGTCCTTCAAGCCGTGACCGGTGAGCACGCAGGCGACGCGCTCGGCACCATCGGCACCGTACTTCAACAGGCCCGCTACCGAAGCCGCCGACGCCGGCTCGCAGAAGACGCCCTCGCTGGAGGCGAGCAGGCGGTAGGCGGCAAGGATCTCGTCGTCGGTCACGGCGCGGATCGCGCCGCGCGAGGCGCGCATCGCGTCGATCGCCTCCTCCCAGCGCGCCGGGTTGCCGATGCGGATCGCGCTCGCAACGGTTTCAGGCTCCAAGACCGGCGCACCATGCACCAGCGGCGCCGCCCCCGCCGCCTGGAAGCCGAACATCCGCGGCGCGGCGCCGGCTTCAACGAAGCCCTTCCAGTACGCCGTGATGTTGCCGGCGTTGCCGACCGGAATGCAGAGCGCATCCAGACGCCCGTCGAGATCGTCGAGCAGCTCGAACGCCGCCGTCTTCTGCCCCTGTATGCGGAACTCGTTGACCGAGTTGACGAGCGCGATCGGATGCCGCTCGGCGAGCGCGCGGACCAGCTCGAGCGCCTTGTCGAAGTTGCCCCGCAGCGCGATCACGCGCGCACCGTGCATCAACGCCTGTGCCAGCTTGCCGGTCGCGATCTTGCCGTCCGGGACGATCACGGCGCCGCGCAGCCCGGCCTTCGCGGCGTAGGCCGCGGCACTCGCGGCGGTGTTCCCCGTCGAGGCGCAGATGACGGTCTGCACACCATCACGCACCGCCGCCGACACCGCGCAGGTCATGCCGCGGTCCTTGAACGAGCCGGTCGGGTTGAGCCCCTCGAGCTTGAGGTGAACCTCGGCGCCGACCCGCTCGGAAAGGCGCTCCGCGAGCACGAGCGGCGTCGATCCCTCGCCGAGCGTGACAACCGGGTCGCCGTCGGCGAACGGGAGCTGCTCGCGAAAGCGCTCGATCACGCCGATGGAGCGCGCCTCAGGCACGGCCGGTCACTCGAACTCCTCGACGATCACGCGGATCGTACGCGGCCGCGAACGGATGAACTCGAGCTCGCCGATCTGCTCCACCGCCACCGCGAGACGCGACTCGAGCACCGGGTGCGTGACCATCACGAGCTGCGCGTTCTCGCCGAGGCCACGCTGCACCACGGAGCGGATCGAGGCGCCCTGCTCGCCGAGGCGCGCCGCGACCTGCGCGAGCACCCCGGGCCGGTCGGCCAGCTCGAGGTGCAGGTAGAAGGCACACAGGACATCCTGGACGATCGGTGCCGGCACCGCTGTGCCCACCGGGCCGACGAGAGTCTGGGCTCGCGCGCGCGCCGGCGAGCTCGCGGCGATCACGTCACCGAGCACGGCGCTTGCAGTCTGCACGCCGCCGGCACCAGGCCCGGACATCGTGATCTCGGTGATTGCCGCCGACTCGACCGTCACCGCGTTGAACGATCCACCGACCGACGCAAGCGGATGCCCGCCATAGAGGAACGCCGGGTGCACGCGCACCGAGATCCCCTCACCAACGCGCTCGGCCGTACCGATCAGCTTCAGCGCCAGCCCGAGCTCGCGCGCGTAGGCGATGTCGTCGGCGGTGATCTGCTCGATCCCCTCGTAGCGGACGTCGTCGATGTGCACCGGCACGTCGAACGCGAGCCGCGCCAGGATCGCCATCTTCGCTGCCGCATCGGCGCCGCCGACATCGTCGGACGGATCGGCCTCGGCGTAGCCGAGCCGCTGCGCCTCGCCGAGGGCGACCTCGTAGCTGCAGCCGGTCCGCGTCATCTCCGAGAGGATGAAGTTGGTGGTCCCGTTGACGATGCCGGAGATCCGCTCGATCCGCGCGGCTGCGAGCGACTCGCGCAGGACCCGCACGACCGGCACCACGCCCGCCACCGCAGCCTCGAAGCCGAGGTAGCAGCCGCGCTCGCGGGCGAGATCCCAGAGCTCCTCGCCGTGGCGTGAGAGCAGCTGCTTGTTGGCGGTGACGACGTCACGGCCCGCCTCCAACGCCTCGCGGACGTAGCGACGTGCGTCATCGACGCCGCCGATCAGCTCGACGACCAGCTCCGCTTGCTCGAGGATCTCCTCGAAGCTGCCCTGCCTGCGGGTCAACACGCCGCAGATCTCAGGACGGCGGCCGGTCAGCGCCTCAACGCGCTCGGCACGATCCGCCAGCAGCCGCTCGAACGCGCTGCCGACGGTACCGTGGCCGAGCAAGCCGATGCGCAGGGCGCTCATCGCATCCTCAGACGTCGCGTGCGTGGAGGTCGTCGAGCGTTTCACGCCGCACGACGAGGTGGGCCTCGCCGTCCTTGGCGAAGATCACCGGAGGACGTGGCACGCCGTTGTAGTTGTTCGCCATCGCATAGCAGTAGGCGCCGGTGACCGGGACGACGACGACGTCGCCAACGCGCGGATCGTCAAGCAGCGCGTCGGGCACGATCACGTCGCCCGACTCGCAATGCTTGCCGACGAGCTGCACGCGATCAGAGCCACCAAGCCGGTCGGCGACATCGGCCTCGTAGCGCGCGCCGTAGAGCATCGGGCGCAGGTTGTCGGACATCCCGCCGTCAACCGCGACCCAGGTTGAGACGTTGTGCTTCACGCCGATCACGCGGTACAGCGTGACGACGCCGCTCGCGACAAGCGCACGACCCGGCTCGATCATCAGCCGCTTGCCGGGACCGAGCAGCTCACGCGCTGCGACGACGATCCCACCGACCCATTCGTCGATCGCCGGTGACTCCTCACCGGCCGTGTAGGCGACGCCGAGCCCGCCGCCGATGTCATAGACGGGAAAGTCACCGAGGCCGGCGATCGCCGCGATCGCCTCGCGGAAAGGCTCGACTGACAGCAGGTGCGAACCGATGTGGAAGTGAAGCCCCCGCAGGTCAAGACCCCCGATTCGCGCCACGCGCGCGATCGCCGCACGTGCATCGCCGAGCCCCAGCCCGAACTTCGAGTCGGCCTGCCCGGTCGAGATCTTGTCGTGGGTGTCGCCGCGCACCCCGGGGGTGACGCGCAGCAGCACCGGCTGGCGCTCGGCGCGGCCCGCCACCAAGCGCTCCAGCCGGTCGATGTCGTCGAAGCTGTCGATCACGATCAGCCCGACGTGAGCGTCGAGCGCCATCGCAAGCTCGCCGTCATCACGCGCATTGCCGTGAAGAACGAGCTTGGACTCATCGAAGCCGCCCCTCAAAGCCAGGTGAAGCTCCCCAGCCGAGGCTACGTCGCAGCCCAGGCCCTGCTGCGCGAACAGGCGCATCACGGCGGTCGCGGGGAACGCCTTCGAGGCGAACAGGACCTCGAAGTCCGCCTGGCCGGCCGCCTTGAACGCTGCGACGAAGGCCTGCGCGCGGGCCCGCAGGTCGTCCTCGGCGACGATGTAGGCGGGGGTGCCGAAGCGCTCGGCGAGCTCGATCACGTCGCAGCCGCCGACCTCGAGCCGGCCGCGATCACTGAGCGTGCTGCCGAGGGGATAGACGCGGGAGATGGTTTGGGTGGCGGCCATCGTCGGCCGATTATCGCGGTCCGGCGCCGGGCCCGTCGCCGCCAGCCAGGCGCAGACGCTGCACGTTCGAGGTCTAGGATGGTTTCCCTATGGCGATCAAGCGCCGCGTGTCTGAAGCCGGCAAGGGTCTGACGACGCGAACGGCCTCCTCGTTGCCGCTGCGGGGCGTTCCGTTCTAGAGCATCGATCCTCCGAGCTGCGAACTGCGCGACTCGTGATGCGCCGCTGGAACGAGAGCGACCTCGACGCCTTCGCCGCGCTCAACGCGGACCCCGTGGTGATGGAGTACTTCCCGGCGCCGTTGTCGTTCGAGGAGTGCGCGTTCGTGCTGGAGCAGATCGAGGCGGGCTTCGACCAGCGCGGGTTCGGCATCTGGGCGCTCGAGCAGGCCGGCGACGGGACGTTCATCGGGCTGACCGGGCTGTCGGTGGTCCCGTTCGCCGCGCATTTCACGCCGGCGGTCGAGGTCGGCTGGCGGCTGCTGCCGGCGGCGTGGGGCCATGGCTACGCGACGGAGGCCGCGACCGCGTCGATCGATTACGGGTTTGGACAGGCCGGGCTGAGCGAGATCGTCTCGTTCGCCTCGCAGGTCAACGCTCGCTCGCTCGCGGTGATGCGCCGCCTGGGCATGCACAGCGACGGCGCCGACGACTTCGATCACCCGCAGATCCCGCTCGACAGCCCGCTCTGCCGCCACGTGCTGTACCGCTTGCGCGCCGATGAGTGGCGCGGCGGCACGGCCAGGGCGGTCAGCCCGGCTACTCGGGGATCAGACCCTCGCCGGTGAACTCGCTGCGGGCTTCCTCGAAGGAGATGTCGGGCGGGGGCAGCATCAGCTCCGAGGGCTCGAGCTCGTCGTCGTCGAGCTGCTCGCCGGCCGAGCGAACGTGTGCCAGCAACGCGGCGAACTTCTCGTGGAAAGCCGCCTCGTCGCCGGCGTCCACCGCCGCAATGCACTCCTGATCGAGCTCGTTCAGGCGGGCGCGCGCGTCCTCGGGCACGCGGTACTGGCCCTCGGTGAAGATCCGGACGATCATGGCTTGGCCTCCTCGTCGGCCTGCGCGGGCGGAGCGTCATCGGCTGGCGACGCCTCGCCGGCCGCCGCAGCCTCGTCGCCGGCTGCAGCTTCGAGCTCGCCCGCCGGTGCGCTGCCCTTGGCCAGCTCGGCCTTCATCTTCGACAGCTCGTCGTCCACCGCACCGCCAGCACCGATCGCGTCGAGCTGACGGTCGATGTCATCCTTGCCAGAGCCGAGCTGGGTGAGGTCGGTGAACGTGCCGGCAGCCTCCAGCTCGCCCACGGCCGAGGCCCGCGCCTTCATGTTCTCGGTCTTGTCGAGCGCTCGCTGCATCGCCAGGCCGACGTCGGCCATCTGCTCGCCGACACCGGTTGCCGCTTCGGAGATCCGCACCTGTGCCTCGGCGGCGGAGTACTGCGCCTTGATGACCTCCTTCTTGGTGCGGAAGGCCTCGAGCTTGGAGCGCATGGCTGCCTCGGAGTCGATCAGCTTCTGCTGCTGGGCTTCGAGATCGGTGATCTGCTGGTCGAGCGACTGCAGCTCCTCCTGGACCGTCTGCTTGCGCTCGAGCGCGGTTCGCGCGAGATCCTCACGCCCGGCGGACAGCGCCTGACGAGCCTGCGTGTCGAGCTTGACGACCTTCTGCTGCATCGAAGTCTCCTGCAGCTGCAAGCGCTTCTTCGCCGTGACGACGTCGGCGATGCCCTTCTTGACGTTCTGCAGCAGCTCGAGCTGCTTCGTGTAGCTGTAGTCGAGGGTCTCGGCAGGATCCTCGGCGCGATCGAGCAGCTTCGACACCTTGGCCTTGACGATCGTCGACATCCGCCCCGACATACCAGCCATCACGTCCTCCTTCGCGGGTTCGCCGCCAAGCGTAGCCGACCTTCAGCCCCGGCACCGGCTGGAACCGGCGGCCGGTTACGAGCTGAACAGCGGCCCGCTCTGCGCTGACGCTCAGTAGCCGCTGGGGTAACGGGCGACGAAGCCGGTGGTGTCGGTCAGCAGCGGCCGCCAGCGCGGTCCGCCGAGGCCGCCTGGGTCGCCTTCGCTGCTCGTGTCGAGCCGGATGCCGGCGATCTGAACGAAGGCGTGGCCGGCGTCGGCGTAGACGGTGATCCAATCGCCGGGACCCGGCAGCCCCCAGCCGGTGAGCTGGCCGGAGTCCAACGGGGCGCTGAGCAGGCCGCCGCCGTGGAGCGCGTAGGAGACGGCGCCGGAGCAGTCGTAGCCGTCGGAGATGAAGCTCTGATGCCCGCCACCGTAGAGGTAAGGCAGGCCGATCAGCTGGTTGCCGGCCCAGATCGCTTGCTGGACCGCGGCTGGGGCCGCGGCTGGGGCTGCCGCGTAGCCATCGGGGAGGATCACGGCGACGGCGCCGGGAACGGTGGTCGTCAGGGCGGCGCTCTCGGGCGTCGGCCCGAGCGGCGTGCTCGACGCGGTCGGGCCGGTTGCGCCGGTTGCGCCGTTCGGCGCGTTCGGCACCGTGGTGCCACCCGTCCCGGTGCTCGGCGGAACGTACAGCGCCCCGCCGTCGAGCGAGGGCACGACGACGCCGGCGCGCAGGGCGTGGCTTGCCGCGTGGTGCGAAGGGGGCGGCGCAGCGGCGCTGCGGGCAAGCACGACCGGTGCGCACAGCGCCAGCGGGATCAGCGACGCGATCGGGATGTGATGCAGGCGCATGAACCGACCTCTTTCACTTCCAGGCTCGCCAGCCCTGCCTGTCCACTGACGGCTCGCAGCAGAAGTTGCATGCGGGACCGGGGGCTCGCCGTCGCCACGGCCACGGTGGCGGCGACGACGGCGCCGGTGGCGGTGGCGCCGGTGGCGGTGGCGGAAGCGCCGGTGGCGGTGGCGGAAGCGACGGCGCCGGCACCGGTGGCGGGAGCGTTAGACTGGCCAGCCGTCATGAGCGAAGCCGAATCGCCAGCGCGAGCAGCCACGGACCACAGGGTCACCGTCGAGGATGTCCGCCAGCTGATGGGCGCCTCGACACCGCACTTTGCGCTGCAGCTGAGCGCCCGGATCGCGAAGCTCATCGCGGGGCTCGGCGCTGAGGACCCAGCGCGCCTGCTTGGCGAGCAGGAGATCGCCCGCCTCGCAGCGCTCGCGGTGGATGGCGAGACACGCGGCGGCGACGCCCAGGACGGCCAGCGCTCGCTCGCCTCGGTGCGCGACTAGCCGCCACGTCGCTTCGCCGGTGGCGACGCCGCGGCGCGCTAGGCTCGTCGCTCGATGCCCGATTCGATGCCACCCGCAGAGCCGTCGCCGACGCCGGTCGGGATCGTCGGGTCCGACCTACCCGGCCCCTACCCCGTCGGACGCTACGCCGCGCGTCTGCGCGAGCAGCTTCGCTCGTTCGCCCACGTCCAGTTGAGCGGCGAGATCGCGAACCTGCGTCCCCCGACAAGGGCGCGCGCCTACTTCGAGCTACGTGATGCTGATGGTGCGCTTCCCTGTGCGATGTGGCGAGCCGATTGGGATCGGCTCGGGGCGCTGACCGAGTCGCTCGCCGACGGTGCCGAGGTCGTCGTCGCCGGCGGCTGCGACTACTACCCCGGCAGCGCGAGCGCATCGCCGGCGTTCAGCTTCTCGGTCTTCGAGCTGCGGATCGCCGGCGAAGGCGACCTGCTCGCCGCGATCGAACAGCGCCGCCGAGCGCTCGCGGCCGACGGCCTGCTCGAGCGCCAGCGTCAGCTGCACCGGCCGCTGCTCCCGCACACGATCGGCGTCGTCTGCGGCGAGACCGGCAAGGCCGGCGACGACCTGCTCGCCGCGCTCCGTCGTCGCGGCTGGCACGGGCGGATCGTCTGGGCGTACGCCCCGGTGCAGGACCGCCACTCCGCACCGCTCGTTTCGCAGGCACTCCGCGAGTTGGCCGCCTGCGGTGTCGTCGACGTGATCGTCGTGACGCGCGGCGGCGGCTCGCTCACGGACCTGCTCGCGTTCTCCGACGAGACGCTCTGCCGGACGGTCGCGCTGCTCCCGGTGCCCGTGATCGCCTCGATCGGCCACCACACCGATCGCACGCTGCTCGACGAGGTCGCAGCGATGAGCTGCTCGACACCGACGCACGCCGCCGAGATCGCCGTGCCGTTGCACTGCCAGGAGGCTCGCAGCGGACTTGCCGGCACCGCGCGGCGGCTGCGCCGCCATGGACGCCAGTCGGTGCTCGTACGGGCGCGCGCACTCACCGCGCTGTCGCGCGCCCCCGCCGAGCACCTAGCCCGCCAGCGTGGCGCTCTGCGCCAGTCTGGCCGGGAGCTGCGCGCCGCCAGCCGCCGCCAGCTCACGGGCCGGCGCGCGACGCTCCTGAGCTCCACCCAGAGGCTCGCCCGCCGGCGCGAGGCGGCGCTCCGCGAGCTGCGCGTCCGCCGTCCGGCCGAGCTTGGGCGGCTGGCGCTCGCGCTCGGTGCGCACGACCCGGACCGCACGCTCGCCCGCGGTTACGCGCTCGTCGAGGACCAGGCCGGTGAGCCGCTGACGAGCGCAGCCGCGGCGCGGAGCCAGCGCGACGTCGCGCTTCGCTTCGCCGACGGCCGCGTCGCTGCGAAGATCGTGGACCATGACTGACAGCGCGCCTGACACCTCGCCTGACACACCCGACTACGAGACCGCCACCGCGCGCCTCGAGGAGATCGTCCGCAGGCTCGACTCCGGCGACGCCGGATTGCGCGAGACGCTCGAACTGGTGCGCGAAGGCCGCTCGCTGATCGAGCGCTGCGCCGCCGAGCTGGAGGCGGTCAGCGGCGAGGTAGAGGCATTGCGCCTCGACGAGCTCGTGGCGTCGCTCGAACACGCGAGCGAGGAGCGGTGAGCACCTGGGAGCGGATCGCCGGCCTCGAGCTGCAGCTCGACGGCTACCGGCTCGAGCGCCTCGATGTCGAGCTCGGCAGCGACTTCACCCGTTCGACCACCGTTGTTCATCTCGACGGCGGGAGTCGCGAAGGGCTCGGCGAGGATGTCACCTACGCCAACATCGATCACGACGCGCT
Source organism: Solirubrobacteraceae bacterium (assembly GCA_049512455.1). GTDB lineage: Bacteria > Actinomycetota > Thermoleophilia > Solirubrobacterales > Solirubrobacteraceae > Palsa-513. Next base: position 27,284 of record JBEKXB010000005.1, on the reverse strand, counting down.
GCACGAGGCAGGCGCGATCCTCCCGCTGCAAGGCCACTGGACGCTCCGCTCGTTCGCCGCCCACCTCGCCTCGCTGGACCTGTTCCCCGCGCCGCCGCAGAGCGAGGTCTACCGCCGCTACCGCAACTGGGCGTTCGAGTCGGCGGCGCTCGACCTCGCGCTGACGCAGGCCGGCGAGCCGCTCCACGCCGTGCTCGGCCGCGAGCCCGGCCCGCTGCGGTTCGTCGCTTCGCTGCGCCTGCCCGAGCCGCCGACACTCGAGCCTGTCCACGCGCGGCTCGCCCAGCATCCCGACCTCCGCTTCAAGCTCGATCCGACGCCGAGCTGGAGCGAGGCGCTGTGCGCGGAGCTCGCCGCGCTCGACGTCGTCGCAGTGGCCGACCTGAAGGGGCAGTACGTCGGCACGATCGTCGATAACCCCGCCGACGGCGAGCTCTACCGGCGCGTGCTGGAGGGCTTCCCGGCGGCCTGGATCGAGGATCCGGCGCTCACGGCGGAGACCGGGCAGCTGCTCGCACCGCACCGCGACCGGATCACTTGGGACGCGCCGATCCACACCGTGGCGGACGTCGCGGCGCTCGCCTTCAAGCCCAGGATGCTGAACGTCAAGCCGTCCCGTCTCGGCAGCCTGCACGAGCTGCTCGACCTCTACGACTACTGCTCCGAGCAGGGCATCGGCAACTACGGCGGTGGCCAGACCGAGCTCGGCGTCGGTCGCGGCCAGATCGAGTACCTCGCCGCGCTGTTCCATCCGGACAGCCCCAACGACGTGGCGCCGGGCGTCTACAACCTCGTGCCGCTGCCGGCGGGCCTTCCCGGCAGCCCGCTGCCTCCCAGCCCCTCCCCAACCGGCTTTCGCTGGCTCGGCTGAGCGGCTTTCTATACAAAACCCCCACAAAAGACTTATGTGCCGTTGAGGGTCGCAGCCGATACTGCCCGATGCGACAGCACATTTCGCAATCGCACCTCCTCCCTGATCCCATCGGCGCCCCGGTATTCCAACGGGGCGCCGGTGCATTAAGCGCCCGGTAACCGGCTGGGGCGCCTAGCCCTCCGCGTGACCCTCGTCTTCGGGCTCGACCGGACGGCGCTTGCGTATCCGCACGGCGACGATCCGATTCTCGCGCACCGACTCGACGCGCAGCTCATAGCCGTTGGCCCTGATCGTGTCCCCGCGCTTTGGCAGCCGCCCGAGGTCGCTGAAGATCAGCCCGCCGACGGAGTTGTAGGCCTCGCTGTCGGCCGGAAGCTCGAGCCCATGGTCGGCGAGGTCGGCGATCGGCACATGCCCGCCGACATACCAGTCGCCCCCCGGCAGCTGGCGCACGTCGCTCGCCAGCGGGTCGGTCTCGTCGGTGATCTCGCCGACAACCTCCTCGACGATGTCCTCGACGGTGACGATCCCGGCGACCCGCCCGTACTCGTCGGCGACGACCGCGAGCGACGACCGTTCGCGCTGCAGGTCGGCGAGCAGGTCGTCGAGCGGCTTGGTCTCGGGCACGATCGGCGCGTCACGCACGAGTGCCTCGATCGGCGTCGCCGGCCCGGCGTCCATCAGCGCCCGCGCCAGCGAGTTGGCGTGCACGACACCGCGAACCCGGTCCTGGTTGTCATCCTCGGTGACGATCAGCCGCGTGTGGCCCGAGCTGATGCAGCGCCGCAGCGCCGTCTGCACATCGGCGGTGATGTCGATCGTGACGACCGCCGGGATCGGCGTCATCACCTGGCGGGCCTCCTGCTCGTGCAGGTGAAAGACGCCGGAGAGCATCGTCGCCTCGCCCTCTTCGAGCATGCCGCCGGCCTGCGAGTCGCGGATCAGCCGCTTCAGCTCATCGGGCGAGCCGCCGCGCGAGACACGCCGCTCCGGGTCGACCCCGAGCACGCCGAGCAGCGCGTTCGAGACGACGCTGAGCGACACGATGAACGGGTGGAACAGGATGCGAAACCACTGCAGCGGCCGCGCGATGCGTCGCGCCACGACCTCCGCGCGATCGATCGCATACAGCTTCGGCACCATCTCGCCGACGGTGATCTGCGCGCTCGTGATCAGCAGGTAGGCGACGATCGCCGCCACGACGATCGCGACGCCGTGCGCGACCGCGTTCGTGAGCGGACCGTCGAGCAGGTGCGCGAGCGCCACCTCGCCCAGCGCCCCGATGCCGATCGAGGCCATCGTGTTGCCGACCTGACAGGTCGAGATGTACTCGTTGATGTGCTCGATCTGGCGCAGCGCGAGCTTCGCCCCGCGCCTACCCTCCTCGACGGCGAGCTCGAGCCGCGAGTGGCGCGCCCGCACGAGCGCGTACTCGGAGACGACGAAGAACGCGTTCAGCACGATCAGCACCGCCGCAGCGGCAAGCAGCAGCCAGTTCACTGAGGCGCTCCCCCCGGGTCGCCGGTGCGCCCGGGGCTACTTCGAGGAGGTTCGTCGGTCATCGGCACGCTGGCGCGAGCCAACCGTAGCAGGCGCGAGCGTCGCCGCCAACCGCGCGTGTTCGGCGACGGCTGGGGTTTTGGGCGGGCTTGGTCGGCGCACCGCTCGCGCTTCACGAAATTGCGTCGATCTTCGTGGCGAGCGCGAAGTCGCGCTCGGTCAGCCCCGCGGCGGAGTGCGTCGTCAGCGTGACGCGGACGTGCCGGTAGCCGTGGACGAGGATGTCGGGGTGGTGGTTGGCCAGCTCGGCGCAGTCGGCAACCTGGTTCAGGAACGCGATTGCCGCGGAGAAGCCGCCGCGGTCGTAGTCGGCCGTGATCGCCTCGCCTTCACGGCGCCAGTTCGGGAAGCTCGCGAGGCGCTCCTCGATCTGCGTGTCGGACAGACGCTCCACGAGCGCCTTAGATCGGGGACGCCGCGACGGCGATCGCACCGAAGACCGATGCGGCGGCGAGCAGCCCGCACAGCGTGTAGCCGAGCGCGGGCATGCGCCGGCGGTCGGCGGCCTGGAAGGCGAGCGCCGCGAGCCCGCCGGCGATCAACCCGCCGATGTGCGCGCCGTAGGAGATGTGTGGGAGTGTGAAGCTGATCACGAGATTGATCAGGATCGTCGGCAGGATCCCGCTGCGCCACGGGTCGATGCCGCGTGCCCGCATCTCGATATAGGCGGCTCCGAGCAGACCGAAGATCGCCCCCGACGCCCCGAGCGACTGCGCGCTCGGTGTCAGCAGTAGGACTCCGAACGATCCTGCCAGCAGCGCCGTGAAGTACAGCGCGAGGAACCGCGCGCGTCCGATCGCCGGCTCCAGCATGCGGCCGAGCACGTAGAGCATGTACATGTTGAAGCCGATGTGGATGAAGTTCTCGTGCAGGAAGCCGGAGGTGAGGAGGCGGTAGTACTGGTGGCTTACGTTGATCAGCGGGCCCGAGAGGAAGCCGTCGTTGACGAGCTTCGAGGTCGTCGGGACGCCGGAGATCGTCAGCGCGCTCGGGCCGCTGGCGAGGAACGCGACGACGTTGATCACGATCAACGCCTTCGTCACGTCGTAGCCGTGGTGGGTGATCGTGCGCATCGTCTTGACCTTCGTGCGCTGCCGTGCGCATTCGGGGCAGCGCATCCCGACCGGCGTCGGCGTCATGCAGTCGGGGCAGATCGGCCGCCCGCAGTTCGAGCAGGAGACCCCTGTCTCCTCCGATGGGTGTCTGTAGCACCTCGCCACGGCAAGCGGACGCTACCAGGGTCCGTGGTCGCCGCCGCGCGTCGGCTCAGTCGTCGTGCGCCGCTGGCCGGCGACGGTGGCGCTGATGCATCCGCAGCAGCACGAGGCCGGCACCGGCGGCGGTGCCGCCGACCAGCGCGGCGGCTGGCCGCGCCCAGTTGCGCGGGTTGCGCATCGCCGCGAGCTCCCATCCCTCGAGCTCCTCGGCAGCGGAGTCGCTGATGCTCTGCAGCTTGTGCATCACCCGCGTCGAGAGATCCTCCGGCGGATCGACGGGCGCAAGCGCCTGCTTCAGCAGCGGCTCCACACGGTCGACCGGGCTCATCCGCGTTCCTCAGCCACTGCGACGATTCCTTCGAGCTGCTTGATCGCGCGGTGGATCAGCACCTTCGTCGCCCCGTCGGTCCGCCCCAACGCACGGGCGATCTCGCGGTTGTCCATGCCGAGCGCGAAGCGCATGATCAAAGCCTCGCGACGGTCATCGGGAAGCTGCTTGACCCCTTCGAGCACCCGCGCAAGCTCGTCGCGGCCCGCCACGAGCTCCTCGGTCGAGTGCGCCGCCGCCACCGGAGCGCTCTCGTCGAGCGGGCTCTGCGGCCGCCGCGAGCGGTAGCGGTAGTGGTTCGCGGCGAGATTGTGCGCAATCCGGATCAGCCACGGCCGCAGCGGCCGGCCCGCCGACTCGCGCTGCGCACGCTCGAAGTGGCGATACGCCTGCAGGAAGGTCTGCTCGGTCAGGTCCTCGGCGTCGTGGTGGTTGCCCACCCGGTAGTACGCGTAGCTGTAGATGTCGCGTAGATGCGTCCGGTACAGCTCGGAGAACTCCGCGTCGAGCTGGGCTTTGCTCTTTGTCAGCTCGACCACGCACGCAGATTACCCTCGCGCGATCACGCGGCGTAAACCCGCTCGCGCGGCTGCGCTGTGGACACGCGCGGCAGTTCGGGCATCGCGCCGCCGAGCCAATCCCACTGCAGCGTCACGCACGACCAGACCCGGTCGGTCGCGAGTCCGGCGAGCGCCGGCGACGGGCTCTCTTCCACTGCGAAGCGCAACGGGCGCCCACAGCGGATCCTGACGCGGTGCGGCCGCACCAGCCAGCCGGAGCGGACCGCCTCGGTGCCGTACACCGCAACCGGCACGACCGGCGCCCCGGTTTGCAACGCCAGCCGCCCCACGCCGCGATGCGGCGAGCCCAGCGGTCCGGGTCGTGTGCGCGTGCCCTCGGGGAACAGCACGAGGCAGTCGCCACGCTCGAGAATCCGCCGCGCGGTGTCCATTGCCTGCTGATCGCCCGCGCCGCGATCGATCGGGAACGCCCCGAGGCTGTTCAGCAGCCAGCCGCGGAAGCGGTGGTGGAAATGCTCGCGCTTCGCGATGTAGTACACCGGCCGGCGCACCAGCGTTCCGACCACGAACGGATCGAGCAGGCTGCGGTGGTTGGAAGCGAAGATGACAGGCCCCTGCTTGGGCACGTGCTCCATGCCGAGGCGGCGCATGCGGAAGTAGACGTGGAAGAACGGCTGCAGCAAGCCCCTCGCCAGCAGGTACATCGGCAGGTTGACGCCCCGCGCCACAGCCCGCACGTGAAAGCCGTCCGCGTCATAGTCGGCGGGCGCCGGGCGACTGGTCGGGTAGGTGGCCATGAGACGAATACCCGCGCAGGCGCGCGGCGTTACGGTGAGGTGCAGTTGCGCGCAACCCGGCAGGAGCTCCCGGATTGGGCCGGAGACGGCGGCGGCCGGACTGAGGGGCATTTCCCACTTTGGTAGATACCTACCCTGGACACGGCGAAGCGCTGGCGCTAACATCGCCGCTCGCGGTTGGCCCTTCGGGGGACCGCCGATGGCCTTTCTCATGGGGGTGAGTGTCTTGGTCCGTCTGCCGCTGCGTCGTCGCGTGCCGCGCATCGCCGTCCTTCTCGCCGCTCTGGGGGCCGCCTCGCTGGCGCTCCTGACCGCCGTTGCCAGCGGCGACGCCAGCGGGACCACGGTCACGGTGACGTGCTCGGCCGACAACCCGGGCGGCACCACCACGACCACGGTGAGCGGCGTCACCGACCTTCAGAGCGCCCTCGACGCGTCTGGGCCCTCGGGCGACAACACCGGCGGAACGGTGATCGTCGACGGACTGTGCAGCGGTACGTTCTTGCTGCCCTATCACGCGGCCTTCACGCTCGCAGGCGAGACCGGCACGACGTCCGGATTCGACGGGCAGAACGGCGACTTCGGGGAGGGTCCCGGAACCCTCCTCACCGGCTGGAGCGTTGGCGCGATGACGATCTCGAACCTTCTCTTCGAAGGCGGCACGAGTGCGCCGTCCGGCGCGAGCGAGACGTCCGGCGTGAGCGACGGATCACGGCATTCGCACAGCCCGCAGGCGCTCAACCTCCACCAGTACGAGAGCGGCACGTCGATTGCCCTCACTGGCGACACGTTCGAGCAGAACACCAGCTACCAGGAATCCCCAGTGAGCATCGTCGAGGACGCCGGCGGTTCCGAGTGCGAAAGCGACGAGGGCTCGCTTGCGATCAGCGATTCAACGTTCGAGGACAACACCGAGAACCTCTACTGGGACGACGAGTTCGAAGGCGGCGCCGGCCTCAGTGTGACGATCGGCTGTTACGAGGATCCGGTCACGCTCACCGGCAACACGTTCTCCGACAACACGCTCGTCGATCAGGGCGCCGATTACGCGACCGGCGGCGGGCTGTCGATCTCGTGCCGCGACTGCTACGAGGCATCGCAGGACAACTTCGCAACAGACATCGCCTCTTCCACACAGTCGGGCAACGTCTTCGCCGGCAACGCGGTGAGCGCGCCGGATGAGTCGTCCAAGCCGCCCTGCGAGGTTGGCGGCGCAGGCGAGTGGGCGTACGACGTGAACGTGACGAGCACCGGCGACGGCTTTTTCAGCAACGCTCTGCCGGGGACCCCGGACTATGACGGCGGTTCCTGTGAGGACTCTTGGAGTTGGGGCGGCGGGCTCGCCGAGGCCAACGACGTTGCAGCAGGCGCCAACACGCTGACCGACGACGTGCTAGCCGCAAACACGATCAGCGATAGCAGCACCGACGGCGACAGCAACGGCGACGTCACATCCGACGGCGACGATCCGGGCAACGCCCAAGGCGCCGCTATCTACCTTGGTATCGAGACCTGCGACCTGGACAGCTGCCAGAACGCGCTCACGCTCAACGACTCGACCCTCACCGCCAACAGCGTCACGAGCGATGGGACGCCCGACACCACTGGCGAGGCGACGGCCGGGATCTGGGGCAACCCGGACGATTCGCTGACGCTCGCAAACACGATTCTCTACGGCGACGTCGGTGGCAGCGAAACGAGCGGCTTCGACGATGGTGGCTCGCTCACGGCCAACTACTCCGACTTCTGCGACGGCACCTCGCCGTACGCCGGGACCGGCAACATCTGCGCTGACCCGCTGCTCGTCGACAACGGCAGCTTGACCTCGTCCGACGTCCACGAGACCGCTTCGAGCCCGACGATCGACGCCGGCTCGAACGCGCTGGTGCCCGCCGGCCTGACGACCGACTTCTACGGTGCTCTGCGCGAGCTCAACGGCACGATCCTCGAGTGCCCGAATCCCGGCGGCATCGTCGACATCGGCGCAGCGGAGTACGCGCGGTCGTGCACCGTCCCCGGTCCTCCGCTTGACGTGACGGCGAGCCCGTCCGGCGACCCGTCGGCGCTGATCAGCTTCAACCCGCCCGCATCCGACGGCGGCTCGACGATCGAGTACTACACCGTCACGGCTCAGCCGGGCGACGAAACCGCCACCGGACCTGCCAGCCCGATCGTCGTGCCGGGTCTGCAGTACGGCGTTGCCTACACGTTCAGCGTCACAGCAACCAACGCCGTGGGCACAGGTCCCCCGGGCAGCGTCTCGACCGCTCTCACGCTGTCCCAGCCTGCGGCACCGAGCCAGCTGTCCACGACCGCTTGCGTGAGCCGCCGCGATTTCCTGATGCACCCGCGGATCGACTTCAACCTCAAACCGGACGAGCTGATCACCGAGATCAAGGCGACGTTCGGCACCCGTCATGTCTACGAGACCGGGAAGAACCTCAAGACCGTCCGCATCGACCTGCGCGGGCTTGCACAAGGCGCCTACCCTGTGCACGTGACCGTCCGCGAGCCGAATGGCAACGTGCTCCGGCTCGAGCACATCTTCCACACCTGTGCCCCTGTAGCCATCCACTGGCACCACAAGAAGCACAAGTAGGTCGTCGAACGGCTAGCTTCTGGCACGCTGCCGGAGCAGCTCAGCTGGTAGCAATCGCCTTGTGAGCGACGGGGGCAACTGGTCGTGGTTGCCTCGCGTCACTCGACACGCGGAGCAGACGCGCTCGACCCGGTTGGCGCGCGCCGTAACTGCTGGACGGGGCAACTGCCGCCGGAGGTCCACGTCATCCGGTGCATGAAGCGGATGCGCGGTAGCATCGCTGCCGTGGGGGCCCCTATGCAGGACCTCGTCGAGCGGCCCATTGGCCAAGGAGAACCCCGTGCTCCGTCGCCGCGCACCCCACCTCATCGTCCTCCTCGCAGCGCTTGCCGGTGTGCTCGTGCTGACCTCCACCAGTGCGCAGGCGGGAGGCACGACTACCACGGTCTACTGCACCGGGGCACCAGGCGGAACGGCCACCGGGAGCCCGGGCCTTCAGACCACGCTTGACAACGTCTCCAACGGCGACACGGTGATCATCGACGGTCTCTGCACCGGTTCGTTCGAGCTGCCCGCTTCTTTCAACGGCTTCGACGGCGGCTTCACGCTCGAGGGCGAGCCCGGGACCACGTCCGGCTTCGACGGGCAGGGCACGGACCAGGGCGGACCGTTGCTGTGGGGCACAGTCGGCGACGACGTCGGCGCCAACACGATGATCGAGAACCTGACGTTCGAGAACGCCGTGCTGACGTCTCCCTCGTCAGTGCAAACCGGGGCCTTTCACGGGTTGATCAGCGGCGACTCAGCGCTCGGGCTCGAATACGGCTTCCCGAGCGGGGCGACCAGTGAGTCTCTCACGCTGAGCCACGACACGTTCACCAACGATGCGGGCGGCGACGTTGGCGGCTACGACTGGAACCCGGTGATGATCTTGGTTGACGGCGACGGCGACGGCCACTGTCCGAGCACGCCGAGCGACTACGCGCTCTCGATCGCGGACTCGCAGTTCTCGCACGACACGCTCTCCGTCGATGACCCCATCGCGTCATTCGACGGCACTGGTGGTGGAGGCCTGTCGCTTATCCTCAACTGCGCCGCCACGACGTCGCTGACCGACAACGACTTCACCGACGACACGCTCACCACCGCTGGCGGGTCGGACGGGCAGGGTCTCGGCGGCGGCCTCGCGATCTGGGGCTACGGGTCCAACTTCGAAGGCGCCGTCGCGCCGGTGACGCAGCAGGGCAACGAGTTCGACGGTGATGCGATCATCGAAGACGGCGGTCTGGCTGACTTCGGCGGCGGTGGCGAGTGGGCAGACGCGGTCGACGTGAGCAGCACCGACGACAGCTTCACGAACAACACGATTCCGGGCACCAGTGGCGAGGATGCGTTCCAGCTTGACCAGTGGAGCTCGGGCGCGGGCCTCGCCGTGGTTCAGGATGGTTGCTCACGGACTGCGATCACCAGCACGCTCACGCAGGACGTGATCGCCGCCAACAAGATCGACGACAGCGACGGCGGCGAGTCGACCGAGGCCGACGGCGCTGCGCTCGGCGTTGGCACGTTCGATTTCTTCGAATGCTCCTCCTACAACGATGATGGCCTCACGCTCGACGACACGACCGTCACCAACAACGTCGTGACCCCGTCAGGCAGCGCTGTGGCCGGCATCTTCGACACCAATGCCGCGACGGTCGCGCTCCAGAACACGATCCTCTCCGGCGAGGAGGGGGGTGCCGAGGCGGGCGGTTCCGGCTCGTTCACCGCGACCTACTCGGATCTCTGCAGCGGCACCTCGCCATACACCGGCACCGGCAACATCTGCGCCAACCCGCTGCTGGTCGGCGGGATCGACGCTCACGAGACCTCGACCAGCCCGACGATCGACGCCGGCTCCAACGCGCTCGTGCCGAGCGGCTTGACGACCGACTTCTACGGCACCGCACGCGAGCTGAACGGGTCCGCTGCGACGTGCGCGGCTACGCCGTCGGGCATCGTGGACATCGGCGCCGCCGAGTACGCACCGAGCTGCGTCACGACGCCGGTCACGACAACGACGACCTCAACGACCACCACGACCACCACGACCGCGCACACGTGCACCAGCCGGCGCGATTTCCTGATGCACCCGCGGATCGACTTCAACCTCAGAGCCGACGAGCTCATCACGGAGATCAAGGCCACCTTCGGCCCGCGCCACGTCACGGAGATCGGGACGAACCTGCAAACCGTCAGGATCGACCTGCGCGGGCTACCCAAGGGTGCCTACACGGTGCGCATAACGGTCCACGAACCCCACGGCCAGATCCTCCACCTCCAGCACGTCTTCCACACCTGCGCCCCTGTAGCCATCCATTGGCCCAAGTAGAAGACGCACGGCTCATCACCGAACGGCTAGCGTCTAGCACGCCGCCGGAGTAGCTCAGCTGGTAGAGCAATCGCCTTGTAAGCGATAGGTCAGGGGTTCGAGTCCCCTCTCCGGCTCTCGTGGAAACGCCGTCGGCGGCGGGGCAGTCGGTAGGACCTGCGGACGAGCAGGAAGAGCGCGACTACCACGGGTGCCATGGGCCGGCTGGTGGCTGCCATACTCGCCATCGCTATGGGACGAGACCCGGGCGAGCGTCTTGAGGTGGTACACCCGGGGCGCGCGTCTCGGACACCAAGGAGGACCTACCTGCGGCGGCGGGTGGCGGCGATCGGCGTGTTCGCGGTCGTGGCCCTCGCGGTGCTCGTGGGCATGCGCGCGTTCGGGACCGATACGCGCGGTGCGCAGGTCGTACGGTTCACGATCAACAGTCCGCTCGTGCACCAGGCGCTGCCGGTGGCAGCCGTGATCCCCGCCGGCGCGAGCGGTCAGCGGCGCCCACTGCTGGTGTTCTTGCATGGCAAGGGCGGCAACCAAGACTCGAGCCTCAACGACGCGATGTTCGCGGCGCTCGCGCGGCTGGGGTCGCGCGCACCGGACATCGTCTTCCCCTACGGCGGCGCTGACTCCTACTGGCACAACCGAGCCGATGGCGCATGGGGCTCCTACGTTGTTCGCGAGGTGATCCCGCAGGCGATCAGCCGGTTGCACGCCGACCCCAAGCGGGTCGCGATCGGTGGGATCTCGATGGGCGGCTTCGGCGCGCTGGACATCGCCCGCCTGCATCCAGGACGTTTCTGCGCCGTCGGCGGCCACTCAGCCGCACTCTTCTTCAGCGGTGGCGAGAGCGCCGCCGGCGCGTTCGACAACGCCCAGGACTTCGCCCGCCACGACCTCATCGCCGCCGCGCGCACCGGCAACCCCTACCCCGGAATGGCGGTGTGGATCGACGTCGGCAGCGAGGACCCCTTCCGTGCCGCCGACACAACTCTCGCCCAGCTGCTGCGCGCAGACGGGATCCCCATCCAGTTCCACATCTGGCCCGGATCACACGAGATGACCTACTGGAACAGCCACTGGAACAGCTACCTACAGTTCTACGCCACCGCCCTCGCCGACTGCCACCACGCCTAGACGCCACACTCGGCGCCTAGAACGCGGTCCCGATGGGTCCGCGGCCGGGGCGGCCTTATCGCGGGAGCCCGCGGCGGTGAGAGCGCCGCTGCTCGCGGGCCAGGCGATGTTCGCGGCGAGCATTCAGGTGCGCTTCCACCGCGTCCAGGTCGGGGGCCGGTCCGAGCAGACGCCACGCGTTCCGCAAGAGCGGAAGCGATGTCCCCAAGATCACCCATATCGGCCAGAAGCTGCCACTCGCACCAGTCGCGACCCATATCGCGACGCAAATCAGCGAGCAGCTCACCGCGCCCCCGCCCTCCTGCACCAGCCGGCGGCGCAGGTGGGCCTTGCGCTCGGCGAGTGCCTGCTGGCGGACCGCCGGGCTCATCGGCAGATCCACCTTGACGGCATCGAGGTCCGCCTGAGTCCTCGCTCCATATGCCGAGCCGAGACGCTGCTCGAACTCTTCCGAGGTAAGCCGGCCGGCGAGCATGTGCTCGCGCAACTCCCCGACCACGCGCTCCCGGTCTGCGTCCGCGACACGCAAGCTGGGCGAGGCGCTCGTCCGGGAAAGGCTACTGCCGCGCGGCTGGCCCCCGCCCGCTAGCACTCGCCGTCCCAGTAGTCGACGTTTCCGTCGGCGCGCCGCAGCATCACCTTGTCGTCGGAGTTGCCCGGCCATACGCCGATCTTGTCGCTGTCGGGATAGACGGCCACAGCTGGCTCGCGTGCGCTCGAGAACATCACGATCCGCGCGACCGCCTCGCCGCGGTTGGTTGCCTTGTGGGCACCGGCAGGTCCTGGCGCGAAGCAGACGATGTCACCGCGCACCAACTCGTCCTCACCCTCTGGCGTGCGCACGACAACCGCACCTTCGAGGACAAGCAGCCACTCCTCCTCATACTCATAGTGATACGGGCAAACGCTCTCGCCCACGGGCAGCTCGTACAGCTTGACCGCCAGCGACGCACCCCCCACGGCCCGGCCGACGTCCGCGAAGCTCGAGCGGTAGCCGGTGGGATCGGTTTCCCCCTGCGCACAAGCCACCTCTAGGACATTCGCCCGAAGCACGGAGCGATGGTCGCACATCAGCGAGCGCATCACACGCGAACGGATGTGGCGGGTGCCTCAGCTGTCGCGGTGGCCGACCGCGAGCAGGTGGGCGCTGGCGCCAAGCAGGTCGGAGACGGTGTCGTTGCGGCCGGTACGAAGCGGCCCATCGCTGAGTCGCCGACACGTTGCGTCATCCAGCGCCCGCACCTTCTAGCGAGCGTTCACCGCGCGCTCACACGCAGGAGCACCGTGGAGTAGGCCGCGACGGTCGCGGTGAGAGCGCCGGCTGTCGTGGATCGCTTGTTCGACCACACGTTCTGCACGCTGAAGCTCTGCGCGGGAGGCAATCCGGCCGCGGTGGCGCTTGTCGAGACCGTGACGGGCGTCGAACCGCGGTTCAGCAAGGCGACGGCGATGCTACCGTCGGCCAGCGGCTTCGCCCAGGCCTCACCGTCCCCGGAGGCCGAGCCGGGGATCATCGAGCCCTGGACGCCGGCTGAATCCTGGTCGATCGCGATCACCCGGCGGTTCGAGACGGTGGCGAGGCTTGTCTTGCTGATGGTGAGCATGCTGCGGCTGACCATCAGCGGCGCGGCGAGGATTGCCCACATGCTGAACTGCGTACGGAACTGTGCCGCGCTCATCCCCTGATCTGGACTGAGGTAGCCGGGGTCGTTCCAGTGTCCAGGACCCGCGGCCTGCGGCTCAGTCGCATCGGCATCGAGGTTGCGCAGCACGCTGTCAAACGACACGTGTCCGAGCTTGCCGATGTCGGTGTCGGTGCGCCAGCTGTCGCTGGCATCTGACGGACCGAACGAGTAAGAGAAGAACGCGGACTGGTTGAAGGTAGGCACGCCTGCCGCCTTCTGCCCGGGTTGGAGGAAGTTGCAGATCTCGAGCAGCATCGGACGGCGGGACGCGTTGTCCATTATCGCCTGGTGGAATTGCACGTACTGCGTCGCCGGGTCGAGCCCGTCGGCGACGCCACCGCACCAATCGACCTTAATCGCGTCCACGCCCCAAGCCGCCAGCGTGTTGACGTCCTGCTGGTAGTGCCCGAAGGAGCCGGCGGCGATACCGCACCCGGTCGCTCCCGCGTCGGTGTAGACGCCGAGCCTGAAGCCGTTCGCGTGCAACGTCGCAGCGAGCCACGCGATGCCGTGCGGCCACTGGACCGGGCTCACCACGATCTGACCTGTGACGCTGCGCTGACCGCCCCACCAGCCCGCGTCCAGCCAGACGAGCCGGTAGCCGTCAGCCTCGAGACCCGAGCTCTTCAGCTCGCTGGCCTGCTGAAGGATCTCCTCCTCATCACCCCCACCCGGTACCGCGTAGGACGAGTCCCAGCCCATGTACGGAGTAGCTGCGAGCACCGTCTTCTGCCGGCTCGCCCACGCGACGCCGCCACCAGCAGCGAGGGCTACGCAGCTCGCGAGCGCGATGGCGCCGGCCAATGCGGCGCAGCGCAGACCGCCTGTCTTCGCCGTTGGCAAGTGCGGATCATCCGTCTCGGGCATTGATGTGCATGCTGCTCGCATCGTCGGCGCACCTGCAGATGCTAGGCGGTGCGTGCAGCACCGGCGCCGGCGACCAGCCCGACGGGTAGCGCGATCAGGTTCGTTGATCTACGCGTGGCGCATGTGGAAGCCGCGCAGGGGCTCGAGTCCGGGGCGCCAGCGCGGTCCCGGCAGTCCGACCGGGTCGTTGATCGCGCTCGTGTCGAGCCGGATGCCTGCGACGGTCAGCCACGCGTGCCCAACCCGCGTGTACACGGTGATCCAGGGACCCGGGCCTCTGACGCCCCAGGTCAGGAACCCTTCCGAATCGTCGGGGACGCTTAGCAGTCCCGCGGCGTGAAGCGCATAGGAGACAGACCCCGAGCAGTCGTAGGCGTTCGAGGAGAAGGACGCATGGCCGCCGCCGTAGCGATAGGGCAGACCGATCAGCCGGTTCGACGTCCAGATCAGCACCTTGACCCGCTCGGGAGCACCCGCAGGCGGTACCGCGAGCCCAGACGGGAGGATCTCCGCCACGTCGCCGGGCACGGTCGGGCCGCTGGTGATGGGAAGCGCCGAGATCGCAAACTTGTGGTGCCTCGTGGGGATCGGCTTGCCCTTGGGCCCGGTCGGCCCCGTCGGCCCGCTTGTGCCGGTCGTGCCGGTCGTGCCGGTCGTGCCGGTCGTGCCGGTCGTTCCGGTCGTTCCGGTCGTGCCGGTCGTGCCGGTCGTGCCGGTCGGGCCAGTGCCGCCCGTCGGGCCCGTCCAGCCGGTCGGGCCCGACTGCCCGGTCGGGCCCCAGCCCGGCCAGTGCCCCCGGCTCGCAGTCGCCGATGAAGCCTCGGCGGACGCGATGGAGCACGCCAGCAGGAGGCTGAAACCGAGGATGGCAAGAAGGCGTCGCATAGATGGGAGCATCGGGGACTGCCGCCATCCGCTGAAGCCGGGGTGACGTTTACCTAACCATCTGTCCAAACTCCTCGTCGGTGCCAGAGTTTCGATCGGCTGGCCAATGATCAGCGACGACTCGGCGCGCTCGCTCAGCTCGCCGCGCGACGCACTCGTTGCAGCTGCGAAGCTGCCGGTGAGGTGGCGGACTTCTCGGCACCACATCTCGCTGCGCTCGGCGTGCTCTTGGTCGCGGCTTCGCTCGCCGTGTGGCTGGCACGCACCCATCCTGGTCGCTGGGAGGTCCCGGCGGCGCGAGGGCTGGCGCTGTTGGTCCTCGCCGCGTGGGCGGGCGAGTACCTCGCCGATGCGCTCGACGGCATCTGGACGGTGAGCAACGATCTACCGCTGCAGCTAACCGACGCCGTCTCGCTCGCAACCGTCGTCGCGCTGTGGACGCGACGGGCGGTCTTCGTCGAGCTGGTCTACTTCTGGGCGCTGAGCGCGTCGCTTCAAGCCACCCTTACGCCCGACCTCGGCTACACCTTCCCGAGCGTCTTCTACTTCACCTTCTTCACCTACCACCTTGGAGCGATCATCGCGGCGTGCTACTTCGTCTTCGGTGCCGGCCAGATCCCGCGCCGTGGCGCCGTCTGGTACGCCTACGGCGCGACCTGGGCGTGGGCGGTGCTCGCCGGGATTGCTGATCTGCTGAGCGGCGGCAACTACATGTTCCTGCGCGCCAAGCCCGCAAGCAGCTCACTGCTCAGCCTGTTTGGACCGTGGCCGTGGTACATCCTCGAGAGCGGCCTGGTCGCGCTCGCACTGCTGCTCGCGCTCGAGGTGCTCGCGCGGGCGGCGCGTCCGCCGGCGCACTTGAGGCTGAAGAGCCGCTGAGAGCACCGCAATAGACTGGGGTCCTTGTGCCGAAGTTCTGCCGCCACGGTACGGCGATCGAGTCCTGCCCCATCTGCCGCCCGAGCCTCGAGAGCGCACAGCGTGCCGCCGCAGCGCGAGCGGGCCGACCCACCGCCCGGCAGCGCGCCTCCGCCGCGCCACGCAAGCGCACGCCGGGCAGACAGTCGAGTGGTCTGGTCATCCGCCACGAGCGGCGAGCGCAGGACGACGGCTACCGCTCGGCGCTGGCACCCGGGCTGCGCTCGAGCGCCGACGCGGAACGTCTGGCCGACGAGATCGCGCAGGCCATGGGTAGGGTCGCCGCGCTCGCGAGCGATCCGCCCGGCCTCTACGCCGAGATTGCGCACGAGCCGGACATCGAGGAAGCGAGCTGGCTGGCGTTCCTGGTCGCCTATCTCTGCCCGCTCGAAGCGTCTGAGGACCCGTTCGCGGCGGTGCGCCTCGTTCGGACGGCTTGGAGCGACCGCGAGCTGCCACGACTCGAAGGCGCTCGGCTCGGTCCGCGCACAGCGCACGACCCGGCGCGCAGCGAAGACACCTTGATCGCGTATCGCCGCTGGGCGGGCCGCGCCGGATCGCAGGCGGCTGCGTTCACCGCCGATCCCGGCTGGACGCCGGCTCAGCGCTTCGAACGGGTCTTCGAACGGCTCGCGCTTCCCGGCCTTCATCGACGAGCGCGCTACGACCTGCTTGTCACGCTCGGTGCACTCGGCCGCTACCCGCTGAGCGCGCCGAGCCTCCTACTGAGCGAGGACGACACTGTGAGCCGCGCGGCCAAGCGGGTGTTCGGCATCGGCGACCGGCTCACGCTCGAGCGTCGCGCACGAGCGCTCGCGCAGGCAGCGCAGATCACCATCGCGGCGCTCGACCTTGCGCTCGACAGCTGGGCCAGCGAGACGCGAATCTCGCTCGGCAGCGATGTCTGTGACGAGGACGCTCACACGCACACGCTCGCGGCGCTTGGCTGCTGAGCTAGTCGAGGCTCTCTCGACCGTCGAGGTGAGCGCCGACCTTGCGCTTCACGCGCTGGAGCGCGTTGTCCACGGTCTTCGTGTCGCAGCCGAGACGCCGGCCGATCTCCTCGTAGGAGCGCCCATCAAGGTACAACGACAGCACGCTCGCCTCGAGTGGCGATAGCGCCGTCGACAGGCAGCCGACAAGTGAGCGCAGCTCGTCCGTCGACACGACACGACTCGCGGGATCGTTCACGGCCGGTCCCGCGATCGTCTCGTCGAGCGTCGGCGCCTCATCGTCAGCGCCTCCACCCACCGGCCCTGAGAACGACACATAGTGGTTGAGCGGCGCGTGCTTGTTGCGCGTCGCTGTCTTGACGGCGGTGATGATCTGGCGTGTTATGCAAAGCTCCGCGAAGTTGCGGAAGCTCGACTCGCGGTCGGTTCGGTAGTCGCGGACCGCCTTGTAGAGGCCGATCAGGCCCTCCTGGATGAGGTCGTCGGCGTCACCGCCGGCGAGGAAGTACGACGACGCCTTCAACCGCACGAACCCGTAGTAGCGGGTGACTATTCGGTTGTACGCCGTGGGATCGCCCTGTTTGGCGAGAGCGATCAAGAAGCCATCCTCAACCTTAGGCTGAGGATTAGAATAACGGGAAGTCAGGGCCACGAGCTGTTCCTTTTTCGTGCCCTTTCGGGCAGGATGGGGCTCAGTGGCGCACTCCTCCCCTGGCGCCAACTGCCAAATATAACACCAAACCTGAACCTGAGGTTCAGGCTGATGTGCCGGGAAGGTTAGACGTAGTTATGGAGCGCTGTCAAGCGCCGCTGCGCTTTTGCAATATCTCGTACATCAGCGCTGCGGCAGCTGCGCTCACGTTGAGCGAGGCGGTCTGACCGCGCAGGGGCAGCGCGATGAGCTCGTCACAGCTGCTCGCGACGCGCGGTCTGAGCCCCCGGCCCTCGGCGCCGAGGACGAGGACGACGCCGCCCGAGTAGTCCGGTCGATCGTAGGGCACGGCGGCATCGCTCACGGCGGCGCCGTAGCACCACGACCCGCATGCCTTGGCCGCCGCCAGGAAGTCGGACAGGTTTCTCACGTGGGCGATCCTCACGTGCTCGACCGCTCCGGCGGCCGCACGGCAGACCGCTGGCGTCACAGCCGCCGCACGCCTCTCGCAGAGGACGACCCCGCTCACCCCAACGCATTCAGCTGTGCGACATATCGCGCCGAGGTTCTGCGGATCCTGGACCTCGTCGAGCGCGACCACGAAGTGGTCCTTCGTCCCCAGCAGCTCCGCCGCGCCGACGTACGGATATCCCCCGAGCTCCGCGCACACGCCCTGGTGCTCGGCTGAGCCGCAGACGCGCTCGATCTCCTCGGCGCTCGCACGGTGGACCGCCACGCCAGCCAGCCACGGCGCCCGCGCCGCGGCGTCACTCGCCAGGACCCGGCCGAGGGTCGCGGCCCTTCGTCCGCGAAGCGCCTCACGCACAGCGTTGCGCCCGTAGACGATCACGCGCGATGACGAGCCATCGCGAAATCAGCCGGCGCCGCGGCGCAGCTCGAAGCCGCCGCTGCCGTCACGGATCGTCCAGCCGGCGGCCTCGATCGCCAGGCGCAGCTCGTCGGCGCGGGCGAAGTCCTTCGCGGCGCGCACCAGCTCGCGCTCCTGCGCAAGGGCAACGACTGTGGCCGGAGCCGGCTCGGCCGTCGCGTCGAGCAGGTTCGCCAGACCGAGCACACCGAGCATCGAGCGCAGGTCTCGATCGCCTGTGTCAGCGTCGCGCCGGTTCGCCTCCCGTACCCACTCCCACATCGCCGCGAGAGCGCTCGGTGTGTTGAAGTCATCAGCCAGAGCGGCGAAGAAGCGCTCGCTCAGCGCAGCCAGCTCCGGCGGCGAGTCGCCTGGGCTGAGCTTGTGGGCGAGCTCGCGCAACCGGGCTACGTTGCTGGCGGCCTGCGCGAGCGGCTCCTCCCCGTAGTCGATCGGCTGGCGGTAGTGGGCGCCGCAGAAATACAGGACCACGGCGTCACGCCCGTAACGATCGAGCACCTCGCACAGCAACGCGATGTTGCCAACCGACTTCGCCATCTTCGCGGCTCCGAGCTCGAGCATGCCGTTGTGCACCCAGTAGCGCGCCAGTTCCGACCCCCGCGCGCAGCGCGTCTGTGCCGCCTCGTTCTCGTGATGGGGAAAGAGCAGGTCAAGGCCGCCGCCGTGAATGTCGAAGCCGGCTCCGAGCAGACTCTCGGCCATCGCCGAGCACTCGATGTGCCAGCCGGGACGGCCAGGCCCCCAGGGCGCCTGCCAGAAGCTGTCCTCGCCGGCCTTGTGGGCCTTCCACAGAGCGAAATCGAGCGGATCCTCCTTGCGCGTCGCGCCATCGAGATCCTCGCCCTGATCCATGCGCTCAATGGGCCGGCGCGACAGCGTCCCGTAGGCGCTGTCGCTGCGCACGCGAAAGTACACGTCGCCGTCGGCGACGTAGGCATGGTCGCGCGCGAGGAGCGCCTCGATACTGGCAACAATGGCGTCGATCGACTGGCTCGCCAGCGGCTCGTGGTCGGGACGACCAAGCTCGAGCCGGTCGGTGTCGGTGATGTACGCGGCGGTCATCTCGGCCGCAAGCACGGTGCTCGGAACCCCCTGGGCGGTGGCAGCGGCGTAGATCTTGTCGTTGACATCGGTGATGTTCGCGACGAGCGTCACCGCGAAGCCGCAATGCTCGAGAAAGCGCTTCAACAGGCTGAACACGACGAACGGTCGCGCATTGCCGATGTGGATGCGCGCGTACACGGTCGGGCCACAGGCGTATATCCCGACGCGCCCCGGCTCGCGCGGCTCGAACGCGCGGATCTCACGCGCGCGCGTGTCGTAGAGCCGGATCTCAGCCAACCTCGCCGGCCTCCCCCACGTGAAGCGTCGCGATCGCGATCGTCGCGACACCCTCCCCCCGCCCTACGAACCCGACGCCCTCACCGGTCGTCGCCTTGATGTTGACGCACGTCGCTGCGATGCCAAGGGCTTCCGCGAGCCGTTCGCGCATCGCCGCTCGCGCCGGCCCAAGCTTCGGGTGCTCCATGACCACGGTCGCGTCGACGTTGCCCAGCTCGAAGCCGGCGGCACGGACCAGCTTGACCACCGCACCGAGCAGCACCAGGGAGTCCGCGTCGCGGTAGCGCTCGTCGCTGTCGGGAAAGTGCTCACCGATGTCGCCCAGCCCGGCCGCACCGAGGAGTGCGTCGATGACCGCGTGGGTCAGCGCGTCCGCGTCGGAGTGGCCGGCTAGCCCGAGCTCCGAGTCGAGCTCGACGCCGCCAAGCACGAGCCGGCGTCCAGCCACGAGACGGTGCGAGTCGTAGCCGATGCCGGTGCGCGCGCTCATGGCGCAACGCCGATCGGCTCGAGTCGCCGCTCGCGGTGCTGGAACACCGCCAGCTCGTGCACGTCGCAGCGCTCGAGCAACTCGAGCGCCTGCTCATAGCCGTAGCCGACCTGCTCAGGGATGTGCGCGTCGCTCGACAGCGCGACCACGGCGCCAGCCTCCAGACAGCCTTCGAGAAACGCCGGTGCCGGGTAGATCTCGCCGACCGGCTTGCGCAGCCCGGCCGTCGAGACCTCGACGGCGATGCCCGACTCCGCAATCGCCTCGATCGCCGGCTCGTAGTAGCGGCGCAGATCACCGTCAGGTAGCGGCCTGCTCGCGCCCCACATCTTGACGAGGTCCGGGTGCGCGAGGATGTCGAACAAGCCGCTGCATGCCGCCCCGGCAAGCGTCTCGAAGTAGCGCCGCCACACGGCCTCCGCGCTGTGGGCGCGCCGCCAGATGTCGTAGCGGTCGTAGTCAACCGCCTCGTCGCCGAGGAAATGGACCGAGCCGATGACGTAGTCGAGCTCACAGCGGTCGATCAGCGCCTGCGTCCGATCCTCGCGGTGCGGCACGAAATCGACTTCCAACCCGAGGCGCAGGTCTGTCTCGTCGCGGACAAACGCGCAGTAGCCGTCGATGTCGTCGGTCGCCTGCTCTCGCCAGTACGGGTGATCCCAGATGCCGAGCGCCTGCTGGAAGCGATACACGTGCTCGGACACTCCGAGCTCAGCCACGCCGGCCGCCTGCGCCGCCGCTCGGTAGCGCTCGGCGTTGGCGGCTGTGAAGTGCTCGCCGGCGCTGTACTCGAGCTCATCGCGACGCAGGTGGACGTGGTAGTCGGTGAGCACGCCGCGATTCAATCAGCTCGCTGGGCGAGCAGCTGCTCGGCGACCAGGAGATCGAGTGGCGTCGTCACCTTGAGATTGTCCGCCGGTGCCGGCACGACACGGACGCGTCCTCCCGCCCGCTCGACGAGCGAGGCCTCGTCGGTGGCTGCGGCCTGCACCTCGTCGGGAGCATCGAACGCGCCCTGCAGCGCCGAGCGTGTGAAGACCTGCGGCGTCTGCACCGCCCACAGGCGCGAGCGCTCGAGCGTACGGACCACGATGGACGCGTCGTCGCATTCCTTCGTCGTGTCGCTGACCGGCGCCGCAGCAACTGCGGCATCAACGCCATCCAGAGCCGCCAGTACCGCTTCGATCAACGCGGCCGTCACGAGTGGCCGAGCCGCGTCGTGAACGAGGATCGGATCGCCGTCGCTGCTCGCCGCGGCGAAAGCCGCCCGCACCGATGCCGACCGAACGTCGCCGCCCAACACGCCCACGCAACCGGCGGGCGTGCTTGCGCCCTCCGGTAGGGCAACGACGATCTGCGTGATCGCCGAGACCGCGTGGAGCGCGGCGAGGCTCCAGTCCAGCATCGGCCGACCGCCCAACGCCACGAACGCCTTGGGTCCCGCGGACCCAAGGCGTTCGCCCCGGCCGGCAGCCACGACGAGCGCGACCGCCATGACCTTCTCCTGTCCCTACCGACTCCGGCTGAGCGGCTCGCCCTCGCCAGAGCGCGACAGCAACTCGTCGAGGTAGGCCTCAGCCTCGGCTTCGTTCTTGTCTAGCGCGTACATCAACTCGGACGCGAGGATCTTCTTGGCACGCGTGTACATCTGCTTCTCACCGCTCGAGAGACCTTTCTCGTTCTCGCGCAGCGCGAGGTTGCGGACAACCTCAGAGAGCTCGTAGATGTCGCCTGTCTTGATCTTGTCGCGGTTGTGCTTGAAGCGGCGATTCCAGTTCTTCGGCATGTCCGACACGTCATCGCGGAGCACGTCGAGCACCTTCTGGACGGTCTCCTCGTCGATCACCCGGCGGAGCCCGGCTAGCGCCGCGTTCTCGGTCGGGACCATCACGGTCATGTCGTTGTGCAGGATCTTGATGGTCAAGTATTCGCGCTTCTCGCCGAACACTTCCTTGATCTCCTTCGCGTGCACCTTGCCCGCTCCGTGATGCGGGTAGACGACGTTGTCGCCGAGCTCGAACTCGATGAACTCGACTTCAACGATCTCACCATCGACGTCGCTGTCGTCCCGCTCGGCATCCATACCGACATCGACGTCGACGTCCTCGTCGGCATCTGGCTCAAGCTCGTCGTCAAGCAGGTCTGCTTCGGCTGTTCCGGGAATGATGTCCTCCTATGAATCAGCGCACGCTCCGAGAAGCGGGCGACAGCGGTCACGTTTGTAAGTAGCGGTCCACGAGGTTGATTTCCTGCAGCCGGCGAAGGCCCTCGCGGATGTCCTTCGCCCGGATCTCTCCGACTCCCTCAACGTTCTCGAGCTCGGTATCGCTTGCGGCGAGGAGCTCGTCGAGACCGCCGAACGTGCGCACGATGCTCGCAACGATCAGCTTGGGTAGCCGCGGGATCCGCCCCAGAATCCGGTAGCCGCGCGGCGCGACCGGATAGTCGAGCGTGTTGAGCTTGCGCCCGTAGCCGAGCAGCTCGGCAAGCCGTCCGAAGTCGAGCAGGTCTTGATGGCCGAGGTGGCCGATCTGCTCGAGCACGGCGGCGAACTGCTCGTCGGTGTCCGAGGCGATGTAGTCGTGGACGAGCGCTGCCTTCTCGGCCGCGCTGCCGACCATCGTCTCCTCGAGGTGCATCTCGATCAGCCGGCCCTCGCTGCCGAGCTCGACGATGTGGCGCTCGATCTCAACCGCCATGCGCGTGACGAGCTCAGCGCGCTGCAGCACCGTGAGCACGTCGTGCAGCGTGCCGCCGCCCTCGAACTCGAGCGCCGTGAGCCGGGTCGAGACTTGATCGAGGCGTGCACGGTACTTGTCGAGGGTCGCAAGCGCCTGGTTGGCCTTGGCAAGCACGACCGGGATGTCCTCGAGGATGTACTTAACGCCATCGATATACAGCGAGATCACCTCGCGTCTTTGCGAGATCGCGATCACCAGCGCGTCGGTCTGCTTCGCGACGCGCTCTGCGGTGCGATGACGCGTCCCCGTCTCGACCGAGAGAATCGTGGGATCGGGCATCAGCTGCACGTTGGCCATCGCGATCTTCGTGGCGTTGGCGTTCAGCGTGATCGCGCCGTCCATCTTCGCTAGCTGGTAGAGCAGCGCCGGCGTGTAGTCGATGTCGACCTTGATCCCGCCGGAGTAGAGGAAAGCGAGCTCGTCGAGCTCACCGATCAGCAGCAGCCCGCCGCTGCGTGCATCGATGATGTGATCGATGCCCTCGCGCAACGCCGTTCCGGGCGCCACCATCTCAAGCGCCTTGACCAGCCTTGGCTCTGTCCGCGGCTCGATATCGCCTACATCATCGGATCGAGTCGCTGTCATCACCACGCATTCTAGCGTGAAGAGGCCCGCGTTTACTGGCCGGCCATGCCCTCCGTGACGC
The DNA here is from genome assembly GCA_049512455.1 of Solirubrobacteraceae bacterium. Lineage (GTDB taxonomy): Bacteria > Actinomycetota > Thermoleophilia > Solirubrobacterales > Solirubrobacteraceae > Palsa-513. Next base: position 3,879 of record JBEKXB010000005.1, on the reverse strand, counting down.
TACGGCCAGCCGCTAGGCCGCAGCACGGGCGCGCGGGGTTCGCGCCACGCCGGCTAGTGCCAATGCAAGCGCCGCGCGCAGGGTCGCCGCGTCGCAACCATCGCTGCCAGGCGGTGCGATCACCGGGTGCAGCCCAAACTTGCGGGCCTCGGCGATCCTCCGCTCCGGATGGCCGACCCAGCGCAGCTCGCCGGTCAGCCCGAGCTCGCCGAAGGCCGCTAACGGGGTCGCTGCCCCCGCCGCGCCGAGCGTGATGCCCCGCGCGGCGCTGGCCACGGCGAGCGCTACCGCGAGATCGGCTCCGGGCTCGTCGATGCGCACCCCGCCGACGACGTTGACGAAGACATCCGATCCAGCCAGCGGCACGCCACCGTGCCGAGTGAGCACGGCGAGTACGAGCGCCAGGCGATTCCGGTCGAGACCGTTGACCACCCGCCGCGGCGGCACGAGATCCGACGGCGTGACGAGCGCCTGCACCTCAACGAGTAGCGGCCGGGTCCCTTCCATCGCGGCCAGAACAACGCTCCCGGGCGCGTGGCTCGCTCCACCAACGAACCGTGCCGAGGCGTCGAGGACCTCGACCAGCCCGCTCTGGCGCATCTCAAACACACCGGCCTCGTTGGTCGAGCCAAAGCGGTTCTTGATCGCGCGCAGCGTCCTGTAGGTGCGCTCGCGCTCTCCCTCGAACTGGAGCACGCAGTCAACGAGATGCTCGAGCACCCGCGGACCGGCGAGGGCGCCATCCTTCGTGACGTGGCCGACAAGCCGGACGGCCGTCCGCTGGCGCTTGGCGACGCCAACTATCCGCGCCGCGACCTCGCGCACCTGGCCGACGGATCCGGGTGCGCCGGTCAGCTCGCGCGCGTCAAGCGTCTGCACGGAGTCGACCACGCACACCTCCGGCCGCTCGCGCTCGAGCGTCGCGACCACGGCCTCGAGGTCGGTCTCGGCAATGGCCGGCACTGCGAGCGCAGCACCGGGGAGGCGCTCCGCACGTAGCCGGATCTGCGCAGTGGACTCCTCGCCAGAGACGTACAGCGTGCTATGACCGGCACCGGCCAGATTGCCGAGCGCCATGTTTGTCAGCGTCGACTTGCCGATCCCGGGCGCTCCGCCGAGCAGCACCACCGACCCGGGCACGAGGCCTCCGCCGAGCACGCGATCGAACTCGCCGATCCCGGTGCTCAGCCGCGGCGCTTCGGGGGCCGAGACCTTGCCGAGTGCGACCGGCGTCACCGCGGCGACGCCGACTCGCCTGGGACCGCGTGGCGCCGAGGTCGAGCGTCCCTCTTCCACCAGCGAGTTCCACTCGCCGCAGCCAGGACAGCGACCGTGCCAGCGGCTCTCCTCATGCCCACAGCTGGAGCAGACGTGAATGGTGCTGGGGCGGGCCATCCCCCCAGACTACGTGCGCGAGGGGACGCGACTCATCGAGCGCGATCGGTAGCCGCCCCTGCCGGCGCGAAGCGCCGAGGACGATTACTTCTCGCTGTCTTCGCCGTCTTCGACCAGCTCGCCGGCGCTCTCGTCTTCCTCGCTCGCGCCGCCAGCACCCACCGCCACCGGTGTCTTGGCCTTCTTCGGCTTGACGATGGTCAGCCGCACCTCGGGCTCGACGCCTTCCGGCGCGGGATCGATCACGACCGTCGCACCAGGCGGTAGCTGAGCGCGCAGCACGAAGTCCGCGAGCGGATCCTCGATGTAGCGCTGGATCGCTCGCCGCAGCGGCCGGGCGCCCATATCCGGATCCCAACCCTTCTCGACGAGCATGTCCTTCGCTTCCTCGGTGAGGTCGAGCTGGAGCTCCCGCTGGGCCATCGACTGGCGGATCCGCAGCAAAAGCAGCTCGACGATCTGCTTGATCTCGGACTTCTGCAGCTTGTGGAAGACGATCACGTCGTCGATGCGGTTGAGGAACTCGGGGCGGAAGACCTTCTTCAGCTCGCCCATGACACGGCTCTTCATGTCGTCGTAGCTGATCCCGGTCTCGTCGTCGGACACCGCGAAGCCCATCGGCGTCTTGCGCGCGATCTCTTGCGCCGCGATGTTCGAGGTCATGATCACGATCGCGTGACGGAAGTCCACGGTGCGCCCCTGCGAGTCCGTCAGGCGCCCGTCCTCGAGGATCTGCAGCAGGATGTTGAAGACATCCAGGTGCGCCTTCTCGATCTCGTCGAGCAGCAGCACGCAGTAGGGCTTGCGCCGCACAGCCTCGGTCAGCTGGCCGCCCTCGTCGTAGCCGATGTAGCCGGGTGGCGAGCCGACAAGCCGTGACACGGCGTGCTTCTCCATGTACTCGGACATGTCGATGCGAACCATCGCGTCCTCGTCACCGAACAGGAATTCGGCGAGCGTCCGCGCGAGCTCGGTCTTGCCGACGCCCGACGGACCGAGGAACATGAACGAGCCGGTCGGCCGCTTGGGATCCTTGAGGCCGGCACGCGAACGCCGGATCGCCTTCGAGATGACCTCGATCGCCGGGTGCTGCCCGATCACGCGCTTGTGCAGCTCCTCTTCCATGCGCATCAGCTTCGCCGTCTCCGCCTCGGTGAGCTTGAACACGGGGATGCCGGTCCACATCGAGACGATGTCGGCAATCTCCTCCTCGCCGATCGAAGGGCGCTCGGCTCCCGTTTCGCCGGACTCCCATTGCTCCTCGAGCTCGCGCTTCTTGTTCGTCAGGCGCCGCTCCTTGTCGCGCAGGTTCGCCGCCTTCTCGAACTCCTGCGCCTCGATCGCGGCCTCTTTCTCACGGCGCGTCGTCTCGATCTCAACTTCGAGCTCGCGATTGGCCGGGGGAGCCGTCATCGACTTGATGCGCATCCGCGACGCCGCCTCGTCGATCAGGTCGATCGCCTTGTCGGGCAGGAAGCGGTCTGAGATGTAGCGATCGGCGAGCTCGCCGGCGGCGGCCAGGGCCTCATCGGTGATCGTCACCTTGTGATGCTGCTCGTAGCGGTCGCGCAACCCCTTGAGGATCTCGACGGTCTGCTCAACGGTCGGCTCGTCGACACGAATCTGCTGGAAGCGGCGCTCGAGTGCGGCATCGCGCTCGAGGTACTTACGGTACTCGTCGAGCGTTGTCGCGCCGATCGTCTGCAGCTCACCGCGGGCAAGCGCCGGCTTGAGGATCGAGGCGGCGTCGATCGCGCCCTCAGCGGCACCGGCACCGACGAGGTTGTGCAGCTCGTCGATGAACAGGATGATGTCGCCGCGCTGGGTGATCTCCTTCATCACCTTCTTGAGACGCTCTTCAAACTCTCCCCGGTACTTCGATCCAGCGACCAGTGCCGCCAGGTCCAGCGTGTAGATCTGCTTGTTCTTCAGCAGCTCCGGCACCTCGGAGTTGGTGATCCGTTGCGCCAGTCCCTCGACGACCGCGGTCTTGCCGACGCCCGGCTCGCCGATCAGCACCGGGTTGTTCTTCGTCCGCCGCGAGAGGATCTGCATGATCCGCTCGATCTCCGTCTCACGACCGACGACGGGGTCCAGCTTGCCGTCGGCGGCGAGCTTCGTCAGGTTGCGCCCGAACTGATCGAGCAACTTCGAGGACTTCTTGCTCTCGACCCCGCCAGGCCCGCCACCGGTCGTGGTGGCGCTACCGCGCCGCCCGGTTGGCCCGGACAGCATGCGGATGACCTCGTTGCGGATCTTCTCTGAGTCGGCGTCGAAGTCGAGCAGGATGCGCGCGGCAACACCCTCGTTCTCGCGGACGAGACCGAGCAGGATGTGCTCCGTGCCGATGTAGTTGTGACCTAGGCTCAGCGCTTCACGCAGCGCGAGCTCGAGCACCTTCTTGGCACGTGGCGTGAAGGGGATCTGGCCGGAGGTGACCTCTTCGCCGGAGCCGACGATCCGGACGACCTGGCCACGCACCCG
>JBEKXB010000004.1:0-151812 GCA_049512455.1 Solirubrobacteraceae bacterium | reverse complement strand
TCGAGCACCTTCTTGGCACGTGGCGTGAAGGGGATCTGGCCGGAGGTGACCTCTTCGCCGGAGCCGACGATCCGGACGACCTGGCCACGCACCCGCTCGACGGTGATGTCGAGGCTCTCCAGCACGCGCGCGGCGAGCCCTTCCTCCTCGCGCAGCAGGCCGAGCAGGATGTGCTCCGTGCCGATGTAGTTGTGCTTGAGCGTTCGCGCTTCCTCCTGCGCGAGAACGACCACCTGTCTGGCGCGCTCCGTGAACCGCTCGAACAATGTCCCCAGCTTCCTTCCTGCTACTGGCGCTCTCTCGGTATGGCGGTCTGATCGGCCCTGCGAACGCGTACGCCGAGGCAATCAAAGCTGCTCCAGTATTCGGCTCACCCGTCCAAAACTGTTGAGCACCCAGCCTCGATCTACTCAACGTCCCAGTCTACCAACCGGCGCGTGCTGGCCATCCCGGTTCCCTCGTTGGTCGCGGCGAGCTCGGCCTCAACGGTCGCGCATTGCGGGAAACAACACGACCTCGCGTATCGAGCGGACCCCGCAAAGCAGCATCACAAGCCGGTCGATCCCGAGGCCGACGCCGCCGGTCGGCGGCATCCCCTGCTCGAGCGCCTCGAGGAACGCCTCGTCAATAGGTTGAGCCTGCTCACCGCCGGCCTGGGCCTGCTCGCGCTGCGCGAGGAGACGCGCGCGCTGCTCGTCAGGGTCGTTCAGCTCGCTGAACGCGTTCGCGATCTCGATGCCACCGGCGAACGCCTCCCAGCGCTCGACGAGCCCCCGCTCCGTGCGGTGCGCCTTAGCGAACGGTGACATCTCGACCGGGTAGTCAAAGACGAATGTCGGCTCTTGCAGAGTCGGCTCGACGTAGTCGGAGAGCAGCGCGTCGACGAGCCCAGCCCATGTTCGGCCGTCGGTCGCGAGCTCGAGACCGGCCGCCGCGATCGCCTCGACGAGCTCTTGGCGTTTGCGCAGCGCGCCGATGTCAAGACCGGCGTGCTCGATGATCGCCCCGCGCAGAGTGATCCGCCGCCACGGCGAGCTGAAGTTGATCGCGGGCGCCGCCACCGCGCGGGCCGCCGCCCCGACGACGGTCTCGAGACGCAGGGCTTGGCCCTCGTAGTCCGAGTAGGCCTCGTACCACTCGACGACCGTGAACTCCGGGTTGTGCTTCGGCGAGAGACCCTCGTTGCGGAAGTCCTTACCGAGCTCGTAGACGCGCTCGAGCCCGCCGACGATGCAGCGCTTCAGGTACAGCTCCGTCGCGATGCGCAGGTAGAGCGTGCGGTCGAGCGCGTTGTGGTGGGTCGTGAACGGACGGGCCAGCGCGCCGCCGTAGATCGGTTGCAGGACGGGTGTCTCGACCTCGACGAACCCTGCATCGTCGAGCGCCGCACGCACCGCGCTGATGATCCGGGCTCGCGTGATGAACAGCTCGCGCGTCGCCTCGTTGGCGATCAGGTCAAGCTCGCGACGGCGAAACCGAGTCTCAACGTCGCTCAGTCCGTGATGCTTGTCCGGCGGCGGACGCAGCGACTTCGCGAGCAGCGTGAAGTCGTGCACGCGCAGCGATACCTGACCACGCTTGGTGGCGATCCCTACGCCGTCGACACCCACCAGGTCGCCGAGGTCGAGCGACAGCAGCCGCTCGAAGCGCTCCTCGCCGAGCTCGTCGATGCGGGCGTGCAGCTGAAGCCTCCCGGAGCGGTCGACAAGGTCGAGGAACGCCGCGCGGCCGCTGTCGCGCCGCGCCGCCAGCCGCCCGGCAACGCGATGGGAGGTGCTGGTCTCCTCGCCGGCGGCGAGCTCGCCGTGGGCCGCCAGCACCGCCGCTGTCGGCACGACGCCCGGAAACTCGTAGGCAAACGGCTCGATCCCGTCGGCGCGCAGGCGCTCGAGCTTGGCTCGCCGTGCGGCCAGCAGTTCGGAGCTCCCGTGATCGTCCGCAGTCACGCGGAGAGGCTACTTGAGGCCGATGTCGATCTTCGTGATCTTGAGCTTTCGCGCCGGACCGCGGGGCACCTGCACCGACACGATCTCGTTCCGCTTGCGGCCGAGCAGCGCTCGCCCGACCGGCGACTCGTTGGACAGCTTGTTCTCAGCCGGCTTGGCCTCCGACGAGCCGACGATCGTGTACTTCGCTGACTGGCCGGTCTTCTCGTCCTTGACGTGGACGACGGACCCGACCTGCACGACATCGGTCGAAAGATCGTCCGCCTCGATGATCGTCGCCATGCGAAGCCGCTCCTCGACGACAGCGATCCGCGCCTCGAGCATCGCCTGCTCGTTCTTCGCGTCGTCGTACTCGGAGTTCTCGGTGATGTCGCCGAACTCGCGTGCCTCCTTGATCCGCTCCGCGACCTCGCGGCGCTTCTCGTTGGAGAGGAAATCGAGCTCGGACTGGAGCTTCTCGAGCCCTTCGGGTGTGAGGATGATGTCCTTCGGCATGGTGCCTTCTCGATCGCAATGGTCGCAGCGGGCAACGCGGGGTGCTCGAGCGCCCGCGCGAGCCTGTTACGGCTGTACACAAACGGCGGCGCAGTATAGCGGCCACGCCGCATTGAGCTACACCAGCGCCGGGACACCAGCGCGATTCGGGGCGCCATCGTGGCCGCCCATCGCCCGTTCCAACAGCTCGCGCGCGAGCGCGAAGGAGTCCGCTCGCTGAAGATCTGCTCGCAGCTGCTTCGCAGCAGTCCGATCGAGCTCGAGCCGCTCTACGTACCAGGGGTAGAAGCGCCGCATGTAACGCGTCGCGCGCACGACACCGAGATGCTCACCGCATCGCTCGATCACCCAGCCGAGCTCGCTGATCACCTCCGCGTTGCTCGGCGCGGCGCTGCGCCCGCCCAGCAGCTCCTCGAAGATCCACGGGTTGCCGAGCGCGCCGCGGGCGAGCATCACGGCGGCGACGCCGGTCTCCTCGAACGCCTCGCGTGCGGCGCGCGCGGTGTGCAGGCCGCCGCTCAGGATGACCGGAGCGTCGAGCGTCCGCACAAGCTCAGCCGCAAGGCCGTAATCGGGGGGCCCGCAATGCCCGGCGACCGCGGCTCGCGGATGGAAGGCGATCGCGCAGACGCCCGCCTCGTCGACGAGTCGGCGGGCGAGCCGCACACCTGACTGATCGCCGGCACGGCGACCTGAGCGTAGCTTCACCGTGACCGGCAGGCCGCTTCCCTCGTGCGCCGCACGCGCGATGGCGACCGCCCGATCGCCGTCGTCGAGCAACGCCGCGCCCGCGCCGGTCTTGCAGACCTTCGGCACCGGGCAGCCCATGTTGAGGTCGATCAAGTCGGCGCCGAGCGCCGCCACCTGGGCCGCCGCCGAGCGCGTGATCGCGGGGTCTGAACCGAACAGCTGGATCGACACCGGCCCGCCGTGACGCTCGCGTTCGTCGATCCGCAGCAGCTCGCGCCAAGTGCGCTCGTTGCGGTAATGCACGGCGCAGCTCGACACCATCTCCGAGACCACGAGCCCAGCCCCGTAGCGGCGCGCTTGCAGACGGACGAACCAGTTGCCGATGCCCGCGAGCGGCGCCAGCGCTACCCGGTTGGGGACCTCGACGCCGGCGAGCGTCCAGCGGTCAGTGAGTGCGGCCATCAGTCCAGAGTAGTGCCCGCGAGCGGTGTCGGCGGTTTCACGCGTTGCGCTCCCACACCAGCTTCAGGCCCTTCAGCGTCAGCAACTCGTCGACCACTTCGATCGAGTCGGTGACGCCGGGCACGATGTGGTGCGCGAGACCGCCCGTCGCGATGGCGGGCGCCTCGACGGCCAGCTCACCGCGGACGCGGCCGATGATCCCATCGACCTGGCTCGCGAACCCGTAGATGATCCCCGAGCGAATCGCATCCACAGTCGTCTTGCCGATCAGCGACCGCGGCTCTCCCAGCTCGACTTCGGGCAGCTTTGCTGCGCGCGCCCACAGTGCTTCGAGCGAGATCTCCATCCCGGGAGAGATGATCCCGCCGAGATACTCGCCATCGCCGGACACCACGTCGTAGGTGATCGCGGTGCCGAAGTCGACGACGATGCATGCAGCGCGAAAGCGGTCGTAGGCAGCCACGGCGTTGACGAGGCGGTCCGCACCGAGCTCGTGCGGATTGTCGGTGCGGATCGGCATGCCGGTCCGCACACCCGGACCAACGACGAGCATCTCGTGACCGAGATAGCGCCGCGCCATCTCCGACCACTCCGGGCCGAGCTCGGGGACCGTCGAGGAGACGATCGATGCGTCGATCGCCGCGAGAGCGAGGCCGCGGAGCGCGAGCAGATTGCTGAGCGCCGCACCGAGCTCATCCGCAGTTGAGCTGCGCACCGTCGCGAAGCGCCAGCGCTCGAGCAGCTCCCCGTCGCGGACCGCGCCGAAATGCGTCTGCGTGTTCCCCACATCGACGACGAGCAGCATGAGCGAATTATGCGGCGCGCCGCAGCGGCGGGCCGGCCAGCCTGACCCCCTCCGCGAAGGGCAGCGCAAGCAGCGCGTCGGAGAGCCGCTCGCCGGAGGGCGTGCTCAGCTCGAAGTCGAGCTCGAGCAGCGGGATCAGCACGAAGCGCCGACTGAGGACCTGCGGATGGGGCAGCGCCAGCCGTTGCGAGGAGTGGGTGAGCTCGCCCAGCAGCAGCACGTCGACGTCGATTGACCGCGGGCCGTGGCGGGGACCCCCGTCTTCACGTCCAAGCTCCTGCTCCAGCGCTTTGCAGGCGTCGAGCAGCTGCTCCGGCTCGAGCGTCGTCTCGATCGCCAGACAGGCGTTCAGAAACGACGGCTGGTCGAGCACGGCGCCCACGGGATCGGTGTCATAGACCGACGAGGAGGCGGTGACGCGGACGCCGTGCGAGCCGAGCCCGTCAACCGCGCGTTGCAGGTTCTGGCGGCGATCGCCAACGTTGCTGCCGAGGCCGAGGTAGCCGCTCCGCAACGCTCTCACCAGTAGGCCGGGTCGCCAAGCTCGGGGCTGTCCATGCATGCCGCGACGTTGATCAGCATCCCTGTGGCGAAGAACGCGTAAAGCTCGTCGGCGCTCGCGCCGGACAGGCGAGCCACCTCCTCGCGCAGCCGCCCGTAATGGCTCCGCGCGATGTCGCGGATCTCGGGGTCGGTGCAAGCAACATAGAGCTGCATCTGTCCGAGCAGCAGTTCGCGGTCGGCGAGCATCTCGATGTAGGCGTGTCCCATCGACATCAGCCGTTCCTTTACCGTCGAGCCCTGGGCCGCCGCGACGAACGTCTCGCTGGTACGCTCGAAGCATCGCTCGGCACAGGCGATGAACAGCTTCTTCTTGGTGCCAAAGAGCCGGAACAGGTAGGCGTGGGAGATGCCGGCGCGATGAGCGATGGCCTCGGTCGAGGTGCCGTGAAGCCCGCCCACGGCGAACTCGCTGAGCGCCGCCGCAATGACCTCCACCCGCCGCTCCGCCGCCGTACTCCGAGGCGTGTTCTGCGTCACCTCATGATTGTAAGTGACGGCTCACACGTGTCAACGCGGGCGGCGCGCCTATTCCGGCAGCTCGCGCCAGACCTCGACCGAGACCTCCTCCACCGGGAGCGGGATCGGCGGCTCCGGCTTGGACGCCTTGACCCAGACCGCGTCCGCAGCGAAGTCCTCGATAATCCGGTCGGCCACGACCGTGCACAGCCGTTCGAGCGTCTTGTAGTTGCGTTGCTGCGCGACGAGCGCGACGAGCTGGCAGACCTCCGCGTAATCGACCGTGTCCTCCACGCTGTCTGTCTCGGTCGCGTCGGACTCACCGACATCGATGCGGATGTCGAACAGCAAGCGCTGTCCCACCTCACGCTCGGCCGCACTGACGCCGACGTGCGTGAACAGCGACAGGCCCGATATCTCGATCGTGACGACCGTCTGCATCCCCGCGGGGGCGTCGGGGTCGTCGCTGTCAGCTTCGCCGTCTAGCTCGTCGGGGTCTTCGTCGTCCATCGCCCAGTGACCGTAGCAGCAGCGACCGCAAGTGCATCCCCGACAGCGCCCACGTCATGCACACGAAACACGCTGGCACCCCGCTCGAACGCCATCACGCAGCTCGCGATAGTCCCCGCCAGTCGCTCCAGCTCGGGACGCTCGGTGATCCGGCCGAGGAACGACTTGCGCGACGTGCCGATCACGATCGGGAAACCGAGCCCGGCTAGCTCGTCGAGTCGCCGCAACAGCTCGAGGTTGTGCTCGACCGTCTTGCCAAACCCGATGCCAGGATCGAGCATGATCCGCTCACGTCGCACGCCTGCGGCGAGCGCGAACTCGACGCGCTGCTCGAGGAACGCGCGAACCTCGCCGACAACGTCGTCGTAGTGCGGGGAGCGCTGCATCGTGCGCGGCTCGCCAAGCATGTGCATCAGACAGCAGTCGGCGTCACGCTCGGCCACCAGCCGAGCCAGCCCGGGCTCAGAGCGGAAGGCAGTGACGTCGTTGACGTAGCTCGCGCCGGCGTCGAGCGCCGCGCGCGCGACGCCGAGCTTCGAAGTGTCGATCGAGATCTGCGCCCCCAGACCGGCCGCCCGGAGACCCTCGATCACCGGAATCACTCGCCGGAGCTCCTCGCCGGCCGGGACCGGACGGGCTCCGGGACGCGTCGACTCGCCGCCGACATCGACTAGCTCCGCGCCCTCCGCCGCAAGCTCGAGACCGTGGGCGATGGCCGCCGAGTGCTCGAAGAAGCGGCCACCGTCCGAGAACGAGTCGGGCGTGACGTTGAGGATGCCCATGACTCGAAAGCCCGCGTGCACCCAGGCATCGTGCCAGAGCCGGACCGGCTAGCGCGCCGAAGCGCTCAGAGCTGCGGGCGCTCAGGGTCCGAGCCGCGAAGCTCGGCAGTGCCCCCGGCCAGCCCGGGACGGCGCAGCGGGCGCTTGGCTTCGGGCCGCGGACGCTGAGGCTCCTTGGCTGGCTTGGCTGGCAGCGCCGGATCCTTCACCTCATCCGGCCCGAACGCCTCTGCCTCGTCGGCGCCGGCGAGCAGGCTCTCGAACTGCTCCTTCTCGATCGTCTCGCGGCGCACGAGGATCTCGGACATCGTGTCGAGCCGCTCGCGGTGCTCGCTGAGCAGCTTGCGGGCCTGCTCGTGAGCGCCTTCGATGATCCGCCGCACCTCATCGTCGATCTCGCGGGCGATCTCGTCGGAGTAGTCGGGCTCGGTCGAGAACTCACGGCCAAGGAATGGCTGACCGTGGTCGTGGCCGAACACGCGCGGGCCGAGCTTCGCGCTCATGCCGAAGCGCATGACCATCTGCTTGGCCGTCGCCGTGACCTTCTCGAGGTCGTTGGAGGCTCCGGTCGTGATCTCGTCGAAGACGAGCTCCTCCGCGGCCCGCCCGCCGAGCGTCATCGCCATCGTGTCGAGCAGCTCGGCGCGCGTCGTGAGGAAGCGATCCTCGCTGGGCATCGAGATCGTGTAGCCGAGCGCGCGGCCACGGGAGATCACGGAGATCTTGTGAACCGGGTCGGCGAACTCGAGGTAGTGGCCGACGATCGCGTGGCCCATCTCGTGGTAGGCCGTGATCAGCCGCTCCTTCTCGCTCATCACGCGGGTCTTCTTCTCGGGGCCCGCGACGACCCGCATGATGCCCTCCTCGAGCTCCACCTGGGTGATCTCGCGCTTACCGTGCCGCGCCGCGAACAGCGCCGCCTCGTTGATCAGGTTGGAGAGGTCGGCCCCGGTGAAGCCCGGGGTCTGGCCGGCGAGCGCGTCGATGTCGATTCCCTTGGCGAGCGGCTTGCCGCGCGTGTGCACCTCGAGGATCTTCGCGCGGCCCTTGCGGTCCGGCCGGTCGACCGCGATCTGGCGATCGAAGCGACCGGGGCGCAGCAACGCCGGGTCGAGGATGTCGGGCCGGTTCGTGGCCGCGATCATGATGATGTTGTCCTTGGCCTCGAAGCCGTCCATCTCGACGAGCAGCTGGTTCAGCGTCTGCTCGCGCTCGTCATGGCCGCCGCCGAGGCCGGCGCCGCGGTGGCGCCCGACGGCGTCGATCTCGTCCATGAAGATGATGCACGGGCTGTTCTGCTTGGCCTGCTCGAACAGGTCGCGCACGCGGGACGCGCCGACGCCAACGAACATCTCGACGAAGTCGGAGCCGGAGATCGAGAAGAACGGCACGCCGGCCTCGCCCGCGACGGCACGGGCGAGCAGCGTCTTGCCGGTTCCCGGCGGCCCGTAGAGCAGGACGCCGGTCGGGATTCGCGCGCCGAGCGCCTGGAACTTCTTCGGGTTCTCGAGGAAGTCCTTGATCTCCTGGAGCTCTTCGACCGCCTCGTCAACGCCGGCGACGTCGCGGAAGGTGATCTTCGGCGAGTCGGCCGTGAGCCGCTTGGCACGCGACTTGCCGAACGACATCACCTTCGAGCCGCCACCCTGGAGGTTGTTCATCAGCAGGAACCACAGCCCGAAGAAGATGATGAACGGGAGGATCGTGATCAGCAGCGACGGCCAGTCGCTGCTGCTGGTCGTGTCCTCGTTGTACTTGGTGTTTACGCCATCGGCCGCGATCTCGTTCTCCACCGTCGCCACCTGGCTGTCGACGAAGCCGACCGTGTAGCTCTTGCCGTTGGTCTCGGTGAAGTCGAGCTGGCTCCCGGACGGCTTGAAGGTGATCGACTTGACCTTCCCATCCGGGATCAGCGTCTGTACGAGGTTCTGATAGGTCGGCGGAGGCGGACCGGCCGGCCCGCCCGGGATCAGTCGCGTGACGAAGAACGCCAGCACGATGACGATCAGGATCGGGAACAGCGCACCTCGAAAGACGCGGTTCATAGCCGGTTCCGCTGAGCGTCCACAGGGCTAAGTGGCATGCTGGCCAAGGCTCTCAAGCGTACCATGGGCTATTCGCGGCTCTGAAGCCGTGGGAGACGGGCTGCATCGCCGCCAGCCCCCTCAATTCTTGCCGAGGGCCGCAACGTACGGCAGGTTGCGGTAGCGCTCGGCGTGATCGAGGCCATAGCCGACCGCGAAGCGGTCCGGTATCTCGAATCCAACATAGCGCGTTGGCAGGTCGACCTTGCGCCGGTCGGGCTTGGTCAGCAGCGCACACACCTCGAGGCTCGCGGGGTCACGCGCGCCAAGGCTTCGAAGCAGATACTGGAGCGTCAAGCCTGAGTCGACGATGTCCTCGACGATCAGCACGTCGCGTCCGGCGATCGGCGCGTCGAGATCCTTGAGGATCCGCACCACACCCGAGGAGTCCGTTGCCGAGCCGTATGAGGCAACCGCCATGAAGTCGAGCTGAAGAGGCACGCCGATCACGCGCATCAGGTCGCTGAGGAACAGCACCGCGCCCTTGAGCACGCAGATGAGCAGCAGCTCGCGGCCAGCGTAGTCGCGGGTGACTTCGGCGCCGAGCTCGCGCACACGCCGTTGAAGGTCCTCGGCGCTGACCAGTATCTCGCCGAGTTGTGGTTCTGCCATGCCCGCGAGGAGTGTAATCGCGCTAGGGCCCCCGACGCGCCGTCAGCACCGCCACACGCTCGGTCGCACTGCCCACGCGGACTCGCTCGGCGGTAGCGACCCCGGGTACCCAGAGGATCTCATCAGCACACACGACGATCGGGATGCTCGCGCGGTCGGCGCGCGGCACGCGGCGAGCGGCGAACAGATCCGCGAGCGTCTTGGCGCCCCGAAGTCCGATCGGACGCAGGCGGTCGCCGGCCCGCCAGGCCCGCACCGTCAACGCACCGTCTGCGAGCAGGTCGGCGTCCAGCACGCCCACGCTGCCGTCCGCATGCAGGCAGGCGATCGCCTGCTCGGCAGTCAGCGGGCGCAGCTCGGACTCGAGCTTCCAGGCGCCGAATCCCGCTCTCCCGGGGAGAGGAAGCGCAACCTCCCCCAAGGCTGCCACCGCCGCTTCGCGGCGCTCGAAGCGCAGCACGCCATACTCGACGATCGCACGGACGCCGCCGCCAATGTCGAGCTCCGCGCTGCCGCCGCCCGCGGCAAGCGCTCGCAGCTCGCCGACGCGCGCGCCGACGCCTGGCAGGAGCGTTCCGCCGGCCTCCTCGGCGAGCCGCACGACGACCAGCCGCGCGAGTGCCGCGGGCAGCCGGCCAAGCGCCTCGATGGCGATCCGCGACCGCCCGCCAAGCGCCGTGCCGACCACCTCGTCGAGAACGGCCGCCTCCTCGCGCAGCAACGCGGCGCTGCGAAGCACGTTCGCCTCTGCCGCCGGATGGACGGTTCGCAGCTGCTCGATCAGGCCATGCCGCACGCGCCCTCGCGCGAACCGCTCGTCGCTGTTGGTTGCGTCATCGCGCCATGAGAGCCCGCGCGCGCGGCAGTACGCAGCGGTGTCCTCGCGCGTGACGTCGAGCAGTGGGCGGATCAGGCGCCCGTCGCGCGGCGCCATCCCAAGCAGCGCCCGCCGGCCGGGGGAGGCCGCGAGCCGGTACAGAATCGTCTCCAGCTGATCGGAGGCGGTGTGGCCCGTCGCAATCAGCGCGTCGCGCTCCAGCGCGAGACTGCTCGCCTCGCCGTAGCGGATGTCGCGTGCCCAGGCTTGGAGGTTGCCGCGCGCCGGTGGCGGGCCCGCGCGACGGGTGACGCACGCGACTCTTGCGCGGTCAGCGAGCTGGCGCACGTGTCGCTCGTCGGCACGGGACTCCGCTCCGCGCAGTCCGTAGTTGACGTGCAGCACGACGACGCCCGTCGAACCACACAGCGTCACGACGACATCGAGCAGGCAGACGGAGTCCCGTCCACCCGAGACCAGCACAACGCAGCGATCCATGCCGCGCAGCAAGCCGCCGGCGCGCACTCGCCTGAGCACGTTGGCGATCTCGCGGCCGGAGCCGTCCGGCTTTGCTGGCCCGCTCACCGCTCATCTGTACTGCGACGACGATTCGCTGTCAACCGTCAGGAGACTGGTCTAATGCACCGGTGACCGACAGCCCGCGAGCGATCCACCTCCAGCCAACGGCGGGCCTGGCCAAACGTGTGCTGCTCCCCGGCGACCCTGGCCGGGCGCTGGCACTCGCACAAGACCTGCTCGAGCAGCCACTGATGTTCAACCACAACCGCGGGCTCTGGGGCTACACGGGCAACGCCGCCGACGGGGAGCCGCTGACGATCCAGTCGACCGGCATCGGTGGACCGTCAGCGGCGATCGTGCTCGAAGAGCTGATCGCGCTCGGCGCAGAGCGCGCGATCCGAGTCGGCACCGCCGGAGCGCTCGATCCAACGCTCGAGCTTGGCGACGTCCTTGTCGTGCAGCGAGCGCTCGCAGCTGACGGGACGAGCCGCGCACTCGGAGCGAGCGAGTGGACCACCGCTGATGCGACGCTGCTTGCGGCGCTCTGCACCGCTGCGCAGGGCTCCGTGAGTGGAGCGGTCGTGTCGAGCGATCTGTTCTACGAAGTGGGCGAGGCGCGCTTCGGGGGGTGGCGGAGCGCTGGGGCGCTGGCCATTGAGATGGAGGCGGCGACGCTGTTTGCGCTCGGGGCGCTGCGCGGGGTAGCGGTGGCCGCCGTCGTGGCGATCACCGACCGGCTGGCGGGGCCCCGTGAGCGAATCAACGCGGATGGCCTGCTGCAGGCCGGCCTCGCGGCTGGACGGCTCGGTGCCGCGGCGCTCGGCGCGACGAAGCCCTAGTCCTCGTGCTTGCGGCGCTTGGACTTGCCGGGCTGCGCAGCGAGCAGGGGATCCTCGACGCGCAGGCGCTCCTGGTCACGCGACACTCCCCCAGGGGCGCCAGACATCGCCGCGCGCAGCTCGCTGAGCGCCCGCGTTGCGGCGGCCAGCTCCGCCTCGATCGCGTCGAGGCGCGCAGCCACAGGCGAAACCGCGTGACCCATGCCATCCTCGATCCGCGCGAGTCCATCCTCGATCGCCTCAAGTCGCTGCGACACTGAGCGAACGCGCCGAGTCAGGCGCTCGATATCGCCGGCCGTCGGGATGTTGAGCAAGCCCATCGCGAGCTGCTGCGCTTCAGTCGCTTTGCTGCGCGCCGCCAGCGCTCGGCCGACCGCCGAGTTGACGGTCGGACTGCCGAGCAGCTCCTGGGCGAGCTTGCCGAGCAGCTCCTCGCCACGCGCGGCTACGCACTCAAGCAGGCCAGGCTCTGGCGGTGCCTCGCTCATCTGGGAAGGGTAGGTCATCGTGCGCGCCGGCGCGCACGGCTAAGGAGGCGAAGCCGCCTTGAGCACTTCACGAGCGATGACAATTCGCTGGATCTGCGCTGTGCCCTCGTAGAGCTGCATGATCTTGGCGTCGCGCATCAGCTTCTCGACCGGGTAGTCCTTCATGAAGCCATAGCCGCCGTAGACCTGTACCGCGTCGGTGGTGACCTTCATCGCCACGTCCGCGGCGAAGCGCTTCGCGTGGGAGGAGATCAGCGTGTTGCTCTGCGCTTGATCGAGCAGCACAGCCGACTTCCACGTCAGCAGTCGCGCGGCCTCGATCTCGGTGGCCATGTCAGCGAGCATGAACTGGATCGCTTGGTGACGGGCAATCGGCACGCCAAACTGAATCCGCTGCTGAGCGTGGCCGACGGCGAACTCGAACGCTGCCCGGGCAATGCCGGTCGCGATCGCCGCGACGCCCGGACGCGTGCGGTCAAGCGTCAGCATCGCGATCCTGAAACCGTCACCCTCATCTCCGAGGCGGTTCTCAACCGGGATCTCGACATCGGGGAACGTGACCGTCGCGGTATTCGAGGCACGCTGACCCATCTTGTCCTCGTGCCCACCGACGAGGACGCCCGCTTCCCGTGGCACAACGAAGCACGAGATACCGCGGTGCCCCGCGTCCGGGTCGGTCTTGGCGGCGACGACATAGAAGCTGGCGTAGCCGCCGTTGGTGATGAAGCACTTCGAACCGTTGATCACGTACTTCTCGCCGCTGCGCACCGCACGCGTCGTGATCGCGCCGACGTCGGAGCCAGCCCCCGGCTCGGTGAGGCAGAACGCGGCGAGCAGCGGCTCCTGCGCGAGACGCTCGAGGTAGCGCTTCTTCAGCTGCTCTGAGCCCGCGACCGTCAGCGCCGCGACGGCGAGCGCATTGCAACCGATCGAGCTCTGGATCCCCGAGCAACCCCAGGCAAGCTCCTCCCCGATCACCACGCCATCGAGGTAGCTGGTCTCCGCCCCGCCGTAGCGCGCGGGGATCTGGCAGTTCATCAGGCCGAGGCCCCAAGCCTTGGCGATGATCTCCTCCGGGAAGGTGCCGTCGCGGTCGTAGTCCCAGGCGACGGGCCGTATCTCTCGTTCGGCGAAGTCGTGAGCAAGCTCGCGCAAGGCGAGCTGCTCAGCGTTCAACGTGAAGTCGACCACAGTAGGACACCAAGCCGGTCCGCTGGCCGGGCCGCGGCGCCGCCGGCCAGCCTACCCACCGGCGAGCGCAGAGAGCGGGCTAGAGCTGCCGAGCAGATCGCTCAGTGGCTCCGAGCTCGTCGGCGCGGTGATCGTCTCTGGCGCGTTCAAGTTGGTCAGCGTGACGTCGAGCGTGACCGAGCCGCCGGTTAGGCCGTAAACGCTCGACTGATCGATCGGCGGCACCGTGAAGGAGAGGGCAAACTTGAACTCGCGGATGATGTGATCGCTCGCTCCGCTGTAGATGTCGACGTTGGCCGAGTGAATCGCGGAGGAGAGCTGGCTGAGGTCCGCGCGGCTGACCCGACTGAGACTCGTGGCGCCGGGGAGCGCCGCGGCGTGAGAGATGAACGTTGCCACGTCGCCGAGCATCTTCGCGACATCGAGCTGCGCCGTGAGGTGCGTCGTAGCGACGCCGCCGACGGTCGCACCACCGACGATGCGCGCGTTTGTCAGCCAGTTTCTTGGCTTGATGCCGAGCTTGCCCAGCAGCGCCTGCTCAGAGCTCGAAGTGCCGGCCGCGCTGCCAAACAGCCGGCTCGTGATGCTCGGTGGGAGCACGTAGTAGGTGCCGCCAAACTGGACGTAGGCCGCCTTGCCGGTCGAGATGACGGTGAACGGAATCGTCTCGCCCGCATAATCGATCGTCGCACTGAAGTCGAACTTCGACGACGTGACGGGCGAGCCCGCGACGAACGGGCCGGACAGATTCAGGGAGACCGGCTGGCCGTCCAGCGCGGCGATACCGTTCAGCTGAGCGTTCAACGTCAACGACAGGTTTCCGGAGCGGATCGCCGAGCTGGGGGGGTTGAGCGTCTGCGACAGCAGCTTCGAGGCGCTGACGGCCGGCTTGCTGGACCCGCCGCACGCGGCGATCCCGGCGGCAGCCGCAAGGATCATCACCACGCCGCCACCACGCCGCAGTGAGCGCTGCAAGATGGCTGTCCCACCGGCTCGCACGGTCGGTCGCGACAGTACCATGAACAATGTGCGGCTGCTCGTGAGGGTGGGCTGCGTGGTGGTGCTGCTCGGACTGTGCGGCGTTGCTGGCGCGTCTGCCACGAAACGCCCGGACTCGGGGGCCCGGGTTGCGTATACCTCGTTTGAGCTCGTGCTCGAACACGGCCACGTGCGGCCGGCGCCGCTCGGTGAGCCCGTGGCCGCAAGACGAGCACGGACCGCCAGCGCGGCTACGCCGACGCCGGCTACGCCCAGCGATCCCGCGACCCCGCCGGCCGGCGCACCAGCGCGACGCGGCCTGACCTTTCCGCAGGCGATCTCGGAGCTCGCCGCCCGCCAGGAGATCACAGCCGCCACGGCCAGCGCCGATCGCTGGCAATGGACGGCTGCGCGCGAGGCCGACAGGAAGCTCTCCGGGGCGCGGCGGGCCGACCTAGGCGAAGTGCTGGGCACGCTGCAAGCGATCGCGCGGTCCGGTGCACTGACCCCGGCGCGGCTGCCCGCTCTGGCGCTGACGCTGGCGGCCAACCGCCGGTGGTGGACGAGCGGACCGTTGATCGCGGCAGACCAGCGCGTCGGTTTCCCCGCCAGTCACCTGGTGTGGGAGTTCTATCCGGGTCAGGGACTCGAGATCCAGTGGCTCGGAACGTTCGGGGCGGCGGACGGCTTCATCGACGCACACGACAGCACCGACCTCGCGTCGCTGATCGATCAAGCACTGAGCCTCGCGGTGCCGCGCGGTGGCGGGATTGCTTGGGAGTACGACTTCTCGTTCGACGGCGGCTCACCGCCGTGGGTGAGCGCGATCACCGATGGCACAGCCGTGGAGGCGCTGACGGGCGCGGCGACGCTGCTGCACAACGGCGCCTACCTCACCGACGCGCACAACGCGCTCGGGATCTTCGAGGTTCCGCCACCGGTCGGGGTGGCGTCAACGGCGTCGGCGGGTGCCTGGTTCCTGATCTACAGCTTCGCGCCGCACGAATACGTGATCAACGCATTCATCCAGTCGCTCGTTGGACTGTTCGACCTCGCCGAGCAGGGCGACACGCTCGCACGGACGCTGTTCGAGCGCGGCAACGCCGAGGCGCGGATCGCGTTGCCCGATTACAACACCGGCTACTGGTCGATGTACGACCAGTACACCGAATCGACCCTCAGCTACCACGAGCTGCTGACAGGCTTCCTGGCGAACCTGTGCACGGACACGAAGAAGACCAGTCCCGCGGCGCTGTGGGTGCTGGGGGCGAGCAGCACCGTGCCGAGCGGTGGGAGCACCGGAGCGAGCGGAAGCACGACCACGGGCGGCGGCACGCCGGCGGGCGGCGCAACCGGATCCAGCGGCCCGACCGGAGCGACGGGGTCGAGCGGAGCGACGGGGTCCAGCGGAGCGACGGGGTCCAGCGGAGCGACGGGGTCGACCGGGCCGACGTCGCCCGCGAACCCCAACGCGATCTACTGCACGACCGCTGCGGCCTTCCAGGCCGACCTCAAGCAGCCACCGGTCATCAAGCTCGCCCCGATCAGCAACGCCGCCGCGCACTCCGTCACCAAGGTCGCCTTCACACTGTCGAAGATCTCGACGGTGACCTTCGCGGTGAGGGACACCGGCAAGACGCTGTCGCTGAGCACACAGCTGCTCGGGCACGGGACACATTCGCTCAGCTGGCGTCCGCCGAGCGCCGGGCGGTGGACGATCGAGGTGACGGCGGTGGACTTGGCTGGGAACCGCACCGCACAGGCGCTGCCAGTCAGCGTCGGCGCCGCGAAGTCCGCTCGGTAGCGCGCTGACGCGAGTGAGCGCCTCAGTCGGACTCCGCGACCACGCGTACAATCGCGCTGTGCCCACCAGACGGCCGCATCCCAGCCAGTGGCGGCGCCGCGACGTGCCGGCGCGCGCGCAACGCCGGAGCGGCTGATGGCAACAGCGCAACGCCGCAGTCGCGGCACCCGCCAGCCGCCGCCACCCGGATCGGGTCTCGCGAAGCGCCTCGTCTACGCCTGGCGTGTGCTCGCCCGCGAGCAGCGGGGCGCGGCGCTGGCGGCGCTGGCGCTATGGGTCACGATGTTCCTGCCGTGGTACAGCCGCAGCGAGTTCGTAATCGTCAACAAGACACCCCGGCCGGCGGCCTACAACGTGACCGCTTACGGCGCCTTCTCGTTCGTCGAGGCGGCGGTGCTGCTCGTCAGCGTGGCGGTGCTCGTGCTGCTGTTCGCGCGCGCCGAGGAGCGTGCGTTCCACCTGCCTGGCGGTGACGGCGCGATCGTGTCGCTCGCCGGAGCCTGGGTCGCGCTGCTGATCTTCTACCGCATGCTCGACAAGCCCGGGACGTCGCGGATCGCGGCGGCAACGACGACAATAGGCATCCAGTGGGGCATCTTCTTCGCGCTGTTCGCGGCGATCTTCCTCACCTATCAGGGACTGAGGATGCGCGCCGCGCACGTGCGCGAGCCCGCGCTCGCCGAGGATCCGACGGTCCCGCGGGAGGTGCGCAGGACCAGCAGCTACGACCAGGGGCTCGCCGCGTCAGCCGCGGACGACCTGCGTCGCGCACGGGAGGAGCGTCGCCGGGCGCGGGAAGCCGACGGCGGCTAGCAGCTGCGGTGAGCGCCCTCCCCAACACCGCTGACGAGCTGGCCGACGGCCTCAGCGCGGCAGGCTACATCCCGGGTGGCGAGGTCGCGCTCGTCAGCTACCTAGCGGTCCGGCTGGGCAAGCCGATGCTCGTCGAAGGTCCCGCCGGCGTTGGCAAGACCGAGCTCGCGAAGGCGCTCGCCAGCTACCTGGGTCGCGAGCTGGTGCGCCTGCAGTGCTACGAGGGCCTCGACGAAGCCAAGGCGCTGTACGAATGGAACTACCGCAAGCAGCTCCTGCGCATCCAGGCGGAGGCCGACGGGGCAAGCTGGAACGAGGTGCAGGACGACATCTTCGGCAAGGAGTTCTTGCTCCCGCGGCCTCTGCTGAGCGCGATCTCGGCGAGCTCACCGGTGGTGCTGCTGATCGACGAGATCGACAAGACCGACCAGGAGTTCGAGGCGATGTTGCTGGAGATCCTGTCGGACTTCCAGATCACGATCCCGGAGCTCGGGCGAATCGAGGCAAGCTCGCAACCGGTGGTCGTGCTTACGTCGAACAACTCGCGCGAGCTCACCGAGGCTTTGAAGCGCCGCTGCCTGTATCTCTGGCTCGACTATCCGACGCCCGAGCACGAGCTGGCGATCGTTCGCCTGCACACGCCGGAGCTCGCCGACATCGTGGCGCGCAAGCTCGTCGAGGTGATCGGGATGGTGCGCGAGCTGGACCTGAAGAAGCCGCCTTCGATCGCCGAGTCAATCGACTGGGCGCGGGCGCTGATGCTGCTCGGAGCCCGCAACATCGACGAGGTCACGTTTGCGCAGACGATGTCGGTGATCGTCAAGCACCGCACCGACCTCGAGATCGTGGCAGCCCGAGTCGGCGTAGCGCTCGCAACCGTGCCGCAGGCGCAGTGAACGCACCAGCGCCAGCGGCGGGCATCGATGCGCGGCTGCTGGAACTCGGCGAGGAGCTGCGCGCCGAGGGCCTGGCGATCGGCACGTCGGAGCTGCTCGACGCGTTCGCAGCCCTGGCGGAGGTCGGTTGGACGGAGCGCGAGGCGTTCGCAGCCGCGCTCGCGGCGACCCTCGCGAAATCACCGGAGGACCGTCGCGTCTTCGACCTTGTCTTCGAGCGCTTCTTCTTCCGCGCCGTCGAGGCGGCGGCGCTGCGCGAGGGAGTCAGGGAGCACGACAGCGAACGCGCCGGGACCGGCCCGCGACCGCACGACGACACGCAGCTGGACCTCGGCGAGCTTCGCGCGCAGATCGCCCAGGCGCTGGCGAACTTCGACGAGGCACGGATGCGCGACCTCGCGCGGCTCGCGATTGCTGCGCTGGCGCGCCCGGATCGTTCCCGCTCGGCGGTCGTCGGGGTCGACGTGCAGCGCATCCGCCGCGCGCTCGGCCTACGCAGCGACCCACAGCCGGAGCTCGACGGCGACGACCCGCGACGCGGCGGGCTGCCGCGTGACGCGCTGCGCCGGTTCGAGGAGCTGCTGCGGGCGGAGCTGGAGCGGGCCCAGATCGAACGCACCGCGACGCTCGGGCCGGCGCGGGCGCTCAGCGAGCTGGACCGCGCCCTGCCGAGCGGCCCCGCCGCCGACCTCGCAGCCGTGCACCGCGTCGTCGCCCAGCTGCGACGACGGCTCGCGACGCGCGGCAGCGAGACTCGCGGACGCCACCGCCACGACCGCATCGACGTCCGGCGCACGATGCGTGCGTCACTGCAAACTGGCGGCGTGCCGGTGGTCATCAAGACGCGCCCGCGACGGCCGCGACGGCCGGAGCTCTACGTGCTCTGCGATGTCTCGACGAGCGTGACGTCAGCGTCGGTGTTCTTCCTATCGGTGCTCCATGCGCTGCACAACTCGTTTCGCCAGATGCGCTCGTTCGTATTCATCGAGCGCGTCTCGGAGGTGACGGACGTGTTCGCCCGCGAGCGCGCGTTCGCCGCCGTGAGCGAGACGATCGCGCGTGACGCCGGCGTCGCTGACGTTTCCGGCTATACCGATTACGGCCGCGTCTGGTCGGAGTTTCGCGCTCTCGTCGAAGATGACCTCGACCCGCGCGCAACGGTCATCGTGCTCGGCGACGCCCGTGCCAACGGCCGCGACCCGCGCGCGGACCAGTTTGCCGCGCTGGCGATCCGCGCGAGGCGGACGCTGTGGCTCAACCCGGAACCCCGCCTGTACTGGAACTACGGCGACTCGGTGATGGCGGCCTACGCGCCGTTCTGCGAGGTGTTCGAGTGCTGGACCACGCGCCAGCTCGAGGATTTCGTCAACTCGCTGGCTGCCGGCGCCGGCTCGTAGCGACGTGGTCCTCTACGATCACTCCGCCCGATGCTGACGCGACCACTCCGCGGCCGCCGTGCTCCGCTCGCCGCCGCCGCCCTGATCAGCCTCGCCGGTTGCGCCGGCTGCGGCGAGGTGCACGCGCGCACGGCACCGGGACCGCAACGCAACGTCGTGCTGGCCCTCGCCGGCCAGCCGAGCGCGCTGTACGCACCGCTCTACGAGGCGCAGGCGAACGGCGACTTCGCGCTCGGCGCGCTGTCGGTGACCGTCACCAACCCGCCCGCCGGCGAGACGCCGTTGCAAGCGCTCGCCGCGGGCCACGCGTCGTTCGCGATCGCATCCGAGCCGGAGCTGCTCGCGGCGCGCGCCGGCGGCGCCCAGCTCGTAGCGATCGCCTCACTCACCCAGGGGCCGCTCGAATCGATCATCTCGCTCGGCGGATCGCGGATCACCAGCCCCACCCAGCTGGCGGGCGCGACCGTGGCGAGCAGCGGCACACCCCTCGCCGACGCCGAGCTCACCAGCGTCCTGCGTGCAGCCGGTGTTGCGCCGTCCCGCGTGCACACGATCACGGTGACGGGCAGCCTCAACGCGGCCCTGCTCTCCCATGCCGCCACGGCGACGCTCGGCGGCTTCCTGGACTACGACGCGGTAAGCCTCGCGCTCGCACGCCAGCACCCCAACGTGATCAGCCTCTCGGGCGCCGGCGTTCCCAGCTTCAGCGACCTCGTGATCGTGGTGCGAGTGTCGGAGGCCCATTACGACGGCGCGCTGCTGCGGGCCTTCCTGCAATCGCTGATGCGCGGCGAGATCGCGACGCTGGACGACCCGCAGGCTGTCGTCAAGCTGCTCGTGCGGCGCAACCCCCGGCTCAGCAGGAGCTTCGAGAGCGCTGCGCTGGCGGCGGGCGCCCCGCTCGCCTCGCCGCGCAGCCAGAACGAGCCGTTCGGCTATCAGAATCCGGCGGCGTGGCAGACGTTCGGCAACTGGATGGACGCCCACGGGCTGTTGAGCCACGCCACCAACGGCGCGCTCGCGATCACCGACGAGTTCCTGCCAGGGCAGGGCGAGTGATCGCCGGCGCCATCGCGTAGGTCGCGGCAAGGCCGCTCCACGGCGCGAAGCGAGCAAAGAAGCTGCGCACCTGATCCTCGTCGGCGCGCGCCTGGGGGTCGCCGGTCAACGCGCGACCGACGAGCTTGAGCAAGCCGAGATCGCCCGCCGGGACCTGGTCGAGCCGGCCTTGGCCGTGAAGCGCCAGCGATTCAACCGTCCAGGAGCCGATCCCCGGAATCTCGCGCAGACGCCGCCAGCCGCGCTCGTGGTCGTCCGCGCCGAGATCGATCCGGCCGCGCGCGACCTCGCGCGCGGCGCGTCGCAGCGCCAGCGCGCGGCCGGCTGACAGGTCGAAGGACTCCAGCAGCGCCGGCGCCGTGGCTGCGACGGTGTCGGGCGAGGGCAGATCGCGCAGCTTCGTATGCGCCGCACCGCGGCCGAGGCGCGCGACGATCCGCCGCTCGATCGCGACCGCCCGCTCGTAGGAGATCAGCTGCTCGCAGATCGCCCAGGCCAGCGCCTCGAACGGCTCGGGGCGGCGGAACGGCCGCAGGCCGGGCTTCGCGCGGATCGCTCTGCCGATCAGTGGATCGTCGCGGAAGGCGCGGTGGAACTCGCTGAGGTCGTCGTCGACGCCGAAGGCGAAGCGCATCCTCGCGAGCGCGACCTCGCAGACGGCGGCCGACGAGCCCCAGGCACCGAGCAGCACCGTCCCTGGCGCGCCCTCGGCGGCGCGAACGACGACGGCAAGCTCGTCGACGTGCAGCAGCCGCTCGAGCACACCGCCACGACGACGCAGCACGCCGTCGGCACCGCCCGGCGGCAGGGCGAGCGGCGAGCGCGGTGTCAGCTCGATCCGCTTCTCGGTGGTGTCAGCGCCGGTCACGGCGCGCCATCTTCCCGCGCCCCCAGGACAACGCCGCTCAGCGGCGCCGACCGAGCGTGCGAACCTGGACGAGGAAGGTCTGCGTCGCGGCGGGCTCCGCCGTCGCAAGCTGACGCGGCCAGCGGCGGTGCAAGCCGAGGGCCCGGCCCGCGCCCGAGCCGTCCTTGAGAGTGCGGCGGCGGCCCAGCACGGCGACGGTCGCTGCGCCGGCGACGAAACCGGTGGCGGCGGCGGCAGCCGCGGTCATCAGCGGTGGCGGCCCGACACGGACCGGCTCGATCGCGCGCACGCCGGCGAGCACTGCGAGCTCCTCGCCCACCTCAGCGTCCAGCTCCTGCGCCGGCGCGTCCGCTTCGCTGCTTGGCTGGTACTCGTCCATCGCGAGGCGAGAGCAGGTCTAGATGGCCCGCTGATAGATCCTGAAACGACGCACGATCTTGCCGCCCATGCCTTCCATCGCGCGGTTCATCGGGCGGTTGACCTCGAGCGTCCAGCCCGTCTCGGCGCCCTTCTGCGGCGTGCGCTCGGCGGCATCGAAGCACATCTCATAGAAGCGGGCGGCGACTCCGGTGTGCTGATAGGCGGGCTTGACGCCCAGCGCGAAGACGCGCACCCTGTCGATCTTGCGCCGCCAGTACAGCGCCTTGATCCAGCCGAACGGGAGCAGGCGACCGTTGAGGTGCGCGAGCACCTGGTTGTAGTCGGGCAGCGTGAGCGCCGCCCCGACGACTTCGCCGGTGTCGGTGCGCTCGGCGATGTAGGCCCAGTTCTCGTCGAGCAGTGGCTTGAGGTCCTTCGCGTAATGGCGGACCTCCTCCTTGGTCATCGGCACCGACCCCCAGTTGTGCTCCCAGGCCGCGTTGTAGACCTCCAGGAAGCGGTCGATCTCGCCCGCCATGTCCTTCTTGCGCATCGGCCGGCAGACGATGCCGTGCTCGGACTCGACCTTGGCTGCCGTCTGCCAGATCGCGGGATGAACGCGGTCGCGGCCACTGATGTGGAGGCTCCACATGTAGAGGTCCATCGCCTTCTCGAAGCCCTCCGCCTCGATCAGCTGCTGGTAGTAGGGGTGCTGCCAGGTGCTGAGGATGATCGGTGGACGCTCGTGCCCCTCGATCAAGAGGCCGCATTCGTCGTTCATCGTGTAGTCCATCGGGCCGACCATGCGGTCGCGTCCGCGTGCGGCGAGCCACTTCTCGGCCGCGTCGAGCAGAGCGTGAGCCGTCTCCTGGGAGTCCTCGCACTCGAAGAACCCCCACAACCCCCAGTTGTTGTTCTCGTGCTCGTTGAAATGCTGGTCGACCTGCGCGCTGATCCGGCCGACCGGCTTGCCGTCGCGCCAGGCGAGGAAGAACTCAGCCTCGGCGTGCATGAAGAACGGATTGCGCTTGCGATCGAGGCGTTTGCGCACGTCCATCAGCAACGGCGGGATCCAGCGCGGCTCGTTACGATAGAGCGCGAAGGGCAGGCGGATGAAGCGCCTGAGGTCGCGCCTGGAATGGACCGACCGGATCTCAACACTCATCGAGTCCAGCCTATATGCCCACCTCCGTTGATGTATTCGCGAAGATCCGCGACAACGAGCGCATGGCCCAGTTGCACGCTGCGCGCGACGCCGGCGTGCTGCCGTACTTCCGCGAGGTGCAGTCGCCCGCGCTGCCCGTCGTCGAGATGGAGGGCGCGCCACGGATCATGCTCGGCTCCAACAACTACCTCGGCCTCACTGCAGACGAGCGGGTCATCCAGGGCGCGCGCGATGCGCTCGAGCGCTACGGCACAGGGCTCACCGGCTCGCGCCTGCTGAACGGAACGACGGCCCTGCACCTCGAGCTCGAGCAGGAGCTCGCCGAGTGGATGGGCACCGATGCGGCGATCGTCTTCACCACCGGTCATCAAGCCAACCTCACGACGATCGGCACGCTGCTAGGACCGGGAGACACCGTGGTGGTCGACGCCGGTGACCACGCGTCGCTGATCGACGGAGCCGTGCAGTCGCGGGCGAAGCTGCGCGCGTTCCGCCACAACCGCCCTGACAAGCTCGAGGCGACACTGCGCAAGGCGGTGGCGGACGGCGGCGGCCTGCTCGTCGTCGTGGACGGCGTCTTCTCGATGGAGGGCGACATCGCGCCGCTGCGCGAGATCGTCGAGCTGTGCGTGCGCTACGGCGCCCGGCTGATGGTCGACGAGGCGCACGCCGTCGGGGTGCTCGGTGCGCGGGGTGCCGGAACCTGTGAGCTGCTGGGTGTCGAGGACCAGGTCGACCTGAGGATGGGAACGTTCTCGAAGTCGCTGGCTTCCTGCGGCGGGTTCATCGCCGGGGACGCCGAGGTGATCGAGTTCCTGCGAATCCAGAGCCGCGCCTTCCTGTTCACCGCGTCGGGCGTGCCCGCGGCGATCGGAGCAGCGCTGGCTGCGCTCAGGGTGATCCGCTCGGACGACGGACGCGAACTGCTCCGTCGCGTGCTCGCCAACGGGCGGCGACTCAACCGCGGCCTGCACGAGCTCGGCTTCAGCGTCGTCGATCCGTCGCCGATCACCGGTGCGAGCGGCACGGAGGAGACGGTCATAACGCCGATCGTGCCGATTCGCGTCGGCGAGGACTGGAAGTGCGTGCTGCTGTGGCGTGCGCTCTACGACGCCGGCGTGTTCACCAACGTCGCTTTGCATCCAGCGGTGCCGCTGGACAACGCGCTGCTGCGGACCAGCGTGATGGCCACGCACGATGACGCGACGCTCGACCTCGCGCTCGAACGGTTTGCCACCGTGAAACGCGAGTTCGAGGCCGAGCACGGACCGCTGCCCGGGCCGGGCGAGTAGCCGCGGCTGATTGTCCAGTTCGACACAAGTCCGGACAACAACAAAAAAGATCGCTCCGAGCGAACGTGGGCTTTCGCGTCTCGTTGACCAGCGGCGCTCAAGAGGCGTAGCTTGGGGGTGCGCACGCGGGATGCGCAGGGAGGAGGCGGAAGGGACACCTCCGCCACCAGGGAGAGGTCGCGGCACGGTCAACCATGCGGTCGCCGACGGTGGTCTGCGTTCCCGCGCGAGCGGGCAAAAAACGTCAAAATGTCAACAGCGGCCGCCCGCCTTGGCGGATCCGGGGAGTCGAGATGAACGCAACAGCCATGATGGCCTGCGGGCCGCAACACATGCAAGCCTTGCAGCGCGCCAACGAGGTCCGACTCGCGCGCGCCGAGCTCAAGCGCAGAGTCGCCGAAGGTGAGACGAGCGTCGCGCAGATCGTGCTCTCCGCGCCATGGGAGGTCGACACGATGGCTGTTGCCGAACTGCTGATGAGCCAGCGCCGCTGGGGGCACACGCGGGCGCGCCGCTTCCTTGCCGGCATCCCGATGGCCGAGACAAAGACGATCGGCTCGATGACCGACCGTCAGCGACAGACGCTCTCGGCGATGCTCGCTGCGACGGCGGCACGGTCACCTCACGCCGCGTTGCACCACGAGACGCAGCAGGCCGCCTGACGACCGGGTGTGGCGGGCTCGCCGTTGAGCCGGCCACACCACCCCCTCCAGCCGGCCAATCGGGCCGGCCAGGATTTGGCCAGCGGGACAGAGCTGGGGCGCCGACACGCGCATACGCTTCGCGCCGCGAGCGTTGCGCCGAGCGACGGCGGGCGCCGCGCGGCCTCAAGCCGCCCCACAACGCGCCCACCATCCCGCGAGGAGGATCTCACCGCATGCCAAGGACCCGTATCCACAACGTCTCGGCGGCCCAATGGAGCGCCAACGGCGACGCCCTGGGCGCACACGACCTAACCGACGCTGGCAACCAGGTCTTTGGCTCGAACGTCTTCAGCCTAGCTGAGCAGCGCAAGCGGCTGCCCAAGCACGTCTACGCGCAGCTGCGCGCAACCCTCGCCCGCGGCGAGCAGCTCGACACCTCGCTTGCCGACATGGTGGCCCAGGCGATGAAGGAGTGGGCACTGGAGAACGGCGCCACGCACTACACGCACTGGTTCCAGCCACTGACCGGATCGACCGCCGAGAAGCACGACTCGTTCTACAACCCGTCAGGCGAAGGCAGCGCGCTCGCAGACTTCTCCGGCACGGAGCTGATCCAGGGCGAGCCGGACGCGTCGAGCTTCCCGACTGGTGGCATCCGGGCGACCTTCGAGGCTCGCGGCTACACGGCGTGGGACCCGACATCCCCAGCGTTCATCCTCGAGAACCCGAACGGAGCGCTGCTCTGCATCCCGACCGCGTTCGCATCCTGGACCGGCGAGGCGCTCGACCACAAGATCCCCCTGCTGCGCTCGATGGATGCGCTGTCGGCGGCCGCGCTCCGCGCGCTTGCGCTGCTCGGCGATGAGCAGGCAGGGCGCGTGTTCACGACCGTCGGGCCAGAGCAGGAGTACTTCCTGATCGATGAGCAGTACTACTTCGAGCGTCCCGATCTCGTGACCACCGGGCGGACGCTGTTCGGCGCCAAGCCACCGAAGGGCCACGAGCTCGACGACCATTACTTCGGCTCGATTCCCGAGCGAATCCTCGCCTTCATGCTCGACAGCGAGCGCGAGCTCGTCAAGCTCGGCGTGCCGGTGAAGACGCGCCACAACGAGGTCGCACCGAACCAGTACGAGATCGCGCCGGTCTTCGAAGGCACGAACGTCGGCTGTGACCATCAGATGCTGACGATGCAGATCATGCAGAACGTCGCCCGGGACTACGGCCTGGTGTGCCTGCTGCACGAAAAGCCGTTCGCCGGCGTCAACGGATCGGGCAAGCACAACAACTGGTCGATGGGCACCGACACCGGCGAGAACCTGCTCGAGCCGGGCGAGGGCCCGCACGACAACCTGTCGTTTCTGTTCTTCGCGGCCGCTGTGATCGAGGCGGTGGACCGCAACCAGGAGCTGCTGCGCGCATCGATCGCGAGCCCCGGGCAGGATCACCGGCTCGGCGCCAACGAGGCGCCGCCGGCGATCATCTCGATCTTCCTCGGCAGCGAGCTCGAGGGGATCTTCGGAGCGATCGCCGCCGGCAAGGTAAGCGAGTCCAAGCCCGGCTCGTTCCTCGGGCTCGGCACACCTGTCCTACCGCCGCTGCCGCTGCATTCGGGCGACCGCAACCGCACGAGCCCGTTTGCCTTCACAGGCAACAAGTTCGAGTTCCGTGCGCTCGGCTCGAGCATGTCACCATCGTGGCCGAACACGGTCCTCAACACGATCGTCGCCGAGGCAATAGATGAGCTGGCCGACGCCGTCGAGACTCATCTGAAGGCTGGCGAGAGCCTCGAGAAGGCGATCCTCGCGGTCGTCGCGGCGTCCTATCAGGCCCACAGCCGAATCGTCTTCAACGGCGACAACTACGCTGAGGAATGGCACGAGGAGGCCGAGAAGCGCGGCCTCGCGAACCTGCGCTCGACCCCGGAGGCGCTCCCGTGGCTCGTCGAAAAGTCAACGGTCGAGCTGTTCAAGAAGTACAAGGTGCTGTCCAAGCGCGAGCTCGAGTCGCGCTATGACGTCTACGTCGAGCAGTACGCGACGAAGGTCAACATCGAAGCCGAGACCGCCGCGTCGATCGCGCGGACGTTGCTGCTGCCGGCGTCGC
The DNA here is from genome assembly GCA_049512455.1 of Solirubrobacteraceae bacterium. Classification (GTDB taxonomy): domain Bacteria; phylum Actinomycetota; class Thermoleophilia; order Solirubrobacterales; family Solirubrobacteraceae; genus Palsa-513. The sequence continues at coordinate 125,170 of JBEKXB010000004.1, read as the reverse complement.
TGCGCCACCTCGCCCAGCTCAAGGAGGCGGGGGTCGAAAGCCTGGTCGCCGAGACGCAGGTACTCGTCGACGAGCTCGTCTCGGCGATCACGGCGCTGGAGGCGGTCAACGCCCACCACGGCGGCGAGGGCATCGACCACGCGAAGTACATGCGTGACGAGGTGATCCCGGCGATGGACGCAGTGCGAGCGTGGGCTGACAAGCTGGAGCGGATCGTCGCCGACGACCTCTGGCCGCTGCCGAAGTACTCGGAGATGCTCTTCATCAAGTAGTCGCGACGAGCGCGCGCGGTGAAAGCGCGGCCCACCACAACCTTGCCACGAGTTTGTCAAGGTTGGGGTGGCCGCTGCTAGGATTGCCCGACGATGCGTGACTTTCGCGACGCGGTCGCGTCCCGCGTCGTCGTCTACGACGGCGGCATGGGGGCGACCCTCGAGCAGCTCGAGCTGAGCGCCGCCGACTACGGCGGGCTTGCCGGACGCTGCCACGAAGCGCTCGTGCTGCACCGGCCCGACGTCATCGAAGGCGTCCACGGCTCGATGCTCGATGCCGGTGCCGAGGTTGTCGAGACGTGCACCTTCCAGGGCTCGCGCATCAAGCTCGGCGAATGGGGCCTGGCTGACCACACGCTGGAGATCAACACGCGCGCCGCGCAGATCGCGCGGACGGCCGCCGGATCTGGCCGCTTCGTCGCCGGCTCGATCGGCCCGACCGGCTACCTCCCGGCTTCCGAGGAGCCGACGCTCGGCCAGATCAGCTTCCGCGAGCTCGTCGAGGTGTTTACCGAGCAGGCGCAGGGACTGCTCGCGGGCGGCGTCGACCTGCTGATCATCGAGACCGCGCAGGACATCCTCGAGGTCAAGGCAGCGGTGTTCGGAGCGCGCGAAGCGTTCAAGCTCGCCGGACGCGCGGTGCCGATCCACACCTCCGTCTCGTTGCTGCCAAACGGCGGCAAGATGCTCCTCGGCACCGACATCTCCTCCGTGCTGACGACACTCGAAGCGCTCGAAGTCGACGTGATCGGCCTCAACTGCTCGACCGGACCAGAGGACATGCGTGACGCGATCCGTTTCCTTGGCGAGCACTGCTCGCGACCGGTCGCCTGCATTCCGAACGCCGGGCTCCCGCGTCAAGGGCCGAACGGAGAAACGATCTTCCCGATGACGCCGGGACCGCTGGCGGAGCTGCTCGGCGAGTTCGTCGAGCGCTACGGCGTCGGCATCGTCGGCGGCTGCTGCGGCACGACGCCGGTGCACATCGCCGCGCTCGCTGAGCGCATCGGGGCTCGCCCGGCGGCGCCACGCCCCGCGCCGCGGCCGGCACATGTCTCGTCGATGATCGCCGCGACGCCGCTCGCTCAGCTGCCGGCGCCGACGATCGTCGGCGAGCGCGTCAACGCGCAGGGATCGCGGCGCGCCAAGGAGCTGCTGCTGGCCGACGACTACGACGGGCTCGTGGCGATCGCCGAGAGCCAGGTCGAGGGCGGTGCCCACATCCTCGACCTCTGCGTGGCGCTCACCGAACGCCAGGACGAAGCCGAGCAGATGCGCCGGCTCGTCAAGCGGATCTCGCTCGCCACGCCGGCGCCGTTGCAGATCGACACGACCGAGCCCGACGTGATGCGCGCGGCGCTCGAGCAGATCCCCGGGCGGGCGATCGTCAACTCCGTCAACCTCGAGGCGGGCAGAGCCAAGCTCGACACGGTCGTGCCGCTGTGTCTCGAGCATGGCGCAGCGCTCATCGCGCTGACGATCGACGAGCAGTCGATGGCCCAGACCGCCGAGCGCAAGCTGGAGGTCGCACAGCGAATCCACAGCTACGTCGTCGGGGAGCATGGAATGAGCCCCGAGCTGTTGATCTTCGACGCGCTCACGTTCACGCTCGCGACCGGCTCGGACGAGTTCAAGACCTCGGCGGTCGAGACGATCGAGGGCATCCGCAAGATCAAGGCGGCGCTGCCCGCAACGAAGACGTCGCTCGGCGTCTCGAACGTCTCGTTCGGCTTCGGCAAGGCAGCCCGTGCGGTGCTCAACTCAGTGTTCCTGCACCACTGCGTGGGCGCCGGGCTCGATCTCGCGATGGTCCATCCCGCCGACATCACGCCGTACTCGGAGATCAGCCCGGTCGAGCGTGAGCTCGCCGACGACCTCGTCTTCAACCGCCGTGACGACGCCACCCAGCGGTTCATCGAGCACTTCGAGACGCGAGGCGCGAGCACCGAGGCCGCCCTCGCGGATCCGACCGCGGACATGGAGCCTGAGCAGGCACTCCACTTCCACATCCTGCGCCGTCGCAAGGACGGCGTCGAAGAGTGGATCGATCGCAGCGTCGAGAAGATCGGCGCCGTGCCGACGCTGAACGACGTCCTGCTGCCGGCAATGAAGGAGGTCGGCGACAAGTTCGGCGCCGGCGAGCTGATCCTGCCGTTCGTGCTGCAGTCAGCCGAGGTGATGAAGCGCGCCGTGAGTCGGCTCGAGCGCTACCTCGACCGTATCGAGGGGTACACGAAGGGCACCGTTGTGATCGCGACGGTGTTCGGCGATGTCCACGACATCGGCAAGTCGCTCGTCAACACGATTCTCACCAACAATGGCTACACGGTCGTCGACCTCGGCAAGCAGGTGCCGATCAGCGCCATCCTCGATGCCGCGCAGGAACACGACGCGACCGCGATCGGTCTGTCGGCGCTGCTCGTCTCGACGTCGAGACAGATGCCGCTGTGCGTCGCGGAGCTGCACGAGCGCGGCCTGCACTACCCGGTGCTCGTCGGCGGCGCAGCGATCAACCGGGACTTCGGCCTGCGGATTCTCTATCCCAAGGGCGCTGACTCCGAGGAGGTCTATGAACCGGGCGTGTTCTACTGCAAGGACGCGTTCGAGGGGCTCGCGCGGATGGACGAGCTCGTCGACGCGCAGGCACGCTCGGGCCTGGTCACGCGCACCCGCGACGCGGCGCTCGCGCTGCGCGCACGCAAGCCCGCCGCACCCGAGCTGCCAACCGACGATGCGAGCGTGCGCTCGGCCGCCCGCGTCGACGTGCCGATCCCCGAGCCTCCGTACTGGGGCGCGCGCGAGGTGGCGGTAGACCTCGATGAGGTCTTCGCACATCTCGATACGCATGTGCTGTTCAAGCTGCATTGGGGCGGACGCGGCGTCAAGGGCGAAGCGTGGCGCGAGCTTGTCGCTGGCAACTTCCGCCCGCGCCTGGAACGGATGTGGCGCGAGCAGACCTACCTTCAGCCACGGGCGCTGCTCGGCTACTTCCCGTGCTACTCGGAAGGCAACGAGATCGTCGTCTTGCACCCGACGGACCAGGCGCGTGTGCTCGAGCGGCTCGTCTTCCCGCGTCAGCCGGGGCATGACCGGATCTGCCTTGCCGACTTCTTCCGGCCCCACGGTAACGGCGAGCTGGATGTCGTTGCCCTGCAGGCGGTGACCGTCGGTGCCGAAGCGACGAGCGTCATCGAGCAGCTCGAGCGCGACGGCGAGTTCGCCGAGCAGCTCTTCACGCACGGGCTCGCGGTGCAGGCCGCCGAAGGATCGGCCGAGTGGCTGCACGCCCGCGCGCGCAGCGAGCTTGCGCTCACGCCCACGCAGGGCCGGCGCTACTCGTGGGGCTACCCGGCGTGTCCAGAACAGTCAGAGCACGAGAAGGTCTTCCGCCTGCTCGACGCAGCGCAGATCGGCTTGCGGCTGTCGAGCGGCTGGGCGCTGCAGCCGGAGCAGTCGACGGTCGCGATCATCGCCCACCACCCGCAGGCCGTCTACTTCGGGATGAAATCGGGGTTCCTGCCGCGCGACGAGCCGCCGCCCGACGACATCATCGCGGGCTCGCCGCGAGACCCGACGCGGCCGCTATCACCCGACGCCCTGGCGTTCGAGGAACCGCCGCTGATCATCGAAGACGAGAGCGGAGCGGCCTGAGCCGACGCGCCGCGAAACCGCGCGGCGGAAGTGCGTCAGCGGTGCGAGTGGCGATGCTACCCTCAGCTGGCGATGCTAGCCAGTTCTTGACAATGACGTCCCACCACGCCGGCCGGCCGTAGCGGCCCTGCCGGCGCCCTTGTCCCGCGTCCTGTTGAGAGTGCGTCGTGAGCTCGTACCTGCGCGTCCTGCGCCACCCCAGTTTTCGATACCTGTTCTACGGCCAGACCGCCAGCGCGGTCGGCGACTGCGTCGTTCTCGTCGCGCTGGCGCTGTTCGTGACAGAGCGAACCCACTCGCCGACCGATCTCGGTCTCGTGCTGGCCGCCCAGTCGCTGCCACTCGTTGCCTTGGTGCTGCTCGGCGGGGTGTGGGCCGACCGCCTGCCGCGACGGCGAATCATGATCGCTGCCGACGTGACGCGGGCGGCACTGCATGGCACCCTGGCCGCGTTGATCTTCAGCGGCTCGGTGCGCCTGTGGGAGATCATCGCGATCGAAGCGTCGTTCGGCGCAGCACGGGCGTTCTTTCAGCCTGCCTACAGCGGCCTCATCCCCCAGACGGTGCCCGAGTCGTTGATCCAGGACGCCCGCGCGCTGACCAGCTCGACGGCAAACGTCGCGGCGATGATCGGGCCTGCGCTCGGCGCCGCCCTGGTTCTCGGGGTCGGAGCCGGCAACGCCTTTGCGTTTGACGCTGGCACGTTCGTGGTCAGCGCACTGCTACTGGCGCGTGTGCGCGCCCGCTCGCGCGGCGCGCCCGCTCCCGCCGGCTCGATGCTCGCCGACCTGCGGGCGGGGTGGCGGGAGGTTCGCTCACGAGCCTGGGTGTGGGTGACGATCGCGGCCTTCACCGGGGCGCTGATGTGCGTGCTCGCCCCGTGGTATGCACTCGCGCCAACGATCGCCGGGCACGTGTACGGCAGCATCGGCGTGTTCGGCCTGTTCGAGAGCCTCGCCGGCTTGGGCGCCGTGTGCGGAGCGCTCGCCGGTCTGCGCTGGCGGCCCGTACACCCGATGCGCGCCGGCCTGTTGCTCGTGCTCGCATGGCCGGTGACGGCTGGGCTGTTCGCGCTTGGCGCGCCGTTGGTGCTGGTGCTCGCCGGCGCACTGATGCTCGGATTCGGCTTCTCGCTGTTCGGCGTGTGGTGGGAGACGGCGCTTGCGCGCCACATCCCGCCGCACGCACTGTCACGGGTCAGCGCCTGGGACTGGATGGGCTCACTGGCACTGCTGCCGCTCGGCTACGCACTGACCGGCCCGCTGGCGAGCGCGTTCGGAGCACGCACGGTCCTCGCCGCCGGCAGCGCAATCGGGCTCGTGCTGCTGGCGCTGGCGCTCACACCGCGCTCGACGCGGGAGCTCACCGACACGACGAGCCCAGCCGCCGGCCGGCTCGATTGTGGTGTCGTGTAAGGATGGCGCCTGTGCCTCGGTCGTTGGTCTGGGCAACGGACCTTGACGTGCTACCGCTCGATCACGTCGTGGAGCGACGTGACGGCTTCGTCGTGGTTCGCTCGCCGAGCAACCCGCGACACTTCTGGGGCAATCTGCTGCTCTTCGATGATCCGCCGGACGCGGGGGCAGCTGCGCGCTGGGAGCAGCTGTTTGACGGCGAGTTCGCAGATGAGCCGCTGGTGCACCACCGGACGTTTGCGTGGGATCGCGTCGATGGCGCGGTCGGCGACGGGCTAGCTGAGTTCGCCGATCGCGGCTACGAACTCGAGGAGACCGTCGGGCTGCTCGCAACGCCGCAGCAGATCCGTGCTCACCCACGCGAGAGCCGAGCCGTCGAAGTGCGCGCGTTGGAGCCCGCGGACGGCGTTGACGAGGAGCTCTGGCAGCAGGTTCTGGAGCTCCAGGTCGCCGATCGCGGCGAGCGTCATGAGGAAGCGCCCTACCGAGTGTTCGGCCGCGCACGACTTGCAGACTTGCGCGCGCTGTTCCGGGCCGGGCGCGGCGCCTGGTACGTCGCGCTCGATGGCAACCTGGTCGTAGGCAGCTGTGGCGTCGTCGTGACCGGCAAGCGCGGCCGGTTTCAGACCGTCGGGACCGCAGCCGCGCAGCGGCGGCGGGGCATCTGCTCGCGGCTCGTCGTCGAGGCAGCGCACCACGCGGCCGAGCATCACGGTGCGAGGAAGCTGGTGATCGCGGCCGATCCCGACTACCACGCGCTGGGGCTCTATGAGTCGCTTGGCTTCAGGCGGGCGGAACGGGTCTGCGGCGTATGCCGGCAACCCTGAAGCTCGGCGTGGAGCTCGGTCCGTCTTGCGCCAGAAGAGCCGCGCTCAGCCACTCTCCCCGCCGCCCAGCAACGCGAGCTTGGCCGCGCGGGGAAGCTGCTTGATCCGGGCCTCCTCGCGACGGGCGCTGGCCGCGTCGGGCATCGGGAAAGCCGCGGCGAGCGCCACCGGCAGGCGGCTGCGCGTGTAGCGAGCGCCGTTGCCGCTCGCGTGAGCAGCCAGCCGGCGCTCGATGTCAGTTGTCCAGCCGGTGTAGAGCGAGCCGTCGGCGCAGCGCAGCACGTACACCCAGGCCGGTGCGTCCGATGCGCCGCGTTGCGGCTCAGACGTTGATGGCACTGCTGCTCGACGCGCCGGACGAGCGCGACTCGGGCACGACCAGCCGCACCGGCGCGGCGTGCAGCGTGCGCAGGCGCACATCGCGCCAGGACAGTCCCTCGCGCACGAGCGCCGGCAGACCCATGACGACTGCGGTCGTGATCTCGACGGCCTGCAGGATGATGCCGTAGGCGATCGCGTCAGCCGAAGCCACGTGGTATGCGCCGGACAGCACGGCAACGCATGCCGCCTGGAAGACGCCGATGTTCGACGGCGCGGCGGGCAGGACCGCAGTGACGTTGACGGCGAAGAGAACGCCGGCCGCCGCCGCGATACCGGTTTGGCTTGCAAGGCCGAGCGCCAGCAACAGCATGTAGCAGGACGCGCACTGCAGGGCCCAGGCACCGAGCTGCGCACCCGTGGCGACCGCAGCGAGGCGCGGATTGCGGAAGACCCGCATGCCTGCGCGCACGCGCACAAGGGTGTCGTGGATCTGCCCGACGAGGACCGCGCGCCGCGCCGAGCGCGAGCTGGCGCCACCACGGCGGAGCAGCAGTGGGGCGAGCACGATCAAGGCGACGAGCAACGCCGGCGCGATCGCCACCGCGAGCAACGCGCCGTGCCCGCTGTTGAAGACATCGACGCTGGAGAACAGCACGCCACCGAGGATCGCGAGAGCCACGAGGTTGAGCAGGGTTTGCGAAACGACCGTACCGAGCACAACCGGCAGCGTCTCCAGCGGCCGCCCGACGCGGCGCGCGACGATCAGCGATCGTGACGGCTCGCCGAGACGAGCCGGCAGCGTGGCGCTCATCAGCACGCCGATGAAAGTGCCCTGCATCGCATCGCTGCGCTTCACGCGCGAGCCTGGCAGCGCCGCGCGCAGAATGGCGTGCCAAGCGAAGCCGCGGGCCACCATCGCCGCGCACATCAGCGCGAGTCCGATCAGCACCCAGGACGGCTGCGAGGTGACGAGGCTCGAGAGGATGCGAGCCGGGCCGATCTGCTGCACCGCGAAGTAGGCGGCGCCAATGCCGCCGAGCGCAGCCGCGCCGATCAGCGTCCGGCGCATCGCCGCGAACGCGCGCTCACGCGGTGAGCGCATATCGCGCTCGAGGCTCGGCAGGCGCCGTCTGCGCGGCCGATGGCGGGCGTTGGGGTCAGCCGAGCGCAAGCCGAGACGCACCGCTGCCCGGCTCGTGCGCGTTTGCGGGGCAGGCATCGCAATCGCGTCCTCGTAGCAGGAGAGCACCTGCTCGGTGACCGCCGGCCAGGCGTAGCGGCGCGCGGAGATCTCCGCCGCGGCGGACATCGCGGCGCGGCGCGGCACGTCGTAGGCGAGATCGAGCAAGGCGCGTGCGAGCTCCGTCGCGTCTCCGGGCGGCACGAGCAGGCCGTCGACGCCGTCGCGCACGACATCGGCGTAGCCGGGGATGTTCGAGGCGAGCACCGGCGTGCCGGCGGCGAAGGCCTCCGTGAGCACCATGCCGAAGCTCTCGCCGTGCAGCGACGGGGCGAGGAGCAGATCCGCTGCACGCAGGCGTTCCAGCTTCTCGGCGTCGCCGAGCTTGCCGAGCGCGGTGATGCCAGTGGAGTCGAGCAGCATCGAGGTGATCTCGCTCGACTCGGCACCGATCAGCTCGAGCGTCACCGGAACGTGCTCGCGCAACGCCTCGAACGCCCGCAACGCGACCGGCAGGCCCTTGCGCTCGACCGCCTGACCGACGAACACCAAGCGCAACGGCCGCTCTGCGCTCGGCGGCGACGGGGCGGCACGCTCCAACCGATCTGGTACGTCGACACCGTTGGGAACCACCCGGTAGCTGCCGCCAAAGAACCGCTCGCCAGTCCACGCGGCGGCCTGCGAGACCGCGATGCGCACGCGCAGCCGATTGAAGCGCCGGCTCGCGCCGGCGAGGTTGCCGGCGCCGTTGGTGAGGCGATTGGTGGAGTAGCAGTGGAAGGTCCCGACCAGCGGCGCCTCACAGAAGCCGAGAACGTCCCAGCAGATCACCGGGACGATTGGCTCGTGGACGTGCACCACGTCGTAGCCGCCGCCGCGCAGCGCGTCGCGCAACCCCCAGACAGCGCCCGCGGTGACCGCGACGTTCGAGACGGCACCGTTCGCATGAAAGCCGACCGTCCGTCCGAGCGGCACTACGTGGCCGCCCAGCATGCGCGCCTGTGGACGCGCCCCGCGGTGCAGCCGCACGCTCAGGCGGCCTGGGGGATCGAACGGCGTGAGGATCTCCGCGTCGTGCCCCGAAGCGCGCAGGTGGGTCGCGAGAGCGTCGATGTGACGCGTAACGCCGCCCGGGTAGCTCCACGAATACGGCGAGACGAGCGCTATCCGCATCACCGCTCATCCTACCGCCGTCGGGCTTCGCTGGGTGGGCGCGTTTTGCCACCCGGGGAGGGCCCTCCAGACCGGCGTATAATCGCCGTTCGGCGGCCCTCCAGCAGTGCTTGCCGGCTACATGCCAACGCGCCAGTTCGTCAAGTACACCTTCCTGAAGGTCGACCCGCAGTGGCGTCGCCTCGACGCTGCCGAACGCGAGGACGGCAAGCGCGAGTTCATCGCAGCATGCGAGGACTTTGCGAGCGACCACTTGCTGCGCGCCTTCTCCACCGTCGGCACGCGCGGCGATGCCGATCTGATGCTGCTCTCCCAGTCGGCCAACCTCGAGCGCATTCACGAGCTGCACGTCGTTCTCGCCCAAACCGGCCTGATGCGGTGGGCCAGCATCCCCTACTCCTATCTGGCGATGACCAAGCCGTCGGAGTACTCCCAGGAGTCGCGCCTGGAGGTGCGCGCGGCGCACTCGAAGTACCTGTTCGTCTACCCGTTCATCAAGACGCGCGCGTGGTACACGCTGCCGGGCGAGGAGCGCTACCGGATCATGCAGGAGCACATCCGCATCGGTCGCGAGTACCCCGACATCGACCTCAACACCTCTTACTCGTTCGGCCTCGACGACCAGGAGTTCGTGGTCGCGTTCGAGACCGACGAGCCGGCCGACTTCCTCGACCTCGTGCAGCGCCTGCGCGGCACCGAGGCCTCGCAGTACACCAGGCAGGACACGCCGACCTTCACCTGCATCTCGATGTCGATCGGTAGGGCGCTCGCCGCGCTCGACGGCGAGGCGGTTGCCGTCGAGCCGCGTTCGCCCGTCGCATGAGCGGCCCGGCCCAGGACACGGCAGACACTCCAGTCCGCGTAGCGATCATCGGCTCCGGACCGGCCGGCAGCTACACCGCCGGCCATCTGCTGCGCCACAGCGCTCCCGAGCTGCACGTCGACCTGTTCGAGCGACTGCCGACGCCATGGGGGCTCGTGCGGGCGGGCGTCGCTCCCGACCATCCGAAGATCAAGTCGGTCACGCGGATCTACGAGCGCACTGCCGAGCATGCGCGGCTGCGCTACTTCGGGAACGTCAGCTTCGGTGCAGACGTGACGCTCGAGGATCTGCGCGAGCACTACCACGCGATCGTCTACGCGGTCGGAGCGCCGCGCGACCGCGCCCTGCGGATTCCCGGCGAGGACCTCGATGGGAGCTACGCCGCCACGGACTTCGTCGGCTGGTACAACGGCCACCCCGACTACCGCGACCACGAGTTCGACCTGCGCGGCGAGCGGGCGATCGTGATCGGCGCCGGCAACGTCGCGCTCGACGTCGCGCGCATGCTGCTGCTGGCGCACGAGGAGCTGGCATGCACGGACATCGCGGACCACGCGCTCGAGGTGCTCAGCGCGAGCGCGATCGAGGAGGTGCTCGTGGTGGCCCGCCGTGGCCCGGAGCAGGCCGCTTTCACCAACCCCGAGCTGCTCGAGCTGGGCGAGCTCAGTGTCGCCGACGTTGTCGTCGACGCTGAAGAGCTGGCGCTGGCTGACGGGGTCACCGACCCAGCAGCCGACGCGACGGCCCGGCGCAATGTCGAGATCCTGCGGGACTACGCGGCTCGGCGACCTAGCGGCAAGCCGAAGCGGATCGCGCTGCGGTTCCTGCTGTCGCCCGTGGCGCTCACGGGCGCTGGGCACGTCGAGGCGGTCACGTTCGTGCGCAACGAGCTGCAGATGCAGACGGATGGCTCGCTGCGCGCGCGGGCAACCCAGCAGCAGTTCACGATCGGCGCGCACGCCGTGTTCCGCGCGATCGGCTACCGCGGGACGCCGCTGCCCGGCGTCCCGTTCGACGAGCGACGTGCGTTGATCGCCAATGATGCCGGCCGCGTCGTCGGACCGGAGGGCGTACGCCGCGGCGAGTACGTCGTCGGCTGGGCCAAGCGCGGTCCGAGCGGGGTGATCGGGACAAACAAGAAGGACTCGAACGAGACCGTCGATCACCTGCTCGAGGATCTCGGAGCCGGGCGCCTGCTGACACCGGCGCCGATCACTGACGCGGCGCTCGAAGCGCACGTGCGCGCCCTCCAGCCGGCGATGGTCGACTATGCGGGGTGGACGCGGATCGACCGCCACGAGCGCCGGCTCGGCGAACCCGCGGGCCGCCCGCGCGTGAAGCTGACGCGGATCGCGGAGATGCTCGACGCCGCGCAGCCGGAGGACGAGTGAACCACGATGGACGCGGCCGCCAAGCACCTGCGCGAAGCCGACCCGGTCATCGGGGCCCTGATCGAGCGTCTCGGGCCGCTGGAGGATCGCAGCGGCAACCGGCCACGTGACTACTACGCCGGACTCGTCCGCACGATCTGCGGGCAGCAGCTGTCGACGAAAGCGGCGCAGTCGATCTGGCTGCGGCTGCTCGACCACTTCGACGGCGCGCCGCCGACGCCGCAGTCGATTCTCCACGCCGACCCTGAGGCGCTGCGTGCGGCGGCCGGGCTGTCGCGCGCCAAGGTCGTCTACCTGCGCTCGCTGGCCGAGCACGTGATCAGCGGCGAGCTCGAGCTCGACCGCCTCGACCAGCTCGACGACGAGGTCGTGATGGCGGAGCTCGTCGCCGTGAAGGGACTCGGTGAGTGGAGCGCCCACATGTTCCTGATGTTCCAGCTGCACCGGCCCGACGTGCTCGCCCCCGGAGACCTCGGCATCCGCAAAGGCGTCCAGATCGCCTACCGGCTCGCAGAGCTACCGAGCCCAGCCGAGGTCACGCGCACCGCCGAGGCATGGCGCCCCTACCGCACGACCGCATGCCGCTACCTGTGGCGCGCGATCGACGCACCACCGCAGTAAGCGCGCCGACGTGTCACGTTTGATGACGCTCGCGCACCTACGGTACGTAGGGCAACCGCGGACCGCCAAACATGCGTCTGGACTCCAACGACTTCTCAAAGCTCTATGACCGTCACGCGCGGGAGATGCTCGGATTCTTCGCGCGGCGGACCTACGACCCGGAGTTGGCGATCGACCTGCTCGCCGAAACGTTTGCCGCAGCGTTTGAGGATCGCCGTCAGTTCCGCGGCGAGGACCTCGGGGCTGCTCGCGCGTGGCTGTACGGCGTAGCGCACAACCAGCTACGGGAGTTCTTCCGCAGTGGGCAGGTCGAGCACCGTGCGATGAAACGCCTGGGCGCTCAGATCCGGCCGCTCAGCGAGGCCGAGTACGACCGGATCGAGGAACTGGCTAGCTCGACGGAGCTGCGCGAGCGGGTCAGCGAAGGACTCGCGCGGCTGAGCGTCGGACAGCGCGAGGTGCTCCGACTGCGCGTCGTCGAGGAGCGCTCCTACGCCGACGTGGCAACCGAGCTCGGCGTCAGCGAGCAAACCGCCCGGACGCGCGGCTGCCGCGCGCTGCGCGCGCTGCGCGAGTACCCGGGACTGCGCGAACTGATGGAGGCGACCGACAATGCCTGACCACCCACACGAAGTGGAGCTACCGATCATCAGCGAGCTGGGCGAGCAGCTGAAGGCCGGCTTCCGCCGACGCGAGGCGCACGACATCGGACGCGCGCTGAGACGGCGCCGGCTCCTGCTGCTGTCCCCGGTGATCGCGCTGGTCGCCGCGGGCTGCGCTGCCGCGGCGGTTGCGGCGCTCCGAGGCCAGCCGTCCGCTCCACTCAGCGGACCCGTGGCGCCGTCGCCGTCCGACTCGTTCCCCGGCTCCGGGACCGCTCGCTACAGCGTCGTGGTGACGCCCAGTCTCGGCGCCGGGAGCGTCGGCTGGTGCATCAGCGAGCAGCTGCAGATCCCCGTGCCCGTACCGGTCGCGGACGTGAAGGGGCTTCGCGAGCTGCTGCGAACCGGGCAGGCGCAGGCGCGCGAGTTTCGGCGGGCGACGGCCGAGACGCTCGCGGGTCGCACGGCGACGGTGCACTGGCGCGGCCGAACTCTGGTGTTTCGTCCGGGGCCGCCCGTAGGTACACCGCCGGTGGTCGCAGCCCGCTGGAAGCGCGGGATGCTGACGGCGGTCGCCCGCTACGACCGGGAGCTGGCCGAGTACCCGACACTGCTGCGCGAACTGACGCAGCCGCGAGTGCGGAACTCGCTCGCCTTCCAGCAGGCCGTCCGCGACATCAGCGGCGAGGGCTTCCAGTACACGCAGCCGGGAACCAGCTGCGGCCACGTGCAGCGCGCCGGCAGCCCGTTCATCGGCGCGCCGTACATCGGCTACGTGGGTGGCGGCTACAACATCCTCGATGACGCTCACTCGCCGGCCGCGACTCGCCTGACGACGACCAGCGTGTACCTGACGGCGTCGCGCGTCGCCGCCGTCCGTCTCGGGCGCAATCTGACGATCCTCACGCGAGCCGTCGAAGCGCTCCCCGACGGCTACCGCATCGCGGTCAGAGTCACAGCCAGCCAGCAGAACCTGAAGCCGGGCCAGAAGCCGCTCGACGACTACCGCATCTACACCGCGGGACAGCCGATCGAGCCCTTCTACGGGACCTTGCCGGCGACCTCAGCCAGTCCGGCACCGGTCGCGCTGGGCGCGAACGGACGACGAATCGCGAGCGCCCGGCAGACCGCTGCACCGCGCGCCCGATCGACCTCCTGGCTGCCGGACTTCAACTACCAGCCGAACACCGCCCCGACAGGTCCAACGACCACGGCCGTTGCGATCCGTCCCTCGTCGTCGGTAACGATCAAGGTGCCGGCCGGCGCGTGTGAGATCGACACCAGCGCGGCAGCTCTAGCCGAGCTCGGAGGAATCAATGCGGCAGAGCCGGCCCAGCTCGGCGGTGGCGCTGTGCTCGCTCATGTTCGCGGCTTCCCGACGCTCGAGGGCAACCCGCTGCTGTCGTGCGCCTACGTTCAGTGGTACGACGCGCGCGGCAGTGAGCAGGTGGCGATCCTGCTGAACGCGCGCGATCCAGGTGCGACGCCGCCGCCGCTGCCGAACGCCAGTCCGATCAAAGGACACCCCGGGTTCGTCAACGAGCCGATCGACCAGCTGGTGCGGTCGACCAACATCACCGCCCGGCGCGTCGACAACGCCTGGCTCGTCGTCGAGACGCTGGCGCCGCTGCGGGAGCGAATCGCGCTGCTCAAGAGGCTGACTGTCTGCGTGCACCTGCGCGGCGCGCCGTGCCCGGCGACCAGTCAAATCGAATCGCTGCCGCCCACTCCGTGAAGATCGACGGATGCGACCCGCAGAGGCCGCCCCAAGAAAACGAGAACGGGCTGGCGCTAGACGGCTGAGCCGCAGGAGGCTTCTTGGCCGGCGACGCGGAACGATGAACCGCAGCCACAGGCGGCGACGACGTTCGGGTTCTCCACCTTGAAGCCGGCGCCGGTGAGGGCGTCAACGTAGTCGATCTGGGAACCGTCGACGTAGGCCAGCGCCTCGGGCTCGACGAGCAGCCGCAGGCCGTGATCCTCGAAGATCTGGTCGGTCGGGCGGGGCTCGTCGAAGGCGAGCTGGTACTGGAAGCCGGAGCAGCCGCCGCCGCGCACGCCGACCCGCAGGCCGGCCGCCGCCTCGTCCGCACCCTGAGCGGTGAGGAACTCGCGGACCTTCTCGGCACCCTTGTCGGTGATGGTAATCATCGCTTTCGAAAGTATAGCGGGGTCGGCCGGCGGGGCGAGTCGTCTAACCTTCGGAGCCAGATGCCGCAGGCCGACGAGATAAGATCGAGGATCGAAGCAGCGATCCCGGGAGCCCGCGCCGAGGTCGAGGACTGGACGGGCGGAGGCGACCACTTCCGCGCGACGGTCACTTCGCCGGCCTTTGCGGGCCTGTCGCGGATCGAGCAGCACCGCCTTGTCTACCGGATCTTCGGCGAGGAGATCGGCGGCCCGATACACGCCCTGTCCCTGACGACACGCAGCGAGTGAGGAATCGATGAACGATCAGCCGGACAACCCCGTTCGCGAGGCGATCGCCGCCGCGATCAGCGAGCACGACGTCATCCTGTTCATGAAAGGCACGCCCGAGGCACCCGCGTGCGGGTTCTCGGCGCGCACCGTCGCGACGCTGCAGGCGCTCGACGCACCGTTCGCGGCTGTCGACGTGCTGGGTGACCCACGCATCCGCCAGGAGCTGTCAGCGATCTCACAGTGGCCGACGATTCCGCAGCTGTTCGTGCACGGTGAGCTGGTCGGAGGCTGCGACATTGTGACCGAGATGTTCGAGTCCGGCGAGCTGGCCGGTCTGCTCGGCGTCGAGGGTCGCGCTGTCGCGAGCGAAACCGGCGATATCTCTGGAGCGGGGGCGCTGCAGATCGAAAACCGGCTCTAGGGCCGGGCCGCACGGATGCCGAAGCGCTCGGGAGTCGTTCATATTTATGAGGAGGAGGAGGCGTCGTTCGACAGCGAGCGAGCGCGTCCGGACGGGTCGTATCTGTGCGCGACGTTTGGCGGGCGCTGGACACGCTGGCCACGTGACGCCGACGGCCCGTCGTTCGATCGTCTCAGCCTCGACAAGGCGCTCGCATGGGGCCGGTCCCGCGCGCCCGAGGTGCAGATCCGCTACGGCCGAGCGGACTACCACAGCGCCGGTGACGTCAACCCGAGCGGGCTGCCCGAGTGGCCGCCGGAGGACCTCCCGACGCCGCTGCGGCGCCGGCGCCCGCCGGAGCAGAGCTGGCGTGAGCGCAGCGAGACCGACCCGCCCGTGCCGTGGCGGCTCGAAGTCCTGCTCGAGCCGCCGAACCCGAGCCACATGCGCACGACCGCGCGTTGGGAGGCCGACCGGTTCATCGCAGCCACGGCGAGCGAGGCAGGCGCGATCCGCTGGGACGCCGAGCCGCTGGACGCTCACATCTACGAGCAGGATGAGGCCACGCCGAACATCGGCTTGGCGACATTGAGTCCACCCGCCTACCGGCTGCACCTCGAGATCGTCGCCTCGACCGCCACCGCCGCCGAGCAGCGCGCGGAAGCACGCGTGCCGAAGCTGCCAGACGGCTGGCGCGTGCAGGCGACGGCGTTCCCGGGAGCGTAGGGCTGATCGCCGGGGCGCTCGCCGCCGCGGAGCGCCGCTGTAGTGTCCCGACGCGATGCGACCGGTAGCGATCGTCACCGACTCGACCCACTATCTGACGCGCGAGATGGTCGAGCAGGCCGGCATCACCGAGGTGAGCCTGTACGTGCGCAGCGGCGAGGTTCAGCGGCGCGAGACCGACATCACCGACTACGCGGCCTTCTACCGGGAGCTGGCGGAGTCCGGCGAGCTGCCGAGCACGTCGCAGCCGTCGATCGGGGACTTCGTCAGCGCCTATGAGCCGCTGTTGGAGTCCGGGCACGACATCGTCTCGATCCATCTCTCGGCAGGTATCTCGGGGACGCTCGGGACCGCTGAGCAGGCGAAGGCGATGATCGAGGAGCGCGGCGGCGGCGGCGGCGGGCGGATCGAGGTCGTGGACTCGCTGACCGGTGCCGGAGGACTCGGCTGCGTGCTGCTCCCGGCGATCGCCGTGGCGCAGGCGGGCGGCGGCGTCGAGGATGTCGTGGCGCGCGCGCTGGCGGCGCGGGCGGCGCTGCGGATCTGGTTCTGCGTTGACACGCTCGAATACCTCCAGCGGGGCGGGCGCATCGGACGCGCTCAGGCGTGGGTCGGCGGCGCGTTGCAGATCAAGCCGATCCTCTCGTGCGAGTCGGAGGTCGTCCCGGTCGAGCGCGTGCGCACCAGCGGGCGGGCGTTCGAGCGGATGGTCGACTACATGCGCTCACGCCACCAGGAGGGCGCTGACGCGTGGATCGTGCAGCACATCCAGGCGCATGAGCGGGCGCGGGCGCTCGTCGAGCGCGGCCGCGAGGTGTTCGGCAGCGACCCGTTGTGGGTCGCGGAGATCGGGCCGGTGACCGGCAGCTACCTCGGCCCGGGAACGCTCGGCTTCGGGAGTCTCCCGGCCGGGCTGCTGGCGGCCTGAGCGCGGAGCTGCCTGCTGCGCTCAGCGACGTTTGCGTCCCCGGCCGGCGAGCCCGCCGCCGAGCAGGAAGCCGGCGAGGACGCCGCCGATAACCGCCTCGCGGCGGTGCTGGGAGATCTGCTTGCGCCAGTCGGTGATCTCGGCAACCTCGCCGCGCAGCCGGTCAACGGAAACGGCGAGCGCGACGCGGTTCTGCTCGATCGACTTACGGATCTCCTCGGGTTTGCGGCCGGAGGGCATCAGGCGGCGTCCGGCTCCTTGGGACCGACCGCGTCACGAATCTTGCGCGCTTCGTCGATCGCCATCGTCGGGGTGGGCGGCGAGGCGTGGCGCAGCGCCAGCGCCGCGATCAAGCCAGCCAGCACGGCGAACACGATGAGCGCACCGGCGACGGCGAAGTAGCCGAGGAAGACCTCGTTGTTGGGAAACAGCTCATACGTGGCGAGCCAGGCGAGGCCGTGCAGCGCGAACAGCAATGCGGCCACGATGAAGACGCCCGCGACGAGTCCGACAATCGCACCGGTGATGAGCCGTGTGAGCTTCGCGGCCATCTCGGCCTTGGCGAGCTCGATCTCCTCGCGCACCAGCAGCGACGCGCGCTCGGAGATCTCGCTGATCGCCTGAGCGAGGTTCTGCGGCGGTTCCGGCGCGTCAGCGGCCAAGGCGTCTGACCAGCATCGCGAGGACGACGCCGCCCGCGAAGGCAGCCCCGATGAGGATCTCCGGTCGCTCCGCGGTGATCGTCGAGAGCGCCGCGACTGCGCCGTCGCCGGCGGCCTGCGGGCTCGCCCCGTTCGCCGAGCGCTCCTGCCCGGGGGGCGTGCTCACTCGGGAGGCTCCTCGTCGAACACGCGCCGCCACAGCTCGGCGGCAGCGCGATTCGCGACGATCGTAACGAGCATGCCCACTCCGGCGACGAGGCCGGACCACATCAAGCGCTTCACGGAATCACCTTCCATCCCTGGCAGTGAATCAGATCGACTCGCCCAGGGCCTCGCTGTCGGGCGGGGACGACGGCCAGGAGTAGGCGTGCGGACGGCGGTTGGCAAGCGATGGAAGCTCGGCGCGGATCCGCTCGAGCCGCGCGAGGTCGAGATCAGCCGTGATGGCGCACGGCGCGTCAGCGGCCTGGGCGAGGACGACACCCCACGGATCGACGACCATCGACCGACCACCGCTGCGCAGACCCGGTGGGTGGCTGCCGATCTGGTTTGCCGCGACTACGAACGCCTGGTTCTCGATTGCCCTGGCACGCAGCAGAACCTCCCAGTGGTCGCGCGTGGTCGCCAGCGTGAACGCTGCGGGTACGAGCATCACGCGCGCGCCGCGCAACGCGAGGATCCGGTACAGCTCAGGAAAGCGCAGGTCGTAGCAGATCGTCATGCCGAGGGCGACGCCGTCGGCGCTGCGCGAGAGGACGATCTCCTCGCCGGCCCGCTCGTCGTCAGACTCGCGGTAGGCGACGCCGTCAACGGTCACGTCGAACATGTGGATCTTGCGGTAGACGGCGCGCAGGGCGCCGTCGGGGGCGACGTGCACCGAGGTGTTGGCGAGCGGGCCGTAGTCGTCGCCGCGCCGCTCGGCGATCGAGCCTGCAATGAGGTCGACGCCAAGCTCGCGCGCCAGGTCGCGAGCCCACGAGATCGCTTCGCCGGCGAGCGTCTGTGCGCCAGCGTGCAGCTGCTCGGCGGTACCGAGCACGCTCCACTTCTCCGGCAGCAGAACGAGCCTGGCGCCATCGGCGGCGGCCGCTCTTGTCAGCCGGTCAGCCTGTTCGAGGTTGGCGGCGCAGTCCTCGGTCGCGTTCAGCTGCACCGCGGCGACGCGGAGGCACTGCTCGCCGGCGACCGGGCGCCCGTTGGCGCTCATCACGCCGTGGCGGCGGGCTTGCGGCCAAACGTGCGCGACGGACGGCCGCTCTCCTGGCGCGCCGCGTAGATGGCCTTGATCGCCGCGAAGATCGCGTCCGCGACCTCCTGCTGGCGCAGGCGAGGGGGATCGTGCTCGGGCTCGAATCGAAGCGGCGTGCCGTACTCGATCGTCACCGCCGGGAAGCGCAGTCGCCTCCAGTTGCGAATCTTCGACGAGCCGACGATCGCCACGGGCACGACCGGGACGCCCGTCTCGAGCGCAAGCCGTCCGATGCCGGGCTTCGCGCGGCGCTGCAGCTCGCCGGTCCGCGAGCGACCTCCCTCGCAGTACATCGCGACGACCCCGCCGCGTTCGAGGATCGTCTCCGCGGTGATGAAGGTGTCGTCGTCTTTCGCCCCGCGCCGCACGGGGAACACGCCGCCGCGCGTGTAGATCCAGCCCATCGGGCCCTTGAACAGCTGCGACTTCCCCATGAATCGCACCTTGCGTCGCAGGTAACAGGCGAGCAGGAAGTGGTCCATGTAGGAGAAGTGGTTAGGGGCGAGGATCACCGCGCCGCGGTCGGGAACGTTCTCCGTTCCGATGCTGCGAGCGCGCAGCAGCGTGTAGCAGTAGAGCGTGGTCACGAGCCTGACGAGCTCGTACACAGGCGTCGGGTCGTGCATCCGCGCCCATTCGTGAATGGGCTCGAAGTGCTCCAGGGGACGCGTGTCGGCGTAGATCTGTTGCTTCATTCCGGGGGATCCTGCGCTGACCTGGGCGCCACCGCGCACGATGTTGACCGGAGTTTAACGGCGGCGGCTGGCATAAGCGGCGACGAGGTCGAGCAGCTGACGGGCGCGGTGGGCGAAGCCTTCGACATCACGACCGTGCGCGCGATGCTCCAGGTCGAGGGGGAGCTCGACCACTGTGCCGCCGGCACGCAGCACCTCGAGCGTCATCGCGAGCTCCATGCCGTAGCCGCGGGCGAACGGGAGCGCGGCGGCCAGCGTCTTGGCGTTGAGCGCGCGCTGGCCGGACAGCGGCGCGCTGAAGGTGACGCCACAGCGGTGGCGGAGCGCCCAGCGCGCAAAGCCGACGGCGATGCCGAACCCGCCGCCGGTGCGACGCGTGAACGCCGCGACCACGATGTCTGCGGCGGCGCTGTCAAGAGGGCCAATGAGGGCGCTGAGCTGCGCTGCGCTCGCCCCAAGGTCGCCGTCGCAGAGGACGTAGACCGCAGCGCTGCCACCGAGCTCGAGCGCCCGTGCCGCGGCGCGGCTTGCCGTGGCGCCCTTGCCGCGCCGTCGCCGGTCACCGACCACCTCCACGCCGCGCCCGCGCGCCAGCGCCGCGGTGGCGTCGTCCGAGCAGTCGTCCCCAAGGACGACTATCGCGCCGGGAAACGCCAGGCGCAGCGCATCGATCGTCGAGGAGATTCGCGCGGCCTCGTTGCGTGCCGTGATGACCACGACGGTGGCTGTGATTGGCTTCGTGTCAGCGATGCCAGCTATTGTGCGCTCCCTCGGCCCGCGGGCCGCCTTGAAACATGACCGAGATCGCAGCCCATATCAGCGGAGTCGTCTGGAAGATCGAATGCGCCGTCGGCGACGAGGTCGCGGAGGGCGACACGGTAGCGATCCTCGAGTCGATGAAGATGGAGATGCCGGTGCACGTCGAGGAGAGCGGGCGCGTCAAGGAGATCGCCTGCGAGGAAGGCCAAGCGGTAAACCAGGGCGATCTGCTGATCGTGCTGGAGTAGCGCCGCCGCGTTTTCGGCGTGCAGCCGACCCGCGCCCATGCTAGCCATAGGCACAAACTCCCACCGATGCCCCCACTGATCACACGCGAGGAGGCACTCCGCCTCGGCGAGATCGTCGACCACGGCGAGATCGAGGCGCTCATCGAGCGGGCCTGGCAGGTGCGAGTCGAGCGCTTCGGCGACTCGACCGACATGTGCTCGCTCGTCAATGCGAAGTCGGGCGGCTGCGCCGAGGACTGCGGATTCTGCGCGCAGTCGCGTTACGCCGAGGCCGACACACCGATGCACGCGATGATGGACCCCGAGCAGATGCTCGAACATGCGCGCGCGGCGCAGGCCGCGGGGGCCCACCGCTTCTGTATGGTCGCGCAGGGCCAGGGCCTCTCCAAGCGGGACTTCGAGAAGGTGCTCGAGGGCGCCCGGCTCGTCGCCAAGCACACCAACCTCAAGCGTTGCGCATCGATCGGGCACCTCTCCGTCGAGCGCGCAAAGCAGCTCCGCGAGGCGGGCGTTCAGCGTGTGCACCACAACGTCGAGAGCGCCGCGAGCTACTACCCCGAGGTGTCCCAGACCGTGCGCTACGAGGGGCGCCTGCGCACCATCGACGCGTTGCGCGAGGCCGGCCTAGAGGCGTGCGTGGGCGGGATCCTCAACCTCGGCGAGAGCAGGGCGCAACGTGTCGAGATGGCGTTCGAGCTCGCTGCGATCAACCCCACGAGCGTCCCGATCAACCTGCTCATCCCGCGGCCGGGGACGAAGTTCGGCGAGCGCGAGGTGATGGAGCCGTGGGAGGCCGTCAAGTGGGTTGCGATCTTCCGGCTGATCCTCCCAGAGGCGCTGTTCCGCCTGTGCGGCGGGCGGATCGAGAACCTCGGTGAGCTCCAGCCGCTCGCGGTGAAGGCGGGGCTGAACGGCGTCATGATGGGCAACTTCCTCACGGCGCTCGGTGCCACGCCCGAGGAGGACCGCGCGATGTTCGAGGAGCTCGGGTTGAACGTCGCCCGCCAGCCCGACAACGGGGCCAACCCGCGACCTGACAACCGCTCCGGCTGGCTTGAAGGCGAGACCCCAGCCGTGATCGATGCGTACCTCGCCGGGGATGACGCGTCAGCGCTCGAGGTGCGCCTGTGGGATCCCTCGACGCAGCTCCGCTACGCCGACAGGCGGCAGCGCCAGCGCGGCGTTTCCGAGCCAGCCGAGGTCGCAGAGGGCCGGCCGTGACCGACATTCGCGCGGCGCTCCAGGAGCTGCACCAGCTCGGCCTCTACCGCCACACGCGCATGATCAGCGGGCCGCAAGGGCCGCAGGTGCTGCTCGACGGCCGTCCGGTCCTGCTGCTGTGCTCGAACAACTACCTCGGCTTCGCCGAGCATCCGCGAGTTCGCGAGGCCGCTGCTGACGCCGCGATGCGCTGGGGCGTCGGCGCTGGAGCGTCGCGACTCGTGTCCGGAACGATGACGATCCACGACACGCTCGAGCAGCGCCTCGCAGAGTTCAAGCGAAGCGAGGGCTGCGTGCTGTTCGGCTCCGGCTACCTCGCGAACATCGGCGTCATCTCCGCGCTCGCGCCGCGTGGCACGACCGTCTTCTCAGACGCCCTCAACCACGCATCGATCGTCGACGGCTGCCGGCTTGCCGGAGCCGAGACGTTCGTCTACGAGCACTGCGCGATCGATCACCTCGCGTGGGGGCTGGCGCAGGCCGGAGCGGGAAGCCTGATCGTCACCGACTCGGTGTTCTCGATGGACGGCGACGTCGCGCCGCTGGGCGAGATCGTCGAGCTCGCCCAGCGCCACGGGGCCCGCGTCGTCGTCGACGAGGCCCACGCCACCGGCGCGCTCGGTCCGGGCGGGCGAGGGGCGGTCGCCGAGGCCGGGCTCGAGAGCGCCATCGACGTGATCGTCGGCACGCTGGGGAAGGCGCTCGGCTCCTACGGAGCGTATGTCTGCGCGTCGGGCGAGATCGTCGAGTACCTGGTGAACGTCGCCCGGCCGCTGATCTTCTCCACCGCCCCTCCGCCGCCCGCCGTTGCCGGTGCGCTCGCAGCAGTGGAGCTGCTTGCCGAGCAGCCACGCCGCGTCGACAAGCTCCAGGCCAACGCGGCGACGATGCGCTCCGAGCTCGCGCGCGCCGGCATCACCTCGCCCGCCGGGCGGACCCAGATCATCCCGCTCGTGGTCGGAGACGCGCAGGCCAGCGTGGCCGTGAGCGCCGCCGCGCTTGCCCGCGGCGTGTTCGTGGGAGCAATCCGCCCCCCGACCGTCCCCGCCGGAAGCTCCCGGCTGCGCCTGGCTGTGATGGCGTCCCACACCACCAGTGATCTGGCGCGGGCTGCGACTGCGATCGCTGCGGCGGCACGCGATGTCGGTGTGCGCTTCGCCGACGCCAAAGCGTCGGGGCCTGGCAAGAAGCGGCGCAAGCGGATGCGCGAGGAGCGCGGCGCCGCCCCGCCACCGGTCGCCCGCGCGGCCTAGCAAGACAGGCCAGCATGGCGCGCACGTGCTTCGTCACCGCGACGGACACGAACGTCGGCAAGACGATCGTCGCCGCGACGATCGTGGCTGGCCTCCGTGCGCGCGGCGTGATGGTGGTGGCGCGCAAGCCGGTGGTCACCGGGGTGGCGGCGTCGCCGCCAGCGGGCCGCCCTCGCGATCCGCAGACGCTCGACGGGCTGCCAGACCACGAGTTGCTCGGCGCGGTCAGTGGTGAGCGTGCCGAGGACGTGGCGGTCGCCCGCTACGAACCGCCCGTCTCGCCACACCTCGCTGCGGAGCTCGCCGGGGCGCCGCTCGATGTCCCGCAGATCGTGCAGTCACTGCGACGCGACGAGGCCCGCGCGGAGGCGCTGATTGTCGAAGGCAGCGGTGGGCTGCTCGTGCCGCTCGGCCAGTCTTGGGACATCCGCCGCCTCGCACGCGAGCTCGGCTGGCCGGTGGTTGTCGTTGCTCGGTGCGGGCTCGGGACGATCAACCACACGCTGCTCACGCTCGAGGCCGCACGGCACGACGAGCTCGACGTGCGCGCCGTCGTCCTGACGCCGTGGCCGGAGAACCCCGGCACGGTCGAACGGTCCAACCGCGACACGATCCAACGGCTTGGCGGGATCGAGGTGGCGACGCTGCCGTGGCTGGCGCTAGTCACTCCGCAGGCACTCGCAGGTGCCGCGCAGACGCTTTCCTACGACCGCTGGCTCAGCGGGTAGGAAAGCTCAGCACGCCGTCGTCGGGGCGTGAGCCTGCGAGCGTGGCGTGGCGGGGAAATCCGGTCGCGATGGCGCCTGCGAGCCCGCAGCAGCAACAGCGCGCCAACCGCCCCTCCAGCGACCGCCGCCAGGGGCAGGCGCCGGTCACCGATCGGTTGAAACCGTGCCCCGTCAGGGCCGATCTCGATGAAGCCGACCGGGCGCGCGTCGATCGCACCGCCACCGCCGCCCCCCACCGGCACCGGCTCGCCGCCCCTGCCAAAGCCGAACCCGCCTGCCGTGCGTACGCTGGCCACCGCAATCACGGTCCGCCCAGCAGCCTCGATGGGCTTGGAGTAGCAGAGCTTCGCACCGGTCATCCGCGCCAGAGCCTGCTGTATCGGCGGGACCTCGAACGGCGTTGGGGCCGGCACACGATCTTTGGACGGCTTCTTGGGCATCATCAGTCCTCGTAGGGAGAGAAGTCTCGCTTGCGCGCCCCGCAGACAGGGCAGAACCACGTGTCGGGAATGTCCTCGAACGCGGTCCCCGCAGGAATACCTCCATCGGGGTCGCCTTCAAGGGCATCGTAGACGTAGCCGCACGACTCGCAGATCCACCGCTGAACAGTCTGGTTCACCACGTCGCCCTCAGCCGTCGAGCAGATCGCTCCGGCCGGCGGCTTCGAGCTGCGCCTGGTAGCGCGGGAAGACGAGCTTGACGAGCGGTACCAGATTGAGGACCTTCGCGACGGGACCGCTCGTCTTGATCTGACCGCGCGCGAGCGCCATCATCGGGCTGACCTTGCCGAGCCAGAAGCGGTGCGCCAGGTCCGCGTCCATCGTCATGACAACCTCAGGCTCGAGCTCGGTCGCGCCGAGATCGACCTCAGCGTCCTCCGCCTCGATCAGCTTGAGCGTGATCTGCGACGTCGGATCGGTGCACTGGTACTGGACGACCGTGTTCGCCTCCTTGAACTTCGGGCCAAGCTCCGCATCGGCCAGCAGATCCACGAACAGCTGACCTAGACAGGCGTAGACGTCTTGCTCGTCTTTGAAGTAGGGCACAACGCGCTCCCGAAGTTGAGGATCATGGCGGGCCGCAGTCTAGTCGCGCCCGAGGCGTCAGGAGTGCAGCGGTGCTGCCTCTTCGTCGCGGATCACGTGTAGCGCCGCGTTGATCAAAGCGAGATGGGTGAACGCCTGCGGGAAGTTGCCGAGGTGGCGCCCGCTGCGCGCGTCCAGCTCCTCCGCAAAGAGGTCGAGTGGCGACGCCTGCGCCAGGAGTCGCTCGCACATCGCGCGCCCGCGGCGGCGCTCGCCGATCTCCAGCAGCGCGGACACCATCCAGAACGAGCAGATCAGGAACGTGCCCTCCTCGCCGCTACCGAGACCGTCGTCGGTCTGGTCGGTTCGATAGCGGAGGATCAGCCCCTGCTCGCTGAGCTCCTCCTCGATCGCGAGAACCGTCGCCCGCACGCGAGCATCGTCGCCCGGGAGGAAGCGCAGCAGCGGTATCAGCAGGTTCGACGCATCGAGGGCCACGGTGTCGTAGTGCGCCACGAACACGCCGCGCTCGTCCACACCACGCTCGCAGACGTCCTCGTGGATCTCATTCGCGACCTTCCGCCAACGGTCGGCGACCGAATCGCGGCCGCGCCGCGCCGCGAGGCGCGCAGCGCGGTCGAGCGCGACCCAGCACATCAGCTTCGAGCTTACGTAGTGCTGCGGCTCGCCGCGCGACTCCCAGATGCCGTGGTCCGGATCGCGCCAGACCGCCGCCGCGCGCTCCGCCTGGGCGTCGATGACGGGCCAGAGGCGCTGCGAGTTGTGCCCGTACTGCTTGGTGTGCACGTAGAGCGAGTCGAGTACGGCACCGAACACGTCATTCTGGCGCTGGTCATATGCGGCGTTTCCGACGCGGACCGGGCGCGACCCCTCGTAGCCGGTGAGATGGTCCAGCGTGCGTTCCGGTAGATCGCGCTCGCCGCCGATCCCGTACATGATCTGCAGCGAGCCGTCGGGGTTGCGCTCGAGGTCGGCGACGTACTGGATGAAGTCGTCGGCCTCCCAGCTGAGCCCGAGAGCGCTCAAGCCCCAGAGCGTGAACGTCGCGTCGCGCATCCACGTGTAGCGGTAATCCCAGTTGCGCGCCCCGCCCGGCGTCTCGGGCAGCGACGTGGTCGGCGCGGCGACGACCGCACCGGTCGGAGCGTAGGTTAGGCCCTTCAGCACGAGCGCCGAACGCTGCAGCTGCGAGCGCCAGCGGTGGTCTGGAAAGCGCCCCGTGTCGAGCCAGTTGCGCCAGAACTCGGCCGTCACCTCGAGGCTCGCGGAGGCCTCCGCGAAGCTGTGTGGGCCGTCGAGCTTGCGCGACCACGAAAGCGTGCAGAAGCGTCGGTCGCCTTTTGCCAGGCGGTGGCGCGCGCGTGCCGAGCCGCCTTCGAGACCGAGCCGCAGGTCGCTCACGAGACGTAGCGTGCGTCCGCCACCGGTCGCATCGAAAGCCTGTGGATCGCCCTCGACGTGGCGCCAGGTGCCAGGTATCCGCCCGTAGTCGAACATCGGCTCGCAGACCAGCTCGACCTGGATCGTTCCGTGGAAGCACTCGATCGTGCGCACCAGCACGTGGTAGGCGTCGTGGTCCGCCGGCGGACGCGTGTGAGCGGTCGTCGAGCCCATCTCGCGCTCGCGCCAATGACCGACGATCAGCGCGTCACGTACGACCGCCCAGCCGGTCGGCGTCTGCCACGTCGTCTCGAGCACGTTGGTCCCCGGCTCGTAACGCCGGCCGGCGGGCACGCCCATGCCTGCGGGGCCGAGGCGGAAGCCACCGGCGCCGCGGTCGAGAATCGCCGCAAAGACGCTCGGGGCGTCGAAACGGGGCGGACACAGCCACTCGACCGTTCCGTCCGGAGCTACCAGGGCCGCCGTGTGGCAGTCCGAGAGAAACGCATAGTCGGCGATCGGCGGGAACGCCGACGTACGCGCTATGCGATCGTCGAACGGCGTGACAGTGGACCGCGGACGGTGGTCCCACGGGTCCATCGCGCCTGCTCGACGCAGCTCGGTGGTGTGCTCGGCGCGCAGCTCGGCGGAGGCCGTCTTTGGTCGATCGACGCTGGACATCAGACCAACACCATTGCAAAGACGCTTGGCCGGCGTCGCAGACGCCCTCCCGCGATCCGCAGTCGGAACCCTGGGATGAGCGACGGCGTGGCGCAGGTATCGGGGGGCGAGCCTATCGTGTAGCCGAATACCGGAACTTAGTTGCACCGGACGCGTTACCGTTTACAGCCGACGCGTGAAAACCAGTGGAAGCCTCCGCCCTCCCACGATCCTCGTCCAGAGCCCGAGCTCCTTTCTCGGCGTCGTTTCTGCGCCTGCGCACCGACGAGCAGCTCGTGTCGCTGTTTCGCGCCGGGTCCGACGATGCGTTCGACGCGATCCACGATCGCTACCACGCGCGGCTGCTCGCCTACGCGCGCCAGATGCTGCGGGGTTCGAGCAGCGACGCTGAAGATGCATTGCAGGACGTGTTCGTGCGCGCGTTCAAAGCGCTGCGAGCGAGCAACCGACCCGTGCTGCTGCGCGCCTGGCTCTACCGAATCGCTCACAATCGCTGCATCGACGAGCTTCGCCGGCCGGTTCCCCTGCCAACGGAGATCGGCCTCGACACGCGGCCCGCGATCGCCGCAGCGACGACGATGCAGGAGACCTCGGTGGTCGCGGAGAGCAGCGAGACGCTCGCGCGCCTGGTCGCTGACGTCCAGACGCTGCCGGCGCCGCAGCGTTCGGCGCTGCTGATGCGCGAGCTGCAGGGCCTCAGCTACCAGGAGCTTTCCGAGACGCTCGGAGTGTCCGTTCCTGCCGTCAAGTCTCTCCTGCTGCGTGCCCGCACCGGGCTGATGGACTGCAGAATGGCGCGCGACGCTCCGTGCGCGCACATTCGCATGGAGCTGACCGAGGCTGCCGACCGCGGCGTGCGGATGACCGGGCGTGCGCGCCGACACGTGCGCGAGTGCGACGGCTGCCGCGCCTACCACCGCGAGCTGCGAAACATGCACAAGCGGCTGGCGTCGCTCGTGCCCTCGGGGCCGCTTGCCCAGCTCGGCCTGCTGTTCGGCTTCGGCGGCGGAGCGAGCGCTGGCGCTGGCGCCGGCGCCAGCGCCAGCGGCACGGGCGGGGGGATTGCCGCCGTCGGCGGGGTGGGAGCGCTCGGCAGTGTGACGGCCGCAACTGCCGTGAAGATCGCGGCTGCGCTTGCCGCGGCGGCGCTGCTGACCACTGCCGGCCAGGCTGCACTTCAAGCCGCGACGCCGGCTCCGGCCGGTGCGAGCGCTTCGTCGCACGTGAGTCGGGTCAATCCACTCACGGGTGCCGCCGCCGCACCGCCCAGCGACGGATCGGGCGCAGCGACCGGCGGAGCCGCCGCCGCAGGTGGCGCCACCGGAGCGAGTGGCGTCGGCGCCACCGGCGTCAGCGGTGCTACGGGCGTGACCGGCAGCACGGACGCTACGGGCCCAGTCGGGATCGATGCAACGGGTCCGAGCGGATCAAGCGGCGATGGCAGCACGCCGGCGTCCGGCTCGACCACCCCGGCAGACGCGACGGGACCGACGGCGACGGCGGCGAGCGTGCCGCCGGATGGAAGCACCGACGCGAGCGGCGCCAGCGGCGCCAGCGGCCACAGCTAGAGGAGCAGGCGGGCGGGGCGCTCGAGCTGGTCGCGGACGGTGCCGAGGAACGCCGCGGCCTCAGCACCGTAGACGATGCGGTGGTCGGCGGAGATCGTCATCTCCATCACGCGCCGGACCCGGACGGTGCCGTCGGGGACGACGGTCGGCCGCGGGCTCGCAGCCCCGACCGCCAGGATCGCGGCCTGCGGCGGGTTGATCACGGCGGTAAAGCGTACGACGCCGAGCATGCCCAGGTTCGACACCGTGAACGTGCCACCCGCGAGGTCCGCCGGGCCGATCGTCCCACTCCGTACCTGGCCAGCCAGCACACGGATCTGCTCGGCGATCTCGACGAGCGGCTTCAGATTGGCGTCGAACACCGTCGGCACCACGAGCGTGCCTTCGCCCGCCACGGCGACGCCAATGTTGATCCGCGAGTAGCGCTCGAAATGCCCGTCAACGTAGGCGGCGTTGACGTTTGGGTGCTTCACCAGCGCAACCGCGCACGCCTTGACGACGAGATCGTTCAGCGACGGCAGCGGCGAAACGATGTGGCGCAGTTGCTCGCGGAGCTCCAGCGCCGGCTCGGCATCAACCTCCACGGTGGCCGTGAACTCGGGGATCGTCGCTTTGGCGGTGGCCATTCGCCGAACGATCAGCTGCTGCGTGCGCGAGAGCTCGATCACCTCCACATTGCCCTTCGCGGCCAGGGGAGCCGCGCTCTCACTCGCCCCGGAGACCGCTGCGACCGGAGCGGCAGCCAAGCCGGGGGCCGCGGGCGCAGCCATCACGTCGGCCTTGACGATTCGCCCCTCGGGGCCACTGCCACGGAGGGTGGCGAGCTCGATGCCCCGCTCATCGGCTATCCGGCGCGCCACCGGCGAGGCCTTCAGGCGCGCGGAAGAGCCAGCCGGGCCACTCGCCGACGCAGCGACGGCCGGCCCGGGCGTCGTAGCGGGCGTCGTGGCCGTCGCGGCGTCCAATGGCGCGCCGGCGCTCGGAGCTGATTGCGACGGCTGATCGGCGGCCGGCTCCCGCGCGGCCCCGGCGTCTGTGAGCAGGTGGGCGATCGTCCGACCGATCGCCAGCGTGTCACCTTCCGCGGCGACGATCTGCAGGTACCCCTCGGCGTCCGCCTCGTAGGTCACGGTCGCCTTGTCGGTCTCGATGTCGGCGAGCGGCTCGCCGACGCGCACCGGATCGCCGGCGGCCTTGAGCCACTTGATGATTGTCCCCTCCTCCATCGAATCGGAGAGGCGGGGCATCACGATGTCGCTCACGGCGCCAGGCCCAGCGTTGACAGAACTGCGGCTTTGATCCGGTCCTCTTCGGGCAGTGCGGCGGTCTCGAGCTCCTTCGCGTATGGAAGCGGCACCTCGGCCATCCCGACCCGCTCGACCGGCGCGTCGAGATCGTCGAAGCACACTTTCTGAATGCGCGCCGCGAGCTCGGCCGTGACGCCATAGGTGGGCCAGCCTTCCTCGATGCAGACGGCGCGGTTCGTCTTGGCGACCGACTCGGCGACCGTATCGACATCGAGCGGTCGCAGCGAGCGCAGGTCGATGACCTCGGCGTGCACGCTGTGCTCGCTGGCGAGCCGCTCGGCGACGTGGAGTGCGCGCACGGTGGCGTAGGAGTGGGCGATCAACGTGATGTCCGAGCCCGTGCGCGCGACGTTGGCCAGGCCGATCGGCGTCACGAACTCCGGATCGAGCGGCACCACGCCACGCTCCTTGTAGATCGCGAGGTTCTCCACCACCAGCACCGGGTCGTCGTCACGGATCGCCGCCTTGAGTAGTCCCTTTGCGTCGGCTGGCGAAGCGGGGACGAGAACCTTCAGCCCGGGAGTCGCGGCGAACCAGCCCTCGAACGACTGGGAGTGCTGCGCGGTGAGCTGGTTGCCGGCGCCGTTGGGGGTGCGAATGACGAGCGGGCAGCGCACCTCGCCGCCGAACATAGCTCCGATCTTCGCGGCGTGGTTGACGACCTGGTCCATCGCCACAAGCAGGAAGTTGATCGTCATGATCTCGACGACCGGGCGCTCGCCGAGCATTGCGGCGCCCACCCCAGCTCCGACGAACCCTTCCTCGGAGATCGGTGTGTCACGCACGCGGTCGGCACCGAACTCGGCCAGCAGTCCAGCCGTGACCTTGTACGCGCCGTCGAAGACGCCGACCTCCTCACCCATGACGAAGACGTGCTCGTCGCGGCGCATCTCCTCGCGCAACGCGAGTCGCAGCGCGTCGCGATAGGTCATCACCGCCGTCGCGCCCGCCGCGGACCCGCCTACGGCTGCGGCATCCTCGCCGAGTGGGGACGTCTCAAGCGTGCTCACTCGCCCAGCCCTCCTGCGAACACCAGCTCGCGCTCACCAAATGGTGCGCCGGCCAGCATCCGCGCGAACTGCGCGGCGCTGCCGGGCGCGTACATGCCACGGGCAAGCTCGCTGACCGGCGGCGGCGGGCTTGCAAGCGCCGCTTCGATAGCCCCAGCCACGTGCTCCCGGGCCTCGATCGCGAGCGCGTCCAGTTTGGCGTCGGCGACGCCGGCGTGGGACAGCAGCCGGCGAACGCGGTCGATTGGGTCGTGGCGCACGTGTTCGGCAATCTCCTCGCTCGTCCGATAGGACAGTCCCGGGTCAGCTACCGAGTGGCCACGATAGCGGTACGTGACGAGTTCGAGCACGCCCGCCTGGCGATGCTTGCGCGCGCTGGACAGCATGCGCCCCGCCGCCTCCGCCACTGCGATCAGGTCGTTGCCGTCGATGCGCTCGGCGGGCAGGTCGTAGGCGGCGGCTCGCCGGTGCAGCTCGGTTACGGCCGAGGCGCGCTCGACGCTCGTGCCCATCGCGTATTCGTTGTTCATCACCACGAAGACGACGGGCAGCTCCCAGACGGCGGCGAGGTTGAGCGACTCGTGCCAGGCGCCCATGTTGATCGCGCCGTCGCCGAGCTCGCACACCACGCACTGCTTCCGCCCTTGACGAACGAGTCCCAGCGCGAGACCTGTGGCGATTGGCAGCTGGCCGGCGACGATGCCCCAGCCGCCGTAGTAGCCACGTGCGACGTCGAGCAGGTGCATCGACCCACCACGTCCGTGCGCGCAGCCTCCCGAGCGCCCGAACAGCTCTGCCATCACCTCGCTGGCCGGGACGCCGCGCGCCAGCGCGAAACCGTGGCAGCGATAGCCGGTGACCAGCAGATCCTTCGGATCGAGCGCGTAGGTCACCCCGACGGTCGCGGCTTCCTGACCTGAGGAGAGGTGGCAGTAGCCGCCAATCCGGGCGGCCTTGTACTCACGCTCGGTGGCGGTTTCGAAGTCGCGAATCAGCAACATCTGCGAGTAGAGCTCGCGCAGCTTGGCTGTCGGTATCGCCATCAGGTCACGTCCTCGAAGTAGTCGGGATGCTGACTGCGGATCGCAGGCACTGCGGATAGCACCATGCGCAAATGGTGGCGCAGCGCAGCCTCTGCGTCGTCGGGTGCGTGGCGGCCGACCGCATCGAGCACGCAGTGGTGCTCGTCGAGCATCCCCGCAAGGTAGCGCGGCTGCGGCAGGCTGAGCCGCCTCACCCGGCTGAGGTGGCCGTTGGAGTGCTGCACGACCTCCCAGGCAAAGCCGCGCCCGCTCAGCTCGCACAATGCGGCGTGAAACTCGTCGTCGAGCACCGCGAAGCGCTCGAAGTCGGCATCGGCCACCACTTCCTCCTGGCGGAGCAGCAGCCCTCCCAGCGCCGCGACGTCGCTGCCATCGGCGCGCTCGGCGGCAAGCCGCACCGCAGCGCACTCGATCGATTCCCGCACGAACTGCGCGTCCTCGACGGCTCCCGTGCTGATCCGCGTGACGAACGTTCCGAGTTGCGGCACTATCTGCACGAAGCGCTCGTCGCGCAGCCGAACCAGCGCCTCGCGGATCGGCGTGCGGCTGACGCCGAGCAGCTCGGCAAGCTCGTTCTCGGAGATGCGCTGGCCAGGCTCGAGCTCAGCGGCGACGATGGCGTCGCGCAGCGTCGCGTACACCTGGCGACTCGCTGAACCGGAGAGGACGCGCTGCGAACGCCGGATGCGCAGGTCGGTCACATCTGTATACTTACATACAAGCAGTCGGAGCGGTGCAAAATCTTGTGCTCGCGCGGTGCACTGAGAGGTAGCGCCCGGAGCCCAGCCTGCTGGCCTCATATCTCGCCGGCAGAAGCAGTACCTCTCCTCCCTCAGACCGGCGGGGCGACAGGCGACCGCTTGTCGCCCCGCCGGTGCTCGTCCTCGCGTCACACAGCGGCGGCCGCGGCTGCCTGGCGCGTCAGACCCCGCTTGCCCCAGCGCGCCCGCTCCGCGTATTCGATGATCTTCACGAAGTACTCGCGCAGCGGCAGCGGACCGACGCCGAGCGGCGCGAGCAGTGCCCGAGCGCGGTCGTCGTCGAGCCTCGCCTCGATGCCGAAGTATGGGAGATACACGCCGGCCTCCTCGAGCGTCGATGACGGGCCGAGCACAAGCCGTGGCGGCGGCCTGCCGAACTGCCTGCAAGCGAGCTCGATCAGCTCCGAAT
The DNA here is from genome assembly GCA_049512455.1 of Solirubrobacteraceae bacterium. Lineage (GTDB taxonomy): Bacteria > Actinomycetota > Thermoleophilia > Solirubrobacterales > Solirubrobacteraceae > Palsa-513. The sequence continues at coordinate 92,399 of JBEKXB010000004.1, read as the reverse complement.
TGGAGATCGCGTCAGCGCCCGCGACGAGGTGAACCGTGCCAGTGACCTCGTCGAGGCCGAGCAACGCCATCAGCGCCTTGCCGACATAGTCGATCGAGACGATGTCGGCGACGCCGAGCGGATCGACCGGAACCTCGTCGAGCAGCCCGCGCGAGAACGCGCGCAGCGGCCAGTAGATCACGTTGAACACCGGTGTCCAGCCGGACCGGCTGTCGCCGACGACGATGCTCGGCCGCGCCACGACGATCGGCAGTTCACTGGCAGCCCGTGCGATCGCCTGCTCCCCGTCGAACTTCGACTGCTCGTAGGTGTTTCGGAAGCCCTGGCCGAGATCGAGGTCGGCTTCGCGGAAACGACCGTGGTGACGGCCGGCAACATAGGCGGTGGACACGTGGACGAAGCGACGCAGCTGCCCGCGACGATCGGCGATCGCTCGCGCGAGCTCGAGCATCCGCACCGCCCCGGCGGAGTTCGTCTGGCGCGCGGTCTCCAGCGGTAGGTCAAACGAGATCAGCGCCGCGCAGTGCACGATGCTCGTGACGCGCGCGAGCAGCTCGTCGCGCTCACCGACGCCAAGCCCAAGCCCGTCAACGGAGATGTCGCCGGCGATCGCACTCACGCGCGAGACCGCTGCCGGTGGCTCATCGTATAGCCGCCCGTAGACCTCCTGGAGGCGTCCCTGCGCCGCTGGCCGCGACGGCGCACGCACGAGGCAGATCACCTCGACATCGTCCTGCTCCAGCAAGCGGGCGAGGACCTCCATGCCGACGAAACCTGTTGCTCCCGTCAGGAGCACGGTCTCGCCCGTGCCCGTATGGGTGCTCACCGCAGCGGGGCCCCCATCGCGTGCACGCCGCCATCGACGTGCAGGATCTCGCCGGTGATCGCACGAGCGTGGTCGGACAGCAGGAAGCACACAGCGGCCGCCACCGGCGCGACATCGCGAGTGTTCCAGCCGAGCGGCGAGCCGCGGCGCCACAGGTCCGCGAGCTGATCGAAGCCGGGAATGCTGCCGGCGGCGATCGTCTCAAGCGGCCCTGCCGAGACGAGATTCACCCGTATCCCCCGCGGGCCGAGGTCGCGCGCGAGGTAGCGTGAAACGCTCTCCAGGGCGGCCTTCGCCACTCCCATCCAGTCATACAGCGGCCACGCGACGCTGGCATCGAAGTCCAGTCCGACGACCGACGCGCCGCCCTTCGCCGCCTCGAGCTGCGGTGCGAGCACGGCAACGAGCGCCTTGAGCGAGAACGCGCTCGTCTGGAAGGCGGTCAGCGCGCTCTCCACGGGGGTGGTCATGAAGCCCCCGCCGAGCGCGTCTGCGGGAGCGAAGGCGATCGCGTGCAACAGCCCGTCGAGCGACCCCCAGCGACCCGCAATCTCCTCGGCGACGCTCGCCAGGTTCTCGGCGTCGTTGACGTCGAGCTCGAGCACGTCGGGCGGGGTCGGCAGCTCCTTGGCCGCCCGCTCCGTGAGGCGGCGGCCGCGGCCGAACCCCGTGAGCGCGACCTCGGCACCGAACTCTTGCGCCTGCTTCGCCACTTCGAACGCGATCGATCCGCGTGTCAGCACACCGGTGATGAGCAGGCGCTTGCCGTCGAGCATTAGGTGACCTCCATTGGCCGTTGTCACAGCGGGATGTTTCCGAGTGGGCGCCGCCGTGGAGGCACCGAATCGAGTGCTGCGAAGGCTGCCGAGACACGCTCGCGCGTCGCGGCGGGAGTGATCACGTCGTCGACGTAGCCATCAGCCGTCGCGGCGCCTGGATGCAGATGCTCAGCAGCATAGAACGCGGCGAATTCCTCGCGTGCAGCCTCCGGGTCTTTCGCCGCTGCGATCTCTCGGTGGTTGATGATGTCGACCGCCTGCGCTGCCCCCATCACGCCGAGCTGGGCTGACGGCCAGGCGTAGACGAAGTCCGCCCCCAGCTCCTTGCTGTTCATCGCGATGAACGCACCACCGAACGCCTTGCGCATCAGCACCGTCACACGCGGGACGGTGCATTCGGCGAACGCGTGAACGAGCTTCGCGCCATGGCGGATCACGCCGAGCTTCTCCTGAGTCGTCCCAGGCAGGAAGCCCGGGGTGTCGACGAGGACGAGCAGCGGAATGCGAAACAGGTTGCACGTTCGCACGAAACGAGCCGCCTTCTGTGAGGCGTCGCTGTCAAGCACGCCACCGAGATGGCGTGGCTGGTTGGCGACGATCCCGACTGAACGGCCTTCGAGGCGTCCGAACGCGCACACGATGTTGCGTGCGTAGCGGGGCGAGATCTCGAGCATCCGGCCGCCGTCGAGCAACGTGCGGGCGACCTCACGCACGTCGTAGACCTTGCGGTCCTCGTTCGGCACAACGCGATCCGGGGGGCCCGCCGGAGCGTCGACAATCGGCCATCGCGTCGGCGGCTCGTCGCTGTTCTGGGGCAGATAGTCGAGCAGGTCGCGAGCCAGCAGCGCAGCGTCGACATCGGTGCGCGCCACGAGGTGACAGACGCCGTTGTGGTCGTGGATGCGGTGGCCGCCAAGCTCGAGCGCTGTGACGTTCTCGTGCGTGACCGATTCCACGACGCCCGGACCGGTCAGGAACATGCTGGCCGTCTCGGTCATGATCACGAAGTCGGTCAGCGCCGGCGCATAGGAGCCGCCACCGGCGCAGGCGCCACAGATGACCGAGATCTGCGGCACCTGGCCGGACAGCGTCACGTGGTGGTGGAAGATGCGCCCGTAGCCGCTGAGGGCGGCGAGGCCTTCCTGCAATCGCGCGCCGGCCGACTCGATGAAGCCGATGACCGGCACGCGCGTGCGTTCGGCCAGCGCCAGCACTGAGACGACCGTGTCGGCGTGCGCGTCGCCGAGCGAACCACCCGCGAAGGACGCGTCCTGCGCGAACACTGCCACCGGTCGACCATCGACGCGGCCGGTAGCCCCAACGACGCCGTCGCCCGGCCGCGCCTTGTCGCCCATCCGGCGGGAGCGCACCTCGGTGCGCAACAGATGCAGCGAGTCAGGGTCGCAGAGCACCTCGAGGCGCTCCAGCGGCGTGAGTCGCTCTTCAGACTGTGGAACCGTTGCAACTTTCATATGGCCTCCAGACACAGCACGGCGTTGTGGCCGCCGAAACCGAAAGAGTTGGAGATCGCGATCGCTCGCTGGTGCTCGGCGAGCTCCAGCGGACGCGCGCGATTGGGAACATAGTCGAGGTCGAGCTCGGGGTCCGGCTCGTCGAGGCCGAGCGTCGGCGGCAGCACCCTCGCGCGCAGCGCAAGGATCGTCGCAACCGCCTCAACAGCGCCGGCTGCGCCGAGCAGATGACCGATCGCCGACTTCGTCGAGGAGATCGGGACAGCTGCGGCGTGGGCGCCCAACGCGGACTTCAAGGCCAGCGTCTCCGCGTGATCGTTCAGCGGGGTCGAGGTGCCGTGGGCGTTGACGTAGACGATGTCGCCCGCGGCAAGCTCGGCGTCTTCGAGCGCGCGCGTGATCGCCGCCGCCGCCCCCTCGCCACCCGCACGCGGAGCCGTCAGATGGTAGGCGTCGGAGGTCGCGCCATAGCCGCGCAGCACGGCGAGGATTCGCGCGCCGCGCGCGCGGGCTTCCGCACCGTTCTCGAGCACCAGCACGCCAGCGCCCTCGCCCATCACGAACCCGTCGCGACGGGCGTCGAACGGGCGTGAGATGCCGGAAACCGACAGCGCCTCCACGGCGACAAACGCCGCCCTGGCGAGCGGTGTCAGCGCCGCCTCAGTGCCCCCGGCGAGCACCGCGACCGCGTCGCCGTGCTGGATCGCGCGCATCGCCGAGCCGATGGCATGCGCGCCCGCTGCGCAGGCGGAGACAACGCCATAGCTCGGGCCCTCGAGACCGTGGTGCATGCTGACGGCAGCGGCACCGGCATTGCCCATCATCAGCGGCACGGCGAGCGGGGAGACACGCTTCGGACCGTGCTCGATCAGCGCACGGTCGTTGGTCTCGATCGTGCCGATCCCGCCGATACCGGTGCCGATGATCGCGCCGACACGTGCGGCGTCGTATGGCAGATCGCCGTTCCAGCCGGCGTCCGCGAGCGCCTCGCGGCTCGCCACGAGCACCAGCTGCGTAAAGCGATCGGCCCGACGTGCCTCCTTCACCGAGAAGAAGTCGGCCGGTTGGAACGCATCGCAGCGACCCTCGCCATCGACGATGCCGCAGTCACCCTCAACCCAACGTTCGTGCAAGGTCGCGGCACCGACGCCGAGCGGCGTGATCGCGCCCATCCCAGTGACGACTACTTCGTTCACGTTGCGCGCGCTGCGACGAGGTCGATCGCGTCGCCAACGGTCTCTATCTCGGCGACGTCAGCGCTCGTCAGCTCGACGCCGAACTGCTCTTCGAGGATCTGCGACAGCTCGGCGAGGTCTAGCGAGTCGACGTCGAGAGCCGCAAGCTCGGCGTCGCGCGAGATCGCGGAGGCGTCGGCACCGAAGGTGACGAGTGCGTCGGTGATCACCTTCTCGATCTGATCGATGCTGGGTTCTGCCATCTGCTTCCTTTCTTTCGGGGTTAGGCGGAGAGTCCGCCGTCGACGTACACGGTGCTCGCCGTGATGTAGCTCGCTCGATCGGAGGCGAGGAAGGCAACGACGCCGGCCACGTCCTCCGGGCTGCCAGCACGCTGTGCGGGCACCCGCTCGGCGAGCGCGGACGGGATGTCCTCGGTCATGTTGGTCGCGATCAGGCCGGGCGCCACCGCGTTGACGGTGACGCCGCGCCGCGCAACCTCGACGGCCACGGTCTTCGTGAACGCGATCACCGCCGCCTTCGACGCGGCGTAGTTGGCCTGGCCCGCGTTGGCGCGCGGCCCGACGACGGAGGCGATGTTGATCACGCGACCGAAGCGGGCGCGGATCATCTCACGCAGCACCGCGCGCGTCAGCCGATAGGTCGATCCGAGGTTCGTGTCGAGCACGCACTGCCAGTCCTCGTCGCTCAGTGACAGCGCGAGCCCATCCGCGCGGCGGCCGGCGTTGTTGACCAGCACGCCGATCGGGCCGAGCTGCTCGTGCACGGTGTCGATCAACGGCGCCGCCGCCGCAGGGTCGGCGACATCCGCCTGCAGGGCGACCGCGCGCCCGCCGGCCGCCTCGATCGCCGCGACGGTCGCAAGCGCACCCTCCGCGGAGCTGTGGTAGTTGACCGCGACCGGCCAGCCATCGAGCGCGAGCGCCTGCGCGGTCGCCGCGCCAATTCCTCGTGAGGCCCCGGTGACAAGCGCGCACAGCCCCTCGGGCCGGCGCTGTGACGTTTCGCTCATTGCGCACCCCATTCGATCACCAATGCACCCCAGGTGAAGCCCGCACCGGCGGCGGCGAGGAGTACGCGCATGCCCTCGCGCAGCGTCCCGTCCCGGCGCGCCGCGGCCAGCGCGAGCGGCACGCTGGCAGCTGACGTGTTGCCGAGCTCGGCGATGGCGTCAACGACCTTCTCGGACGGGATTTCCAGACGCTCGGCGAGCGCCCGCAGAATCCTGCTGTTTGCCTGGTGGTAGACGAACAGGTCGATGTCGGCGAGCCCGACGCCGGCCCGCTCGCAGGCAGCGATCGTCCCCTCACCGAGCCGCCGAACGGCCTGTTTGAAGGTCTCGTGTCCGTCCATCGCGAGCAGGCCGCTGTCGCGGTCGGCGACGATCAACTCGGCGTGAGCACCATCGCTTCCAAGCACCACCGGTCCGATGTCACCTGCGCCACCGGCCGAGCAGACAACTGCTCCCGCCCCGTCGCCGAACAGAGCGGCGGTGTTGCGGTCAGCCGGGTCAACATGCCGCGACATGATCTCGGCGCCGATCACCAGTGCGTGTCGCGTATCGCCGCAGCGCAGCATGGCGCGTGCGGCCGCGAGCGCGGAGATGAATCCGGTGCAGGCGCTGCCGATGTCGAACGCCCCTGCGTGTTCCGCTCCGAGGGCATGCGCCACGATTGGCGCGGCGTTCGGCATCACCGAGTCCTGACTGCAGCTGGCAACAAGCACGAGGTCGATCTGCGCTGCGTCGAGCCCGCTGTCGGCCAGCGCCGCCGCGCCCGCTTCACTGGCGAGGTCTGCGAGCTTCGCGCGTGCGTCCGCGTAGTGCCGGGCACGGATCCCGGTCCGCCTGACGATCCAGTCGTCGGACACGCCGATCAGCGGCGTGATCTCGGCGTTGGCGACAACCCGGTCGGGAACCGCCGCGCCCAGGCCGACGATGCCGCTCGACACGGCCAGCGGCACGGAGCCGTCGAGCGCAACGCGCTCAGCCGCAGACGGCATCCGTCACCGCGAAGCTCGCGTGCATACAGGCAACTACGCCACCGCCGCCGAGGCGGTACACCGCGCACCGGCCCGGTACCCCGCAAGAGGGGGTTCTAACACCCGTTTGGGGGGTACCGAGCACCGCGCGCGCCAACTAGGAGCGGTCGGTGGCGCCGACGCCGACTTCAGGCTCGTCGTCTGCCTGCTTGGTCTCGTGGTACTCCTGCTCGGCGTTGACGGACCAGATGTTGTCCTTGGAGTCAACGCCGCCGACGATGTTCTCGACGGCGGTCATCGCGGTCAGCATCGAGTGGTCTTGGTTGTTGTAACGGTGCATCCCGTTGCGGCCGATCAGGAACAGGTTGGCGTAGCGGTCGATGTACTCGCGCAGCGTGTCGAACTGCTCGTAGGTCCCGAAATACGCCGGATACGCCTTCGGCACGTGCAGCACCGTGTGGTCGAGCACGTCCTCCCGCTCGACCAGGCCGAGCTTGACCAGCTCGCCCACCGCGAACTCCGCCATCTCGCGCTCGCCCAGCGACCACAGCGCGTCGCCCTCGTTCGCGAAGTACTCCATCCCAACCCAGACCGTGCCGGGATCCGCGACGAGGTACGGGCTCCAGTTGTTGAAGATCTGCAGCCGCCCCACCTTCACATCCGGCTCCTGCACATAGATCCAGTTGTCGGTCATCCCCTCGAACGCGCCGCCCGAGGAACGCAACAGCACCCCGACCGTGATGAAGTCGCGGTAGGCGAGCCCTGCCGCGATCTCACGCACGTCCGCGGGCACGTCGGCGTCAAGGCCCGCGATTAGCTCACGGATCGGCATCGACGAGAAGAAGAAGTCGCCGTCAACCCGCCGCGACACGCCGTCGCCACCGCGCACGGTTGCCGCGACGATCCGTTCGCCGTCCGCGTGCAATGCGGTCACGGCCGTCCCCATCACGACCTGCCCGCCACGCTCCACGACCCGCCGGGTGACCTCCTCCCACAACTGTCCCGGACCCCGCTTCGGATACAGGAACCGCTCGATCAAGCTGGTCTCCGTGCCGCGCTGATAGATGTCGCCACGGCCGCCGCCACGAGACCGCAACAGGCGCTTCGCTGCATGCGTGATAGCCGCCGACACCGACAGTCCCTTGATCCGTTGCGCCCCCCAATCGGCCTTGATCTCCGACGGCGGCACCCCCCATACCTTCTCCGTGTAATCCTCGAAGAAGGTCGCGTACAGCTCGCGCCCGAACCGGTTCACCATGAAATCCTCGAGCGAGGACTCGTCACGAACCGGGAACAGGCGTGCGCGAACATAGCTGACACCGATCCGCAACATCCGTGGGAGCCCGAGGTTGCGCACGGTGTTCCCGTTCAGGCTCACCGGATAGTCGAACAGCCGCCGAAGGTACAAGATCCGTGAGCGACGCTGACGCAACAGCATCACGAGCTCCACCTGGTCCGGATCGGGGCCCGTGCGATCGCCCGCCGCCAGCAGTCCCGGGCTCGCCCCGACGCCGTCCGCCGCGCCGCCCTCGACGCGCTGCAACGGCAGGATCTGCGTCCACCAGTCCATCACCCGGCCGCTCTTGGAGAAGAAGCGGTGGCCGCCGATGTCAATCCGGTTGCCCTTGTAGACGACTGTCTTCGCGAGCCCGCCGACCAGCAGATCAGCCTCGAACACGATCGGCACGACATCGGTCCGCTCCAGCAGCTCCAGGGCAGCCGTCAACCCCGCCGGGCCAGCCCCCGCAATCACCGCCACCTGTTTGCTCATCGCAACTCCAGCATCCCAGTGCGGTCCGCCGCCACCGGCCAGCGTCGCATGATAGTTGGCACGGTCAGTCCGAGAGCCCGAGACGCTGCGCGCGCTGAACGGCCTCCGCGCGGTTGCGCGCCTTGAGCTTGCGGTACAGGCTGCTCGTGTGTTCCTTGATCGTGTGCGGCGACAGATGCAGCGCCGCAGCGATCTCGCGGTTGGTGGAGCCGCTCGCGATCAGATCGAGCACCTCGCGCTCGCGCGGTGATAGCGGCGTGGCGTCGACATCGACCTGCGGCTGGAACACGGTCATGCCGAGGCCGACCATGCGGACCGCTCGCGAGATGTCGGCGGCCCCCCAGTCCTTCGGGATGAAGCCCGACGCCCCCGCCGCCTTCGCGGCGCCAGGCGAGATGCGGCCGGCGCCCGAGATCAGCAGCACATGCGTCTCCGGAAAGCGCTGGCGCAGCTGCGCGCAGATCTCCGGGCCGGACTCCTCGCCGATGAAAAGGTCGACGAGCGCAACCTGCGGCTTGTAGCGTGCCGCGAGTGCGTAGGCCTCAGCCGCCGATCGCGAGCTGATGCAGCGCTCGACCCACGGCTGGTTTCCGAGCATCAGGCGAAAGCCCCAGTGCACGACGTCGTGGTCGTCGACGATCAGCACCCGCAGGCGCTCCTGCGCGTCAGCCGCGTCCAGCAGTTCCTCCGTCGGGCTCATGTCTCGCCGTTGCCGTAGGGGACGACGAGACGCACCTGCCAGCGGTCGTCCTCACGCGCGCCGAACTCGAGCAGGCCGCCCGCCTGGAGCGCCTCGAAGCCGGCGAGGCGGAGTCCCATCCCGGCGATCCCCGCCGAGCCGCTCACCCCATTGTTCGTGACCTCGAGCACGAACGTGCCGTCGCGCAGCTCGGTCCGCACACCGACCCGCGTCGGCTTGGCGTGCTTATGGGCGTTGCGGACGGCCTCCGCGAGGACCGACTGGGCGAGCGGCTCGAGCTCAGCCGGCACGCTGATGCCGCTCTTCCCACGGCCGGCTCCGGCCGGCGGCGGATCGACTTCGATGCCGAGGTCGGGGTGCTTGTGGCGCAGCCGAGCAACCTCCTCGCCTAGCGTGGTCTTCGTCGCCGCTGCCGAGCGGCCGAGCGGCCGCTGCATCGCCGCGCGGAGCTCGCCGAGCGCCTGCTGGAGCTCCTCGGCACAGCGCTTGCGCGTCTCGTCGTCGAACGGGTGGTCGCCCGACAGGGCCAGCGACACGCCGAACAGCCGCTGCACGACCCCCTCGTGCACCTCGCGCGCGAGATCGATCCTGGCTTCGAGCTGAACCGCCCGCTCGTGCTGGCGCGTGGCCGTGCGCGCCATCGACGCGAGTGCAGCCATCTTGCCGAGGATCCACAGCACTTCGCGTTCGCTGTCGCTGAGCGCCGCCTCGTCACCACCGCGGTCGGCGAGGATCACGCCCATCCAGCGTCCGCGCGCCGCCATCGGCGTACAGACGACGGTGCGTGCGCCAAGCCGCTCCACGTACTCCGCCGGCAGCTGGCTGTCGAGGTCGCTGGATATCTCGAGCACGCGGTCCTCTTCGAGCGAGCGTACGGCGAGCGCCGCTGACTCGGCGGTGAAGAAGTCGTCGGCGAACAGACTGAGGTCCACACCGAAGCTGCCCGCGGCGTGCACGCGGCGACGGGCCGAGTCGTAGCGGAAGATGACGAGCCGGCGCATCGCCGTGCAACGTGTGATGCCTTCGCACAGCCGGCTGTAGAAGTCGTCGCCAAGTCCCTCCTCCTCGCTCTGCGCGAGGACGTCGGCGAAGATCTCGATCGCATCGGCGCTCGCGGTGGCAAGCGGGCCGGCGCTCGTCGTGGGCGTGGTCTTTTTCGCTGGCATCAGACAGTTCACCGCCGCGCGCGGGGCGCACGGCGAATCTACATTCTCCACCCTCAGCGCGCCCGCGTGACTGCCGCCCGTTGCGGCGTAGGCTCCACAGGCATGGAGCTGCGCCACCTACGCTACTTCGTGGCGGTCGCCGAGGAGCTGCATTTCCACCGCGCGGCGCACCGCCTGCACATCTCCCAACCCCCGCTCAGCCAGCAGATCCGCGCGCTCGAGCGCGAGGTCGGGGTGTCGTTGCTCGATCGCAATCGCCGCGGCGTGACCCTCACGCCAGCCGGGGCCAGCTTTCTGGAGGCCGCCCGCGCGATCCTCGAGGCCGTCGATCGCGCGAGCGACACCGCCCGGCGCATCGGTCACGGCGAGCTCGGCTCGCTGTCGGTCGGCTTTGTCGGCTCGGCGATGTTCAGCCCGACCCTGCCCGCGATCCTGCACGAGTTCCGCGCCCGCTACGGCGACGTCGATCTGCACCTGCGCGAGCTGCCGACGACCGCCCAGCTCGAAGCGCTGAGCGCCGGCCGGCTCGACGTCGGCGTGATCCGTGGCCCGATCCCCGATTCGCCGAGCGCGGCGATGCTCGAGCTCGTCGTGATCCAAAGCGAGCAGCTCGTCGTGGCGCTGCCCTCGGCGCACCCGCTGGCCGGCGCGCGGGCGGTGCGGGCGATCGACCTGCGCGGCGAGACGTTCGTCATTCTCGCGCGCCGCGAAGCGCCGGGCCTGTTCGCCTCGCTGACCAGGGTGATGGGGAGCGTCGGCGACGACGTGCTGGAGGTTGCGGAGATGCAGACGGTGATCGGACTCGTCGCCGCCGGCTTCGGCGTGTCGCTGGTGCCGGCATCGGTCGGTCAGACGGAGCGCAGCGGTGTCAGCTTCCGCCCGCTCGCCGACCCCTCACCGATGGTCGAGCTTGCGATCGCCTGGCGCGCCGGCACGCACTCGCCGGTCCGCGACGCGTTCCTCCGTGTCGCCGCGCCCGGCGAGGTCGCTTAAGGTGCAAAGCCCCCATCGGGGGCCTGCTGTCAGGGGCTTTGCATGGGAGGAGAGGGGACCGACAGGGTACGGATGCGCCACGGCGCGGTCCAATACCTGTTGTCCGCGTCTGTGAGTCGCCTCGCCACCTAGACTCGCCCGGGCCGGCCCAAACAGCCGGCTCAGCTAACGTGAGCAGCGCAACGACGAGACACGCCCGCCAAGCGACTGGAGACAACCGTGAGCACCGACGCGACCCCGACGATCCTCGTCTGCTACGACGGCTCTGACCGCGCCGCCCACGCCATCGCGCACACTGGGCGCCTGTTCCCCGCCGCTGCCGTCACGATCCTCAACGTCTGGGAGCCGATCGAGCACATCGTCGCCCGCTACGCCGCGCTGGCTCCCTACCTCGGCGAGCAGATCCCGGAAGCCGACGCCGCCGCCGCCAAGCAGTCGACCGACATCGCCGAGGAGGGCGTGGCCCTCGCCACTCGCGCGGGCCTGCACGCCACGGCCCACAGCGCCGCGATCGACGTCACGGTCTGGGAGGCGGTGATCGCGGCCGCGACGGCGATCGGCGCGGACCTGATCGTGACCGGCACCCGCAGCCTGCACGGCATGCACGAGCTGCTCTCCGGCTCGCTCTCCCACCAGCTGCTGCAGCACAGCCGTGTCGCCGTGCTGGCGATCCCCTCCCCGCCGGAGAAATAGCCGGCGCTTTCTTTGGGCGGCCATAGCGGCGCGCAGCCGCGTTCTTCACGACGTGGGCTGCGTGGATTGACCTTCGCGCGGGCGTGGGCATAGGATCGGACCCAGATGACTACGCCAATCCAGGGGAGGCGCCTGCTTCGCGCAGCGCCGTTGATCGCTGCAGCGGGACTCGCGATCGCACTGGCACTGCCGGCGATCAACGCCCGCGCCTCCGGCTCGGAGGTCTTCTGCGTCAACGACAGCGGCTGCAGCGGGACCACCGAAGCGTCGCTGACGGCCGCCCTGAGCGCAGCCGACGCCGCCGAGCCGGGCAGCGAGACGATCGACCTCGGCCCCGGCAACTACTCCGCCGCTAGCGGCTTCGCCGACACCACCAGCGGCTCCAACGCGATCTCGATCGTCGGCTCCGGCGAGGGCAGCACGACCGTGACGGCGACGAATACCGGCGCCAGAGTGCTCAACTTCTACCCCGACGAGGACGCGTCGATCAGCGACCTCACGGTGGCGTTGCCGAGCGGCGCCTCGGTCGGCGCCAACTATCCAGCAGGCGTCACCAACGTGGCGTTCGTCGGCACGGGGTCCAGCGGTGCGACTGCCCTGTGGACCGGCGGGACCAGCACCTTCACCAACGTCACGATCTCGATGCCACTGGGCACCTCGAGCGTCGGGCTCTATCGGCCGAACGGAACGGTCGCCGCGAGTGGGCTCACGATCACCGCCGACACCGGCATCTGGGGGAACGGGAGCAACGACAGCTACAAAGACGTGCGCATCTTCTCCGACGCTACGGGCATCGACCTCGGCCAGTTCAACGGGACCCTCGCCAGTACGAGCACGATCACCGAGTCCGAGATCGTGATGACGGGCGCCGGCACTGCGCTCGACTGGGACGAAGACGGAGCGTCCTCGGTCACGGGCACGCTTGACGCCAGCTTCCTGACGATCGTCGGCGACGGCACGGCGGGCTCGATCGGGGTGGCCAGCACAGCCGCGGGCTCCGGCGCCGGCGCACTCGATCTCTCCAACTCGATCGTTCAGGGGTTCTCGAGCTCGCTCGACTGCAACACGACCGATTCAGGGGCGGCACTGAGCGTTGACTACTCGGACTTCGACCCGGCCAGCGAGACCGGAAGCTGCGCTTCGTCGATCACCGCGGGGGCCGGCAACATCAACGCCAACCCGCTCCTCGACACCCTCGGTGACGGCGACCGAACGCTGTCCTACAACTCTCCGGCGATCGACGCCGGCGACCCCACGATCACCGGCCCGTTGACCGACCTGCTTGGCAACCCGCGGCCCGTCGACGGCGGCTCGGGAACGGTGCGCGTCGACATGGGCGCGTTCGAGTACCAGCACCCCGCGCCCATCGCCGTTGCGAGCGCTTCGCCCAACCCCGCCGAGGTCGGCACGCCCATCACCTTCAGCCCGTACGGCACGAGCGACGCGGCCCCCAACGACACCTTCAGCTTCATGTGGACGTTCGACGACGGCGAAAGCGCTCGCCAGGGCAAGGCGCAGCACGCTTTCACGACCGCCGGGATGCACAGCGCGACGCTGACCGTCACCGACTCGGCCGGTCTGACCTCGACGGCGCAGACGCAGGTGCTCGTCATAGCGCCGCCAACGCTGACAGCGTTGAGCTTCGCGCCGGCCAAGTTCCGCACGCGCCCCGCAGCACACGGCCACTCAAAGACGCACCCGCTCGGCAGCACGATCCGGTACACGCTGTCGCAGCCTGCGAGCGTCGCGATCATGATCGCGCGCGCCGAGACCGGCGCCAAGAGCGGCGCCAGCTGCGTGACGCGCAAGGCCAAGGACAAGCGCCCCAAGTGCACGCGCTACGTCACGCTCGGGACCGTCGGCCCGGCGGCCGGCATGCAGGGGCCAACACGGCGAATTTCGCCGGTCGCCTCGACGGCGCAGCATTGAAGCCGGGCAGCTACCGCGCTACGGCAGTCGCCACCAACGCGACCGGCGGCACCTCGGCGGCGCTGACCGCCGCCTTCTGGGTCGTCAGTCGCTGAGCGCGCGCCGCCGGCGCCAGCGCATCGGGGCGCCCGGATTTGAACCGGGGACCTCACCGACCCGAACGGTGCGCGCTACCAGGCTGCGCCACGCCCCGATGAGGGGCGCAGTATCCCACAGCGACGGTCTTCGCTAGCGTCCTGGGGCGATGGCCGCGCTGCGCGCAATCCTCGAAGAGCTCGACCGCCTGCTCGAGCCCGAGACTTTCGACGACTACGGCCCGAACGGCCTGCAGGTGCAAGGTCGCCCCGAGGTGGAGCACGTCGTGACGGGAGTCTCGGCCAGCGTCGAGTTGTTCGAGCTGGCGATCGAGGCCCAAGCCGACGTCGTTCTCACCCATCACGGGATCTTCTGGGACCGCGACGACCGCCGCGTGATCGGCCCGCTGCAGCGGCGCCTGCGCCTTCTGCTTGCCGCCGACGTCTCCCTCGCCGCCTACCACCTCCCGCTCGACGCCCACCCGACGCTCGGCAACAACGCGCTGATCGCCAAGGGCATCGGCGCCACGCCGACCGCACAGTTTGCGCCCGCCGGAGGCCGCGAGATCGGCTGGCAGGCCGCGTTCGACGGCGACGGGATCACGCCCGAGGATCTGGTTGCGCGCATCGCCAACCTGACCAGCCGATCTCCGCTCGCCTTCCCCGGCGGACCGCTGCGCGTGCGGACCGTGGGGATCGTGTCGGGCGGCGGGGCGCGCAGCGTGCAGGACGCAGTCGCCAACGGCCTCGACGCCTTCGTCACTGGCGAGCCCGCGGAGTGGGCTCGCCAGTTCGCGCGCGAGTCCGGCATCCATTTCATCGCGGCGGGCCACCACGCCACCGAGACGTTCGGCGTGCGCGCACTCGGCGACTGGGTGGCGGAGCGCTTCGCCGTCAAGCACAGCTACATCGGGATCGAAAACCCGGTCTGACCACGGTCTGACCAATAAGTTCTAGGGCGCTGCCTTGCATGTGTCCGCGCCAGGCGATATACGTAGGAGCGGTCACCACAGAGGAGGGACGCACCGATGGCGAATCACCTGACGCCCACGGAGCTCGCGCGCGAAGCCGGCCTCGAACGCCGCGAAGTGATCTCCAAGTGCATGGAGATGGGCGTCCCGATCTTCCAAGGTCGGATCGACAAGGCCCTGTTCCTCGACAGTCTCCGGACGCTCGGCTTCGTACACCGGGCAGCCGAGGCTTAACCCACCCAACGTCTGCCGCTCGGGTGCCGGCGCTGTCCGGCACCCGAGTGTTTCTTTGCGCCACGGCGCGCCGCATCGGGACGTCTGCGCGGCGCCTATCCTTCTGGGAGGTGCCCTGCGGATCGGCCGGCAAGATCATCGCGCTCTGCGCAGCCCTGCTGCTCGGGCCCGCCACAACGGTTATGGCCGCGAACGGCGGGGCCGCAGCGCCGGTTGGCGTGAGCGGGGCGACGGGAGCCAGCGCAGCCACCGGAGCCACCGGAGCCACCGGCACCGCGATCTCGCCGGCAGCCGTGGCGAAGCTCGACAAGACGATGGCCTCGGCGATGAGGTCGATCGGCCCGCATTCGGGTGCGTACGTGTTCGACCTCGACACCGGCCAGACCCTGTTCGACGACAAAGGCTCGGTCCCGCGCAACCCCGCATCCGTCGAGAAGCTCTACACGCTGTCGACGGCGCTCGATCTGTTCGGGCTGAACGGAACGCTTCAAACCAGCGTCTACGGCGTCGGGACGCTCGCGGCGGGAGGCGTCTGGCAGGGAAACCTCTATCTGCGCGGTGGCGGAGACCCGACGTTTGGCGGCAGCGCGTTCATCACTCGCTACTACGGCGTTGGGACGAGCGTGCAAGCGCTTGCGCAGCAGCTCGTCGCGACGACCCACATCACCCGCGTCGATGGCTCGGTCATCGGTGACGAGTCCTACTTCGACAGCCTCCGCGGCGACCCGGCGAGCGGCTACCAGATCGACCCCAACCTGTTCGGCGAGCTGAGCGCGCTCAGCTTCGACCGCGGCGAAGTGGGCAAGCAGGGCTCACCGCCCGCGCACGCCGCTTGGGAGCTCGCGGGCGCGCTGCGCGCGCTCAAGGTGACGGTCACCGGCCGATCGCACGCCGGCACGACACCGACCGGGGCGCGACTGCTCACGACCATCAGTTCACCGCCGATGAGCACGCTCGCGACGCTCACCGCAACGCCGTCCGACGACTTCTTCGCCGAGATGCTGCTGAAGGGCTTAGGCGCCCGCTTTGGTGCCGGCGGCACCACGGCGGCGGGTGCGGCGGTCGTCAGGAGCTTCCTCGCCCATCAGCAGATAACGCCAGTGGTCGTCGATGGCTCGGGCCTGTCCCGTGGCGATCTGACCAGCCCTGTGCAGGTCGTTACGCTGCTACGTGACCTCAGCCCCGGCGGCGTTCCATCGCTCCAGGCGGTCGGTGTCGCGCTCCGCGGTGCGATGCCGATCGACGGCCAGACCGGGACGCTGATCACGCGCATGCACGGAACGGCGGCTGACGGCAACTGCATCGCCAAGACCGGGACGCTCAGCAACGCGTCCGACCTCGCCGGGTGGTGCGACGGGCGGTTCGTCTTCGCACTGGAGATGAACGACGTGAACGTGTGGAGCGCGCAAGCGGCGCAGGACAAGATGACCGAGGCGCTCGCGGCACTCGACGCCCCGGCAAGCCTCGGCTCTCACTCCAACAGCGTGAGGAAGGCCTCCTCGTCGAGCACCGGCACGCCGAGCCGCTCGGCCTTCTCAAGCTTCGAGCCCGGCGAGTCGCCGGCCAGCAGGTAGTCGGTCTTCTTCGAAGGGGCGCTGCTCACGCGCCCGCCGGCGGCGATGATCCGCTCGCTCGCCTGCTCGCGTGTGAGCGTCGGCAGCGTCCCGGTGAGCACGAACGTCCGGCCGGCCAGCGGGCCCTCACCCGGTGGCGGGCCCTCTTCCTGGAAACGCAGTCCGGCGGCCCGCAGGCGGTCGATCAGCTCGCGGAGCGCGGGCGCCTGGAGTTGCGCCGCGATCGACTCCGCCATCTTGGGACCGACTCCGGGGGCCTGCTCGATCTCGGCCGGCGTTGCGTTCAGCAGTGCGTCGATCGAGCGGAACTGCGTCGCGAGGTTGCGCGCGGTCACCTCACCGACCTCCTCGACGCCGATCGCGAACAGCACCCGGTGGAAGGGTCGCTCGCGTGAGACGTCGATCGCGGCGACCAGGTTGCGCGCCGAGATCTCGGCGAACCCGTCGAGCTCGAGCAGCTGCTCCTCGCGCAGCGCGTAGAGATCCGCCGCGCCGGCGACCAAGCCGCGGTGCAGCAGCGTGCCGACCAGCGTCTCGCCGAGCCCGTCGATGTCCATCGCTCCGCGCGAGACGAAATGGCGCAGCAGCTGCCACTGGCGTCCCGGGCAGGCGCTGTTCGGGCAGTTCGTGAAGACCGAGCCCGCCGGCTTGACAGTCGGCGTGTCGCACACCGGACAGAGCTCCGGCGGCCGCGGTGACGGCGCGCGATCGGGGTTCTCGACGGCGTGTGGCGCCGGCGAGAGCACCTGCGGGATCACGTCGCCGGCGCGCAGGACGATGACGTCATCGCCGGGCCGGAGGTCCTTGCGCGCGAGGTCCTCCTCGTTGTGTAGCGTCGCGAGCTTGACCGTGACACCGCCGACGTGGACCGGCTCGAGCTCGGCGAAGGGGTGCAGGTCGCCGAACTTGCCAACGTTCCAGTGGACCGCCAGCAGCCGTGTCTTGGCGGTCGTCGGCGGGAACTTCCAGGCCACGGCCCAGCGCGGGTCGCGCCCAACCGCGCCGAGCCGGCGCTGCAGCTCGAAGTCCGACACCTTGATGACGACACCGTCGATCTCGAACTCGAGCGCGCCGCGTCGCTGCTGCCACGCGACACATTGCGCGAGCACCGCATCCTCGTCGTCGAGCGCCACGATCTCGCTGTTAACGTGGAAGCCGTGTTCGCGCAGCCACGCGAGCGCCTCCCACTGACCCGCCAGCTCGAGCCCCTCGACGACGCCGATCGAGTAGGCCAGCATCGACAGCGGGCGCTTTGCGGCCAGCGCCGGATCGAGCTGGCGGATCGTCCCCGCCGCGGTGTTGCGCGGGTTCATGAACGTCGAGCGGCCCTCCTGGGCGAGCCGCTCGTTGAGCGCCGCGAAGTCCGGCAGCGACATGTAGACCTCGCCGCGAACCTCCAGCAACGGCGGGGCATCCTCGATTTGCTTTGGGATCTGCGCGATCGTGCGCAGGTTGTGCGTGACGTCCTCACCGATCTCCCCGTCGCCGCGGGTCGCGCCACGCTCGAGCACGCCGTCGCGGTAGATCAGCGAGATCGCCAGGCCATCGATCTTCGGCTCGCAGACGAAACGGAACGCCACCTCCTCGATCCCCTCCCGCGCGAGGTGCGTGCGCATCCGCGCGACCCACGCCCGCAGCTCCTCGGCGGAGCGCACGTTCGCGAGCGACAGCATCCGCTGCAAGTGTTGAACCTTCTCCAGGCGATCCACCGGTGCGCCACCGACGCGCTGCGTCGGCGAGTCCGGGGTGACGAGCTCCCCGTGCGCAGCCTCGAGGTCGCGCAGCTCGTTGTAGAGCGCGTCGTACTGGTCGTCACCGATCTCCGGATCGTCATCGACGTAGTAGCGCCGCGCGTGGTAGGCGAGCGTGCGGCGCAGCTCGGCGGCGCGAGCGGCGAGGTCGGGCGTGCTCGTCATGGCTGCAGGAGGCCGGACAGGTCGAGGCGCTCGAGCGCCTCGATTCCCGGCCGGTGAGTGAGGTCGAAATGGAGCGGCGTCAGCGCGATCTTTCCGGCGGCGAGCGCGGCGAGGTCGGTTCCCGGCAGATCGTCGAATCCGGGCGCGTCGCCGTAGATCCAGAAGCGCCGGCGCCCTTCCTCCTCATGGTCGAGGCGTAGCTCATCACGGTAGACACGCTTGCCCAGCGCGGTCACCTCGATACCCCGCGGAACGCCGCTGGGCACGTTGATGTTGAGCAGCGTGGCCGGCGAGAGCGAAAGGCTCTCGAGTGAGCCGACCAGTCGCGCGACGAGCGCCGCAGCCACGGAGAAGTCGTAGCCGCCGCGATCGACGAAGTCGAGCTTGCCGCCCTCCGGCAGCTGCGACACGGCGATGCCCGGAATCCCGAGCACGACCGCCTCGAGCGCAGCTGCGACGGTGCCGGAGTAGGTGATGTCATCGCCGAGGTTGGCTCCGTGGTTGATCCCTGAGACGACGAGAGCGGGCGTGAAGCCGCCGACGAGTCCGAGGCTCGCAAGGCGCACGCAGTCCACCGGCGTCCCGTCAGTCGAGTACCCCACGCTGCCGTCTTCGAATCGAGCCTCACCGACCCACAGCGGCCGGCGCGTCGTGATCGAGCGCGCGGTCGCGGATCGGTTGCCGTCGGGCGCGATGACGACAAGCCGCACGTCGTCGAGCGCCACCAGCGCCCGCCGCAGCGCCTGCAGGCCCTCGGCCTCGATGCCGTCATCGTTGGTGAGCAGGACGTCGAGCACGCTGCCAGGATATTCGCACCGTGCGAGGGCAAAGATACGCGGCCGGCACTCCACCGCTCGCGCCCCGTTGACTAGGATGGAGTGGCGCAACTGGCGTGGGATGGACAACCATCGGGGAGCGCAAGGTCTGGAGCATCGTCCGCCTGGGTGCTCCTCGAGTCCGAGGAGATTCCCATGCAGCTCCGTTACGGCGTCAACCCGCATCAGGCCGCGCGCCTTTCAATGCCCGACGGCGGGCCGCTGCGGCTCCTCGGCGGTGCGCCGTCCTACATCAACGTGCTGGACGCAGTGAATGCTTGGCAGCTCGTCCGCGAGGCGACCCGTGCCCTCGGCGAGCCGGCGGCAACATCGTTCAAGCACGTCTCGCCTGCCGGAGCCGCGCTCGCCGGTCCGCTCGATCAGACGATGCGCGAGTGCTGGGATCTCGGCGAGGTCGGGCCGCTCACAGCGGCGTACGTCCGCGCCCGCGACTGTGACCCGAAATCGTCGTTCGGCGACATGATCGCCGTCTCCGGGCCCGTTGACGCGGAGCTCGCCGATTTCCTCTCGCACGTCGTCTCGGACGGCATCGTGGCGCCGTCGTTTGAGGACGGGACGGTTGAGATCCTCAAACGCAAGAAGCGTGGAAGCTTCGTCGTCTTCGAATGCGACGCGGACTACGCCCCGCCCGAATGGGAGCGCCGTGACGTCTTTGGCGTAGTCCTGGAGCAGGAGACCGACCGTCTGCCGATAGGGTCCGATCTGCTCAAGCTGATGGCCGGCGAGGCGCTGACCGATCAGGCGGTGCGCGACGCGCTGCTGGGCATGGTGGCGCTGCGCTACACCCAGTCCAACTCGGTCGTCTACGTGAAGGACGGGATGACGCTCGGCATCGGCGCCGGACAGCAGTCACGAGTGGACTGCACGCGCCTGGCCGGCAGCAAGACCGAGGTCTGGTGGCTGCGGCGCCACCCAACGGTGCGCGAGCTGAATCTCGTCGGCGAGGTCTCACGCCAGGACCGGCTCAACTGGCAGATCATCGTAGCCCAGGGCGAGCCGACCGAGGGTCAGCGCCTCGCGCTCGGCGAAGTGGTCGCACCGGGGACGCTGGCGGAGTTGACCGCGGCTGATCGCGCGGCGTGGATGGCGGAGCTCGACGGCGTCACGGTCGTCCACGACGGCTTCGTCCCGTTCCGCGACAACATCGACGTCGCCAAACGCTACGGCGCACGCAGTGTCGTCGAGCCGGGCGGATCACTGCGAACGCCGGAGGTGGTGGCCGCATGCGGCGAGCTCGGCATCACCCTGGTACACACCGACACCCGCCTGTTCCACCACTAGCGCGCCGCCACGCGCCGAGCGCCACACCCCCCAAGCCACGTAGCTGGCGGACCCGCTCGCTAGAGCGTTTGTTGAATGGCCCAGCCGTGTGCGGCAACGCTGAGCCAGCTGCCTGCCAGGGCTGCGCCTGGGCTGCTTTCGAGGATGCGTGTCGCTCGTCCGAGGTCGTAGCTCATCGGGCTGTCGCTGACGTTGAGCGCGACGAACAGCGAGCCGTCGGCGTTGACGCTCTCGTAGAGCAAGTCTTGCTCGCTATGCGACTTGACGATGTGCGTGCGGGCGGTGTGTAGCCAGGGGTGACTGCCGCGCAGGGCGTGGTTGAACACGCCGTCAAACAAGACTTGCATGTTGTGTCCTTGCAGCGCCGCCAGCAGTCGCTCGAGGTCTGCGTCAGTGCCCAGGCGTGAATCGACGCGGTAGTAGTCGATCGTGTCATAGCCATGCGAGGATGACTCGAAGACAGGGCCCAGCAGGACACC
This sequence comes from Solirubrobacteraceae bacterium, assembly GCA_049512455.1. GTDB lineage: Bacteria > Actinomycetota > Thermoleophilia > Solirubrobacterales > Solirubrobacteraceae > Palsa-513. Next base: position 71,529 of record JBEKXB010000004.1, on the reverse strand, counting down.
GGACACGCCGAGGTCGACCGCGTAGTCCAGCCAGCTCTCGATCTGGGCAAGTTCACAATTCCCGCCGATCCGTATCCTGTGCGGCGGGGATCTAGTCTCGGCCGGTGCGCAGCGCGCCGGCCGCCGCTCCTGACCCGTCCGCAACCATGGCCAGCCGTGCCGACATCGAGTTCACCTACACGTCGATCGATCGGATCTTCCGCCTCAGCTTGGGCGAGCTCGCCGATTACAGCGGCGCGAAGTACGACGGTGATTTCTCGCTGACGCTCGAGCAGGCGCAGGCCCGCAAGCACGACTACATCGCGGAGCAGATCGGCATCGGACCGGGCCGGCGCCTGCTCGATCTCGGCTGCGGCTGGGGACCGCTGCTGGATTTCGCGCGCCGCCGCGGCGGCGAGGGGGTGGGAGTCGCCTTGTCCTCTGCGCAGGTGGCGTCGTGCCGCAAGCACGGCCTCGACGTCCACCTGAGGGATGCGCGCACGGTCGATCGCGATGCCTTCGGCGGGTTCGACGCGGTCGCGAGCCTCGGCGCGTTCGAGCATTTCTGCTCGCCGGATGAGTACCGAGCCGGGCGCCAGGAGGAGATCTACCGCGAGCTGTTCGCCAACGCCGCCAGCGTGCTGCCGCACCGCGGGCGGTTCTATCTGCAGACGATGGTGTTCGGCCGCAACATGATTGCGCCGGAAGAGATCGACGAGCACGCGCCACGCGACTCCGACGCGTTCATCCTGTTCCTGCTGTGCTGTGAGTTCCCCGGCTCGTGGCTGCCCACGGGGCTCGAGCAGATCGTCCGCTGCGCCGAGCCGCACTTCCGCCTGGTGGAGAGCTCGAGCGGGCGTCTCGACTACATCGAGACGATCACGCAGTGGAGCAAGCGAGTCGGTGCACCGAGCCTGCACAAGAGCCTGCTCAAGCTTCGGTTCGTGCCGCGCTGGCTGACGAGCGCGGAGTTCCGCTACGCGTTCACCTCGGGCGTCAGCGCGAGCAGGATCTCTTTCGAGCGCGAACTGCTCGACCACCACCGGATCGTGTTCGAGAAGACCGACCCCTAGCGCGTCCACTTCTCGGCTTCTGCACGGTCAAGCCAGCGATCCTGCTCGGCCGGTTGGTTCACTCGTCCGGTGACCATGCCATGAGCTTCTCGGGCATTGCCGGGTTGTTCCAGGCGCTCAGCTGGTCGGCGACTCGCCGTCGGCGAGCCAGACGGCGCTGTCTGGCGGCAGCAGTAGGTCGCTCTCGAGCGCGCTGCTGGGGAGCAGCCAGTCGTGCAGAGGGAGCTGGACGTTCTCTGCGGATAGATTCACCATGCAGCGGAAGCCCGGTTCGCGCGTGAACGAGAGGACGCCAGGCGGCGCACCATCGTCCCAGGCGAGGCTGCCGTCACCGAGTGCCGGATGAGCGCGGCGTATCTTCAGCGCGCGACGATAGAGCTCGAGCATCGAGACTTGATCGCCTGTCTGCCGCTCGGCGGTGATTTCGCTCCACGCGCTTGGCTGCCCCAGCCAGCACGCGGCGCTCGCGTCCGGGGGGCTGAACCCGAACGGCGGCTGCTCACCCGACCAGGGCAGCGGGACGCGACAGCCGTCGCGCGGGTCGCCCGTCTCCGACCGGACCTGCCAGAGACCGAGCTCATCGCCCTGGTAGATGTAGGCACAGCCGGGCAGTGCCAGCAGCAGCAGCGCCGCGGCTCGCGCTCGGCGCGTGCCCAGCAGCAGGTCGACGCCGCCCGTGCTGGTGCGCCCGTAGCGGCTGACGTGCCTGACCGCGCCATGGTTCGACAGGACCCACGTGGCGGGCGCCCCGACCGCCCCCAGCGTCGAGAGCGTGTTATCAATCACCGCGCGCAGCCTGCCGGCATCCCACTCGCACCAGAGGAAGTCGATGCTGAACGCCGTGTGCAGCTCGTCGGGGCGCACATAGTTGGCAACGCGGTCGGGTCCGATCTGGCATGCCTCCGCCACGAACTGCTGCTCGCCCGGGTGGGAATCGATCAGGCGACGCCACTTGCGGTAGATCTCGTGCACCTCGTCGCGATCCCAGTAGCCCAGGTGGGATGTGTCAGGGTCCTTGGCCAGCCCGGGCGCGGCGTCGACCCGAAAGCCGTCAACCCCGAGGCCGAGCCAGAAGCGCAGGATCGAGCGGAACTCCTCGGTGACCTCCCGGTTGCCCCAGTTGAGATCGGGCTGCTCGGGGGTGAAGAGGTGCAGGTACCACTCCCCGGGGGTGCCGTCCGTCTCGTGGACCCGCGTCCACGCGCTCCCGACGAACTCGAACCTGGAGCGCCAGTCATTCGGCGGCTCCTCGCCGCCGTCCCCCCGACCCGGTCGAAACCAATAACGCGCACGCGCGGGCGAGCCCGGCGGCGCGGCGAGCGCCTCCTTGAACCATGGGTGCTGGTTTGAGGTGTGGTTGGGAACCAGGTCCACGATCACGCGGATGCCGTGCTCGTGGCACGCGCTGATGAACTCATCGGCGCCGTCCAGCGTGCCGAAGACGGGGTCGATGTCGAAGTAATCGGTCACGTCGTAGCCGCCGTCGGCCATCGGCGAGCGATACCACGGGTTGATCCAGATCCCGTCCACCCCGAGGTCGCTCAGATACCCAAGCCTCGAACGCAAGCCGGCGATGTCGCCGATCCCGTCGCCGCTACCGTCCGCGAAGCTGCGGATGTACACCTGGTAGACGACGGCCTCACGCCACCAGGGTCCAGAGCGCGCACTGCGCTCGGCGACGGCTGTCGCATTCGTGTAGGTCACTGGAACGTCTGCGTCAATGCTACGCGTCCCCCGTCCGGCTGGCGCTGCTCGCGAGAAGCAGGGCTGTCGCAAAGCGTGGCAGCGACAACGCCCAACCTGGCCGGTCCGTTTGCCGCGTTGCGCGACGAGCGGTCACGATGTGGTGGTGCGCGCTGTGATCACGGACTCTCCCGAGCAGTTCTCCGTCCGCGTTGGTGACTTCTTGGATGCTCGTCTTGAGCACAACGTGCTCGCCACTGTTCTGTTCGGCGTGCTAGCCGATCCGGATGGCCATCCGGGCGCGCTGTTCGCCTCAGTCGATGACGACGGGGTTGTGGTGGCCGCGGCGTTGCGTACGCCGCCGCGTCGCATGCTGAGTTCGGTCATGGACGGTGCGCTCGCCGATCGGCTGATCGAGGAGTGGCTGAGCGTCGATCCGGAGTTGCCCGGCGTGAGTGCCTCGGAGCCTGCCGCGTCGCATCTGGCGAGTGCGTGGGAGCGTGCTACCGGTGGCCGCGCGACGGTGGCGCTCAGCGAGGCGGTGCACCAGCTTCAGCGAGTGCTCGCGCCAGCACGTCCAGCCACAGGGGCTATGCGGCCCGCGGCCAGCAGCGATCGCACGCTCCTCGTGCGTTGGTTCGCTGAGTTCTCGCATGAAGCTGGCGTGTACGCCGGTGACGTCGGGCGCCTGGTAGACCGCCGCCTCGCAGGCGGTGGACTGTTCCTCTGGGAAGACCCCGAGCCAGTCTCAATGGTCGGCCTGCTGCCAGCGGTCGCGGCAGTAGTACGGATCGGGCCCGTGTACACGCCTTCCGAGTACCGCAACCACGGCTACGCCAGCAGCGCCGTCGCCGCCGCAAGCGCGCTCGCCCTCGCGGAGGGCGCTCATCGCTGCATGCTGCTCACCGACCTCGCCAACCCGACATCGAACCGCATCTACCAGGCACTCGGCTACGAGCGCTGCGCGGAATGGCGCGAGTACGACTTCAACGCCTGACCCGTGAAACACCCACGCGCGAACAGCGGGCGCCCAGCCTGTCCGGCTGTCCGGACTAAGATCGCGTCTGTGCTGGTTTCGGTAGCGCACGCGAGCAATGAGCCTGAGGCGACGATGATCCACGCCCAGCTCAGCGATGCTGACATTCCCAGCGTCGCAAAGGGCCCGATCACGCCGCAGCTGGGCATCGCCGGAGCGTGCGACATCTACGTCGAGGACCACCTCGCACCACGAGCGCGGGAGGTTCTCGCGACCCAATTCAGCGACGATGAACTGGCGCGGCTCAGCGACGAGGCCGGACGCGAATACGGCGCTTGACGCGTCTCGCGCCTGACGATCGCCGCATCGCCAGGCGATCCCTCCCACGCGAAGGGCAATGTGGGTTGGGGCTGTTCGCGTGACTGCTCTCGCTGGGCGAAGCGACAATGAAGCAAGTGCCGGCGCGTGCTCGTCGGTTGGCGTTGGCTCAGGGTTAGTCTCGTTGCCATGCAGCGAGTGCGGAGACGCGGCGTTGGTGGCTGACGACGCTGGGCTCGCGATGCCCCGCATCGTCAAGTCCGATGACGGCTTGATCTTGTTCGAGTCCGTCCGGCGCGCTGGTGGATGGCTCGAGGTACCAGACGTGGAGGCCGGCGTCTACGGCCCGGCATTCGATGCGCGGGGACGGCTCGTCGCGATCGAGCCACCGGTGCCGCTCTTTGGGCAACCGCGTGGTCTCTGGCGACTGCTCGGCCGGCACGGCCGCCCGTTGAATCGCGTCGTCGTCCGATCCGCCGAAGCCTTGCCGACACACCAGGAGGCGCTCATAAGCTTGCTCGAGTCAGCGCTGCCAGCGCCCGTCTCGCAGGAAGCTAGTCGGGACCTCGCCGAGCTTGTCACCCGAGCTGTCGAGCACGTCGGAGTCATCGAAGAGCCAGAACGACTCGTCGTCGCTCCGCGCGACGAGCAGCGGCCTACGCCCGGCTAGTTTCGGTTGGGTGGTTCGGGCACGCCGAGTTGTCGGCAGATTCCGCGGGCCGTCGGGGCTTTGATTTCGCGGTGTCGCGGGACGATGGTGCGCTGGCCGGACGCCGTGTTCTCCCACAGCTCGTGCCTAGCGGCTTGACGGACTAGAGAGCAGCCGTGATCAGCGAGATACCGCTCGAGATCGCGCTTCTTCACGCAGCGATCTCAACAGCCTCAACGAGCGCCCAACCGTGCTGAGGGATCTCCTCGCCACGTGCGCGGCGCTCCTCGAGCACCAACGCGATCGCCTCCCGGACCATCACTCGGGCGTCATCGAGACCCTCGCCCTGCGTCTGGACCTCAGGGAGCTCAGGAACATGGGCGTAAACCCAGCCTTCACCCGCATCCTCGTAGACCACGTTGAACTTCAGTGCGCTCATCCAAGCCAGCGTAGCGCCTCCCGGCGATACAACGCGCGACTTCACCCCGGCGCGATCGCATCCGCGGACACCCAACGCGCCCGCTCCCACAAATAGCGAGCGTGAGCAACCAGCCACCCCTCCCGCCCCCAACGCGCGACTAGCGAGCACGTTTGCCGTCTGCCCCTGGGCCGAAATCAGGAGGAGCGAGCGGACGAGTTCGCCGCACTCCCGCCGCTGGCCCGTTTCCCAACCAGTGCAGCGGATGAGCTGGACGCTGTCTTGAGGGTGTAGCGTCGCGTCGTGCGGTTGATTCGCCACGTCGTGGTTGGGCTCGGGTGTGTTGCTGGCGGACTATCGGTCGCGCTGGCAGGGTCCGCTCCAGCCGCCGCGGGGGATGGTGTTAGCGCGGCGTTTCAGCCGGCGGGCGCGAGTTTCGTATCGCCATCTACGGGCTTCGTGCTTGGCAGCGTCCGGTGCGTCTTGGGGATTCGCCCTGGGCAGCCGCTCCCGTGCAAGGCGGTTGTTGTGAGCACCGCCGACGCGGGCGAGAGCTGGCGCATGGTGTCTTCGCCGCCGATGGATCTGGAGCCTCCCGAGGGTGAGAGTGTGGGCTCTGCGGGGCCGCAGGTGAGGGCAGTCACGTTCGCCGATGCCCGCAACGGCTGGCTGTACGGGCCTGGGTTGTGGGCGACCCATGACGGCGGCGAGCACTGGACGCGCATCGCAATGAAGTTGCCAGTGCACGCTGTCGTCGTCAGCAGAGGCTGGGCGTACGCCGCTGGTTACAGCTACGGGAAGGATGAGCACTCACTGTTTCGTAGCCCGGTCGGGCGCAATGACTGGCGGCCAGTTGCCGCGCTGCCAACGACGCTCACCGTTTCCTCAGGGCTGTTGGCGGCGTCCTGCAACACCGTGTGGGCAGGTCTTCAGAGGGTGACATCCAGCTCTGTAGGGACAACTGAGTTGTGGCGGACGACCGACGGAACGCACTGGCAGCAAATCGGCAAACCGTGCCCGCACCACTTCAAGCCGCTGGTTAGCATGACCGCGACCGCTCCGAACGACCTCCTGATGTCATGTGGTGGCGTCGTCGTGTCCACTGATGGCGGCAGCCACACACGCGCGATCGGCCCGTCCCCAGCTGCCTTCGGCCGCCTTGGTGCGCCGGTCGGCCCGGTCGGTGCGCCGCCCGGCCAGCTACGGATCGTCGTGTACGCCTTCCCGATCGACACGGCCATGCCCGCCCCCCAGGGCGTGGGATGCGCAGCGAGCTCGCCCGGACCGTTAACGGCGGCCGCTCCTGGACCACCACCTCCTACTACGCAAACAGCCAAATCGGCTGGGCGGACCTTGAGTTCGTCAATTCCGCCGTCGGATGGGTGATACACGGGTATCAGGGCTGCCGCGTAGATCAGCTCCTGCGAACCACCAACGCAGGCGCAACCTTCAAGCCCGTACGCTTCTAGGCGCCAGCAACGCTGTCAGAATGCGCGAGGAGGGGCCTTCAGATCACCGCAGTTCGGGACCTCTTTCGGGACCTGGACTTGCGTGGGCAAGCATCCGCCCGGGCTAGGATCTGTCGGACGCTTGCGAGGATCACCGCATGTAGGCGCCGTACCCGACGCACGGAGGCCCGCGGTTAGCACGCTGGGTTTCGGCCGGCAACGTTTGCGCGCTCTACGTCTTCTCGCCGGTGGCCGGGTGCGGGGCGCATCGCGAGCCGTCACTTGGTGGCCATGATCGTGATACCCAACACGATGGCCCAGACGCACGCCACCAGGGAGGCAGTCGCGAGCAAGCCGTAGAGCACCGCGGCGCGAGGCCTGTTCGCGCGTCGGCGCTCCTGGGCTCGCGTTATCCCCACTACGGCGACGGCATAGACGACACACACGCCGATGCCTGCCAGCAGCGAAACGTAGACGACCTGGAGCAGCGCGTGAGTGTCGATGATCGCGCTCGCCAGGGTCATCGCGTTGCGTCAGCAGGCTGTGGAGTGAGCTTGTGCTCGCGGCGGATCAGCACCGCGAGGAGTCCCACGGCGCTCACCGTCGCGGCGATGACGAACGGTCCGAGCGCGCCGGAGCTGATGACGGTGCTGACAACGTAGGTACCTGCACCGACGGCAGCAGCTGTCGGCAGCGTGAGGATCCAGGCAATGGCGATGTTGCCCGCGAGGCCCCAGCGGACCGCCGACAGACGCTTACCCGCGCCAGCGCCGATTACTCCTCCCGCCACCACGTGCGTCGTCGAGAGCGGGTAGCCCACGTGCGAGGCGGCAAGAACGACGGCCGCGCCTGCGGTCTGCGCCGTGAAGCCCTGCGCGGGGTCCATCTTGATGATGCGCATGCCGAGCGTGCGGATGATGCGCCAGCCACCGACGTAGGTGCCGAGAGCGATCGCCGAGGCGGCGGTGATCACCACCCAGGTCGGGACCGCAACGTGGCTGGCCGGGATCGCTCCGTTGGCAACCAACGCCAAGGTGATGACGCCCATCGTCTTCTGCGCGTCGTTCGTCCCGTGCGCAAGCGAGAGCATCGCACCAGAGAACAGCTGGCCCGCGCGGAAGCCCCGGCTCGCGGGCCCTGGCCGCAGGCGCGCCGTGAGACGGTAGGTCAGGACGATCGCGATGGCGGCCACCGCGAAGGCCAACAGTGGAGCGAGCATCGCCGGGACCACCACCTTTCCGAGCAGGCCGTCGAAATGCACCGCGCTGGCCCCCTTCGCGGCGAGCATCGCGCCGACAACGCCCCCGATAAGAGCGTGCGAGGAGCTCGATGGCAGCCCGACGTACCACGTCGCGACGTTCCAGAGAGCTGCGCCAATCAGTCCTGCAAAGACGATCGGCAGCGTGACCGCGCCCGCTGCCACTATGCCCGTGGCGATCGTGGCAGCGACCTTGAGCGAGATGAAGGCTCCCACGAAGTTGAGCGCAGCCGCCATCGTGACCGCGGCGCGCGGTGGTATCGCTCGCGTCGATATTGAGGTGGCGACGACGTTCGCCGTGTCGTGAAAGCCGTTTGTGAAGTCGAAAGCGAGCGCTGTAACGATAACCAGCGTGAGCAGTGCGTCGCTGTGCATCTATGCGTTCTTGATCACGACGCCCTCGACGAGATAGGCAGCGCGCTCCGTCGAGTGGATCGCTGCCCCGAGGCGCTCGTAGATGTCCTTCCAGCGGATTACGACCATCGGATCGGTGCCCGCCTCGAACAGGGCGCCGACTGCGTCGCGCACGATCCGGTCCCCCTCGTTTTCCAGCCGGTGGACCTCCACGGTGTAGGTGCTGATGTCTCTGAAGCCGCGCAGCCGTTTGAGCGCCTGCGCGAGCTGCCGGGTCGCCTGGACAAGGATCGTTGCGAGCTGTTGCGCCTGCACGGTGGGCGCTTCGACCTTGTAGACGCCGAGGTAGTCCGCAGCCTCATCCGTGAAGTCGACGACATCGTCGAGCGACGACGCGAGCTGGAGGATGTCCTCGCGGTCGATCGGCGTGACGAAAGTCTGGTTCAGTCGATTGATTAGCTCGTGAACGATCTGATCCCCCGAGTCCTCGCACTCCCTGATCGAATCTGCGAGCTGGCGCTCGTCAGGGTAGGTCGCGATCAACCGTTCAAGCAGCTCGGCGGCGCGCACCAGGTTCTCCCCGGCACGTTCGAACAAGACGAAGTACTCGCGCTCATTGGGCGCGAGCAGCTTGGCAAGGCTGGGCATCATGCCGTCCTTAGTAGAGCAGACGCCGAAAGCATCCCTCCATCAGCCCGGAGGCGGTGTAAAGGTCCTGTGAAAGTTTCGTATTCGTGTCATGGCGCCAGTGGCGCAGGCCTCATGCCCGCCGCACCGGGACGGCTGGTGTCACGCGCCAGGACGGCAGCGTGGCGGCGAGGTCCTGGGGCTCGCTGGCGCGGCTCGGGGCGGCGCCGTTCGTCCCTGCCCGCAAAGGCTAGGCCGCCGGGCTGTTCCCGGAGCCGTCCGCGTACATCAGCGAGCCTGGGGTGGTGAGCGTCCCGCCGGTCTCCAGCAGCGTCTTCAGTCCCGAGAGGATCATCGGCCAGCCGCCGTAGAGCTGCTCGTTCGCGTCGGCGCCCAGCTGGTCGTGGGTCACCGTCAGGTGGCAGGAGTCGCCGATCGGCTCGATCTCCCAGATGACGCGTGACGTCGCCTCACGCTTCACGTCCTCGCCCCACAGGGCGTTGAAGCTCTGCACCAGCCGGCGCGGCGGGTTCACCTCAAGGTTCTCACCCGCAGCGATCAAACCGGGCGCCTTCGGATTGGGGGCCTCATAGCGCGAGCCCGGCGTCCAGTCGGACTCGATGCCAACGCCGAAGTTGTACTTGCGCCGCAGCTCGCTGGTCGTGATCGCCTCCCAGAGCCGCTCTGGGGTCGTCTTGATATAGATCTCGAACACCTTCTCCACCATTTCCTCCAATCGTTGGCTGGCCTCGCTGAGCGCCGCAGCCCAGAGCTCGGCGTACTAGCTCACCACCGGTCGTGGACCAAGCGGATCGGGACAGCTTTGCGAAGTTTCGTCGAGCGCTGCTAGAGCGTCAACGCGGCGTTGATCCGGCTGCCGCTGAGATAGCGCTGCTCCGATCGGTCCAGCTTGTCGTGGTCGTAGTAGCGCCTGGCCCACCACGAGTCGGCCCGCGCCAGGCGGGTGGCGGCGAGCAGGGCTGGAATGCCGAACAGCACGAAGAGGCCGACGAGGCTGAGGGCGTACCGCCCCTTCAGGCAGCCGACAACGACGAACGGGAGCATCACGATCCAGAACACAACCAGGGGACTCATGCTGCTGCCATCTTAGGCGGAACGTGTCGAGAGGCCGCTTGTCCACAGCTATGCTGCCGCAACGTGAACGATGCCAACTCGCACAGCGACGAGATCCAGCTGCGCGCGCTGACCAAGTCGTTCCGCGGGCCGGAGGGTCCCGTTCGCGCCGTGCGCGGCATCGATGTGACGATCCCGCGTGGTCAGACGGTCGCGCTGCTCGGGCCTAACGGCGCCGGGAAATCGACGACGATCGACATGCTGCTCGGCCTCACGCACCCGAACAGCGGCAGCGTGTCGCTGTTCGGCCGTAGCGCAAGCGAGGCGATCGCCGCCGGGATGGTCGGCGCGATGCTCCAGACCGGCTCGCTGATCCAGTACCTGTCGATCCGCGAGGTCGTGACGATGATCGCCTCGATGCACCCGAACTCGCTCGACGTCGACGACGTGCTCAAACGCACCGGACTCGAGGCGAAGGCGAATCGGCGCACGCAGAAGCTGTCGGGCGGCGAGACCCAGCGCGTCCGCTTCGCGCTTGCGCTCGTCAGCAACCCCGATCTGCTCGTGCTCGACGAGCCGACCGTCTCGATGGATGTCGAAGGCCGCCGCGAATTCTGGGATGCGATGCGTTCGTTCGCGGCGAGCGGGAAGACCGTCCTCTTCGCAACGCACTACCTCGAGGAGGCCGACGCCTACGCCGACCGCGTCGTGCTGATGGCCCACGGCCAGGTCGTCGCGGACGGGCCGCCGGGCGAGATCAAGGCTCGCGTTGGGGCGCGGACGATCAGGGCAACGCTCGAAGACGCGCAACTCGACGACCTCGCCGCACTGCCCGGCGTCGCCAGCGCAGACCGCCGCGGAGAGGCCGTCGTGCTCAGCTGCGCGGACTCAGACAGCGCGATCCGCGCCTTGCTCGAGGCCTACCCGCAAGCGCGTGACATCGAGATCACTGGCGCGGCGCTCGAGGACGCGTTCCTCGAGCTGACCGCCGGGAGCGAGGAATGACCGGGCTCATATACATGCGCTACGAGCTGCTGCGCTCGCTACGGAACCGGCGCTTCTTCTTCCTGTCGCTCGGTTTCCCGCTGATCCTGTTCTACGTGATCGCCAGCCCGTACCGCCACGTCCACAACTACGACGGCACAGGGATCTCGCTGCCGCTCTACTACATGGTCGGACTGGCAGCGTTCGGCTCGATGATGGCGATCGTCTCGAACGGGTCGCGGATCGCTGCCGAGCGCCAGATCGGCTGGACGCGCCAGCTGCGACTCACGCCGCTGAGCACTCGAGCCTACTTCCGCGCGAAGGTCGCGACCGGCTACATGATGGCGCTGATCGCCCTGGCGCTGCTGTTCGCTGCCGGCGCGTCGCTAGGGGTCAGCATGCCGGCGCAGCGCTGGCTCGAGATGGCCGGGCTGATGCTCGTCGCGCTGCTGCCGCTCGCGGCGCTCGGGATCGCGCTCGGGCACCTGCTCAACGTCGACTCGCTCGGACCTGCAACCGGCGGCGTCGTGTCGCTGCTGGCCCTGCTCAGCGGAACCTGGTTTCCGATCGGTAGTCACGGCTTCCTGCACGACCTTGCGCAATTCCTGCCGTCCTACTGGCTGGTGCAGGCCAGCCACATCGGGCTGCACGGACATGCCTGGTCCAGCATGGGCTGGATCGTGATCGCCGCATGGACCGCAGTGCTCACGCTCGCCGTGCGCTACGCCTTCCAGCGCGACACCCAGCGCGTCTAGAGCGTCACCGACCCGTCGTCGTGCAGTGTCCAGTGCGGGTTGTGGGCGACCTCCCAGGGATGCCCGTCGGGGTCGACGAAGATGCCCGAGTAGCCGCCCCAGAAGGCCTTGGTGGCAGGACGCGTGATCGTCGCACCCGCGGCGACGGCGTCAGCTAGCACGGCGTCCACCTGCTCCGGCGAGGCGACGCTGTGGGCCAGCGTCACGCCGCCCCAGCCGCCGCCGTCGGACACGCCACTGTCAGCGGCGAGTTCGGCACGGTCCCACAGGGCGGCGATTAGACCGCCGGCCTGGAGGAAGACGATCTCGGCGCCCGGCTCTGCCTCCGTTCGCCAGCCGAGCCGCTCATAGAACGCTCGCGCGCGTCCCAGGTCGCTGACGCCGAGTGTGATCAGGCTGACGCGCGGCTCCACGACGGCAATTTTGTCAGTCGCGATGTCGCGCTAACCTCGCGGACGTCGCCGTGCACGGTACGCCCGAGATAGCGAGCGCAAAGCCGAGTCGTCCTGGATGGGCGGCCCTGGCGCTCCTCGGCGGCATGGCGATCGGCATCGCTGGCTATCTGGTCGCGCGAGCCGGACGTTCGTCTCGCTCGGCGTGCCAGATCGCGCGTTTCTACTACTGGTCGTCCCGCCAGCTGAACAGCGCGTTCCACGCCACGGTCTACCGGGTGGCCGCGCGGCCGCCAAGCTGCAGCTCGGCGAGCCTGCATTACGACCTCGGGATCGCGTTGACCGTGCTCGGAGCGGTGCTCGCGCTGATCGCGCTCATCACCCTGCTCATTCGCAGCCGCCGCGCAACCGCAGCCGGCACGCCGTGGGCAACCCAGCGCGCGGCGGCCTCCGCGGCGAGGTGGCTCGACGCGCACCTGCCGGGACGCAGGGGCCCTGAGCCACGGATTCGCCCGGGGTTCGTGACCGTGCTCGCGTTGGTCGCACTGGTCGGGGCAGTGGTTGGCGCGGACGCCGCCTGGCGCAACTACTACAACCAGCAGGAGCTCAGCGCGCAACTGCGCAACTACGACCGCGCAGCCGCCGCACTGGCCAGCGTGCAACTGCCCGCGACGATGCACCGGGAGCCGAGCGCGAACTGTGGTAATCCGCTATGCGCCCGAAGCGCGCTGCCGCCGCGTGCCCTCCAGCCGTTCCTGCGACGGTTCCTGCACGGCGCTCCGGAGCCCGGCGAAACAGCGGGGGATTGCCAGAGGCTCATGGCGCTTGGCATTGCCGGGTGTGCCGTGACCGTCAACGGAGAATATGACGGCTACCCCACTGTCGGGTTGGTATTCCCGCACATGTTGATCGTCAGGCACGGACACCCACCGCAAGGAGCGATACGGGATGTACGCAACCACGAGATCTTCTTCTTGGGCAGCGACATCTGGATCGGACCAGTCCTGGTGGAGTACGAGGGCAACTAGGCGGCGTACGACACGCTCGCGAGATACAGGCCATGCGCCGGCGCGGTGCGGCCGGCTTCGCTGCGCGGGGCACCTTCGAGCAGCGCGGTGAACTGCTCAACGCTGCGCGTGTCACCTGCGACCTCGAGCATCGTGCCGACCAGCACGCGAATCATCTGGCGCATGAAGCTGTCGGCCTCGGTCCAGAACTCCAAGGAAGCTCCGTCCTCACGCCACTCAGCGCGGAGCACGTCACGCTCGAAGCGCTTGTGTTCTGTCTCGGTCGGAGTGAACGCAGTGAAGTTGTGCCTGCCAACCAGGGCTGCTGCGCAGGCCTGGAGCGCGTCACGATCTAGCGCACGCGGGACGTGGAGCGCGCGGCCGTGCTCGAAGGGGGAGCGCTGCGGCGCGGTGTACAGGCGGTAGCAGTAGGTGCGGCTCGTCGCGCTGTGGCGGGCATCGAAGTCGGGGGGCATCGGCTCGCTCGAAACGACCGCGATGTCGTCCGGGAGCAGTGCGTTCAGGCGCCTGGGGTCGACCGCCTCATGGCGGTAGCTCGCGACCTGAGCCCAGGCGTGAACGCCCGCGTCCGTCCTGCCAGCGACCGTCGTCGATACCGGTTCGCCGAGGATCGTGCTGAGCGCGCGCTCCAGCTCCTCCTGCACCGTGCGCAAAGCAGGCTGCCTCGCCCAGCCGGCGAAGCCGGCCCCGTCGTAGGCCAGCGTGAGCTTCGTTACCTGCACGCCAGCACCTTACGTCGTGAAGATCGACGGCCGCGACCCGCACAGACCGCCCCAAATAATCGTCGACGTCAGGCGACCAGCTCGAGGAAGACCATCTCCGTCGAGTCGCTCTGGCGGGGGCCGAGCTTGATGATGCGGGTGTAGCCGCCCGGGCGACCCTCGAAGCGGGGGGCGACGACCTCGAACAGCTTGTGCACGGCGAACTTGTCCTGGCCGAGCGCCGACAGCGCCTGGCGGCGGGCGTGGAGGTCACCACGCCGGGCGAGCGTGATCAGCTTCTCGATCTCCGGCTTGACCGCCTTGGCCTTGGCCTGGGTCGTCGTGATCCGCTCGTGCTCGATGACCTCTTTGGTGAGGTTCATCAGCAGCGCCTTGCGGTGCGCCGAATCGCGGCTGAGCTTGTGGCGTTGTTTCTGATGGCGCATGGCGGGCGCTGGCTAGTCGTCGCGGAGGTTTAGGCCGCGGGCGTCGAGCGTCTCGATGACCTCGTCGATCGACTTCTTGCCAAAGTTCGGGATCGCGTTCAACTCCGCCTCGGATTTCGAGATCAAATCGCCGACCGTCTGGATGCCGGCGCGCTTGAGGCAATTGTACGAGCGGACGCCGAGCTCGAGCTCCTCGATCAGGATGCCCCACTCCTCGCCCTGCATCACGAGCGGGGTCACGCCGCCGACGCCGCCGAGCCCGCCGTCGAGCTGGCCGGCCGGACCGGCGCGCAGCTCCTCGACGCGATCCTCGTCGGTGAAGATCGCCAGCTGGGAGATCAGCAGCTCGGCCGCCTCGCGCAGTGCCGCGGCCGGCTCGACCGAGCCGTCCGTCTCGATGTCGAGCGTGAGCTTGTCGAAGTCGGTGCGCTGGCCGACGCGGGCCTGCTCGACGGCGTAGGCGACGCGACGCACCGGGGAGAAGATCGAGTCGATCGGGATCACGCCGATCGGCTGGTCCGGCGACTTGTTGTCCTCCGCCGGGCGGTAGCCGCGGCCGCGACCGATCGTCAGGTAGAACTCGAGCCGGGCCTTCTTGTCGAGCGCCGCGATGTGGACGTTGGGGTTGAGGATCTCGACGCCTGACGGCAGGTCGATGTCCGCCGCGGTGATGTCGCCGGGACCGGTTGCTACGAGCGCCGCCTCGATCTCGGTTGCGTCGGAGTGCATCCGGCAGACGATGCCCTTGAGGTTGAGCACGATGTCGGTGACGTCCTCCTTGACCCCGGTGATCGTCGAGAACTCGTGCGCGACCCCCTCGATCCGTACGCTCGTCACTGCCGCGCCCGCCAGCGAGGACAGCAGCACGCGGCGCAGCGAGTTGCCAAACGTGTAGCCGAAACCACGGTCGAGCGGCTCGATGACGAACGTGCCACGGTTCTCCTCGACGGATTCGCTCGTGATCCGGGGGATTTGAAAGTCAAGCATCGGGGTCCTAACGTCGTCGTGTTCGAGAGCTCGCGGCCCGCGCGTGCGCCGGCGTGCGAGATGTGGGGCGTCTTGCTACCTGGAGTACAGCTCGACGATGAGCTGCTCCTGCACGGGCGCTGCGACCTCACGGCGCTCCGGCTTGCGCAAGACCTTTGCGGTCAGCCCGTCGTGATCGGCTTGCAGCCAGGCGGGCACCTGGCCCGTCAGCTCGGTGGCTTCACGGATCACCTGCTGTGCCTTCGTCCCCGCCTTCACCGCGATCACGTCGCCAGGACGAACCTGGTAGCTCGGGATGTCAACGCGACGACCGTTCACGGTCCAGTGGCCGTGGCGCACCAGCTGGCGCGCCTGGCGGCGTGAAGCTGCAAAGCCGAGCCTGACCAGCACGTTGTCGAGGCGGCACTCCAACAGCGTCAGCAGGTTCTCGCCGGTAATGCCCGGCTGGCTCGAGGCCTTTACGTAGTAGTTGTGGAACTGGCGCTCGAGCAGCCCGTAGTAGCGGCGGGCCTTCTGCTTCTCGCGCAGCTGCAGGCGGTACTCGCTCTGCTTCTGGCGGCCGCGGCCGTGCTCGCCCGGCGGATACGCGCGGCGCTCGACGCCGCATTTGTCGGTCAGGCAGCGCTCACCCTTGAGGAACAGCTTCTGGCCCTCGCGGCGGCACTGCTTGCATTGGGGGGAGGTGTCTCTGGCCATCGCGCTCGCTCTCCGCTTCTAGACCCGGCGCCGCTTGCGCGGGCGGCAGCCGTTGTGGGCCTGGGGGGTGACGTCCTTGACGACCGTGACCTCGAGGCCCGCCGCCTGGAGCGAGCGGATCGCGGTCTCGCGACCCGAGCCCGGCCCCTTGACGAAGACCTCGACCTTCTGCAAGCCCTGCTCGATGCCCTTGCGCGCAGCGGCATCGGCGGTGACCTGTGCGGCAAACGGGGTCGACTTGCGCGAGCCCTTGAACCCGGCGCCGCCGGCTGACTCCCAGGCGATCACGTTGCCCTGCTGGTCGGTGAGCGACACGATCGTGTTGTTGAACGACGTCTTGATATGCGCCTGCCCGATCGGGATGTTCTTCTTGACCTTGCGCCGGCCGCGCGCGGGACGCCTCGGAGCCGGCATTACTTCTTACCGGCCTTCTTCTTGCCGGCAACCTGCATGCGCTTCGGTCCCTTGCGCGTGCGGGCGTTGGTCTTGGTGTTCTGGCCGCGAACCGGCAGGCCGCGACGATGTCGCATGCCGCGGTAGCAGCCGATCTCGGTCAGCCGCTTGATGTCCTGCGAGTACTCGCGACGCAGGTCGCCCTCGACTGTGAGCTGCTGGTCGATCGCGTCACGCAGCTTCGCAACCTCCTCTTCGGTGAGGTCGCGCACGTAGGTGTCGGCGGAGATGTCGAGCTCTGCGAGCAGCTTCCCCGATAGCGGACGGCCGATCCCGAAGATGTAGGTGAGGCCAATCTCGACGCGCTTGTTCAGCGGGAGATTGACGCCAGCGATTCGTGCCATCGACGCGCTACCCCTGCCGCTGCTTGTGACGGGGGTTCTTGCAGATGACCAGCACGTTGCCGTGGCGCCGGATGATCTTGCACTTCTCGCACATCGGCTTGACCGACGGTCGTACCTTCATGGTCCCTTTCGGATGAGTCCGGACGGGTTGGCTCTGGCTGCCGTTACGGCCCCCGCTACCACCCGCGGATTGCGCACAAAACAGCCCGGGTCAGCTCACCCGAGCGCGACCGCCAATGTTAGCAACTGGGGCACCACCCTCGTCGGCACGGTGCCAGGGCGTCAGGATCCGCGGGCCCTCCGCGGTGATCGCAACCGTGAACTCGAAGTGCGCGGCCAGCGATCCGTCCTTGGAGTAGATCGCCCAACCGTCACCGCCCGCTCGCACCTCCGGCGATCCCGTGGTGATCATCGGCTCGATCGCCAGCACCATGCCCTCCTGCAGGCGCGGGCCGGTGCCCGGCTCGCCGTAGTTGGGAATCTGCGGGTCCTCGTGCATGTCGCGCCCGACGCCGTGTCCGACGAGCGCACGCACGACAGACAGCCCCTCAGCCTCGACGCTCGCCTGGATCGCGTGCGACACGTCGCCGAGACGATTGCCGAGCACGCACTGCTCGATGCCGCAGTGCAGTGATCGCTCGGTCGACTCCAGCAGGTGGGCGACGATCGCGCTCGGCGGCCCAACCGAGACGGTGCGCGCCGCGTCGGCGACCCAGCCGTCGAGCGTCACGCCAACATCGATCGAGAGGATGTCCCCGTTCGCGACTTTGTAGCTACCTGGGATGCCGTGAACGATCATCGAGTTCGGGGATGCGCAGATCGAGCCGGGGAACCCGCGGTAGCCCTTGAAGGTCGGGACGGCGCCCTGCGAGCGGATGTACTTCTCGGCCACCTCGTCGAGCTCGGCCGTGGTCACCCCGGGGCGGACCTGGCGCTCGACGAGTTGCAATGTGCGGACGAGGATCGCGCCGGCGGCGGCCATCGCGTCGATCTCCGCGGGCGACTTGCGGATGATCACAGCTCATCCTCGAGACGCAGCGTCGCGATCGTCGCGCGGATGTGGGCATGGACTTCGCTCGGCGAACGCGTCCCGTCAAAGCGGCGCAGCAGCCCGAGCTCCTCGTAGTAGTCGATCAGTGGCTCGGTCTGTTCGTGATAGACGACGAGACGCTTGCGAACGGTCTCCTCGCGGTCGTCCTCGCGCTGGATCAGCTCGGAGCCGTCGATGTCGCAGTGGCCCTCGTGCTTTGGCGGATCGAAGTCGACGTGATAGACGCGGCCCGTCTTGCGGCTCACGCGGCGGCCGCTGATCCGCTTGACGAGGAGATCGTCCGGGACGTCGATCAGCAGCACGGCAGTGAGACGGCGCTCGCTCGCGCCAAACTCGGCGGCGAGCGCGTCCGCCTGCTCGGTGGTGCGTGGGAAGCCGTCAAGCAGGAACCCGTCGCGCGCGTCATCCTCACCGAGCCGCTCGAGGATCACCGCGATGATCACCTTGTCGGGCACCAGCCCGCCCGAGTCCATGTACCGCTTGGCTTCGCGGCCGAGCTCGGTCTCGTGCTCGACGGCGGCGCGCAGAATGTCACCGGTCGCGATGTGCGGTATGCCGAAGTCCTCGGTCAGCCGGGCTGCTTGCGTGCCCTTGCCCGCACCGGGCGGCCCGACCAGGATGAGGTTCAGTTCGGCCATGATGAATGCGCTTGTTGCGCCCGCGCAGGCGCACGAGTGCCTGACAAGACTACCCCGCCTAGGTTTTCAAGAACCCCTCGTAGTTGCGCATCATCAGCTGCGCCTCCAGCTGCTTCATCGTGTCGAGGGCGACGCCGATGACGATGATGATCGACGTGCCGCCGAAGTTGAACGTCACCCCGGTTCGCGCGTAGACGATCGTTGGGAGCACAGCTATCCCTGCGAGGTACAGCGCGCCTGGGAAGGTGAGCCGTGCGAGGATCCGGTCGAGGAACTCAGCCGTCGGCCGGCCGGGCCGCACACCTGGGATGAAGCCGCCGTACTTCTTGAGGTTGTCGGCCTGGTCGACCGGATTGAACGTCACCGCGGTGTAGAAGTACGTGAAGACGATGATCAGCAGCGCCTCGCCGACGATGTAATGCCAGCCGCTCGGCGAGAAGAAGTCCGCCATCTGCTGCGACCAGTGGCTGCGAATCAGCTCGCCGACAGTCGGCGGAAAGGCCATCAGCGAGGCCGCGAAGATGACCGGGATGACGCCCGCCATGTTCACCCGCAGCGGAAGGTAGGTCTGGCCGCCGGCGGTCATGCGGCGGCCGATCACGCGCTTCGCGTACTGCACGGGGATCCGTCGCTGGCCCTCCTGGACGAAGACGACCGCCGCCACGACGGCGAGGACCAGGAACGGCAGCACCACCTTGAAGACCTGGTTGTTGGATGTGTACCAGGTGTCCGCGGCACCCGGAAGACGTGACACGATCGAGGCGAAGATCATCAGCGAGATCCCGTTGCCGATCCCGCGCTGCGTAATCAGCTCGCCCATCCACATCACCAGCACGGCGCCCGCCGTGAGCGACATCACGATCAGGAAGATGTGCTGTATGTCGAAGTGCGTGATGACGGGGTTCGTGGTGCTGCCGAGCGAGTGGAACAGGAACACGTAGCCGATCGACTGGGCGAACGCGAGACCGACTGTGAGATAGCGCGTGTACTGGGTGATCCGCGCCTGACCCACCTCGCCCTCCTTGGAGAGCTTCTCGAGCGAGGGCACGACGACCTGCAGCAGCTGCAGGATGATCGAAGAGGTGATGTAGGGCATGATCCCCAGCGCGAACACCGCCATCTGCGACAGCGCACCGCCGGAGAACAGGTTGAGGAAGCCGAGGATGCTCGAGGAGCCGGCCACCGAACCCGACAGCGCCTTGGCAGCGCTCGCGTTGATGCCCGGCGCCGTTAGGTTCGCACCGAAGCGATAGAGGCCCAGCATCAGCGCGGTGAACGCAATCTTCTTGCGGATCGCCGGAACCGACAGCGAGGTCAGGATGGTGTTGAGCATCGAAGGGCAGTCTAGGGGCCGATGCCGGTCCGGCGGATCAGGTCTCGACGAGCACGCAGCTGCCGCCGGCAGCCTCGATGCGCTCACGGGCCGTCTTGCTAAAGGCGTGCGCGTGGACCGTCAGGACCTTCGTGAGCTCGCCACGCGCGAGGATCTTCACGGGCACCTGCTTGCGGGTGCCGAGACCCGCCGCACGCAGCAGCTCGAGCGTCACCTCTGAGCCGGCATCGAAGCGTGCCTCCAGGTCGGCAAGGTTGACCGGCTGGGTGTGCGTACGGAACGGCTCGAACGGCATCGACTGCTTCTTGTGCGGCCCGCGCAGCTTGCGCATCCGCATGTGGATCGGCATCTGGCCGCCCTCGAAGCGGGCGCGATCCTTCGCGCCGGAGCGCGATCCGTAGCCGTTGTGGCCGCGACCCGAGGTCTTGCCGGTGCCCGACCCCGCCCCGCGGCCAACGCGCTTGCGCGGGCGGCGGCTTCCAGGAGCGGGGCGCAGCGAGTGCAGGCCGATCCGCTCATTGGCCGGGACCGGCGGCTTCGCTTCGGCCTCCGGTTCGCTCCTTGGCGCTGACGCGGGAGGAGTCATCGCTTAGCCGCGGCGTCTTCGCTGATACGCACGAGGTGGCGAACGGCGTGCAGCATGCCACGCGCCTGCGGGGTGTCAGCAACCTCGACGGTATGCCCGATCCGGTGCAGGCCGAGCGAGCGCAGCGTTGCGATCTGGGCCTTGTTGGAGCCGTTGCGCGAACGCTCCTGGGTGACGCGGATCGTGGCGCTCCCGCGCGCCCGGCCACCAGCTGGACGACCTTGGGATGCGGGGCTCACGCGCCCACCGTGTCGACGGGCGCCTCGCGCTTGTCGGCCAGCCCGAGGACCTGCGCGACGGACAGGCCGCGCAGCTCGGCCACCTCGAGCGGCGTGCGCAGGCCCTTCAGCCCGTCCACGGTCGCCTTGACGAGGTTGATCGGGTTCTGCGAGCCAAGGCTCTTAGAAAGGATGTCGTGGATCCCTGCGAGCTCGAGCACCGCGCGCACGCCGCCGCCGGCGATGACGCCGGCACCGGGTGCGGCCGGCTTGAGGAACACGCGTCCGGCGCCAAACACGCCGATCGTCTCGTGGGTGATCGTCGAGCCGTGCTTGGGCACGCGGAAGAGCGACTTCTTCGCCTGCTCGACGCCCTTCTGGATCGCGAGCGGAACCTCGTTCGCCTTGCCGTAGCCGACACCGACGATCTCCTTCTCGTCGCCCACGACGACAAGCGCCGTGAACGAGAAGCGCCGGCCGCCCTTGACGACCTTGGCGACGCGATTGATCTCGACGACGCGCTCCTGGAGATCCAGGCCGGCCGAGCTGACTGTTCTATCGATGCGCATGATTGGACGGGGTAGCGTACCAGCGGCCCTAGAACCGCAGGCCGCCTTCGCGCGCTCCCTCCGCGAGCGCCTTGACCTGGCCGTGGTAGCGATAGCCACCACGATCGAACACTGCGCCGTCGATACGCGCAGCCTTTGCCCGCTCTGCCAGAAGCTCACCGGCGCGCGTGGCGCGTGGCATCGGAGCCAGCGTACGCAGCTCCGGCTCGGTCCAGCTCACCGAGGCCAGCGTCCGTGCGGCGACATCGTCGATCAGCTGGGCAGAGATGCCTCGGTTCGAGCGGAAGACGGAGATGCGCGGCCGCTCGGCGGTGCCGGAGACCTTCGCGCGCACGCGCCTGCGGCGGCGGAGGCGGCGGGCCTCGTTGGTTGTCACCGACATGATGTGGTCCTCATGCTCGCTTACCGACCTTGCGGGCGACGATCTCGCCCTCATAGCGAATGCCCTTGCCCTTGTAGGGCTCCGGCGGGCGCTGCTTGCGGATCGTGGCCGCAGTCTCGCCGACCTGCTGCTTGGAGATCCCGCGCACGATCACACGCGTCGGCGCTGGCACCTCGAACTCGATGCCGTCGGGCGCCGGAACGCTGACGGGGTGCGAGAAGCCGAGCGCCAGCTCGAGGTCGCGGCCCTTCAGCTGCGCACGGTAGCCGACGCCCTGAATCTCAAGCCGCTTCTCGTAGCCGTCAGTGACGCCGATCACCATGTTTGCGACCAGCGTGCGAACGAGGCCGTGGAGCGCGCGATGCTCGCCACGGTCGGTCGGTCGCGTGACGACGATCCGGTCATCCTCTTGCGCGACCGTGATGTCACGGGGGATCCGCTCGGACAGCGCCCCCTTCGGGCCGCTGACGCTGACGAGCAGCGGCTCGATCGTGACCTCAACACCGCTTGGAAGCGGAATCGGCGCCCTACCGATGCGCGACATTCACCACACCTCCGCGACGATCTCGCCACCGACGCCCGCAGCGCGAGCTTCGTGGCCGGTCATCACACCCTGCGAGGTGGAGACGATCGCCGTTCCCATCCCGCCCTGGACACGCGGGATGTGCTTGGCATCGACGTAGGCCCGGCGGCCGGGACGCGACACCCGACGCAGGCCCGAGATGGCTGAGCGGCGCGACTCGTCGTACTTGAGCTGAATCTCGAGCACCTCGCCGGGCGCGCCGGTCGCGGGCGTGATCGTGAACGTGTCGATGTAGCCCTGTTCGGCAAGGATCCGTGCAAGCTCGGCCTTCTGGCGCGATCCGGGCATCAGCACCGTCTCGTGCGAGGCGTGAATCGCGTTGCGGATCCTCGTGAGGAAATCGGCGATCGGGTCTGTCATCGACATGCTTGGGCTCCAGCTACCAAGAGGATTTCGTCATGCCGGGAATCTGGCCTTGATGCGCCATCTCGCGCAGGCAGATCCGGCACAGGCCGAACTTGCGGTAGACCGCGCGCGCGCGACCGCAACGGTGGCAGCGGCTGTATGCGCGGGTCTTGAACTTTGGCGGTCGCGCCTGGCGGACGCGCTGTGAGGTCTTTGCCACTTAGGACTCCTCCGCAGTTGGTTCGTCGCTCTGCGACGAACCAACTTCGTCGTCGGGCTGAGCGGCCGGGGTGTTGGTCGCATCCGTGCTGTCGGGAGTTTCGTCTGGGTCGGCGGACATCGTTTCGGAGCTCTGCTGCGCAACGAGATCCTCCTGGGGCTCAGCAATCTCGTCGGTCGCCGCGTCGGCGGCGTCGGCGATCTCCTCCTGCGCGTCGGCCTCGGCCTTGGCCGCTTGCTTGGGGGCGGGCGTGCCGGCTGGCGCGGCTGGCACCGGCGCCGCCGCCTCGGGCTCCGGGTCGCCGGGGAGCGTAGGGCGGCCCTCGTGGGCGAACGGGAAGCCGAAGGCGTCGAGCAGCGCGAATGCTTCGAGGTCGCTGGTTGCACTCGTCGTGATCGTGATGTCGAGCCCGCGGACCTGGTCGACCGTGTCGTAGTCGATCTCGGGGAAGATGATCTGCTCGCGGACACCCATCGAGTAGTTGCCGCGCCCGTCGAATGCACGCGGGTTGAGACCGCGGAAGTCGCGGATCCGCGGAATCGCAACGGACATCAGGCGGTCAAGAAACTCGTAGCTGCGCTCACCGCGCAGCGTCACCGACACGCCAACAGGCATGCCTTCGCGGAGCTTGAAGTTGGCGATCGACTTGCGAGCGCGACGCACGTTGGGGCGCTGCCCGGCGATCGTGGCCAGCTGCTCGGTCGCGGCATCGATCACCTTCGAGTCCTGCTTGCCGTCGCCGACACCCATGTTGAGCGTGATCTTCTTGATCACGGGTGCCTGCATCGGCGAGGAGTAGCCGAAACGCGCCAACAATGACGGCCGGATCTCGCTTTCGTAGCGTGCCTTGAGGCGTGCCGTGTCGGTCTTGGTCTGCGGCTTGGTCTCAGCAGTGGTCTTGGTCTTGGTCTTCGTAGCCATCAGTCGAGCCTCGACTTCGAGCGACGAGCTATGCGCAAGCGGTGGCCGTCCTCGCGCTCGACACCGACGCGCGTCGGCTTGTGATCCTTGGGATCGAGCAGCGCGACGTTGGAGACGTGGATCGGGCCTGGACGCTCGATCACGCCGCCGACGGACTCGGCGCGCTGGGCGCCGGCAACCTGGCGGGGACGCTCGTGGCGCTTGATCATGTTGAGGCCCTCGACGTAGACGCGCTGCTTCTTCGGTTCGACCTTCGTCACCCGGCCGATCTTGCCGCGGTCCTTGCCACTGATCACCATCACCCGATCGTCGCGGCGGATGTTCATCAGAGCACCTCCGGCGCGAGCGAGACGATCTTCATGAAGTTCCGTTCGCGCAGCTCACGGGCCACGGGGCCGAAGATGCGCGTGCCACGCGGGTTGTTCTGATCGTCGATGATCACCGCGGCGTTCTCGTCGAAGGCGATGTAGGTGCCGTCAGCGCGACCGAAGGACTTCTTCGTGCGCACGATGACCGCGGTGACGACCTCCCCCTTCTTGACGGTCCCCTGCGGCGTCGCATTCTTGACGGTCGCGGTGATGACATCCCCGACGTGGGCGTAGCGCCGCCGCGACCCTCCCTTGACGCGGATGCAGAGAATCTCACGGGCGCCGGTGTTGTCCGCGACGCGCAGTCGTGTCTCGTTCTGAATCACCGTGCTCGCTCCAGGATCTCGGCGAGACGCCAACGCTTGGTCGCTGACAGAGGACGCGTCTCGATCAGCTTGACGAGGTCGCCCTCGTGCGCCTCGTTGTGCTCATCGTGGGCGTGGAGCGTCTTCGAGCTGCGCACGATCTTCTGGTAGCGCCGGTGCCGCCGAGACGTATCGACGCGAACGGTGATCGTCTTGGCCGCCTTGTCGGAGACGACGACGCCCTGGCGTGTCTTCTGCCGTCCAGGCGCGTCCGGAGGCGTCGGCTCAGTCTGGGCGGCGACGGCGGCGGTTGACGCCGGCTTCTTCGCGCGCACCTTGCGGCGACGCTCAGCGCGCGCCCTGGCGTTCTTGACACGCAACGCGTCGCGTTCGGCTTGACGCTCCTCGGGGGAGCGCGACGAACGCGCCGGCTCGCTCGTGATCTGGCGGGCGCGGCGGCGGCGCTCCTTGGGATGGACCACCGGGACGGGCGGCGCTGGCGGTGCCGGCGGCTGCTCCTCGACGACCGTCGCCGCAGGCTCCTCAACCGCCGCCGCAGACTCCTCAACAGCAGCCGCAGACTCCTCAACAGCCGCCGCAGGCTCCTCAACCGCCGCCGCAGGCTCCTCAACAGCCGCCGCAGGCTCCTCAACAGCCGCCGCAGGCTCCTCAACGACCGCCGTCGCAGGCTCCTCAACAGCAGCCGCGTCCTGGGCAGCTGCGGCCGATCCCTCGGCGTCACTCACCGGCTCCACGGGCTCAATCTCCTCGTTCACCGTTTCCTCGTCAGCCATCGCTGGGCTCCGTCTGGCTCGGGGCGCTGATCTCGCGCTCGCGTGCCACCATCTCGCGCTCGCGTGCCACGGTCAGCGCGCGGGCTAGGGCGCGGCGACTCGCGCGAAGGCCACTCGTGTTCTCGAGCTCGCCGGTCGCGTGCTGGAAGCGCAGGCCGAACAGGTCGCGGCGCGCCTCCGTGACGCGCTCGCTGAGCTCGGCCTCGGGGATGTCGCGTAGATCTCGTGCGGACAGGGCCATCAGTCGTCACGCGCTACGAACTTGGTCTTCACGGGAAGCTTGTGGCCGGCCAGGCGCATCGCGTCGCGGGCAAGCGTCTCCGACACGCCGGCGAGCTCGAACATCACGCGGCCCGGCTTGACGACGGCGACCCAGCCCTCGGGCGAGCCCTTGCCGGAGCCCATGCGGGTCTCGGCCGGCTTCTTCGTCACCGGCTTGTCGGGAAATACGTTGATCCACACCTTGCCGCCACGGCGGATCTTGCGTGTCATCGCAATACGAGCAGCCTCGATCTGGCGGTTGGTGAGCCAGCCGGCCTCGAGTGACTTCAAGCCGTAGTCGCCGAACTGGACCGTGACCTGGCCGCGCGAGACGCCGCCCCGCCGGCCGCGGTGCTGCTTGCGATGCTTGACACGCTTGGGGGCAAGCATCAGCCGCCGCCTCCGGTCCCGCTGCGGCCGCGGCCGCCTCCGCCGCTACCACCGCGCCCACCGGGTCCGCCGCCACGCCCGCGACCAGGGCCGCCAGGACCGCCCGGACCGCCGGCGCCGCGTCCACCGTCGCGGCCGCCACGGCCGCCGCGACCGCCGCGTTCGCCGCGCTCGCCACGCTCGCCACGCTCGCCAGCTTGCGGCGCCGGGGCGCTCATGTCGGTGAGGTCCGCGCCGGTGTAGCCCTCGGGCATGATCTCGCCCTTGTTGATCCAGCACTTCACACCGATCCGCCCGAAGGTCGTGCGAGCCTCGTAGAAGCCGTAGTCGATGTCGGCGCGCATCGTGTGCAGCGGCACGCGGCCGTCGGAGTAGGCCTCGGTGCGCGCCATCTCGGCACCGCCGAGACGACCGGAAACCTGGACCTTGACGCCTTTCGCGCCGGAGCGCATCGCGCTCGTGAGCGCGCGCTTCATCGCACGGCGGAAAGCCACGCGGTTCTGCAGCTGCTCTGCGATCGACTGCGCGACCAGCTTCGCGTCGAGCTCCGGGCGCTTTATCTCGAGGATGTTGACCTTGACCTGCTTGCCGGTGATGCGGTGAAGATCCTTGCGCAGCGCATCCACCTCGCTCCCGGACTTGCCGATCACGATGCCGGGCCGCGCCGTACGGATGTTCACCTCGATCTCGTTGGCGTCCTTCTTGATCGTGATGTCCGAAAGACCGGCGTGCGCAAGCTTGCCCTCGATGTGTGCGCGGACCTTGATGTCCTCGTGCAGGAACTCCGCGAAGTTGCGCTCGTTGAACCAGTTCGACTGCCAGTCGTGGATGTAGCCGACTCGCATCGACTCGGGATGGACTTTCTGTCCCATCAGCTACTCCTTCGGCCCGAGCATGATCGTGAGGTGGCTGGTTCGCTTGTGGATCGGTGTCGCGCGGCCCATCGCCCGCGTGCGGAAGCGCTTCAGCGTCGGTCCCTCATCCGCGTACGCGGCCTTGACGCGTAGCTCGTCGCCGACAAGCTCGTGGTTGTGCTCGGCGTTGGCGACCGCAGAGTTGAGCAGCTTCGCCCAATCGCTCGCCACTCCGCGGGGCGCGAAGCCAAGCAGCGCACGCGCCTCGGGAACAGACTTGCCGCGAATGTGGTTGCAGACGAGCCGCGCCTTGCGCGCCGAAGAGCGCACGTAGCGCGCCTGCGCACGCACCGTGACGGGACCGACCGGGCGGGCCTTCCTCACCGGCGCAGGCGCCGCCTTGGCCGACGTCTTGGCGGGCGCACTCCCCCGTGCAGGCTTCGCGGGCTTCGCAGCCGCTGCGACCTCCCCCGCCGGCGCCGCCGCAGGCTTCTTCACCGCGACACGCGATCGGGCCGGCTTCGCCGGCGCCTCGCCCGCAGCCTCAGCCGCAACCGTCTTGGCGGGAACGCGAGCCCGACCCGGCTTGGCTGACGCCTCAGCGGCCGCTTCATCGGTCTTCTTGGCGGCCGCACGGGCACGGCGGGGCTTCGCGGCCTCCTCAGCCGTCTCGGGCTTCGCAACCGCCCTCGCTGTACGGGCCGGCGTGGCAGCGGCCTGATCGGGTTGCTTGGAGGCAACAGCCTTGCGCGTACGGGCCGGCTTCTCGGCCGGCGAGGACGACGACTTGGCGGCCTCCGCCGCGTCGGCGCCCGGCTTCTGCTTCTCGTCAGCCATGGCCTACCTCACCTTCCCCGAGCCGGCATGGCCGCGATAGGTGCGCGTCGGAGCGAACTCGCCGAGCTTGTGGCCGACCATTGACTCGCTCACGAATACGGGGACGTGCTTGCGGCCGTCGTGGACGGCGATCGTGTGGCCGACCATCTCGGGGAAGATCGTCGATGAGCGCGACCACGTCTTGAGCATCTGCTTGCTGCCCGAAGCGTTCATCGCCGTGATTCGCTCCATCAGGCGCTCCTGCACGAACGGGCCCTTCTTGCTCGAGCGGCTCATCGCTTGCCCTTGCCGCGGCGGCGACCGCGAACGATGTAGCGATCCGACTGCTTGCCCTTCTTGCGCGTTCGGTAGCCGAGCGTCGGCACACCCCAGGGCGTCACGGGATGGCGTCCAGCGGTCGTCGAGCCTTCGCCGCCGCCGTGCGGGTGATCGACGGGGTTCATCGCAACACCCCGTGTTTGCGGCCGCACGCCGAGGTGGCGCTTGCGTCCCGCCTTGCCGATCTTCACGTTCTGGTGCTCGGTGTTGCCGATCGTGCCGACGGTCGCGCGGCACTCAGCGCGCACCAGCCGCATCTCGCCCGACGGCAGGCGCAGCGTCGCCATTTCGCCGTCCTTGGCCATCAGCCGGATCGACGCGCCAGCCGAGCGTCCGAGCTGGCCGCCGCGCCCGGGCTCCAGCTCCACGTTGTGAACCACGGTGCCGGTGGGCATCTTCGCCAGCGCCAGGCAGTTGCCAACCGCGATGTCAGCGTCCTCACCGGACATCACGGTCATCCCAACCGTGAGCCGCGTCGGCGCGAGGATGTAGCGCTTCTCGCCGTCCGCGTAGTGCAGCAATGCGATGTAGGCAGTCCGGTTCGGGTCGTACTCGATCGCGGCGACGCGAGCCGGCACGCCATCCTTGCGCCGCTTGAAGTCGATCTTGCGGTACAGCCGCTTCGCGCCGCCACCGCGGTGGCGCGACGTCTTGCGCCCGTAGGAGTTGCGGCCACCGCTCTTCGTGAGACCCTCGACAAGCGAGCGCTCCGGCTCGTCCTTGGTGATCTCGGCGAAGTCCGCGTAGGACACGAAGCGCATCCCGGGGCTGGTCGGCTTGGGCTTGCGGATCGGCATTACTCCGTCGCTCCCAGACCGGCGAAGATCGGGATCGATTCACCGGCGCGAATCTGCACGATCGCCTTCTTCCACGACCGTGTGCGGCCCCGCACGCCGCCGCGACGTTTCGGCTTCGAACGCACGGAGATCGTCCGGACATCCTCCACGTGCACGTTGAACAGCGCCTGGACCGCCTGGCGGACCTGCGTCTTGTGCGCGTCAGGGTGGATGCGGAACGTGTACTTGCCGGCGGCCGCGAGCACGTAGCTCTTCTCGGAGACAACCGGGCTGATGATCACCTGCGAATGCTCCATCAGCGGGCTCCGTCCTCGTCCGTGGCGGCTTTGCCGCCCCGAGCCGCGGGGGCCGCCGGCTTGGCAGCGCGCGGCTTCGCCGCAGCCTTCGGCTTCGCAGCAGGTGGCTTCGGCTTGGCGACCGGCTTGGCAGCCGTCTTCGCAGCAGCCGGCTTCGCGGCACTCGCCGCCTTCGCAGTTGCTGCCTCAGGGGTCGCCGCCTGCGCAGCCGCCGGCTTCGCAGCCACAGACGCCTTCGCAGCAGGCGAGGACGACGCCGCGTCAGCGGCGGCGCCCGCAGCCCCCGCAGCCCCCGGAGCCGCAGCTCGCGCCGTGAGCGCGGCGAGCCCAGCTTCCGAGCACAGCAGCGACGCGGCACCGACGATGTCGGCGATCCCGACGCTGTCGGCTTCGAGCACCGACACGCGCGCGATGTTGCGGAACGACAGCGCGGCAGCGCCCTCGTCGCCTACGACGACAACGAGTGTCGGGCGTGGCTGCGTCCAGGCGCCGAGCAGGGCGGCCGCTGCGCGTGTCGACGGGGCGCTGAATGCAGCCGTGTCGAACAGCGCCAGCGATTCGCGCTCGGCGTGCAGCGACAGGGCGCTGCGCAGCGCGGCGCGGCGCTCCTTGCGATTGACCTTGAAGGTGTAGGAGCGCGGGTGCGGACCGAAAACGACGCCGCCGCCGGTCCACACGGGCGAGCGGTTCGAGCCCGCGCGAGCGCGACCGGTGCCCTTCTGGCGCCAGGGCTTCGCGCCACCACCGCGGACGAGCCCGCGCGTCTTCGTCGAGGCGCTGCCGCGGCGCCGGGCCGCAAGCTCCGCGCGCACCGACTCGTGCACGAGTGGACCGTTGAAGCGCGCGCCGAACGCTTCACCGTCGAGCGTGACGGCGCGCTTGGCGCCAAGGACGGGGGCGCTAGCCATCGCTGCGAACCTCGACGTAGCCACCGCGCGGTCCTGGCACGGCGCCGCGAACGAACAGCAGGTTCTCCGCCCGGCGAACCTCGACGACTTCGAGCCCGCGTTGCGTGATCCGCTTGTTGCCCATCTGGCCGGGCCCGCGGATGCCCTTCATCACGCGCGCCGGCCACGCCGATGCGCCGATCGATCCCGGCGCGCGCACGTTGTGCGAGCCGTGCGTCACCGGGCCGCGGCTGAAGCGATGCCGCTTGACGGTCCCTTGGAAGCCCTTGCCCTTCGACACACCGGAGACCTTGACCCGCTCACCCGCGGTGAACGTATCGACGGCGACGGTCTCGCCGACAGTCAGGCCGGCGCCCTCATCGCGAAACTCGACGAGGTGGCGAAGCGGCGGCGCCGACGCCTTCGCGAGGTGTCCGAGCTCCGGCTTCGTCAGGGCCTTCTCGCGGACGGCGCCAAACCCGAGTTGCACAGCGTCATAGCCGTCGCGCTCGCTCGTGCGGATCGCGGTGACGTGACACGGTCCCGCCTCGAGCACCGTGACGCGGGCGACTGCCCCGTCCTGGCCGAACAGCTGCGTCATCCCGAGCTTCCGTGCAAGGATCGCAGCCATCAGCTTGCGAGGCGGATCTCAATGTCAACGCCGGCTGGCAGGTGGTCGAGTCGCTGCAGCGAGTCGACCGTCTTCGGCGTCGGCTGATGGATGTCGATCAGCCGCTTGTGCGTGCGAATCTCGAAATGCTCGCGCGAGTCCTTGTCCTTGAACGGCGAGCGGATCACGCAGTAGACGTTCTTCTCGGTCGGCAGCGGCACCGGCCCAGAGACGGTCGCGCCGGTGCGGGTCGCGGTCTCGACGATCTCTTTGGCAGCCGTCTCTATGGCCTGCGTGTCGTAGGCCTTGAGGCGGATGCGGATCTTATTTTGGTGTGTCGCTGCCATTCGTATGCGCTGCTCTTCCCGTCGATTGCTCGTGCGTTGTGCCGCAGACCGGCGCGTCTGGGCGATGGTCGCCCATCTGCGGAGCCCGCCGGTCGCACCGCATTGGTCTGCGGTGCGGCGTGAATGTCGTATCCGTCGTGTTGGTCGGCGGTCTCGGTGCGCGGAGCGCGCCGGAAACCGCCCTTACTTGATGATCTCGGTCACGACGCCCGAGCCGACCGTGCGGCCGCCCTCGCGAATCGCGAACCGCAGACCGGGGTCCATGGCGATCGGCTGGATCAGCTCGATCTCCATCTGAACGTTGTCACCTGGCATGACCATCTCGACCCCCTCGGGCAGATTCGCCACGCCCGTGACGTCGGTGGTGCGGAAGTAGAACTGCGGCCGGTAGCCCGTGAAGAACGGCGTGTGGCGCCCGCCTTCTTCCTTCTTGAGCACGTAGACCTGGCTCTTGAAGTGGGTGTGCGGTGTGATCGACCCGGGCTTGCACAGCACCTGCCCGCGCTCGATCTCCTCGCGCTTGGTGCCGCGCAGCAGGCAGCCGACGTTGTCGCCCGCCTGGCCCTGGTCGAGGATCTTCTTGAACATCTCGACGCCGGTCACCACTGTGCTCGTGGTGGGCTTGATCCCGACGATCTCAACCGTCTCGCCGGTCTTGATGACGCCCTGCTCGACGCGTCCGGTGGCGACGGTGCCGCGACCGGTGATCGAGAAGACGTCCTCGACGGGCATCAGGAACGGCTTGTCGAGCTCACGCTTCGGCTCGGGGATGTAGGAGTCGAGCGCTGCCGTCAGCTCGAGGATCTTCTCCTTGGAGGCCTCGTCACCCTCGAGCGCCTTGAGCGCTGAGCCGGTGATGAACGGGATGTCATCGCCCGGGAACTGGTAGGAGGAGAGCAGCTCGCGCACCTCGACCTCGACCAGCTCGAGCAGCTCCTCGTCATCGACCATGTCCGCCTTGTTGAGGAACACGATGATGTAGGGCACGCCGACCTGGCGTGCCAGCAGAATGTGCTCGCGCGTCTGCGGCATCGGGCCGTCAGCCGCCGAGACGACGAGGATCGCGCCGTCCATCTGCGCCGCGCCGGTGATCATGTTCTTGATGTAGTCCGCGTGGCCCGGGCAGTCCACATGGGCGTAGTGACGGTTCTCCGTCGCGTACTCGACGTGCGCAGTTGCGATCGTGATGCCGCGCTCGCGCTCCTCGGGCGCGTTGTCGATCGAATCGAAACTCCTGATCTCCCCGCCATATTTCTCGGCGAGTACGGTGGTGATGGCAGCGGTCAGCGTCGTCTTACCGTGATCGATGTGACCGATCGTGCCGACGTTGACGTGCGGCTTATCGCGCTCGAACTTCGCCTTGCCCACTTTGACCTGCTCCTGTTATCGACGTTGGAGGCCCGCCCACCTGCGGCGAACCTGGGAATACTCTCAAAAAGCGCCGCCCGGCGGCGGGCCGGCGCATCACGCGGCTGCTGCAGACTCGCCTCCACGACTCTCGACGACCTTCTCGGCGATGTTCGGCGGCACTTCCTCGTAGCCCTCGAACTGCATCGTGTACGTGGCGCGACCCTGCGTGTTGGAGCGCAGGTCGGTGGCGTAGCCGAACATCTCGGATAGCGGCACGCGGCCGACCACAGCAAGTGCGTTGCCGCGCCGCTCCTGTCCCTCGATGTGCCCCCGCCGGCGCGAGAGGTCACCGATTACGTCGCCGAGGAACTCCTCCGGGACGATGACCTCGACCCCGAAGATCGGTTCGAGCAGTACCGGCTTGGCGCGGCGCGCAGCCTCCTTGAAGGCTAGCGAGCCGGCGATCTTGAAGGCGATCTCCGACGAATCGGTGTCGTGATACTTGCCGTCGGTGAGCGTCACGCGGACATCGACCATCGGGTAGCCGGCCTTGACGCCGCTCTCGAGCGCCTCCTCGCAGCCCTTCTCCACCGCCGGGATGAACTCGCTCGGAACCGACCCGCCCCTGATCTTGTTGACGAAGTCAAAGCCCTCGCCGGGAGCCGGCTCGAGGTCGATGTAGACGATCCCGTACTGACCCGAGCCGCCGGTCTGGCGAACGAACCTGCCTTCTACGTGGCGGGCTTCGCCGCGCACCGTCTCGCGGTAGGAGACCTGTGGGCGGCCGACGTTGGCCTCGACGTGATACTCGCGCTTCATCCGATCGACGAGCACCTCGAGGTGCAGCTCACCCATACCCGAGATCTCGGTCTGGCCGGTCTCCTGGTTGGTCTGCACGCGGAACGTCGGATCCTCTTCGGCGAGCCGTCCGAGCGCGATCGACATCTTCTCCTGGTCGACCTTCGTCTTCGGCTCGACCGCGACCTTGATCACTGGCTCGGGGAAGATGATCTGCTCCAGCTTGATCGGGGCGGCGGGAGCCGCCAGCGTGTCGCCGGTGGTGACCTGCTTGATGCCGACTGCCGCCGCGATATCGCCGGCGTAGACCTCGCCGACCTCCTCGCGGTCGTTGGCGTGCATCATCAGGATCCGCCCGATCCGCTCGGTGTGCCCGGTCGAGACGTTGAGCACCTTTGATCCTGCCGCGAGCTTTCCCGAGTAGACGCGGAAGTAGGTCAGCTTGCCGACGAACGGGTCGGCCATGATCTTGAACGCGAGCGCCGCGAACGGCGCGTCGTCGTCGGCGGGGCGCGTCGCCTCGCGACCCTCGCCATCCTTGGTCGGCTCGATCCCCACCAGCGGGGGGACCTCCAGCGGCGAGGGCAGGTAGGCGATGACCGCGTCCAGCAGCGGCTGGACGCCCTTGTTCTTGAACGAGGAGCCGCACAGCACCGGCGTCAACTCGCTCGTCAGGGTCGCCTTGCGGATCGCTTCCTTGAGCAGCCCGACGGGGACCTCGTGCTCCTCGAGAATCAGCTCCAGCAGCGCGTCGTCGTGGCGGGAGAACTCTTCGAGCATGTGCTCACGGGCGGCCGCAGCGGCGTCGGCGAGCTCGGCGGGGATCTCGCGCACGTC
Source organism: Solirubrobacteraceae bacterium (assembly GCA_049512455.1). GTDB lineage: Bacteria > Actinomycetota > Thermoleophilia > Solirubrobacterales > Solirubrobacteraceae > Palsa-513. The sequence continues at coordinate 37,991 of JBEKXB010000004.1, read as the reverse complement.
CTGCTTGGTGCCGAGCTCGTCGAGGTAGTACACGGCGTTCATTTCGACCAGGTCGATGATGCCCGCGAACGCGCTCTCCACACCGATCGGCAGCTGGATCGGCACCGGGTGCGCACCAAGGCGGTCGATCATCGTCTGCACGCCGCGCTCGAAGTCGGCGCCGATCCGGTCCATCTTGTTGATGTAGGCGATCCGCGGAACCGAGTACTTGTCGGCCTGGCGCCAGACGGTCTCCGACTGCGGCTCGACACCTGCGACGGAGTCGAACAGGGCGATCGCGCCGTCGAGCACGCGCAGCGAGCGCTCAACCTCGACGGTGAAGTCGACATGCCCCGGCGTGTCGATGATGTTGATCCGGTGCCCGTCCCACTGGCAGGTGGTCGCCGCGGAGGTGATCGTGATGCCGCGCTCCTGCTCCTGCTCCATCCAGTCCATCGTCGCGGCGCCTTCGTGCACCTCGCCGATCTTGTAGGTGCGACCGGTGTAGTAGAGGATGCGCTCCGTCGTCGTCGTCTTGCCGGCGTCGATGTGCGCCATGATCCCGATGTTGCGGACCTTGTCGAGTGGGAAGGCTCTGGGCATGTCGTTTGTGAGCTGACGCGCTACGGCTGGCGGGCATAAAAATGGGCCCGCAGGGCCCACTTACTGCTGGTCCAGCCGTCACTCGGATCGCTATGCGCTAGTGGTCTCCATGGTCGGAACGCAGGTCATCGGTCACGCGCCCACAGGTGAGCGCGCGCCCTCGCCGTGCAGCGCGAATGATAGCAGGGGTTCTGGCTCCTCACGCCGCCCTCTAGCAGCCAGACGAACGCAGCGAGGATGCGATGGTTACGCCCTCGCGCCGCCCGAGTACCGCTACCAACGGTAGTGCGCGAAGGCCTTGTTGGCCTGCGCCATGCGGAAGATGTCGTCCTTGCGCTTGTAGGCCCCGCCCTGCTGGGATTGAGCGTCGAGCAGCTCGTTGGCGAGCCGCTGGGACATCTGCTTCTCGCGGCGGGCGCGTGCGTACTCAACGAGCCAGCGCACGGCGAGCGTGCGCGCACGGCGCGCGGGGACCTCCACCGGTACCTGATAGGTCGCGCCACCGACGCGCCGCGAGCGGACCTCGAGCGCCGGCGTGAGGATCTTGATCGAGTCCTCGAGCGCCTCGACCGGGTCCTTGCCCGTCTTCTCGGCGAGGATCGCGAGGGCGTCGTAGACGATCCGCTCGGCGGTCGACTTCTTGCCGTCAACCATCACCTTGTTGATGACCTGCGCAACGATGCGCGAGCGATGGACCGGATCGGGGACGATCGGGCGGATCTGTGCAGCAGCGCGGCGCGGCACTAGCTCTTCTTGACTCCGTACTGCGAACGCGCCTTCTTGCGGTCGCTCACCCCTGCGGCGTCGAGCGCTCCGCGCACGACCTTGTAGCGCACGCCAGGAAGATCCTTGACGCGTCCACCGCGCACCAGCACCACCGAGTGCTCCTGCAGGTTGTGGCCCTCACCCGGAATGTAGGCGGTGACCTCGATCGAACCGGTTATGCGGACGCGCGCGACCTTGCGCAGCGCCGAGTTCGGCTTCTTCGGTGTCACGGTGTAGACGCGCGTGCAGACACCGCGTCGCTGCGGTGCGGCAACCTTGCGCTTGCGACCGGCGCCTGACTTGAGTCCGGGGGTCGCGAGCTTCTTCTTCGGCGGCTTGCGTCCGGTCCGGACGAGCTGGCTAGTGGTCGGCATCGGACGCGGACCATAGCAAAGGGCCGCCCACGCCGAGCGTGCTCACTCAGCCGGCCGTCGCGCCGGCGGGCTCGGCGAGCACACCGGCGGTCGGGCGGAGCGACGGCATCAGCGCGGCCGCAAAGATGACGAGCAGCACGCCGACTGCCTGGACGACGAGGCCGAGCACCCCACTTGGCATCGGATCGCCGAACACGAGAACCCCGCCGGCGATCGCCGCGATGTTCGCCGTGGCGCTGGTGATCGCGATCACCGGGACGGCGTCACCGTCCTGCAGGGACTTTGCCGAGGCGAAGAAGGCGACGACCGAGGCCATCAGCGTGATCGCGAACCACGGGCTCAGCAGGCCCAGCACGCCGTGCGCACCGACGATCCCGGTGAGCGCCTTGATCGCCACATCGGAGACGCCGAACAGGATTCCGCTGGCCGCGCCGAGCATTGTCGCGTGATGCTGCCGCGGCGCGCCAGCCGACGGCCCGACGAGCAGCATCGCTCCGATTCCGCATAGCCCCGCCTCGAACGCGATCATCGCCGACGGTGAGAAGCTCGCATGGGCGCCGTGGCTCGCCGGCGCAGTCAGCGCGAACGCGGCAAGGCCTGCAGCCGTGAGGCCAAGTCCGATCCATTGACGCCGGTTCACCGCGAAGCCGAACACACGGTCGGCCATCACACCGACGAGCACGATGCCGCCGGCGAGCACGACCTGCACGATCGTCAGCGGCGCGAAGGCCATCGCGGCGACGTGGAGGATCCAGGCGGCGACGGCGACGAGCATCCCGATCGAGAACCAAAGCGTGCCAAACAACTGGCCCGCCGAGCGCAGCGGGTGCGCCGGCGTGACCTTCGGTGCGAGCTTGGCGCCGCGCTGCTTGAAGAAGAACGCGAGGTTCGTGACAAGCGCACAGCAGATAGCGAGAAGGATTCCGAGCTGGGTCATGAGGTGCGAAAAGGCGGACTCCGGTGCGCGAAGCACCGTGCTTCCATATCGACGCCTCACCCCCTGCACTAAAGGCGCGTCAATCGCGACTAGCCGAGACTACTGGACCCGGCCCACGTCGCGCGTCACCAGCCGTAGCCGTGGCACTGCGACGGTGCTCTTCGGGGGGCCCGCGCGGCCCCCCGAAGCCCGTCATCGTTACTCCTCTGATACGTCCAGCTCGGCGAGCTCCTCGGCGAAGCCGGGATCCGTTCCGAGACCGATCTCCTCGAGCGACGCGAGGTCCGCCTCAAAGTCGGCGTAGCCGCTCGGCATGCCGAGCTCGTTGGCGAGATCCTCGCCGCCCAGCAGGCCGAGGTCGTCGACGGCGCGCGGGAGCGGCTGAGCCGGCTCGATCTCGATCCGGCGGTAGCGCTTGAGCCCGGTCGCTGCCGGGATCAGCTTGCCGATGATCACGTTCTCCTTGAGTCCGTTGAGGCGGTCGATCTTGCCTTCCAGCGCCGCGTCGGTGAGCACCTTCGTCGTCTCCTGGAAGGAGGCCGCCGAGAGGAACGAGTCGGTGTTGAGTGACGCCTTGGTGATGCCCAGGATGATGTCCTCGAACTCCGCCGCCTCACCGCCCGCGCTGGCGACCTGCTCAGCCGCCTTGGCGAACTCGAAGCGGTCCACGAACTGCCCCGGCAGGTAGTCGGTGTCGCCCTTCTGATCGACGCGCACCTTCTTCAGCATCTGGCGCACGATCAGCTCGATGTGCTTGTCGTTGATGTCGACGCCTTGGGACTTGTAGACCTCCTGCACCTCCCTGACGAGGTACTGCTCGGTCTCGGTTCGCCCGCGCACCGCGAGCAGCTCGTGCGGATACAGCGAGCCCTCGTTGAGCTGGGTGCCGGCCACCACCTTCTGGCCGGGCGTGACATGGACGCGTGTACGACGCGGGAACGTGTGGCGATGCTCCTCGCCGGCAGCGTCGGTGATGACGACCGTGAGCGCCTTGTCGGACTCCTCGATCGAGATCACGCCATCCTGCTCGGCGATCTTCGCGAGGCCCTTCGGCTTGCGCGCCTCGAACAGCTCGACGACGCGCGGCAGGCCGTGCGTGATGTCGGCGCCGGCGACGCCGCCGGTGTGGAACGTGCGCATCGTCAGCTGCGTCCCCGGCTCCCCGATCGACTGTGCGGCGATGATCCCTACCGCGTCGCCGATCTGGGCGATCTGGCCGGTCGCCATCGCCCGCCCGTAGCAGGCCTGGCAGACGCCGGTGACCGCCTCGCACTTGAGCACCGAGCGAACGGGCACCATCGCATTGTGGCCGCGGCCGTAGTCGTCGCGGTAGCTCTCGACGATGTCGGCGAACTCGGCGCGGTCGATCTGCTGCCCAGCCGCGACGAGCATCCGCCCGCGCTTGGTCTGGAAGTCGCGCGCCGCTACCCGGCCGATCAGGTTGTCGTTCGGCTCGCCGCCGTCCTTGAACACCGGTACCTCGATCAGCTCCTGCGTACCGCAGTCCGCCTCACGGATGATCACGTCCTGCGCCACATCGACGAGGCGCCGCGTCAGGTAGCCGGAGTCCGCGGTGCGCAGCGCCGTGTCGGCGAGGCCCTTCCGCGCGCCGTGCGTCGAGATGAAGTACTCGAGCACGGACAGCCCTTCGACGAAGTTGGCCTTGATCGGCCGCTCGATGATCTCGCCCTTCGGGTTGGCCATCAGGCCGCGCATCCCCGCCAGCTGGCGGATCTGCTTGAACGACCCGCGAGCACCCGAGTTGGCCATCATGAAGATGGGGTTCAACTCGTCGAGGTTGGCGATCATCGCGTCGGCAACCTCGTCGGTGCAGGCGTTCCAGCGCTCGACGACGGCTTCGTGACGCTCCTCTTGCGTGATCAGGCCGGAGTCGTACTGCTCGTGGATCTCCGCGACCTCCGCCTCGTAGCGTCCGAGGATCTGCTGCTTGCTCGGCGGCACGACGACGTCGTTCTTGGAGATCGTGATCCCTGCCTGCGTCGCGTACTTGAAGCCGAGATCCTTGAACGCATCGAGCACCAGCGAGATCGTTGTCGCGCCATAGCGCTGCACGAGCGCGTCGATCAACCGCGTCGTGTCGCGCTTCTTCATCGACTGGTTGACGAACACGTAGGTGCTCGCATCGAAGTCGCTGCCGAGGGCGTCCTCGAGCGCACGCTCGATGCGGTCGTTGTAGATGATCCGCCCGACCGTTGTGAGGATGTGTCCGCCCTCACGTCCACGCGTCCGCAACTCGGCGACGTCGTGGAGCTTCACCGCACCGGCCTCGTAGCACAGCTCCGCCTCCTGCGCCGTGCGGAAGGCGCGTGGCCGCGGCTCGTAGGTGGCACGGTCGATCTTCGCCAGCTCCTGGGCATCGGGACCGTAGGTGAGGTAGTAGGCGCCGAGGATCATGTCCTGCGTCGGCGTTGCGAGCGGCGCTCCATGCGCGGGCGAGAGGATGTTGTTGGAGGACAGCATCAGGATGCGGGCCTCCGCCTGGGCCTCGGCCGACAGCGGTAGGTGCACGGCCATCTGGTCGCCGTCGAAGTCGGCGTTGAACGCGTGGCAAACCAGTGGATGAACCTGGATCGCCTTGCCTTCCACGAGCAGCGGCTCGAACGCCTGGATGCCCAGGCGGTGGAGCGTCGGCGCGCGGTTGAGCAGCACCGGATGCTCGCGGATGACCTCCTCGAGGACGTCCCACACCTCCGGGATCATCGAGTCGACCATCTTCTTGGCGGCCTTGATGTTCTGCGCCGACTTGCGCTCGACGAGGCGGGCCATGATGAACGGCTTGAACAGCTCGAGCGCCATCAGCTTCGGCAGGCCGCACTGGTGAAGCTTCAGGTACGGGCCTGAGACGATCACCGATCGACCCGAGTAGTCGACGCGCTTGCCCAGCAGGTTCTGGCGGAAGCGACCCTGCTTGCCCTTCAGCATGTCCGACAGCGACTTCAGCGGGCGGTTGCCCGGACCGGTGACGGGCCGGCCGCGGCGCCCGTTGTCAAACAGGGCGTCAACGGCCTCCTGCAGCATCCGCTTCTCGTTGTTGACGATGATCTCGGGCGCACCGAGGTCGAGCAGCCGCTTGAGGCGGTTGTTGCGGTTGATGACACGCCGGTAGAGGTCGTTGAGGTCACTCGTCGCGAAACGGCCACCGTCGAGCTGGACCATCGGACGGAGCTCCGGCGGGATCACCGGGACCGCATCGAGGACCATCATCTCCGGCTTGTTGCCGGATTGGATGAAGGCTGAGACGACCTTGAGCCGCTTCACCGCGCGCGCTTGACGCTGCCCTTTGGCGGTCTTGATGACCTCCGACAGCTCGATCCGCTCGGCGTCCAGGTCGACCTGCATCAGCAGATCGCGGACCGCCTCAGCGCCCATGCCGCCGCGGAAGTAGTCACCGAAGCCGTAGGAGCTGCCGAAGCGCTCCTTCAGCTCGCGGAACAGCGTCTCGTCGTGCTCGATCTGCTTGGGCTCCATCGTCTTGAACAGCTCCCAGACCTGGCGCACACGGTCGGCAGCGTCGTCGATGTAGGCCTCGGTGTCGGCGATGTCAGCCTCGAAGCCCTTGCGGACCTCCTTGATCAGCTTCTCGCGGTCCTCGCTCGACAGCTTTGCCACCTTGATGTCGAGCGCGTCCGCCCACAGGTGGTCGTCCGGGGAGAAGCCGCTCTGCTTGGCGGTCGTGAGGTACTCCTCGCGCCGCGCCAGCGACTCGCGCAGCTCCAGCACCCGCTCCTCGCGCTCGCCCGCGTAGGAGTCGAGGACCTTGTCGATCTCCTTCTCGAGCTTGTCGAGGTCGCGCGTACGCGCCTCCTCGTCGATCCACGTGACGATCGAGGCAGCGAAGTAGAGAACCTTCTCGAGCTCCTTCGGCGCCATGTCGAGCAGGTAGCCGATGCGGCTCGGGACGCCCTTGAAGAACCAGATGTGGCTGACCGGGGCGGCGAGATCGACGTGGCCCATGCGCTCGCGGCGCACCTTCGAGCGGGTGACCTCGACACCGCAGCGCTCACACACGATGCCCTTGTAGCGGACTCGCTTGTACTTGCCGCAGTAGCACTCCCAGTCCTTCGTCGGGCCGAAGATGCGCTCGCAGAACAGGCCATCCTTCTCCGGCTTAAGCGTCCGGTAGTTGATCGTCTCGGGCTTTGTCACCTCGCCGGAGCTCCAGCCCCGGATCTGCTTCGAGGACGCGAGACTGATCTCGATGGCGTCGAAGTTATTGATGTCGATCACGCGTTCTCCTCATCAAGCGTTTCTTCCTGTGCAAGTGCTTCCAGGCTGACCTCGAGGCCAAGATCCTCGAGTGGGTCGTCGATATCGATCGGCACGGCTATGCCGAGCGGGTCGTCCTCGGCGAGCGGATCGTCCGTGACATCGTCGAGGTCATCGACGCTGGCCGGCGAAGCGTCGCTTTCGTCCTCGTCGTCGTCGTCCGCGATCTCCTCGCCCTCGGGCATCTCCTCATCGACGCGCACGCCGGAGAGATCGATGCCGAGCTCCTCGGCTGCGCGCAGCAGGTCGTCATCCTCGTCGCGCATCTCGGTGCGCTGGCCTTCCTCGGAGACGACGTTGACGTCGAGCGCGAGTGACTGCATCTCCTTCAACAGGACCTTGAAGGACTCGGGGATCGACGGCTCAGCGATGTTCTCGCCCTTGACGATCGCCTCGTAGGCCTTCACGCGCCCCACCGTGTCGTCGGACTTGATCGTCAGCATCTCCTGCAGCGTGTACGCCGCGCCGTAGGCCTCGAGCGCCCAGACCTCCATCTCGCCGAAACGCTGGCCGCCGAACTGTGCCTTGCCGCCGAGCGGCTGTTGCGTGACCAGCGAGTAGGGGCCGGTTGAGCGGGCGTGGATCTTGTCATCGACGAGATGCAGCAGCTTGAGGATGTACATGTAGCCGACGGTGATCTGCTCCTCGAACGGCTCACCGGTGCGGCCGTTGTAGAGCGTCACCTTCCCGCTGGCCTGCTCGCCGACGCGCCGCTTGGGATCGATGTCCATGCGGATCGCACCGTCGTAGTCGTGCTGCCAGGAGACGAGCGCGTGATCGACGTCGGTGATCGTCGCGCCGTCGAACACCGGCGTTGCGACGTAGACGCGGCCGTTGCCGCCCTTCTCGTGGGCCAGCTTGTAGGCGTCCGATCCGTCGTCGTACCAGCCCTGCGCGGCAACCCAGCCAAGGTGCGTCTCAAGGATCTGGCCAACGTTCATCCGGCTCGGCACGCCGAGCGGGTTGAGGATCACGTCAACCGGCGTTCCGTCCTGCAGGAACGGCATGTCCTGCTCGTCGACGATCTTCGAGATGACGCCCTTGTTGCCGTGGCGCCCGGCGAGCTTGTCGCCCTCGGAGATCTTGCGCTTCTTGGCGACGAACACGCGCACGAGGTCGTTGACGCCCGGCGGCAGGTCGTCGCCGTGGTCACGGCTGAAGATCATCACGTCGATCACGACGCCGCCTTCGCCGTGCGGCACCTTCAGCGAGGTGTCGCGAACCTCGCGCGCCTTCTCCTTGAAGATTGCGCGGATCAGCTTCTCCTCGGCCGTCAGCTCCGTCTCGCCCTTCGGCGTGACCTTGCCGACGAGCAGGTCGCCGGAGCCGACCTCCGCGCCGACACGCACGATGCCGCGGTCGTCGAGGTTGCGCAGCGACTCTTCCGAGCGATTCGGGATGTCGCGGGTGATCTCCTCGTCGCCGAGCTTCGTCGTGCGGGCGTCGATCTCATACTCCTCGATGTGGATCGAGGTGAGCTCGTCGTCGCGCACGAGGCGCTTCGACAGGATGATCGCGTCCTCGAAGTTGTAGCCCTCCCAGGACATGAAGGCGACCATCAGGTTCTTGCCGAGCGCCATCTCACCACGGTCGGTCGATGATCCGTCGGCGAGCACGTCGCCAACGGCCACCTTCTGACCACTCGTGACGAGCGGCTTCTGATGGATCAGAGTGCCCTGGTTGGAGCGCATGAACTTCTGCAGCGGATAGGCATCGACTGTCCCGTCATTGCGCTCGACGCGGATCTCGGTCGCATCGACGAACGCGATCCGGCCGGCGTGTGCGGCGAGCAGCACGTCACCCGAGTCGAGCGCCGCGCGGCGCTCCATCCCGGTGCCGACGAGCGGCGCATCGGTCTTCAGCAGCGGCACCGCTTGGGCCTGCATGTTCGAGCCCATCAGCGCCCGGTTGGCGTCGTCGTGCTCCAGGAACGGGATCATCGCCGTCGTGACCGACCAGATCTGCTCCGGCGAGACATCGATCAGGTCGACGTCCTTCGGGCCGACCGTGACGTACTGACCGGCCTGGGTCCGGCAGAGGATCTCCGGGCCCTTCAGGCGGTCCGTCTTGGCGTCGATCGGCGTGTTCGCCTGCGCGATCAGCTGCTCCTCCTCCTGCGTCGCGTCGAGGTGAACGATCTCGCCGGTCACGACGCCGTCCTTGACGACGCGATAGGGGGTCGTCACGAAGCCGTGCTCGGAGATCTCGGCGTAGGAGGACAGCGAACCGATCAGGCCGATGTTCGGACCCTCCGGCGTCTCGATCGGGCACATCCGGCCGTAGTGCGTCGGGTGCACGTCGCGCACCTCGATCGGAGCGCGCTCCCGCGTCAGACCGCCGGCGCCGAGCGCCGACAGGCGGCGGCGGTGGCGCAGGCCGGACAGCGAGTTCGTCTGGTCCATGAACTGCGACAGCTGCGAGGAGCCGAAGAACTCCTTCAGCGCCGCGACAACCGGGCGGATGTTGATGATCGTCTGCGGCGTGATCGTGTCGGCGTCCTCGGTCGTGAGGCGCTCGCGCACGACGCGCTCCATCCGGTAGAGGCCGATGCGGAACGCCTCCTGGATCAGCTCGCCGACCGTACGCAGGCGCCGGTTGCCGAAGTGCTCGTACTCGTCGAGGTGTTCGGCAACGGCCTCGCGCGGCATGCTCACGGCCTCTGCCGCGTAATCCTTGATCTCGACCTCGGGGTTCTCGGGCATCCCGAGGCGGCGCGGCAGCAGGACCAGCTCCTTGACCAGCGCGATGATGTCGTCGTGCGTCAGCGTGCGCACATCGAGGTCGATGTCGAGCCCGAGCCGCGAGTTCAGCTTGTAGCGCCCGACGCGCGTCAGGTCGTAGCGCTTGGGGTCGAAGAACAGCTGGTTGAGCAGGGCCCGCGCGTTCTCGACGCTCGGTGGCTCGCCCGGCCGTTGCTTCTTGAACAGCTCCACTAGCGCCCCCTCCTCGGAGCGGGTCTGCTCGGTGTCGGACTCGATCGTGTTGGCGATGTAGTGCGAGGCGTCGAACAGCGCGAGGATCTGCTCGTCGCTTGCGTAGCCCATCGCGCGCAGCAGCACCGTCACGGGCAGCTTGCGCTTGCGGTCGATGCGGACGTAGACCTTCCCCTTCTTGTCGATCTCGAGCTCCAGCCACGAGCCGCGAGCCGGCATCAGGTTCGCGACGAAGACCTGCTTCTCGCGATCCTTCGGCTCCATCAGGTAGGCACCCGGCGAGCGGACCAGCTGGGTCACGACGACGCGCTCGGTGCCGTTGATGATGAACGTCCCGCGCTCGGTCATCCACGGGAAATCGCCCATGAACACCGACTGCTCGCGGATCTCACCGGTTTCGCGGTTGATGAACGCGACCGTCACCGTGAGCGGTCGCGCGTAGGTCATGTCCTTCTCGCGGCACTCCTCGATCGACGCCACTGGGTCGTCGAAGACGAAGTCACCGAACTGCACCGCAAGGTTGCCGGTGTAGTCCTCGATTGGAGATATGTCGTCGATCGTCTCGCGCAGGCCGCCCGTCGCAGGCACGGTCAGCCACTCAAATGAGCGGCGCTGGATGTCGATGAGGTTGGGGACGTCGAGGGGCTTGTTCAGACGCGCGAAGCTCCGGCGCGTCCGAGGGACGTAAGCAGCGGCCAAGATGCGACTCCTGAGGGGTCGAGAGACAGACGGACGAGGGCGCAGAAGCGCAGGCCAAGAAATTTAGCACAGCGAAGCTGCGCCCCCTACTGAGGCTGCCAACGCTCACGGACCCCGCTCCCTCGGCGACCGCGTATGTGGCGCGACGCTGAACTTTGAGGAGCGGCTACGACTATCGGTCAGCGCGAGGACTGTAGCGGAATTTCCGCCCTTTTGCAGGCCTCCAGACGAGGGCCGCCGATCGCGCGGACCCTCGTCCGTCCCCGGCCGCAGCGGCGCTCACTTCAGCTCGACGCTGGCGCCAGCCTCCTCGAGCTCCTGCTTGAGCTTGTCGGCTTCCTCGCGGTCGATGCCTTCCTTGACGGGCTTGGGCGCCTCGTCGACGAGCGCCTTGGCCTCCTTGAGCCCGAGGCCTGTCGCCGCGCGGACGACCTTGATGACCTGGATCTTCTTGTCGCCGGCAGCCATCAGCGTCACGGTGAACGCGGTCTGCTCCTCGGCCTCCTCATCGGCAGCGCCTGCACCGGCGGCCGCGGGCGCGGCAGCCGCGACTGCGGTCGCCGACACACCGAACGTCTCCTCAAGCGCCTTGATCCGCTCGGCGAGCTCGAGCACCGAGATGCCCTTCAGCTCCTCGATCCAGTCAGCTGTGCTGGTAGCCATTACTCATTCTCCTTGTTGTCGTCGGCCGCCGGAGCTTCGCTCGCCGGCTCGCCATCAGTTGTCTGCGTCGCAGCCTCACCGGCCGGCTCCTCCGCCAGCTCATCGACTGCCTCGGGCACTTCGGAGGCCGGCAAGTCATCGCTTGCCTCCGCGGAAGGCTCAATGGCCGGCTCCTCAGCTGCGTCCTGCGCGGCTGGCGGTTCCGGGGTGGCCGTCTCGTCGGTCGCCGTTTCGTCCTGGGCAGGCGCCGCCGTGGCGGCCTCTTGGGTCGCGGTGCCCGCTCCGCCTCGCTGTTCGAGGATCCCCCCGAGCTGGGTCGCGAGACCTCCGACGAGTGCGTTGAGCGTGCGTGCGAGACCGGAGATCGGTGTCGCGACGAGCCCGACCAGCTGGCCGTAGAGCACGTCACGCGAGGGCAGCCGGGAGATCGAGGTCATCTCGTCGGCGGACAGCGCGGCGCCATCCATCACACCGCCTTTGAACGCCAGCAGATGGGTAGCCCGAGCGAAATCGGCGAGCGACCTTGCCGCAGCCGCTCCGTCACCCCGCACGAACGTCAGTGCCGTCGGGCCGTTGAGCAGCGTCTTCAGCAGCTCCGCTCCGGCCTTGTCGGCAGCCCGCTCGGTGAGCGAGTTCTTGACCACGCGGAGCGTTGCGTCGGCAGCGCGCAAACGGCCACGCAACGCCCTTGCCTGCTCAACGGTGACGCCGCGGTAGTCGACGGCGAAGATCGCCTGCGACTCGCTGATGTTGGCGGCGATCTCGTCGATCACCGCCGCTTTTTGGTCTCGATTCATACGGGCTCCTATTCCGGTCTTCGGGCTCCCGCTCGGGAGGCGTGCCGGAGGTCTGTGGTGGCCTGGCGCTGGCGTTATGCGGCTGCTGCCTGCGCCTCCTCGACGATGTCACGGGTGCGGGTCGGATCGACCTTGATGCCCGGCCCCTGGGTCGAGGCAAAGGTGATCGAGCGCAGGTAGCGTCCCTTTGCGGCGGACGGCTTGGCACGGATGATCTCCTCGATCAGCGCCGCATAGTTCTCGAGCAGCGCGCGAGTCTCAAAGCTGCTCTTGCCGATCACGAGGTGCACGATCGCCGTGCGGTCGGTGCGGTACTCGACCTTGCCGGCCTTGGACTCCACCACCGCCTTGCGTACGTCCGTCGTGACCGTACCGACCTTCGGGTTGGGCATCTTGCCCTGCGGTCCGAGCACGCGCCCCAACCGGCCGACCAGCGGCATCATGTCGGGTGTTGCGATCGCGACATCGAAGTCGGTGAAGCCCTCCTCGACACGCTTTGCGAGGTCCTCCGCGCCGACAAAATCAGCTCCGGCCTGCTCAGCTTCGCGCGCCGCGTCACCCTGCGCGAAGACGGCAACCGTGACGTTGCGGCCGAGGCCGTTGGGGAGCGCGACCGTTCCACGCAGCTGCTCGTCCGCGTGGCGGACGTTCAGCCCGGTGCGGATGTGTACCTCGATCGACTCGTCGAACTTGGCTTGGGCGAGCTGCTTGACGAGCTCCACTGCCTGTGCGGGCGTGTGCTCGCGTTCGCGATCCACCTGGTCGCGGGCAGCGAGGACGCGCTTGCCGTGCTGGGCCATCAGTCCGCCACCTCTACGCCCATCGAACGGGCCGTGCCGGCGATGATCGATGTCGCGCCGTCGAGGTCGTTGGCGTTGAGATCGGCAAGCTTCAGGGTCGCGATCTCCCGCAACTGGGCTCGTGTGATCGTTCCAACCTTGTTGCGGTTCGGCTCGCTCGAGCCCTTGTCAAGCCCGATCGCCTTGCGGATCAGATCCGCGGCTGGCGGCGTCTTGGTGACGAAAGTGAACGAGCGATCCTCATACACGGTGATCACGACGGGGATCACGGTGCCGGCGTCCTGCTGCGTCTGGGCGTTGAACGCCTTGCAGAACTCCATGATGTTGATGCCGTGCTGACCGAGCGCAGGACCGACCGGCGGCGCGGGGGACGCAGCGCCGCCAACGGCTTGCAGCTTGATCGTGGTGAGGACTTTCTTTGCCATCGCTAGAGCTTCTTGACCTGGTCGAAGCCGACCTCGACCGGCGTTTCACGTCCGAAGATTGATACCAGCACTTTGAGGCGGACCGCATCCTCGTTGATCTCGGAGATCTCGCCCGAGAAGTCTGACAGCGGCCCGGAGATCACCTTGACCGACTCGCCGATCGCAAACGTCGCGCGCGGGCGACCGGCCGCAACCGCGACCTCCTTCTTGAGGATGCGGTCAACCTCCATCTGGGTCAGCGGGACCGGCTCGTTGGACGCCCCAACGAAGCCAGTTACCCCGGGCGTCCCCTTCACGAGCGTCCAGGAGTCCTCGTTGAGCTCCATGTTGACGAGCACGTAGCCCGGCATCGTGCGCTTGTCGACGGTGATCTTCTGGTTGTCCTTCATCTCGGAGACGGCCTCGGTCGGAACGACGACCTGCCGCACCGCGCGCTGCTGCCCGAGCGACACGATGCGATGCTCCAGGTTCTGCTTGACCTTCTTCTCGTGGCCCGAGTATGTGTTGACGACGTACCAGCGGAACATGGCTAGAGAATCGCGTCGACGATCTTCGAGGACAGCTCGTCGGCCAGGCCGAGGAACACCGCGGCGATGACAACGAACCCGAGCACGACGCCTGTTGCCTGCGCGACCTGGCGGCGGTCAGGCCATTGCACGCGCTGCAGCTCGGCCCAGCACCCGCGCAGAAATGCGATCACACGGTTGCCGTGCGGCGCTCGCACAGCCGCTTCGTGACGAGCGCTCGCGGGCGGCTCGCCAAACGCGCTCGCGGCGACGCTCACAGCATCTCCTTCGAGCGCCTCGGGCGCGGGAAACTGGACGCCCGGCTCCGCGCTGTCGTCGGGCAGGCCAAAGCCGCCGGCGCGTCGCGGCGGGGTAGCGTCAGCGGGCCGATCGGGCCGGCCGCTGCGACGGTTGCGCTTGCGTCCACGTGCCACGGCACCGCGAGCTAGCGCGTTTCCCGATGGCTCGTGTGGCGCCGGCACCAGCGACAGTACTTCGCCAGCGTGATGCGATCGGGATTGTTGCGCTTGCTCTTGTTCGTCTGATAATTGCGCCGCTTGCACTCCTCGCAGGCGAGGGTGACAGCGATGCGAACGTCTCCGCGGGCCATGAGCCTTCCAGGTCGGGAAAAACTGCCGGCGCCGGGCAAGGAAAAACCCCGCCACGGCGCGAGGGAGTCTGAGTGTAGTGGTTCGGTCAGCTCGGCGCGCGGTGAACGCAAGAGGCGCGAACCGGACGGGGAGTATCGTGCCCCGCGTCCGAGCCACACGCCAAGCCCGAGGGGGATCCCATGCAGCTGCCCGAACCGATCAAGATCGACATCACCGACGAGACGTTCGCCGGCGTCACCTACCACCTGCGTGGTGCGCTTGTCCCTGAGCTGCAGCTCGAGATCTCCGCTCAGGCGGTGATGTTCGAACACCACACGCTCCTGTGGAAGGAGCACCAGCTGAACATCGAAACGCGCGCCCTCCCGGGCGGCATCAAGCGCAAGATCGCCGGCCTCAACTTCTTCGTCACCAAGACCGCCGGTTCCGGGCGGATCGCCTTCTCGCGTGACTGGCCAGGCCAGTGCATCCCGCTGCATCTGAGCCGTGGCCAGGGGGTCCATGTCCGTGAGCACCACTTCCTCGCCGCGACCGACAACATCGACTACAGCTTCGAGCGCGTGCAGGGCGTCCGCAACATGCTGCTCGGCGGCTCGGGCTTCTTCATCGACAAGTTCGAGGCCAAGAGCGGCGACGCGGTGGTCTGGGTCTCCGGCCAGGGCAACGTCTTCGAGCTGGAGCTGGACAGCGGCGAAGCGATCGATGTGGAGGCCGGCGGCTGGCTGTACAAGGATCCGAGCGTCAAGCTCGAGTCACACTCGATCGGCCTCAAGACCGGCTTCATGGCGGGCGACCACAAGCTCACCTGGAACCGCTTCACGGGGCCCGGCAAGCTCGCCATCCAGACGCTCTATCTGGAGCCGATCGAGTCCGAGGGCGCAACGACCAGCACCGTCGCCGCAGCAGGAACCGGTGGCGTCGCCGGCGCCGTGCTCGGCGGGCTGCTGCGCGGCTAGCGAAACTGGGAGCCGACTGCCCCGGGTCGCTCAAAGCCCGGGGTAGTGGCGTTCGACGTAGCCGGCGAGCGACGGCTGCTTGGTCAGCCAGCGCGTGCTGTAGGGGCCCGCGCGGCCTGCGGTGTCAAACCACAGGCCATCGACGTACATGAACGTGTGTCCGACCGCCGCGAACACTGTGATGTAGCGGCCCGGGCCGGGCACGCCCCAGGACTCGAGCTGACCGGAGGTCTCGGGCGCGCTGATCAGCCTGCCCGCGGCCAGCGCGTAGCTCACCGAGCCCGAGCAGTCGTAGGCGTCGTCGACGAACGAGCGGTGTCCGCCGCCGTACACGTAGGGGAAGTCGGCGATCGCATTGCCGCCGGCGATGACCTCCTGGACCGGCAGCGGCAGGCCGGCCTGACCGCTCGCCATGCCAGTCACCGCGTTGACGGTCGCCTTCGGGCTGGCCTTGAGCTCTGACTTCTGCACCTGCTGCTCCTCGTGGAGCTGTGCCAGGATCTGCTGGTCAGACGGGGCACCTGGACTGAGAAACGCCTCGCGCACCGCTACGCGTGGCGCCCGCGCCTTTGCGTGGTGCAGCGCGCTCGCCGGCAGCGGATAGCTCGCGGCGGCGAGCGGGTCGGGCGCCTCGGCGACGTAGGCGGCGCCTCGCTGCGCCGGCCGCTGTGAGGTCCGCACCGCACCGGCGGGTCCGAGCAGCACCGTTCCAACTCCCAGCACGGCCGCGGCGACCCCGGCGATCAGCAGGCCAGGCCGCCAGTACGAGAAGAGGGTGCGCGCGCTACTCATAGAGCGTGATGACGGCGAGGATTGCATAGATCACGATCAGCGCCCAGCCTTCGTAGGAACGTCCCTCCCCGTCCTCGGTGATCTGCCACACCGTCACGGCGCTCACGGCAAGCGCACCGATGTAGACCGGGAATAGCGCGAACGTGAGCTGTGTGCGGAGCGTCAGCGAGACGATCACCAGCAGCGGGTAGAGGAACGCCGCGATCTGCGCGACCGAGCTCACCACCACCGAGATCGCGAGGTCCGAGCGACCCCGTGCGGCGAGCCGCACGCCGGTCAGGTGCTCGACGGCGTTGCCGGCGATCGCGACGATCACGAGGCCGGCAAACGCCTGCGAGACGTGCAGCTGCGCGATCGCCGGCGCGAGCGCAGCGACGAACCAGTCCGACACGAAACCCGCCGCCACTCCGCCGAAGATCAGCAGGACGAGTGCGAACGCGAGCGCGATCCGTGCGGTCGGCGCCTGCGGGCGATGCTCGCCCCGCAGGTGCGGCACGACCCACGCCAGATAGACGGTTAGCAGCAACGCCGCCGCGATCACCGATATCGCCGTCACGTGATGACTCGCCCGGTCGCCGGTTGACAGCGACAGCCCGACGAGCACGATGATGAACAGGCACGTGAAGAGCAGCGTCGTCGCGTCCTTGGCGATCTTCGGATGGAAGCGCATGACGCCCCCCTCGCCGCTCAGCGCACCGACGACGATCACGAACCCGAGCACAAGCAGCGCATTGGCGAACAGCGAGCCGACGATCGCGCTCTGCGCGACAACCGCCTCGCCCGCGCGTAGCGCGAAGATGACGACGAACAGCTCTGGCAGGTTGCCGACGCTCGCCTGGAGCAGCCCCGTCGCAGCCGGGCCGACGTGCTCGCCCACCTGCTCGGTCGCGAACGACACGACCCACGCCAGCCCGGCTAAAGCGAGCGTGGCGATCGCAAACGCCACCACCGACGGCCAACCCGCGTAGTGGCCGAGGCCGGCGAGCGCTGCGATCACACAGATCACAGCGAGGCTGATCCGCTCGAGCTTGGAGAGTCGCCTCATTGCAGAGCAGCTTCGCGCTTCGCGCTCTAAGTCCTCGGGGCGCCCGCAGGGCGGTGCCGCGCCGTCAGTGACCCGACAGCACGCGGTCGATCAGCCCGTACTCGGCCGCCTCATCCGCCTTGAAGAATCGGTCGCGCTCCATGTCGCGATGCACTTCCTCGACCGGCTTGCCGCAGTGTCGGGCGTAGATCTCGTCGATCCGCCCGCGCAGGTTGATGATCTCGCGAGCGTGGATCTCGATGTCCGTCGCTTGGCCGTCGAAGCCGGCGGAAGGCTGGTGCATGAGGATCCGGCTGTTGGGCAGCGCCGAGCGCTTCCCCGCTGCCCCGCCGGAGAGCAGCAACGACGCGGCGGACATCGCGACGCCCACGCACATCGTCGCCACGTCGGGCTTGACGAAGTTCATCGTGTCGTAGATCGCGAGCCCCGAATAGACCGAGCCGCCAGGAGAGTTGATGTACAGCGAGATGTCCTTGTCAGGATCGGCGGATTCGAGATGCAGCAGCTGTGCGACGACGACGTTGGCGACCTGGTCGTCGATCTCGCTACCAAGGAAGATGATCCGTTCGTTGAGCAAGCGGGAGTAGATGTCGTACTCGCGCTCGCCGCGAGCGGTCCGCTCGATCACTGTCGGGATCAGTGGCACAAGATGAACCCTAGCGGTCGCCGCGCCTTGGCTCGGCGAGGACAACGCTCGTTGCACGGCTTGCGACGGAACTGACCGCCCGGACAGGATAATCACGCTGTGGCGTCACTGAACTGGCCCAATCTGCTGACGGTGCTTCGCATCCTGTTGGTGCCGGTCCTGATCGTCGCGCTGCTCGGCCACACCAGCGACGGCGACGTCTTCGCCGCGGGCGTCTTTGCCGCCGCCTCGATCACCGACTTCGTCGATGGCTATCTCGCACGCACGCGCGACTCCGTGACGACCTTCGGCAAACTGATGGACCCGCTGGCCGACAAGCTGCTGATCGTCGCGGCGCTGATCTCGCTCGTCTCGCTGCACCGCCTCGCAGCCTGGGTGGCGATGGTGATCATCGCTCGCGAGCTCGCCGTCACCGTCCTGCGAATGGGCGCCACGCAGGCCGGTGTGATCATGCCGGCGAGCAACTTCGGCAAGCTGAAGACTTGCGTTCAGATCGCCGCGATCCTCAGCGTGATCGCCGTCCACAGCCACCCCCTGTGGCTGGAGCTGTTGGTCTATGCCGCCGTCGTGATAACCGTCGCCTCGGGACTCGACTACTTCTTCGGACTGCGCCGCCGGATCGACGAGGCGCGCGCGAGCGACGCCACGCACGCGAGCTAGCAGCCTTGCGCGATCAGCCTTCGAGCCACTCGCGCATCGTCGTGTGCCCGACCGAGTGCTGGCCGCTTGCGAGCTCTCGACGCAGCTCGCCAAGCGTGCCGTGGCGCTCGGCCAACACGTTGTGCTGATGGATCGTCTCGAGGTTCTCCTGTCGAGCCGATACGAACGCCTCGTCGCCCAGCTCGGGGAGCTCATCGATCACGCCGCGGATCATCTCCCGCACACAGTCCTCGACGAAGCGCGGCCGGCGGTGGGCTTTCGTGACAACCGCCGCCTCGTCCACGCGCTTCATCAGCTCATAGACCTCCGATGACATCGCACCCTCAACGATCTCGAGCAGCTTCCGCGCGTCGATCTCGAGCGTCCCGGCCTCCGTGACACCGACATGCAGCGTTCCGAGGCCGCGCTGGTTGTGCGTGGCGACGGGCACAGCCTCGAGAATCCGCTCGATCTCGGCGACGCTGAAACCATCGTCGCCGAGCCGTCTGTGTGCCTCCGCCGCGACAAGCTCCTGCGCGCACGGGCAGGCCGTCATCCCCTGGGCCGCAACTCCAACGAGGCGGCGGGTGCCGCGTGCCGAGGCCACCGCGACCCCGAACAGCGTGTAGATCTCCTGCGTGTTGATCCCCGATACCGGTGCCGGCCGGTGCACGGGGTAGCGAGCGGCGATCGTGACTTCGGCACGCAGCGCCTGCTGGCGTGCGCGCACGAGCTCAGCGACATGCTGGGCCAGCAACTCGGCACGGAACCCGGACTCTCCCAGGATCACCTCGCCGATCGCGTCGTTGACCACCTCCTCGAAGCGCGACATGTGCGCGCCCTTCTGGTCGCTGCGCAGATCCACGAGACACTCGATCTGCGCCGAGAACAGCTGCTCGTTCCCGTCGTGGCTGATGCGGATGACCTTCTCGACTCCGGTCACACCGACACGCGACAGCCCGATCGCAAAGCTCGGCGGCTGCGCCTGCACGTCCGGGACTTGGGCGGTAGCTGTGCGGTCTGCCATGACGAGATCCACATGCAGCCTAGCGAGCGATCTCGGCGCACCCACCTTCTGTTCCGACGTGTGTGCTATCACTCGCCGCGTCGAGATCGCTGAGGGGACTCGACACGAGGAGAGGAACTACGAGATGCAGACTCTGGTTGAGGTCGGAGCGCCCATCGAGAACACCTCGCCTCGCGGCGAGTCGGCTTTCGTTGCCGCCAGCGATATCGGCGGGCTGCTCGCGGACGGCCACCAGCGCGGCTATGTCACGGTCGAGAGCCTCGCGAGCGTCATCGAGGACCTCGACGTCTCCAAGCGCGAAGTCCGGGAGCTGTACGCCTACCTCGAGGAGCACGGCATCGAGTTGCTCGGGGGGGATGACGCTGAGGCTCACGACCTCAACGAGACCGTCGACCTCGATGCGGATGACGACGCCGCCAGCGACGAGCCCAAAGTCGAGCTCGACCTGTCAATCGAGCCAAGCCTCGACTCGCTGCGGCTGTACCTGCGTGAGATCGGGCGTGTTGCGCTGCTCACGGCAGCGGAGGAGATCGCACTGGCCAAGCGCATCGAGCGAGGTGACGGGCTTGCCAAGCAGCAGATGGTCGAGGCCAACCTGCGGCTCGTCGTGTCGATCGCGAAGCGCTACCTGGGCCGTGGCTTGTCGCTTCTCGATCTCATCCAGGAGGGCTCGCTCGGGCTGATCCGAGCCGTCGAGAAGTTCGACTACCGGCGCGGCTACAAGTTCTCGACCTACGCGACGTGGTGGATCCGCCAATCGGTCACACGCGCGCTTGCCGACAAGGGTCGCACGATCCGCATCCCGGTACATGTCGTCGAGAAGCTCAACAAGGTGCTGCAGGTCGAGCGTCAGCTCGTCCAGGAGCTCGGTCGCGAGCCGAGCGTCGATGAGATCGGCACGGCACTCAGCTGTGACGCCGACGAGGTGCGCGAGATCATGCGCATCGCCCAGCAGCCGATCTCGCTCGAGAAGCCGCTCGGTGACGACGACGACTCAGCCCTTGGAGACTTTGTCGCGGACGCAGCCGCGGAGACCCCGTTCGATCTCGCAGCGCGGCGGATCCGCGACGAAAGCGTCGGTCGTGCGCTCGCTGTTCTGCCCAGCCGCGAGCGCGAAGTGCTCGAGATGCGCTTCGGCCTTACCGGCGAGCGCCCGCGTACGCTGGAGGAGGTCGGGGTGGCGTTCAACGTGACCCGCGAGCGCATCCGCCAGATCGAGAGCCACACGCTGAAGAAGCTGATGCTGCTGCCGGAGGCGCAGGGCCTCCGCAACGCCTCCTGACGCTACACTTCCGCCCGCCGCGTGCTCACGGCGGGGTTCCCGAGCGGTCAAAGGGGACGGACTGTAAATCCGTTGGCTCAGCCTTCGAAGGTTCGAATCCTTCCCCCGCCATCGCCAGTAAGTACGGGCGTCTCGCTGGGGCTGTTGGTTGCTGGTCGGCGGTCGGAGGGGTGGCTGCACGCCACTGCGATCACGGTTGCGCCATGGCAGGAGCCATCGGGACCGCAGCTGACGCTCCCCCTGGCGCGATTAGCAGCCGCCGGTGGGTGATGGCGCTTCTGGGGGGTTGGCCGATAGCGGTGCCGAGCCGGGCGTCCCGGTGACCGTCTGCCATGTCACCGTTTCGGCATTGATTTGGATCGACGTTGGTTTCAGACCGCCGTTCGCGGCCGTGAAGATGACTAGCGGCGGTCCGAGGCCGTAGAAGTGTTCGAGTAGCTTCCTGCGGACGCGGAGTATCGCGACGACTTGGCATGCTCGACCGGCGAGCACGGCCGTTGTTCCGTCGGCAGCGATCGCGTAGTCGATGGGGTTGTCGGGTAGTAGCGGATCGTGGGGTCCGGCGTTCACGCCCGCGTTCAGCAGCCCAAATCGGACATCGCGTGTCCAGAGATCGAGCCAACCCACATCGACTTCCGAGCCGTTAGCGAAACCCTGGTCGTACGCGACGAAGCCGAGCCTGTGCCCGATGATGTGAAAGTCACTGGCCTGGACGTAGTTGAACGGCCCGGGGTCATAGAGGACGACTGGTTTGCCAGGGCCGGGGATACAGGCGAGGATCTCCTGGTGGTCGCCCTTGTCGGCCCGGTCGTAGAACGACACGTGGAAAGCACGAACTGGGCCGTCTCGAAACAGCGTGCGTCCCGCTCGGCACGTGGGCTGGAACTGCTGGCTCGGCGAGGCGATCGACGCGCTCGCCAGGGCAAGACCGAGCAATGACGCGGCAAGAACCGCGGCGAACACGCTATGTCGCACTGCGGCTCTGGAGCGGGTCGGGCTCAGCGGTGGTGCTCGTGCTTTGGTGCGGTTGGCGCGATCGTGCTTGTCTGGCTCGCGGCTGGTCTCGTTGCTGGTTGGGATGAGGGCGCTTGTTGATCGGCTATCCCCCAACCTGCCGGATGGTAAAGGCGCCACCAGCGTACAACCCGGTTGTCGCAACGTGTGGAAGCAGGCACGCGTGGTCTTCGGCGGGACCAGGAGCGGGCAGCGTGCCCCCTTTGCGCGCTGAACGGGTGCGTGCGTGCCGGCGGTGACGGGCGCGAGCTAGACAGACAGCAGGTTGGCGGCGGTCCCGGCGCGAACGACCCGTTTCGCGACTGCGCCTATCCCACTACCCGTGGAGGATTTCGGCGGCTGCGGTGAGCGCGTCGAGGTCTGCTGCGTCCGCGACGCCGGCGCGGTATTCGTCGCTGTCGCGGAGCGGTGGGGTCAGGTTCCGTTCGTAGCGGACCCGCTCGATGCCGTGCATGCGGAAGCCGATCGCGTGCTCTACGCACTCGGCGAGAGTCCACAGCCGGCCGGCCGTGGTTGCGTCCCCGTTGCGCGCAGCAACACACGCGAGCCCCGCGAAGCAGTACGCCTGCAACCGCACGTTTTCCTCTTCAAGGGCCAGGGCGAGCGCCTCGCGGTAGTGGCGGTCGGCGACCGGCACATCGCCCTTGTCGAGCGAGAGGTCACCGAGGCTGTGTACCGTGGCCGAACCGCTGCCCAGGCCGTTTGCGCGCCGGATCTCGATCGAACGGGTGTACAGCTCCGCGGACCGTTCAAACTCGCCGAGATCTCGGAGAGCCTCAGCGATGTAGTGGACGGAGCGAGCGATCCCTGCGTGGTCGTCTACGCGCTCGCAGATCGCGAGCGCCTGCTCCGCCCATCGGAGAACCCCCTCCGGCGAGCCGACCAAGAACTCGACGGTGCCGAGGTGCGAGAGCACGCGCGCCTCGTTGCGCTCATCACCAGCCTCCCGGTAGAGCGCCAGGGCCTCGGTCAGCGCCGTCCGAGCCGGGCCCGGCCTCTCGGCGTGCGCCAGCGCCAAACCGAGCCCGCGGAGAGCGTCGGCACGGTCCCCCGGCGAGAGCGCGGCGGGATCCTCGAGGGCGCGCCCGTACCACCGCGCGAGTTCCTCGATACGCCCCGCTCCCAACCATTCATTGGACACAGCATCGGCAAGCGGGAGTGCCGCTGCGATGTCGTGCTCGAGCGCCCACGAGAGCGCCAGGTCGACATTGCTCGCGTCCTGTCGCAGTCGGGTCAGAGCCTCCGCGCGCTCCGGGTCGCGGCCGCCGGCGGCGAGGCCAAGCGCAAAGTACCACCGAGCGTGACCGGTGCGGATGTCGTCCCGCTCGTCGCTGGCGTCGAACCGCTCGAGCGCGTATTCGCGAGTGGTCCCCAGCAGGAAGAATCGTCCGTTCTCGGCGCGACGCAGGAGGCTCTTGTCGACCAGTGACTGCAAGGTGTCGAGATCGGCGTCGCAGATCTGTTCGGCTGCCTCGAGCTCGAAGCTACCGATGAACACCGCGAGCCGGGTGAACAACCGCTGCTCAGGCTCGCTCAAGAGGTCATAGCTCCACGCGATCGTTGCCCGCATAGTGCTCTGACGGTCGGGAAGGTCGCGGCGGCCACCGGCCAGGAGAGGGAGGCGCTGCTCCAGCCTGGTAAGGAGCTGGTGCTCGGAGAGGAGCTTGACGCGCGTGGCGGCGAGCTCGAGCGCAAGCGGGAGGCGATCAAGCCGCGCGCAGATAGCGTCGAGCTCCGGCCCTGGCTCGAAGTCCGGCTTGGCCTGCCGCGCCCGCGCGGTAAACAGCTCGACGGCGTCGTGCGGCGACAGCGGCGCCACAGGGTACTCCTGCTCGGCGGCGACACCGAGACGCTCCCGGCTCGTGACGATCGCCGAACAACCCGGCGCCCGGGAGAGCATCTCGCCGATCGCGCGAGCGGCGTCGATCACCTGCTCGAAGTTGTCGAGTACCAGCAACACCGCCCGCTCGTGTAGGTACGTCGGCAGGTCCTCGACATCTCCGAGCGCGCGCGCGATGGCCGCCGGCACGAGCCGCGCCTCGGTGACCATCGCAAGCGACACCCACCGCACACCGTCCGCACGGCGGTCCGCGAGCTCCGCCGCAAGCGCGAGCGCGAGCCGGGTCTTTCCCGTCCCACCCGGCCCGGTCAGCGTGATCAGCCGATGAGAGCCCGCGAGCTCCACGAGCTCGGCGAGCTCGCGCTCCCGGCCGATCAGCGGTGTCGCCTGCACGGGCAGATGGACATGCCCCAGCGGCCGCCCGTCCGACCTGGTGCGGGCCCTGGCGGACGCCGCCGGCTGGGCGGAATCG
The DNA here is from genome assembly GCA_049512455.1 of Solirubrobacteraceae bacterium. Classification (GTDB taxonomy): domain Bacteria; phylum Actinomycetota; class Thermoleophilia; order Solirubrobacterales; family Solirubrobacteraceae; genus Palsa-513. The sequence continues at coordinate 13,902 of JBEKXB010000004.1, read as the reverse complement.
TGCTCGAGCAGCGTCTCGTCCTGAGCGAGGATCGCCTCGTGAAGATGCCGCAGTTCCACGGACGGCTCGATCCCCAGCTCGTCGACCAGCACCGACCGTGCGGTGCGATAGGCAGCGAGTGCTTCTGCCTGCCGTCCGGTCCTGTACAGGGCCAGCATCAGCTGGCCACGCAGCCGCTCGCGGAAGGGGTACTCGCGCACGAGACGCTCGAGCTCGCCCAGCACCTGCGCCTGACGGCCCAGGAGCATCTCGACCGCGACCCGCTCCTCAAGCACCGCCGCGCGCAGCTCGCCGAGCCGCGCGATCTCCGCTTGCGCGAAGCCGTCGTACTCGAAATCGCACAACACTTCGCCGCGCCAAAGCTCTAGCGCCGCATTCAGCGCCGCCAATGCCCTATCCAGGTCTCCCGCCGCCAGCAGCGACCGGCCCTCGCCGATCAGCCGCTGGCACCGCTGCACATCCAGCTCGTCGGGCGCGATCCTCAACAGATAGCCCCCGGCAGCCGTGACCAGTCGCTCTCCGCCCAGGCCCGGGGGGCTGGCGGCAAGCGCCCGGCGCAGCCGCGACACGTGCACGTGCAGCCCTTTCGCGGCGCTCGCCGGCGGCGCACCCGCCCACAGCTCCTCAACCAGGCGATCGCTCGAAACAACCTCGTTCGCCCGCAGCAGCAGGATCGCAAGCACGGTGCGTGGCATCCGGCCACCCAGGGCGAGCTCACGCCCATCATCACCGATCACCTGTAGCGGTCCCAGGATGCCGAAACGCATACGCCTTGGCAACCGTACCGATCTCCGCCGCTCGCCGCCCACCGCACGCCGCCGAGACCGCCCGCCCGCGGTTGCGATACCCGGCTGGGGCGTTTACCGGACTGCAAGCCCGCTGCAACCCACGCAGATCACAGTGCCCGCACCACATCCCAACACGAGGTCCAGCCATGCATCCCCAACTCACCCTCCTCGTCGCCCAACAGCACATCGCCGACCTCCGCCGAGCCGCCGACCACGACCGCCTCGTGCAGGCCGCCAAGGCGGCCAGCCGCAGCGACGCCGCTGGCCGCCCCGTCGCCGCCGCGCCGATCATGCTCATTCGCCGGCTCCGCCGCCGCCTCGCTCAAACGCACCCGGCCGCGCGTAAGGCCGACCAAGTCGAGGGGTGAGCGTCGCATGCCCGCCGCAGCAGCGAAGCAAGGCCACAACCGGATGTCGGTTCACCCCTGCTTGTCGCCAAAAGCGGGGGCACGCGGGTGCTCGGTCGTGGGCGGGAGCCGTAGCGGGCGGATCTCCGCAGGCTCCTGCAAATGGTCCGCAGCAGTAGTGACGCCGCCGCGACCCAGACGCTCGTTAACACGCGAGGCTGTCGCGTAAAGGGCCGGGCTTGGTCAGGGCGAGGTGACTGCCCAGCGATGTCGTCAGTGCGCTGTGGTCGTTGTTGTCGGCAGTGATCGAGCAGCTGCCGCCAGCGCGCTGGAGTCGCGGTACAGGCTGCAATGGTGGGTCTTCGAGAGCCGGGGCTTGGATGCAGCCAGGCCGAGGTCGCGCTTACTCCGAGGTGTTAGCGGAAGCGCGGTTGCAGCCGTCTGGGCGTTGCTAGCCATGCGGTGACGGCGATCGTCGTCCGTCAAGGGCGTTGGTGCGCCTGCTTGAGCGGTAGATCGTGCCATACGCCCAGCCCCCGGGCAGGATGAGCAACGCGCTCGGTGTACCAGCTCATGGCGGCCGGGCTGCGCGCGTGGCTGGGTAGATCTCTTGCCACGCCGGGTACGTAGTTTGGTGAGTAGGCGATGGTGGGGAACTGCGGTTGACGGGTCGTAGCCGTAGCGCGAGTCTGTGAGGGTTCTTGAGCGCGGCGTCGGTCCTCGGCGTGCCGATATTTGGCGGGCGCCGTCCTCGGATGGGTCTTTGACACCAGCACCGCCGCTGGTAGCCGACCCGACACCCACCACAGACCACAAGGCAAGCCATTACCCGCACGCGTCACCAGCATCCCGCCAACCAATGCGGACACGCGGGCCGACGCCGGCAAAACCAGCAGCCCGTGGTCTCTGGACGGGTCCTCGCTTTTATCCTGGCCCTGGCGAGCGCCGCCCTAATGGCATTGCTGCCGGCAGGCAGCGCCGCCTCGCCCAGCACTGGCAGCGCGTCGTTCACGACGCCCGGCGAGAGTGCGTTCGTTGTGCCCGCGGGCGTAACGAGCGTGCAGGCGGTGCTCGTCGGCGCGAACGGTGGTCCCTCGTACGCCGGGAATCCCGCCGCCGGCGGGGCCGGCGCCACGGTGCAGGCGACGCTCGCCGTCATGCCTGGCGAAACGCTGTTCGTCGAGGTGGGCGGCAACGGACTGCTGGGCCGCGCTTCGGGCGGCTCCGCCGGCGGGACCAACGGCGGTGGCAGGGGAGCGGACGACGCGGCCGGCGGCGGCGGGGCGACCGACGTGCGGACCTGCTCGGTTAGCACCGGCGCGGCTGGCGACCCCGCCTCCTGCGCAACCACAGGCACGCTAGCCTCACGGCTGCTGGTTGCCGGCGGCGGTGGCGGCGGCGGCGGCCCATCCGGCGCCAGTTCCGACATCGCCGGCGGCCAGGGCGGCGCGGCAGGCAGCCAGGGGAACGCCGGGAGTATGTACTACGGCACGTATGGGGGTGGTAGTGGCGGCGGCGCGGCCCTCCAGTCCGCCGGCGGCAGCCCCGGCGCCACGCCTACCGGTACCTACGGTGGTAGCGCCGGCTTCACGGCTGCCGGGAGCGGCAGCCTGGGCGGCGGCGGCCTTTACGGCGGCGGCGGTGGCGGTGCCGGTGCCTACAACACCGACGACTACGCGTCTGGTGGTGGTGGTGGCGGCGGTGGCGGCGGCTCCTCAGGCGTGCCGGCGGGCGCAGCGGGCGTCACCGGCTACACCATCGAGAAGACCGCGAACGGGGCGCAGCCGTCGGCGACGCTGACCTGGACTGTGGTGCCGAACCCGGTGAGCGTCACCGGCACGCCGAGCGGCGTGACGAGCACGACGGCCACGCTCAACGGGACGGTAAATCCCGAAGGCTTCGTCGTGACCGACTGTCACTTCGCGATCGCCCCGAGTGCGTCCGGCGCGGTGAGCATCCCGTGCGCCCAGCAGGTTGGCGCAGGCAGTTCGCCGGTCGCGGTTTCCTCCCAGCTCACCGGCCTGACCCCCGGCACCACCTACACGGTCACGCTGGAGTCCGGTTGTGCCCAAGGCTCCAACGGCGGGGCGGCAGTCCAGTTCACTACAGCCGCCCCGCCAGTGGGTATCGCCAGTGCCGGCAAGGCGATCGTCAAGGGCACGACTGTCACGCTCCCTGTGACGTGCACCGGTGGGACGAGCTGCACAGTGACGCTGTCGCTGAGCGTCGTCGAGACGCTGAAAGGCGGCAAGGTCGTGGCGGTCAGCGCAAGCGCCTTGAAGTCAAAGTCAAAGACGACCAAGAAGGTCGTGGTTGGCAGCACCAGCGCGACGGTCAACCCAGGCCAGACACAGAGCGTCACTGTCGCGCTCAACGCGACCGGGCACGCGCTGCTGCACCGCCGCCACAGCCTGCCCGCACAACTGAGCGCGAGCCAGACGCTCACCGGCACCTCAAGCGCGGTGGCCTCGCAGACCGTCACGTTCAAGCTCGCAAAACCGAAGAAGCACAAGCACTAGCAATGGCGGCGCGGTGGTGCGCGAGCCCCAGGGCACGCACACCACCGGCGAGCGGCGCCCAGGATCAACTGCTCGTGACGACGATCGCCATCAATGCGGCACTGACCCGTACGCGGGTGGCAACGCTGAATGAACCCCAGCCGGCTGCGACCGCGCTTCCACTCCACCTCGCAGCAAGCGCGACCTCGGCATCACAGGACCACGCGCCAGCACCAGCTGACTCGCGTTGTCATCAACGCGTGGACGGAGGCGCCGACCTGACCCGCCGGCCTTTACGATCCCCTCGTGACCGACCCCGTCCCGCGCCTGCTTTTCATCCCCGGCCTCGGCGGTGAGGGCAGCTTCTGGGAGCCGGTGGCGGAGCGGCTCCCGGCCGCCTGGCGCAAGCGTTACCTGGACTGGCCGGGGCTCGGCCCTAACCCGCCCTCGCCCGGGGTCCGCTCGCTCGACGACCTCGTCGAGCTGGTGGTCGAGGCACTCGAGGACAGCCCCATGACCCTGATCGCCCAGTCGATGGGCTGCCTCGTCGCGCTGCGCACCGCGCTGCGAGCGCCGCGGAACCTGTTAGGCCTGGTGCTCACGGTCGCCCCGGCCGCGGTCAACATGCCCGACCCGCTGCCCGGCCTCCCGGCGGACCTCGAGCTGCCGGGCTGGGTGCTCGTGCGAGCGCCTGAGGTGAGCGCCGAGCGCCTGTGTGCCGTTGCCGTCCCGACGCTGTTGATCTCGGCGACGCGCGACCCGCACAGCCCGCTCGCAGTGGCCGAGGAGCTTGCGCGGACGCTGCCGATCGCGACCGTATTCGCGATCGACTCCGACGACCACGCGATCGCTCGCTCGCACGCCGCAACCGTCGCCGAAGCGATCGAGCGCCACCTAAATGGGGCGCCATTCGGGAGCGTGGCACCGAGCGACAAGTAGAGGTCCTGTGGGGGAGCGCCGGTCGGGCGGTTGCTTGCGCTGCTGGTGTCTGTTGTGTGGGCTGTTAGTCGGGTTGGCCGCTGACGACGAGATCCGCGTGGCGCTCTGGGTGCTCGCGGGCTATGTAGTCGTCCTCGGCTGCCATCCAGTCCTGCCAGAGCGCGAGCGCGTCCTGTCCATCTCGCTCAAGGCCGCGGCGAAGGCGCTCTGGGCGTGCGGTCTCGACCCACACGCTCGCTGCGAGGTAGGGACGAAACGCGAGCCGTGACGAGCTGACGCCCTCGATTATGAGGTACTCGCCGGGTCGCACGTCGTGCCACTCGCCGAGGCGCTGCGTGTCCCAGTCGTAGCGTTGGTAGCGCGCTGCGCGGCCCGCGGCGAGCGGCTCGAGGACTTGCTCGACCAGGCGCGGGTACCAGTCGAGCGCGTTGATCCAGCTGGCGAAGTTGTCGGTCTCAATCACCGGCACGCCGCCGAGTTGCTCTGCCACGCGCGCCGCGAGCGTGCTCTTGCCCGAGCCGCCGGGACCGTCGATCGCCAAGACCTTGCACGACATCGGCGGTGGAGCGGCCACACCTGCAATCAGCGCGACGACGAGCTCAACCGCGTCCTGCCCGCCCGGTAGCTGCATCGCCCGAAACTACACGCTCACGTCACCGACGCGGACCGGGCCGACCACTGCAAGAAGTGTGAGCAACAACGCGCCGACACCAGGCGCTGGCGCCTCTCTTGCGCGAGCAACAGGCGCATCACAGCGGGCTTCCTCAGCGTGTTCTGGTGCGCCGCTGGCGCTGGCGGCCCGCGACCGCGGTTGTCCTGCGCGCTGGCTTCTCGGGAAGCGGAAGCTGGATGGCGTCAGAGCCTTGACCAGGCATCGGTCGCCGCGGGCCGCGGTCTCCAGCCCCACCGCCGTGGCCTTTGCCCCGTCTACCGCGCCCCCATCGGCCAGGTCGCTGCGGACCCGCGTCCTCTACCGGACCCGTCGTCTCCGGGTGGTCTGCCCCGCGCAATCCGAGCCAGCGCGCACGCAGCGCAACGAGCCAACGCCGAATGGCTTCGAGCCCAGCATCGCTCGCGCCGCCTTGCTCCACGACGACAGTGTGCCGGACATCGGCGTCGCCGCGGCGGCCTGTCGCAGTTTCTCGGAGCAGTCACCGGTCAGACGCACGCTGCGATGCGCCTTTGGCGCGAGAACGAGGCGTGTCGTGTTCGTCCTACTGCGATCGCTGCACTCTGGGCGGTTAGGCTGGCATTCGTGATCGCCTCGGTTGTTACGCTCGATGAGCGGCCGGACTTGGTCGAGCCGATGTGGGCGATGCCGAACACGTGGCCTACGTTCATGCTGAAAGATCCGGTCGGCGCGCTGTTCTACGGGCGGCTTGCCGACACGTTTCCGCAGTATCAGTTGCTTGCCCTCGATGATCAGGATGCGATCGTCGGCAAGGTCCATAGCGTGCCGTTCGCCTGGGGCGGAAGCGATGAGGAGCTGCCTGCCAGGGGATGGGACGGCATTCTCGAGCAGGCTTTCAGCGACCATGAACGCGATCAGCAGGTCACGGCGGTGTCGCTACTCGAGACCCGCATCGTTCCTGATCGTCGCCGTGGCGGGCTCACCTACGTATTGCTCGACGCAGCGCGGCGCAACGTCCAGCGGCTCGGGTTCACAGACCTTTTCGGACCCGTCCGTCCCACGGAAAAGAGCCTGGAGCCGCGGACCCCGATGTCCGAGTACGTGGCTCGAGTCCGCAACGATGGCTTGCCCGCCGATTCCTGGCTGCGCGTTCATGTTCGCCTGGGTGCCCGAATCGTCAGCGTCTGCCCGCTGTCAATGGTCATGCCGGGGACCCTCGCGCAATGGCGGGAGTGGACCGGGCTGCCGCTGAGCAGCTCGGGCCTCACCGACGTTCCCGAGGCGCTCGCTCCAGTGCACGTGTCGATCGAGCACGACCACGTCGTGTACGTCGAACCCAGCGTCTGGGTTCACCACCGGCTCACCACACCCCCGAGCGACCCAAGCCCAACCACGATCGACGGAACCGAATGAGCAACGCCACCTGTTCTTAGGGTGGCTGTCGCAAAATTCGGAAGCAGCCACGAGCACGAACCGGGGTCACGTCCCCGCTACCGCTCGCGCCCAGGAGTAGGAACGCCAGCACCATTCGCCGCGAATGGCCGTGTTCCCCACGTGTTCCCAACTCGGGGGATCTCGGCGCACTTCAGCACACCTGGGCGACCTGAGAACACCTGAAGACACTTGAGATGACGAAGTGAGCCGACACTGTAGATCCGTTGGCTCAGCCTTCGAAGGTTCGAATCCTTCCCCCGCCACTCCGCAAGCGTCTGCAGCGGGGAGCGCGCTCGGGGCCGGGGAAGGCTCCTTGCGCGGGCGACGGCCTCGCTCCGGCGCGAACCTCCGGCTGGCGACGATAACGAACGCGCCCTGCAGAACTCATCGGCGCTTAATACTCAGGCGCAAGACTGCTTAGGCCGATGAAACAGCAGATGAATAGCACGCTGCCGACCGAAGCTCATCCGCGATCAACGCCCCGCGCTATGCGCCTGCTCGCTGCCGCTCTCGCCGGAGGGCTCGGCGCGTTCGCCTGCCCGATCGGACCCGTCACCCACACGCCGACGCCGCCCGCCGCGACCGCACCGACGCTGAGCGCCGGCTCGACAGACCGCACCGACCAGTAGCGCTGCCGCTGGCATCGCAGACCCGCAGGGAACGTCGGCTAGCATTCGTCGCGCGCCCTCTTAGCTCAGCTGGTAGAGCACTTCCATGGTAAGGAAGGGGTCATCGGTTCGAGTCCGATAGAGGGCTTGGGGAGAACACGCTGCGAGTCGACGGTGCCCGTCGCCCGAGCGTGGCTGCCAATCGGGCGAGGCGAGCGTCAGGGCTCGCGCGAGCGCGGAGCCTGGCTGGGCCGGATTGCGGCCGCGTAGTCGCCGCCGGCATCATGCGCCAGCCAGCGGAGTGGCCGCCGCAACCCACCCGGCGCTACGCGGCGAGAGCTGCCGGCTGCTCGTGCGCCGCCATCGCGCGGCGCGCCTGGGCGAACGTCAGGAGCTCCCCGGTGTCGTCGTCGATCAGCTTGAAGCGGACGGTGCGGAAGCCGTCCCACAGCGACAGCGTTGGTGCGCGGTGCAGAAACTCGTTCTCGTCATGCGCACGCTGCAGGTTGTAGTTCGGTATCCGCGGGTTGAGGTGGTGCACGTGGTGCAGTCCGATGTAGCCCGTGAAGAACGCCAGCACCTTCCCCAGCTTGAGGTAGGAGGAGCCCTGCAGTGCCGCGTCGAGGTAGCTCCAGTCGTCAGAGTGCTTCCAGTAGGCGCCTTCGAACTGGTGCTGGACGTAGAACAGCCAGACGCCGGCGGCGCCGGCCATCAGGATCATCGGAAACTGGATCTCGACAAAGGCCGCCCAGCCGACCAGCCAGATCGCGCCGGCGACCAGGACCAGCAGCGCGAGATTCGTGTTGCGGTGGCTGTTGCGGATCCGCTTGCGCTTGTTCTTCGGCACGATCCGCGGGCCGATCGCCAGCGACCAGATCGGCCCCAGCGTGAACATGATCCACGGGCTGCGCATCAACCGGTAGCGCAGGCGGGCGCCTCTGGTTCTCGCCTTGTACTCGCTCACCGTCAACGTCTGCACGTCGCCGACGCCGCGCCGATCGATGTCACCAGCGGTCGCGTGGTGGCCGGCGTGCTCTTGGCGCCAGCTATGAAACGGCGAGAAGACGATCAGTCCGACCGCCACCCCAACCCAGGTGTTGGCCCGCTTGGTGCGCATGAACGACCCGTGGGTGCAGTCGTGGAAGACGATGTAGGTTCGCAGCAGGAACCCCGATGCCGGGATCAGCAGCACCAACCACACGGCCGTCAGCCCGTCGGCGCGCAGGTAGTACATCGCGACCCACAGGCCGAGGTAGGCGAATACCGATGTCGCGAGGCAGACCAGGCTGCTGCGCAGGTTCGCGCCGGCATACGGCTCGAGCGGTGCGACCCACCACGCGCGGGGATTGGTCTTGCGGTCTGTTCCGTCGGCTACGCCGGCGTTGGCAGTGGCTGCTTCCATTGCGTCTGACTCCTCAACTCGCGAGCGACATACGGCGATCCAAAAGAAGTCAGACGATGCGTCCCAACCGCGTACGGTCGAGCTGCCCCGCTCGTGCCCTCATCGACACGATGCTAGCGCACTCTGCAGTCGCCGACCGGCTGCGCGCCGCGATCGTCGCTTCGAGCGCTCACTAGGCTGCGTTCGTGAGCACTCTCACGTTTCGCGAACGCGCCGCAACGGGAGCGCCGGCCGGCCTGCTCGTCCTGCACCACGGTCGCGGCGCCGACGAGCACGACCTGCTCCCGCTCGCCGATGCGCTCGATCCGCTCCGGCGTCTGCACGTCGTGACCCCGCGAGCGCCGCTGACGCTGCCCGGCCTGCCCGGCTACCACTGGTACGCGGTCCCGCGCGTCGGCTATCCCGACCCGGACAGCTTCCGCGACGCCTACCAGGCGCTCGCCGAGCTACATGACGAGCTATGGCGCCGCACCGGGATCGCACCGCGCCAAACCGTGCTCGGCGGTTTCTCGATGGGCTCGGTGATGAGCTACGCGCTAGCGCTCGCCGGCGAGCGCCCGCCACCGGCGGGCATCCTCGCGTTCTCCGGGTTCGTTCCCGTGGTCAGCGGCTGGACGGCGGACTTCGCCAGCCGCAAAGGCCTGCCCGCGTTCATCGCCCACGGCCGCAGCGACCGCGTGATCGAGGTCGATTTCGCGCGCCAGGCGCGCGAGGCGCTGCAGTCCGGTGGGCTTGCCGTCACCTACGAGGAGTCCGACGTGGGCCACCAGATCGACGCCTCGCAGCTCCCGCTGGCCCGCGACTGGCTGAGCACAACGCTCACCCCACCGCTCCCCGGGGAGCACTGAGCCGCCGCCGGGGGGCGCACGCATCGACGTCACCGTGAGCGCATCTACTTACGCGGCGCTCATCCGTTGCTGCTTGCATTTGCTGGCATGCGCAATCCCGCCGCGCCGCACGGCGACGCGGACGCCAGCCACCGCCAGCTCACCCGGCGCGAGTTGCTCGTCGCGGCAGGAGCCGCGGCCGGCGCGTTCACGCTCGCCGGCGCCTTCGCCGGCGACACGCTGATTGCACGCACCGGCGTCCCAGCGCTCAACGAGGTGCTGTCGCGCATCGCACCGGCCGATCCTCGCTTCCACTCCCGCCCCGACCTGCGAATCCCGGGGCTCAGCGTCGCAACAGCCAGCGGGACGCTCGCCCCGGGACCGATCTTGCTCGCCCCGTACAACGCGCCGGCGGGCCAGCAGGTGGGCGCCCTGATCATCGACGACTCGGGGGAGCCCTTCTGGGAGCAGCCGCTCGCCGGCCTCGTGACGACCAACCTCCGTGTCCAGCGCCACCACCGGCGCGCCGTGCTCACCTGGTGGGAGGGCGTCATCGAAGACGGGCACGGAGTCGGCGAATACGTCATCGCCGACGACGGCTACACGCCGATCATGCGCGTCCAGGCCAAAAACGGTCTGAAGGGCGACCTGCATGAGTTCCTGCTCACCGACCGTGGGACGGCGCTGCTCACCGCGTACGCAATACGAACGATGGATCTCACGGCCGTCGGCGGCTCGGCAACCGGCACGATCCAGGACGCCATCTTCCAGGAGATCGACCTCGCGAGCGGTCGCCTTCTGCTGGAGTGGCACAGCCTCGATCACATCCCGATCACCGAGTCCTACTGGCCGACTGGCGAGCTGTGGGACTACGTGCACATCAACTCGATCGATGTGGCCGACGACGGGAACCTGCTCGTCTCCTCCCGCAACACGCACACCGTCTACAAGGTCGATCGAAGCTCCGGCGAGATCATCTGGCGACTCGGCGGGAAGCACAGCGACTTCACGTTCGGCGGCGACGCCTCGTTCGCCTGGCAGCACGACGCCCGCGCTCATGGCGCCGCCACGCTGTCGCTGTTCGACAACGAGGGCAGCCCGGGCGGAGCCGTGCAGTCTCGGGCGCTGATCCTGGCGATCGATGAGCGCCGCAGGGCGGCGACGCTGCGCAACGCCTACCGCCACCCCACACCGCTCCAAGCCAGCAGCCAGGGCAGCGTGCAGATGCTGGGCGACGGCCACGTGTTCGTCGGCTGGGGGGCCGAACCTTACGTCTCGGAGTTCTCCGCCACAGGGCAGCTGCTGTTCGACGCCCAGCTCGGGCGCGACTACATCTCCTACCGGGCGTTTCGCCTGCCATGGAATGGCCGCGGGATCGGACGCCCGGCGCTCGCGGCGCGGCGGAGCCACAGCCACGTCACCGTCTGGGCGAGCTGGAACGGCGACACGCGCACGCAGTTCTGGGTCGTCCTCGCCGGTGAGCGCGCCAGCGCGCTCACCCCGGCGGCGGCAGGATCGCGCAGCGGTTTTGAGACAGCGCTCACATTTCCCGGCAGCGCGCGCCACGTCGCCGTGCGGGCCTTGGATGCGAACGGACAAACGCTCGCGCATTCACAGACGATCACCGTCTGACGTCCGCTGCGGCGCAGCGGCCGCCGCACACCTCAGGCGATGGTTAGAGCAGCGTCGGCGCCGACGCTGCTCTATTCCATCGCTCTCGCTCCCGTCACGGCGCAACATATCCCTTCGTGACGAGGTTTGCGAGTGAGAACCGTCACCCCTTGCTAGCCCCGAGCGCTCGTGCCGCCGCCCGGTCCGGCGGTGCCGGTGGAACCGCTTGATCCGCTGGAGCCGCTGGTCCCGGAACTGCCGGTCGAGCCGCCCGCGGGAGCCGGGTACTGGACCTGGACGGGTGTGAGCTTGAGCAGTGCGAGCCAGGTCGGCTCGTCCGTGACGCCCGACGGCGCTATCCCGTTTTCCGCCTGGAACGCCTTGAGGTTGGCTTCCGTGGTCGCGTCGAAGTCTCCTGTCGTCGGCGTCGTCGGCTCAGCCGCGGCCAGGTGCTCCTGCATCCAGATGACCTGGTCGCCACGAGCGCCCGAGCTGAGCGCCAGCCAGGCCGTCGGGATCGTGACGGCGGCTCCCGCAGTCATCGGTGCGTCGAGCGCCGCCCAGCCCGCGCTCGACATCGCCTGGAAGCTCCACCAGGAGAGCCCAGCCGCTCCGTAGGCGCTGGCCAGCTGGCGGAAGCGCGTCATCTGTGCCGGGGAGACGTTGTTGTAGGCCTGTCCGACCGGGAGGATCGGCCGGCCGTAGATCTCGTTCTCGACGTAGGTATGAGCGTAGGCCGCGTCGGGCGTCGTGCCGATCGCCTTCCAGTAGACCTGCGGGATGTCGTACTGCGCCCCGCCTGGGCCGAGGAACACCGAATAGGGCTCGGCCTCATGCAGGTTGACGTAGGGGAACGACGACAGGCCGACCGGGAAGCTCGGCCCGATGGCCGCCCGCAGATCCTGGATGTAGGTCTGGGCAGCCCAGTAGTTGCCCTCGTACTCCTTCTCGGCGTCGATCACGAGGCAGTCCGCGCCGTCCGCCACCGCCTGCGCTCCGAGCGCAGCCTCACCTACGGGATCGGCACCGTACACGTACTGCCAGGCGCACACGTCGAAGCCGAGCGCATGGAGCGACTGGATCAGCGACGGCGTGAACTGCGACCACATGCCAGTATCGCCGTCGCTGCTCTTGATGAACAGCGTCTTGACACCCGCCGCCTGCGCCGCCGCCGCGATCGCCGTGAGGTTGCCGTCGTCTGACTGGTCCAGGTACCAGATCCACATCGCTGTTGCGGCGAATGGCGCGGCGACAGGCGGCGCCACCGCGCTCACCACGACGGGCGCCGGACGGATCTCGATCGGCCCGTAAAGGCGCGAGCGGGTCCCGGACGGGGCTTGCAGGAAGACGTGTCCGCTGTGCACGCCGGCTGGCACCGTCGCCGCCAAGCCGTGTGAGGTCGGGTGCAGCGCCACGCCGAGCTTCTCGTTGTGGCCGCCGTTCAACGGCACCTTCGGGAAGTAGAGCGACAGCGAGCTCGACAGATGGTGACCGTGCACGACGAGCTCGCCCGTGACCTGGACGCTTCGCGGGTTCTTCGCGCAGCTCGTGACGCCAACGCGATAGCAGTCGATCGCGATGATCGTCGGCGTCGGCACGTAGGCGTGTGTTGTCGATGTCCTGCCGCTGCCCGACTTCGCGTTGGGCGATGGCGTTGCCGGCGTCGTGGCACCGCTGGGCGGGGTCGGCGTGGTCGTGGGCGAGGTGCTCGTCCCGCTCGGGGCGGTCGTCCCGCCGCTCGTGGTGGATGACGCCAGGGCGTCCGGGACCAACAGCGCAAGTGCGACAAGCGCGGCGGCGAGTGCTGGTGTTCGGCGGCGTGTTCTCATCAGGCGATTGCCGACCTCTGGCGCTCCCTGCGTCCTAGAACGCTCGAAGCGCCATTTCGGCTCGGTCGTCGAGTTCCTGCCCGCCGAGCCCTGTTTGGATCGGACGCGCGGCGTGACGCTGGCCAGCGCCACGCCTCGGGGCATCTACATTGAACAGGTTCGACGCGCCGGGCTCGCCGTCCTGCCCCTTCAGGTGCCTCGCCGCAAACGTTGCCAGAGGCTCGGCGGACGCGGCTGGGTGGCCAGCCAGTCCTCGCGGAAAGGCAGCCGCCCCGCCTCCCGCGCACGCATCACGCAGGCAGCGTGCGCGTGGCGTCGTCGCGAGGCGTCGCCTTCGGGGAACAGCAGCATGTGCTCGCTGAGCGCCGGCAGCAGCCGACCGCAGATCGGACAGCGGTAGGTCGCCGGCTTGCGGTTCGCCGCCGGGCGGACCGCCCACCAGCGTGCCTTCTCGAGCGCCATCAGCGCGCCCCGGAGGTTCGCGATCGATCGCGACTACGCTTCAAGTGATGAACACTCACCGGCGAATCCTCTCACCGCACGCGCGTCCGGCGAACCTACGGGCGGCAGCGTCAGCAGGGCCGGACTATGGCCGCAGCGATCAGCCGGACTGGCGCGAGGTCCCCTGGCAGACCCATCTCCACGCAATGACGATCGATGCTCGACGCGTGCACGTCTGCGAGGCCGGCAGCGGTGAGCAGACACCGCTGCTGCTGATCCACGGACTCGGCGGGCGCTGGCAGAACTGGCTCGAGAACATTCCGCGCCTCGCCGAGCACCGACGCGTCGTGGCCGTCGACCTGCCGGGCTTTGGACGCTCCCAGCTGCCGGTCGAGCCGATCTCGATCGCCGGCTACGCGCGCACCCTCGACCGGGTCTGCGACCTGTTGGAGCTCGACGCCGTGATCGCTGTCGGCAACTCGCTGGGCGGCCTGGTGGCCACCGAGCTCGCGCTGCGTGAGCCGGCCCGCGTCGCCGGCCTGGCACT